>JAGSGY010000090.1 GCA_023954855.1 Pseudomonadota bacterium | reverse complement strand
TACATCCACCATGTCGGCATGCATCACGCCGAGAGCAACATGTGGGACGACACCTCGTCCACGTTGACCTACGAGCGCGACAACATCTTCCACTTCTTGCAGTACTGGCTGCGCTTCCTGCTGATCGGCATGCTCGATCTCTTGGCGTACAACTACAAGAAGGGCCGCATGAAGCTCTTCCGCATGCTGATCCTCGTCGAGGGTGGCTACATCGCGGCGGTGGCGGGCCTGTTCTGGCTCAACCCCAAGGCGACCTTCGTCGTGTTCCTGGTCCCGGTGTTCGTGATGCGCTTCGCGATGATGTCCGGCAACTGGGGACAGCACGCGCTGGTCTGCTCCGAAGAGCCGAACAACGAGTACCGCAAGAGCGTGAACCTGCTGCACGCCCGGCACAACCGTCGCTGCTTCAACGACGGCTACCACATCGTGCACCACATCTACCCGACGATGCACTTCACCGAGATGCCGGCGTCCTTCGAGGACAACATCGAGACCTACGTCGAGAACAAGGCCATCGTGTTCTCGGGAATCATGGGCAACCAGATGATCTGGAAGTTCCTGATGATGCGGGACTACGACAGCCTCGCGAAGCACTACGTGCACCTCGGCGGACCAAAGAAGAGCCACGAGGAAGTCGTGGCTCTGCTCAAGTCGCGGACGCGACCGATTCCAAGGCCTGCCGGCTACTGAGCCGACGGCCGAACTCGGTTCAGCCGATCAGCGCGGCAACCCCGCCGCCACCCTCATCATCCTCGGTCGGAGCCGGGATGCGGGTGAAGGTCAGGCTGTCGCCCTCGAGGTCGACCGCGATGGTGTCGCCTGCCTGGTAGCCGCCGCCCACGATGGCCCCGGACATGGGGTTCATGAGGTTCGACGTGATCGAGCGCTTGAGCGGACGGGCACCGTAGACGGGATCGAAGCCGAGGTCGGCGATGCGCACCTTTGCCGCGTCGCTGAGGGTGAGCTCAAGATTGCGATGGGCGAGTAGACCGCGCACGCGGCGCAGCTGAATCTCGAGGATCTGAGTGATGTCCTCACGGGTCAGCGCATCGAAGACGATCTTCTCGTCGATACGGTTGAGGAACTCGGGACGGAAGGCCTTGACCAGCTCCTCGTTCACCGCGTTGACCGCCTGCTCGCGCGTCTTCGCATCCATGATGCGGTGCGAGCCGATGTTCGAGGTCATGATGAACACGACATTCTTGAAGTCGACCACCCGGCCCTTGGAGTCGGTGAGACGACCGTCGTCGAGCACCTGAAGCAGCACGTTGAAGACGTCGGGGTGGGCCTTCTCGACTTCGTCAAGCAGCACAACGGAGTACGGACGCCGGCGCACGGCCTCGGTGAGCTGACCGCCCTCGTCGTACCCGATGTAGCCGGGAGGAGCGCCGATCAAGCGCGCGACGGAGTGCTTCTCCATGTACTCGGACATGTCGATGCGAACCATGGCGTTGTCGTCATCGAAGAGGAACTCGGCGAGGGCACGCGCGAGCTCCGTCTTACCGACACCGGTCGGTCCGAGGAACAAGAACGAGCCAATCGGACGGTTCGGATCCTGCAGCCCAGCGCGCGCACGACGCACCGCATCGGACACCGCGACCACGGCGTCGTGCTGACCGACAACGCGGTCGTGCAGGTTGTCTTCCATCTTGAGCAGACGCTGCTGCTCGCTCTGACGCAGCTTGCTGACTGGGATGCCGGTCCAGCGGGCGACGACCGCGGCAATGTCGTCTTCGGTGACGACCTCTGAGAGGATGGCGCCGTCTTTCTGGAGCTCAGCGAGGGCCTCGGAGCGGGCTTCGAGCTCCTTGCGCAGCGTCGGCAGCTCTCCGTGGATGATGCGTGAGGCCGACTCGAAGTCGCCGCTGCGCTGGGCCTTCTCACCCTCGAAGGACAGCTCTTCAAGCTTGTCGCGAATCTCGGCGATGCGGTCGATGGCGTCCTTCTCGGACTGCCACCGCGCCATCTTTCCGGTGAGCTCTTCTTGGGTATTCGCGATGGTCTCGCGAATCGCGTCGGCGGCCTCTTGGGCGGCCTTGTCTTGGTCGCGCGAGATCGAGAGAAGCTCGACCTGAAGACCAGCGATCTTGCGCTCCATGCGGTCGATCTCGACCGGCTTGGACTCGATCTCCATCTTGATGCGCGACGCGGCCTCGTCCATCAGGTCGATGGCCTTGTCAGGCAGGCTGCGATCGCTGATGTAGCGAGCCGAGAGCTGCGATGCGGCGACCACAGCGGTGTCGGTGATCTGCAGACCGTGGTGGGTCTCGTACTTCTCTTTGATGCCGCGGAGGATGGCGATGGTCGCCTCGACGGTCGGCTCTTCCACGAGAACGGGCTGGAAGCGGCGCTCGAGGGCCTTGTCCTTCTCGAGGTGCTTGCGGTACTCATCGAGCGTCGTCGCTCCGACGGCCCGAAGCTGACCACGGGCGAGGGCCGGCTTGAGCATGTTGCCCGCATCCATGGAGCCCTCAGACTTTCCGGCGCCGACAAGGGTATGCAGCTCGTCGATGAAGAGAATGACCTTGCCCTGCGAGGCCTCGATCTCGGTGATCAGCGCCTTGAGGCGCTCTTCGAAGTCGCCGCGGTACTTGGCGCCGGCGAGCAGTGCAGGCAGATCGAGCGCGAGCACTTTCTTGCCCTTGAGGCTCTCGGGAACGTCGCCTGTCGCGATGCGAAGCGCGATGCCCTCGACCAGGGCCGTCTTACCGACACCGGGCTCTCCGATGAGCACGGGGTTGTTCTTGGTGCGGCGGGAGAGCACCTGCAGCGTGCGACGAATCTCCTCGTCGCGGCCGATGACCGGGTCGAGCTTTCCGTCGATGGCCTCTTGGGTCATGTCGCGGGTGAACTTCTCGAGCGACTCATACGACGCCTCGGCATCTTCGCCGGTGACCTTCTGTCCGCCGCGCGTGGCCTCGATGGCGACCAAGAGCGCCGCGGGGTCACAGCCGTGGGCGCGCAGCAGCTGTGCGGCCTTGGACGAACCCGACGCCATGCCGAGCAAGAGAATCTCGGTCGAGATGTGCGAGTCGCCGAGCTTGCCAGCTTCTGTCTCGGCGCCGTCGAGCACGGAGTGGAACTCGCGCGACAGCGCCGCCTTGGACCCGCCCGAAACCTTCGAGTAGCCATCGACCAGCTCAGCACCCTTCTGCTGGAGCAAGTCGGGATTGGCGCCGAGGTTGCGCAGCACACTGGGCACGACACCACCGTCTTGATCAAGCAGGCATACAAGCAGGTGTCCAGGCCGGATCTCGGGGTTTCCAAGTCGACCTGCGAGGTTCTGAGAGTCGGAGATCGCCTCGCGGCTCTTCGTCGTGAACTTTTCGAACTTCATAGGGGCTCCGTGAGGCGCGCAGTATCCCACGGGTGGAAGCCGTTTCGTGCTGCTGAGCAGCCGAGCGCGCCAGTTGGCAAAGCTCTACACACATCTTCCGCAGCGACGAGCCCGATGTAGGCTCACCCCATGAAGAACTCGACGACCCAAGCCGTGGCCGACTTTGCGCTCACCTTCCCCGACACCTGGGTCGATCACCCCTGGGGCGACACGGTGATCAAGGTTCGAAAGAAGATTGTGGTGATGGTCAACGAGAGCAGCGACGACCTCCGGTTCTCGCTGAAGCTGCCCGAGTCCGCGGCCGATGCCCTCGAGTCCGAGTACGCGACCCCAACCGGCTACGGCCTCGGAAAGTCGGGGTGGGTCAGCTTCGCCATTCCCGCCGGAAAAGAGCCGCCGATGGAGCTGCTCGAGGCGTACGTGCTCGAGGCCTACTGCGCCGTGGCACCGAAGACGCTGGTCAAGCAGCTGCTCGGGCAATGAGGGAACGAAACGCGCCGAAGCGTGTCCAAGAGAGCACTCCGGAGAGCTGATGCTTTGCTTTCTCGCGCTCGCGTGCGCCGCCCCCACTTCCGACCTCCCCTCCCCAACCCCCACCCACCCCGCACCCGCCGCCTCCACGGTCGGCGAGGCCTTTCCACTTCCCGACGGCGCGAGCCGTGTGTCTTCCGATGCGTTTGGCGACTCGCTCCGCCAGCTCGGGATTCGCGCCGCCGACGCGCCGATCCGCACCCACGACGGCCGCACCGTGCACCACCACGCGCGAGCCATCGAGCTTCCCCTCGTCCGCGGCGACCTTCAGCAATGCGCCGACTCCGCCATCCGCCTTCGCGCCGAGTGGCAACGCGAACAAGGCCAGGAGGTGATGTTTCACGCCACCAGCGGCGATGAGATGCCCTTCTCGCGCTTCGCAGCCGGCGAGACGCCCTACGCCGAGGGCAATGGCCTGAAGTGGCGTGAGGGCTCTACAGGCGACTGGGAGGACTATCTGCGCCTCGTGTTCATGTGGGCCGGCACCGCATCCCTCGAAACGCACGACACTGTCGCCGCCACCACGCCTCGGCCAGGTGACGTGCTGGTGCAGGGCGGCTTCCCCGGACACGCGGTGGTGCTGCTCGATGTCGCCGAGCGCGAGGGCGAGACCCTGTTCCTGGTCGGAGAGGGGTTCATGCCCGCCCAGGACTTTCACGTAGAGATCGGCCCCATCGACGGCTGGTGGCGATGGGCCGATGACGGTCTGAAGCTCCCGCACTGGCACATGAAGCGCGACAGCCTACGGCGGTGGAAGTAGGGCCCAGGCACCGAAGCAAAGTGCGCCCCGCCGGAGGCACGCGGGCGTCGCATGTCAACTAAACACCACCCGACCGTCCTTTCCAGGCCCGTCAACTACCCTCGCCGCACCCACCTGGGAGGACTCTTGGCCAACTACACCTTCATTGCATCGCGTGACCCGGTCGACGGCGACGCAATGGTCCACGAACTCAGCCGCGACCTGTCGAGTGCGGGGCACGACGTTGTGCTCTTCCTCGTCGAGAACGGCACCTTTCTCGCCCGCTCCGGCGTCTGCGATGACGTCAAAGCCGAGCTCGCCGATGCTGGCGTGACCATGCTCGCGGATGCCTTCGCGCTGGCCGAGCGCGGAATCGAAGCGTCTGGCGGGGTCCAGGGGGCCTCTCTGGAGACCCTCGTCGATCACCTGGCCGCTGGCCGCAAAGTCGTCTGGCACTAGGAGCATCATGTCTACCACTCTGACCTTCATGCTCATGGACCCGCCCTTCGAGGCGACGCGGTCCACGACGGCCCTGCGTCTGCTCCAGATCGCAGCGGAACGTGGCTACAACCTGAACGTGCTCGCCTACGAAGGGGCTGTGTACGTCCCCTTTGCCGGCCAGACCGGCCATCCAAACCCCGTGCACGGCCACGACGTAGGCGAAGAGGACCATCCTCTTCCCCGCGAGTGGGTCCGAATCATCGGCGAGACGGCAGCCTCCAACGGCGGCAGCCTCGACTGGGTGAACTGCGGAATGTGCGCAGACGAGCGCGGTGCCAACGACGCGGTGGACGGTGTCCGTCGCGGCGGTCCACCGGCCCTCGCCGCATGGATGGCCTCGTCCACGAACACCCTCATCATCCCGACCCGGGCCTAGGAGCAAACCATGGCATCTCTCCTCTGCATTTGTGATCAGGGCTACCGCGCCTCGATCGAAGAACAGGACGACACCGCGGTGTGGATGGCCCACATGCTCCAGCGGAACGAGGGCACGAGCACCGCCCTTCTGCTTCGCGCGAGCGCCGTGAACTACGCCTTCACCGGGCAGAAGCCCACCGGCGTGGCCTTTGGCTCGTGGACTCAGTCTCATCCCGCCGACCTCGCCCGCGACCTGAAGCGTTTTCAGGCCGACGGTGGCCGCGTGTTCGCGATCAGCGAAGACCTGGCAAAGCGAGGCCTCGGCGGCGCCGATCTCATCGATGACGTGACGACGATTCCCGCGGCGGGCGTGGCCGCACTCGTCGCCGAGTTCGACATGGTGTCGTTCTGGTAGCTCACACGCACCGGTAACCAAGGGCGGACCTCTCGAGGCCGCCCTTCTTTTTGGCCTAGCGGAGCACCGAAGCGGCGGTCTCGGCAACGGCCACGAAGGGCTGCGGAACCAGGCCCATGCCGACCACGAACACCAGGCAGAGCGCAATCGCGAGCTGGGTGCCGAGGTCCACACTGATCGGCCCCTCGACAGTCGGCTCGGTCATGTACATCGCCCGCGACACGCGCAGGTAGTAGTAGAGCCCGATCACGCCGACGAGAGCGATAAACAGCACCGACAGCTGGTATCCGGCGCCCCAAGCGGCGAGGAACAAGTAGAGCTTGGCCCAGAAGCCGACCACGAACGGGATGCCGCCGAGCGAGAGCAGGAAGACCAGCATCGCAAACGCGAGGAAGCCGCTGCGCTGGGACAGTCCGGCAAAGCGCGCGAGGCCGTCGTTGCCGTCTTCATCGGCAACAGCGGAGAGCACGAGCAGGGCGCCAGCCGTCGTGAAGATGTAGCCGGCGACGTAGAACAGCATCGCCGCGATGCCCTCGGCCGTTCCGGTGGTCAAGCCGAGCAGCAGCAGGCCCATATGCCCCACGCCCGAGAAGCCGAGCAGGCGTCGCACGCTGTCCTGGGGCAAGGCCATGACGTTGCCCACGATGACCGTGAACCAGGCGAGCAGCAGGAGCAGCTCAGACACGCTGTCGAGCAGCGCACCGTCACCGGCGAGAAGCAGTCGCGTGAGCGCGGCAATACCGGCAATCTTCGGCGCGACCGCCACCAGCACCACGAACGGCGGCGGTGAGCCGCGGTAGGTGTCGGGCACCCACATGTGGAACGGGGCGACACCGAGCTTGAAGCCCATGCCGGCCAGGGTGAGCGCAACGCCCATCGCCAGCATCGGAGACGACGGCGCAGAGGCGATCTCAGCGAGGTTGGTGCTGCCAGACGCGCCAAAGAGCATCGACATGCCGTACAGCGTCACCGCAGAGGACACAGCACCCGTGAGATAGAGCTTGAGCCCACCTTCGACGGCGAGCTTGTCCTTCCGCGAGAAGGCGGCCATCGCGTACAGCGGAACGCCCATCAGCTCGAAGGCCACGGCCAGCAGCAGCAAGTCGCGGACGCCGGCGAGCAGGCTCATGCCGAGCACGCTGTACAGAAGCAGCTGGAAGTACTCACCTTGGCGGCGCGGCCAGATCTTCGCGCCGAAGTCGAGGCTCGCGAGGCTCGCGAGAATCGCCGAGACGTAGAAGCCGCGCTTGAAGAACAGCGCGAGCGCATCGCCTTCGTAGGCGCCGCCGACGGCTTCGCCGGACAGGTCGAGTGCGAAGGTCGAGATGAGGGCGGCGAGCAACACGCCAATGGTTCCGTAGCCGAGGATCCGCTTCTCGCCGGGCGGCAAGATCAGGTCCACGAGCAACAGCGAGAGCGCGCCAATCACGAGGATGGCGTCTGCAGCGAGCGGTGCGAGCAGGTCGACCATCATCGGAGCGCCGTGGGTAGGTAGAGGGCGGTGGTCGGGTCGATGAAGATCATCAACACACCGGGGACGACACCGAGAATCACGATGCAGGCGCCGAGGATCCAGAGCGCTATGCGCTCACTATCGACGGCATCCTCGAGGTCATGGAAGGTGTCGGGCGGGCCTTCGCCGTAGAAGATGGAACGCACACCGGCGAGCACGTAGACCGCGGTGATGAAGGCGCCGAGCAGGGCCGGGAAGGTCCACCACCAGTGGGCCGACTCGTACGCGCCGAGGAACACGAGCCACTCGGCGACGAAGCCGGCGGTACCGGGCAAGCCGAGCGATGAGAGTGCCGCGAGGGTGAAGGCCGCAGCCACGAAGGGCATCGGCTTCACGAAGCCACCCATCCCAGGAATGTAGCGGCTGTGTGCGCGTCCGTAGACCAGGCCGACCAGCGCAAAGAACAGGCCGGTCATCACGCCGTGAGCGACCATCTGGTAGATGGCGCCATTCCAGCCGTTCGTCGTCAGCGTCGCCGCACCGAGCAAGACGATGCCCATGTGCGAGACAGAGCTGTAGGCGATGATGTACTTGAGGTCGGTCTGAGCCATGGCCGACAGCGCGCCGTAGAGCACGTTGATGACGGCGACGGTACCGACCCAGAACGCCCAGTACTGCGCGCCCTCGGGAAGCAGCATCATGCCGATGCGAATCACGCCGAAGGCGCCGAGCTTCATGAGCACGCCGGCATGCAGCATCGACACCGCGGTGGGTGCGGCGGCGTGGCCATCGGGCGACCAGGTGTGGAACGGGAACAGGCCCGCGAGCGTGCCAAAACCAATCCACAGCGCCGGGAAGGCCAGGAACTGCAGCGTGGACGAGAACTCAGTCTCGGCGAGCTCGGTCAGGTTGAAGGTGTTGCCCGCTTCCCAGTACATGCCGAGCATCGCGGCGAGGATCAGCGCCGAGCCCGCGAGCAGCATCAGGGTGAGCTTCATGGCGGCGTATTCCTTGCCGCCGACGTCGAGCACGCGGAACACCAGGGCGAAGGGCCCGGCTTCGGCGACCTTGTTCGAGCTGCCCCAGATGCCGATCAGCAGGTACATCGGAAGCACCGCGATCTCGTAGAGCAGGAAGAACAGGAACAGGTCCTGCGCGACGAAGACGCCAAACACGCCGGCGACGAGCACAAGCAGCAGTACGAAGAACTCCTTCGCGCGGCTCTCGAGGGTCCAGGAGGCCCACACACCCGCGTAGATGATCACGCCGGTGAGCAACAGCAGAACAACGCTCCAGCCATCGGCAGCGAGCGACCAGCGAATGCCGAGCGACTCCACGATCGGGAAGTCCTCGACGAACTGCAGCCCACCGCGAGTGCGGTCGTAGCCCAAGGCCACGAACACCGACCCGCCGAACGAGACGGTGGCTCCCGCGAGGGCGACATTGCGAATCGCGTTCTCGAAGCGCTCGGGAAGCAGACCGATGATGACCGCGGCCACAAAGGGCGCGAGCACGATCAGCGACAACCAGCCAAAGCCGCCTGCGGCGGTAGAAGCCTGCCCTGCGCTGACAATCATCTCGGGGGTCATGCGCTCACCACTGCGGTCCAGGCCGCGAGAACGATGACACCCAGAAGCACGGCGTACACGTAGTCTCCGCCTTTTCCGGTCTGCACCGCCCGCAGCCTTCCGGCTCCGAGCAGCAGCGCGACACCAGAGAGATTCACCAAGCCGTCGATGACGTAGCGGTCAAACCAGGACACACCGGCAGCGAGGGTACGAAGCCCCTGCTTGTAGGCGACGCGCCAGGCCTTATCGACCGCCTCGGACCGTGCGATGTTGCCCACAGGAGCCAAGGCCGCGACACCCGGCAACGAGCCACCGCGGTAGTGCAGCTGGACCGCCGCGCCGAGACCGAGCAACATCGCGCTCGTTCCAGCCAGGCCAATCGGAGACACGTGGAAGTGCGCCTCGTGGCCCCACTGCGAGGTGAGCGCGCCCATCACGGGAATGCCCGCCCCAATCGAGAGGACCGCGAGCAGCACCAACGGTGCGCTGAGCGCGATGCCGCCTTCATGTGCGTGTCCGGCCGCCTCGGAGGGCTCGCCGAAGAAGGCCAGGAAGACGACCTTGAACATGTAGTAGGAGGTCAGCCCCGCCGCGATCAGGCAGCAGGCCAGCGGAATCCACAGCACCGGGTTGCGCTCGGCACCGTGCAGCAGCGCCTCGAGCACGAGGTCCTTGCTGAAGAAACCGGCGAAACCCGGCGTGCCCGTGAGGGCGAGAGTGCCGATGATGAAGGTGCCCGCCGTGAGCGGCATCTTCTTGGCCAAGCCGCCCATGTTCGACAGCTCGTTGCTGTGCACGGCGTGAATCACCGAACCCGCAGCGAGGAACAGCAGCGCTTTGAAGAAGGCGTGCGTCGTCAGGTGGTAGTAGCCGGCGATCATGTCGCCAGCGCCGAGGGCCGCGACCATGTACCCGAGCTGCGACGAGGTCGAGTATGCGAGGACCTTCTTGATGTCGGTCTGCACGATGGCCACGCTCGCGGCGAAGATCGCCGTGGTGCCACCAATCAGGGCCATGAACAGGCGGGTGTCTTCGGCGAGATCGAAGAGCGGCCAGCCGCGCACCATCAGGTACACACCTGCGGCCACCATGGTCGCTGCGTGGAGCAGCGCCGAGACCGGAGTGGGGCCCTCCATCGCGTCGGGCAGCCAGATGTGCAGCGGGAACTGCGCGCTCTTGCCCATCACCGCGATGAAGTAGCAGAACGTCACCACGCCGACCGAGGCGCCGAGTGCGACCGCATCGGCCTCGTGAAATCCGAAGCCACCGGTGACGCGGTACTGGATGATCAAGCCGATCATCAGGCCCATATCGGCGAGCTTGGTCATCCAGAACGCCTTGACGGCCGCCTTGGCAGCAGACGGCTTGGTGTACCAGTAGCCAATCAGCAGGTAGCTGCAGACGCCGACCAACTCCCAGGCCATGAACAGCTGAAGCAGGTTCGGAGCCAGCACCAGCGCGTTCATCGAGAACAGGAACAGCGACTGCCACATGTAGTAGCGGCCGAAGTCTGCCTTGGGCTCATCGGAGAGGTAGGACCAGGAGAACACCTGGACGCAGAGGGCGACGACGGCCACGACCGCGAGCATCGAGGCGCTGATGCCATCGATGGTCACGCCGACCGTGGCGATGGTCTCGCCATTCGCGATCAGCCAGACCCACTCGGTCGAGTCGACGAGCTCGTGCTCGCCCCACCAGCTGTTCGCGAGCATCAGGGCCGCGACGAGGTTCGCAATGGCAGCGAGCACCGAAAGCGCGCCCGCTCCGACGCCCGTGCGACGGACCGGCCCGTTCACCGCGAGCAAGAGCGCGACCACCAGTGGCCCGAGCACCGCCACGAGTCCGAGGGTTGCTGCAGTGGTCATGAGCGCAGATCGCTTGCGAGGTCGATGTCGATGCCCTTGCGTGTGCGGTAAAGGAGGACGACGAGCGCCAGACCGACGACGACTTCAGCGACGGTCAGTGCGATCGAGAACAGCGCGAAGGTCTGTCCGTCGCTGCCCAGGGTCTGGGCAAACGCGATCAGGTTGAGGTTCACGGCATTGGCCATCAGCTCGACAGAGAGCAGGATGCCAATCGCGTTCCTTCGCGTGGTGACGCCGTAGATGCCGAGCGCAAAGAGCACGGCGGCGATGGTGAGAACGACCTGAGTCATGGGTCCTTCCTCCGCACCAGCACGATGGCGCCGATCATCGCTGCGAGCAGCAAGACCGAGAGCGCCTCGAAGGCGATGAGGTGGGGTCCGAGGAATGCGGTGCCGAGCACCTTTGCGTCGACCGGGCCAAGCGCCGGGCCAAAGTCATCGACCGACCAGATGGCGTAGAGCGTGGGCGCGAGAAACGCGAGGGCCGCACCCGCGCCGGCGAGCTGGCCGTCGCTGGTGTTCGGGATCTCGATGCCGGTCTGCTTTCCGGTGAGCATGACGCCGAACAGCATCAGCGTGATGATGCCGCCGGTGTAGAGCATCAGCTGGATGCCGGCGAGGAAGGGTGCGCCGAGAATCACGAAGATGCCGGCCGTCGAGATCAGCGTCACTGCGAGCCAGAGCACGCTGTGCACGAGGTTCAGCGAACGCACGACCATCAGCGCCGAGGACAGCATGACTCCCGAGAGAAGGGCGAGGGCAATCATGACGACGCCTCCTTCTTGGGATTCTGCATCTCCATGAGCGCGGAGCCCGAGCCCCAGTAGAGCGCCTTGTCGTGCTCGTTGGCGTAGAGCTTGTCCATCGTGAGTACGAGGTCCTCGCGGGAGTAGCCGGGCTGCTCCTGCTCGCGGACCATCACGATGGCGTCGACGGGACAGACCTGAACGCAGAGCTCACAGACGATGCAGGCCTGCAGGTCGAGAACGAAGTCCTCGCAGGTGCCGCGCTTCTTGCCCGTGGCCTCGGACAGCGACTTCGGCCCGGCCGTGACCGTGATGATGTCCGAGGGACAGATCTTCTCGCACAGCTTGCAGCCAATGCAGGCCTCTTCGCCGTGCTCGTTGTGTACCAGCGCGAAAGAGGCGCGGTAGCGGGGTGCACGCGACTCGGCAGGACGAATCCCCTCGGTCGTGTACGGCTGAAACAGGTGCTTGCCCGTCACCCAGAGGGCGCGCGTGCTCTGCCAGATCCAGTTGAGTCCGACACTGCTCATGCGAAGCCTCCGGCGACGAGCACGGCGGCAGCCATGACCAGAAACAGCGACAGGGGCACGAGAACGCGCCAGCACAGGTCCATCAGCTGGTCAGACCGCAGTCGGTACAGCGACCAACGAATCCAGTAGATCAGCACGAACAATGCACCGGTCTTGCCGAGCATCCAGGCGATACCGAGGAACTCGGGGCCGGGACCCGACGGGCCGCCGAAGAACAGCACCGCCGTGAGCGCGCTGGCCACGATGGTGTGCAGGTACTCGGCGAGCATGAAGATGCCGAACTTGATGCCCGTGTACTCGACCATGACGCCGGCGATCAGCTCGCTCTCGGCCTCGGGAATGTCGAAGGGAATGCGGTTGGCCTCTGCCAGCGAGGCGAGGAAGAACACCAGCGCGGCCACTGCGCCGACCAGCGCCGACGGCGATAGCGACAGCGCGTTCCAGCCGTTGGCATCTTGGTAGGCGACGATGTCCGAGAGGCTCAGGCTGCCCGCGAAGATCACCGGCACCATGGCCGTCATGATCATCGGGATCTCGTAGGAGATGCCCTGCGCCACCATGCGCATGCCCGAGAGCAAGGTGTACTTGTTGTTCGCCGCCCAGCCGGCAATCCACACCGGGAAGACCATCAGGCCGGCCAGGGACATGACCCAGAGAATGCCGATGTCGAGGGCTGCAACAGCGCCGGTCGCCTCGAAGGCCCCATCGGTACCGACGGTCGCCGCAAACGGAATCACCGCCGCGGAAGCGATGACCAGGAACGGCGGAAACAGCGGCGCGAGGTTGAACAAGGTGCGGTCCGCGTCGCGGGGCACGATGTCCTCTTTCTGCATCATCTTGAGCGCGTCGGCGACGGGCTGCAGCAGGCCGGCGGGACCGACGCGGTTCGGACCGAAGCGGGTCTGCATACGACCAGCGAAGCGGCGTTCCCACCACGTCGCGACGGCTGCGCCACCCATCAGGAAGGTGACGAGCGGAATGCCGATGACCAGTGCGTGTACGACCGGACTCATCGGTCCACCTCACCCATGATCGGGTCGAGTGAGCCGAGCACGGTGACCACGTCGCTGAGCATGTGGCCCGGAAGCAGGTATTCGACGGCAGCCACGGCGTGAAGCGAGGGCGGCCGGATCTTCAGGCGGTACGGAGCGGCACCGCGCTGGTCACCACCGCCAATCAAGTAGGTTCCGAGCTCGCCGCGAGGGGTCTCGATGCCGACGTAGACCTGACCCTTCGCAGCCTTGAACTGCACCAGGCTCTTGATCGGCTTCGAGCCGATGATCGGTCCGCCGGGAATCATCGTCAGCAGCTCGCGAACCAAGCGCAAGCTCTCGCGCATCTCGGCCACGCGGACCCGGTAGCGAGCCAGGCAGTCACAGCCGTCGTCGACCGCGACCTTCACGTTGACGAGGTCGTAAGCGTGGTAAGGCGCGTCGCGGCGTAGATCGTGGTCGATGCCCGATCCGCGAAGCACGGGTCCGGTCTGACCCAGCTCGAGGGCCAGGTCGGGCGGCAAGACACCGATGTCCTTGGTGCGAACCAAGAAGATGTCGTTGTCGCAGAGCGCGTCGTACTCGTCCAAACGCGGCTCGATCGCGTCGAGCACCGCCTTGACCGCGGTCTCCCACCCTTCGGGGATGTCGTGGCGGTTACCGCCGGGCGAGTGGGTGTTGTAGTGGAAGCGGCAGCCGGTGAGCATCTCGAACAGGTCGAGAATCATCTCGCGCTCGCGGAAGGTGTACATCATCAGCGACGCGCCGCCGCCGATGGTTCCGCCAATGTCGAGCGTGAAGGTGCCGAGCCAGAGCAGGTGACTGGCGATGCGCTGAAGCTCCGCGAGAATGGTGCGCAGCACGCGCGCACGCATCGGAACTTCGAGGCCGAGCAGCTTCTCGAAGGCCATGTTGACCGCTTGCTCGTTGGTCATCGGCGCGACGTAGTCGTGCTTGTCGAAGATCGGCGTGATCTGAACGTAGGTCAGCTTCTCGCAGAGCTTCTCGACGCCGCGGTGCAGGTAGCCGGGGTAGCCGACGGCCTTGACGATGGTCTCGCCGTCGAGGAACAGCTTGATGCGAAACACGCCGTGGGTCGAGGGGTGCTGGGGCCCCATGTTCAGCGCCATCAAGTCGGCTTCGGGATCGTACTCTTCGATGTCGAAGTGCGGATCGACGCGGGCGGGGAAGGTCCTCATCAGCGCCACGGCGCTACGCGGGTATCAATCGCGTAGTCCTTGCGGAGGGGGTGTCCGTCCCAGTCCTCGGGCATCATCAGGCGGCGCATGTCGGGGTGGTTCTCGAACACCACGCCGACCAGGTCGTACTGCTCGCGCTCTTGCCAATCGGCGCCGGCGAACAAGCTGTACAGGGTGGGAACGACCGGCCGCTCGACGCGCACGCGCCAGGCGAAGGTCTCGGAGCCCGTGCCCACGCTGCGCAACACCGTCGCGACCTCCCAGGCCTCGGTCGTCATCGGCGGCGGCTCTTCGCCCTTCTTGGCCTTGGGCTGAACCGAGGGGAAGTGCGCGGCACACACCGTCACGTAGAGGGTGAAACCGGCCTCTTTCAAGGCGGTGGCGAAGGCCACATGCTGGTCGACCGGAATGACCACCGGCTCGCCCTCGGGGGGCTCCTCTGGCAGGTCGAAGCGCTCGCGAAGCTGTTCGTAGATGCTCACTTGTCGTCCACCGTTCCGCGCACGTTGGCCGCCTCGTCCTCGGTAATCGCGCCAATCGGACGCGCATCCTTCGCGCGGTCGGTATTGGTGCCTACGCCAAGGTTGCGCGATGCATCGTGCTGCGCATCGGTCAACAGTGGGTCTCGATCGGGATCGCCCACGCGCTTGTTGGCGGGGAGAATCATCTTCGCGGTCTCGGGCCGGGTCTCGGGCTCGGTCGACACGCCGTCACGCTGAGAGCGGATCTTGTCTTGCAGGCGCTGAAGGCCGAGCAGCACCTGGTCTGGGTTCGGCGGACAGCCGGGGATGTACACATCGACGGGGACGACCGTGTCGATGCCCGGAACCACCGAGTAGATGTCGCGGTAGAAGTCGCCCGAGATGGCGCACGAACCCATGGCAATGCACCACTTCGGCTCGGGCATCTGCTCCCAGAGCTTCTTGACGCGGGGGGCCATCTTCACGGTGATGGTTCCCGCGACGATCATGACGTCGCAGTGCCGCGGGGTCGGCCGAACCACCGAGCCGATCTGGTCGATGTCGACGCGCGATGCAGCGGCGGTGATGAACTCGATGGCGCAACAGCTCGTGGCCATCGGGAAGATCCACAAGCTGTTCGTCGCGGACCACTCGAGCACCTTGTCGACCGTCGTCATCGCGAGCGACAAGCCGGGCATCTGCTCGAGGTAATCGTAAGCCGGGTGCTCGTAGTTACGAGGCCCTTCGTCTACTGCCATGACAGCGCTCCCTTGCGCAGGGCGTAGCCCCAGCCGATCAGCAGGACGCCCACGAAGACGAACATCTCGACCAAGGCGAGCGTGCCGAGCTCGCGGAGAGTGAGCGCCCAGGGAAACAGGAAGGCCGCTTCGACGTCGAAGAGTACGAACACCAGGGCGACGATGTAGTAGCGAGGGTGAAAGCGCACCCAGGCGGAGCCATCCGGCTCCTCGCCGCATTCGTAGGTGTCGTACTTCGCGGCCACGTTGGTCTTGGCGCGGACGCGAACCACCCATGCACCGACAAGCATCGACATGGGCACGGCGAGTGCGAGGCCCAAGAAGACCAGCGCAGATAGCCACTGTTCCTGAATGACGGCCTCCTTACGAATTGCGAAGACTATGCCGGGTGACAGAATGGAACAAGTCCAGAATCGCGCTGATTCTTCGGCGATCGCGAACGCCGTCGCACAGGCTAAGAGCACTCCGATGCTGCACACTCTCGCCGTCTCGAACTACCGCTCTCTTCGCGAGCTCGCGGTGCCCCTTGGCAACCTCACCGTGGTGACGGGCGCGAATGGCGTCGGAAAGTCCAGCCTCTACAGGTGCCTGCGCCTTCTCTCGGACACCGCGAATGGCCAGCTGGTCGCCTCGCTCGCCCGAGAGGGCGGCATGCCGTCGACCCTGTGGGCTGGGCCCGAGAAGATCAGCGCCGGAATGCGACAGAGCGGCCGTGCACAGGGGACGGTACGCAAGCACCCGGTTCGCCTCCGTCTCGGCTTCACCAGCGACGACTTCGGCTACGCCATCGAGCTCGGACTGCCGCCACCGGGCGCAAGCGCATTCAGCCTCGACCCCGAGATCAAACGGGAGTCCATTTGGGCTGGCGAGAAGCTGACTCGCCACAGCCTGCTCACCGACCGCAAGCGCAACATCGTGCAGATCTCGAGCGACGAAGGCGCGTGGTCCGACCTGACCACCAACCTGCCGATGTTCGAGAGCGTCCTCACCCGCGTCGCCGACCCGGAGCGCGCGCCGGAAGTGTTGACCCTGCGCGACCGAATTCGCTCCTGGCGCTTCTACGACCACATGCGGGCGGATCGAGAAGCGCCCGCCCGCAGGCCACAGGTCGGCACGTGGACCCCCGTGCTCGCTCACGACGGAAGCGATCTCGCCGCGTGCATCGCCACCATCGAAACGACCGATGCCCGTGACCCCTTCCACGCCGCCATCGCCGATGCGTTCCCCGGCACCGAGGTCGAGGTCCTCGGCGAGACGCTGATGCAGGCCGTCGTGCACCAACCCGGCATGCTGCGCCCGCTGAAGTCCGCAGAGCTCTCGGAGGGCACGCTGCGCTACCTGATGTGGGCCGCCGCCCTGTCGAGCCCCTACCCGCCCGAGCTCATGGTGCTCAACGAGCCCGAAGCCAGCCTCCACCGTGACCTGTTGCCCGCACTCGGACGCTTGATCTTGCGCGCGAGCCGCCAGTCGCAGATCTGGGTCGTGACGCACTCGACGGAGCTCGCCGCGGTGCTCTCAGACGCGCAACGGGCCGAGCACCACGTGCTGACTAAAGAGATGGGCGAGACGAAGATTGTCGGCCAAGACCTGCTGTCGACGCCAGCCTGGACCTGGCCGGCCCGCTAGCGTCCAATCCGACGGCGCAGGGCCTCGACCGTCGCCAACGAGTTGCCACGGGGAAGGGCCGTGGCGCTCACGCCCGCCGCTCCCATCCGCAGCCGCGCGAGGTTTCCGACTGTCTGGCTCCAGGGCACGGGCTCCACGCGATGAGGCAGCGCTCGCCAGGGCTCGGGAGGCTGGTCGGGTCGCGCGAGTAGCGCCACTCGATGCGCATTGACGGCCACTTCGCGGAGGTCCCAGAGATCTGGAGCCGATGCATCGATGAGCCGAAAGCACTGCTCCCCACAGGACCCCACCAAGACCACCTCACCCGTGGACGGCTTCACCTCGACGTAGCCCACCTCTTCCCAGGGAACGGCGAAGACCAGCCCCTGCCAGAGACCAGGCCAGTTGACGCGGGCAGCCACCACCTCCCAAGGGAGCGGCGAGGCGAGGCGTACACCTATGCCCCGATCGGTGACGTGGAGCTCGACCTCGTAGTGGACCAAGCTCATCACCGAGCGCGCCGCCATGAGCAAGGTCATCGCCAGCCCCAGCAGCCAGGTGCACAACACGCCAACGGCGACACCGACCTCGCCCCAGCCAAAGGCGTCGAGATCGCTGAACCGCAGCACCAGCATGAGCAGGAAGCTCGAGCCAGCGCCGAGAAAAGCGAGCAGGCCCATACCCGTGGACCATGCCACCAGCGACTCGGGGTGCAGTCGCCCCTCTCCGCCGACGACGCCGGTCCACCTCAAACCATCGATGTCCTCACGGAGTGGCATCTTGCACCCGACAATAGGCGTCAATCCTACCTCATCCACGACGACACCGGTGGCCACAAATGCGGACGCACTCCTCGCTGGCGCCTGTCAGTGAAGCTAGGTAGGCTGCGCCCGGAGGTTCCATGGCCACTCTTCGAATCGAGCAGAGCTACCCCGTCAGCGCCGAGACACTTTGGGGCGCCGTTGGCTTCGGTGCACTCGCCGACTGGCACCCGATGGTTCCGAATCTCGAGCTCACCGAAGAGGGCAAGGTCCGCACCATGGGCTTTGGTGCGATGGCTGCCGTGGAGCGGCTCGTCGAGGAAGGCGAGCGTTCCTACACCTATGTCGTCGACCGCAGCCCCATGCCGGTTCGCGACTACCGCGCCACCTGGACTGTGGCCGACGCGGACGAGGGTTCGACGATCACCATCGAGGCGACCTACGAGCCCAAGGGCCCCGAAGCCGCGTCGGACATGCTGCTACGCGCCTTCTTCGCTGCCGGCTTCAAAGCGCTGGGCTCCAAGCTCGTCTGAGGCCCGTGGGTGCGTTATCTCCGGCATTCCGGAGCGAAGTCATGGCCGTTCTTCCCATCATCACCGCCCCCCACCCCGTGCTCTCAGCTCGCGCTCGCGAGGTGCAGCCGCACGAGTTCGGTGCGGAGCTCGAGAAGCTCACCTCGGACATGGCTGAGACCATGTACGCCGCACCCGGCGTGGGCCTCGCCGCCCCTCAGGTCGAGGACGGTCGGCGCGTCGTCGTGATCGACTCCTCGTCCGGCGACGAGCGCGGCACCCGGCTGTTTCGCATGGTGAATCCCGAGATCACCAAGCGCAGCAAAGAGACGATCGACTGGCAAGAGACCTGCCTGTCCGTGCCCGACCTCGAGGTCTGGGTGCAGCGCGCCAACGTCATCACCGTCGAGTGGCAAGACGCCGCCACGGGCGACAAGCAGAGCGAGCAGTTCGAGGAGTACGAGGCCGTCATCGTGCAGCACGAGCTCGACCACCTCGAGGGCACGGTGCTCCTCGACCGAGTGAGCACCTTCAAGCGCGGCCGCTGGATTCGCAAGATGAAGAAGCTCAAGGCTCCCGCCTACGCCAAGTAGGAACGCTCCGCGTACAGCCGCGCAGCTCACCATTGGCACCGCATGCTCACAGGCGGAGCGAGCCCGTCTCGGTTAGGCGGGCTGCCTTCTGGGAGCGGTATGCGCGTCATCTTCATGGGAACCCCGGACTTCGCGGTGCCCACCCTCGAAGCCATCGTCGAGGCCGGCCATGAGGTCGTGCTCGTCGTGTCGCAGCCGGACCGCAAGTCAGGTCGCGGGCAGAAGCTCACCTCGCCCCCGGTGATTCAGAAGGCACGCGAGCTCGGCCTGCCCACCTCGCAGCCCCGGGCGATTCGCTCCGGCAGCTTTCCCACCCGCTACTGCGGCCTCGAGGCGGACGTCGCCGTGGTCGTCGCCTACGGGCGCATCCTCACCGAGCAGCTGCTCACCGCCCCCAAGTACGGCTGCGTGAACGTGCACGCCTCGCTGCTTCCGCGCTGGCGTGGGGCCGCGCCGATTCAGGCGGCCCTGCTCGCAGGCGACGCGGTCACCGGTGTGAGCACGCAGCGCATGGTCGACGAGCTCGATGCGGGCGAC
>JAGSGY010000157.1 GCA_023954855.1 Pseudomonadota bacterium | reverse complement strand
TCTGGTCAAGGCCCTCGATGGCGGCACGGGAGACACCGGCGTCCGCGCGACCCGTTCTGGCGCGATGATGGGCACGGCTCACTACATGTCCCCGGAGCAGATCCGCAGCACAAAGCACGTCGACGAACGCAGCGACATCTGGGCGCTTGGCGTGATCTTCTACGAGATGCTCACCGGCACCGTGCCCTTCGATGGCTCCGATACCTTCGAGATCTTCGCGTCGGTGACGACCGGAGCGTACAAGCCCCTGACGGAGATGCGTCCCGAGCTTCCCGAGCGCATGGTCAAAGCGGTGGAAGCGGCTCTGATCATCGACGTCGACGAACGGGTCGCTTCGGTTGAGAAGCTTCGAGCGCTCTGGCTTGGCGTCGAGCATGTGCCCGCGGCACCGCACGAGGGCCGAACGAGCTCGGGCGCGTGGGACCCGACGATGCTCGACAAGTACGCGACGACGTCCCAGCCCTTCTCGGAGCCATCCGGGTCGATGAACACCTGGGTCGAGCCGTCCGGAAAGGCAAAGACCTCCGGCCACACGCTGACGCCGGGCATGGGCGTGGACAGCCCGTCGGAGTCCTCTTCGAACAAGGGCCCATGGATCGTGCTCGCGCTTGGCGCGGCGATGGGCGTGGTGGGGTTGCTCGGCCTGGCCTTTCTCGTCACGCGATGGCCGAGTCCCGAGGCCGAGATTGTGGACGCGCCGCCGACGGTCGAGACCCCCGCGGCCGCGGAGCTTCCTCCAGTGGGCACGGCAGAGCCGACGGAAGCGCGACCCGCGCCAGAGCCCACAGCCGCAGCGCCCGCACCAGAGCCCATCGAGGAGCCCGCAGCCAGGCCGGTGCCTGCGCCCGTCAGGCCCGCGGTAGCGCCCTCTCCCGCCCCAACGCCTCAGCCGGTGGTCGAGCCAGAGATCGTCGTGACCCCCAAGCCCCGGCCCGCCCCAGTCACACGTCCTGCACCGAAAGCGCCGACCACGGGAAGCTTCGTCCTCTCTGGCCACGATGCGGGAGACAGCGCCTATCTCGCCCCTGCGGATGGCGGCCGCTACGTACGTCCGGGCGGCAGCCTCGCCCCCGGCGAGTACAAGTTGTTCTTCAAGGTCGGCGACAAGACCCTTCCGATGGGCTCGAAGACCGTGACCGCCGGGCAGGGACTGAAGGCCACCTGCCAGTCTCGCTCACAGGCCTGCCATCTGACCGTCGTCGAGCCCTAGTCGCCTGCTATGCTCCGAGCCGACGGAGCCGCCTGGTGCTGAGACTCGCCCCCCTACTCTTGCTGCCGCAGCTCGCCATGGCCGGCGACTGCCCCGACTACGCTAGCTTGGGCACCACCACCGAGGTCGCCGGAAAGCGCCTGGCCGAGGCCGAGGCGCTGTACCCGGTCATCTTCGACGAGATTGGCCAGCTGCCTGACATCGACACCTGGATCGTCGACGGCGTCAGCTGCCTGACCGAGCCGGCAAGCCCGTCGCTGGCCGCCCGCTACCATCGCTTTCGTGCCGTGAACACCGACCCTCTCGGAGGGCTCAGCGACGTCGTGCGCCCGCAGGTGCTGGCCAGCTTGACCGCCGCGGCGCGCCTCGATCCCAGCTACAGCCCGACCCTGCCCGAGGAGCATGGCCACCGAGGCGTCGAACCCACTCCCGGCGAGAGCGTCGAGGTGCCCTCCCCCTCCGAGGGTGCGCTGTTTTTCGACGGGTCCCAGAGCTTGATGCGTCCAGGCTCGAGCGCGACCTTCTTCCAGCGCACAGACGCCGCCGGCCAGATCGTCGACAGCGTCTACCTCTACCCAAGCGACGCGCTCCCCGACTATCCACGCGTGCTCCAGACCACTGCAGAGCTGCCCGACGGCCGCAAGGCCAAGCGGCTTCGCATCGCCGGTGTGGGCCTCGGGGTGGGCGCGCTCACCCTCTTTGCGGGCAATCTGGCCACCCGGCATGGCTGGAAGGACGGCACCCGAGAGCAAGCCCATGACAGGCAGCTGCTCATCAACGGACTCGCCATCTCTTCATGGGTAGCGGGCGCAGGATCCGCCGCCCTTCTCACCACCTCCTTCGTGGTGAAATGATGCGCTCCCTCTGGATTCTTCTGCTCCTGCCGGGATGCCTACTGACGGACCCGCAGATCGACGCGCACTTCGGTGACACCGCAGAGTCCGACAGCGACACCGACGCAGATGCAGACACCGACGCAGATGCAGACACGGATGCCGATGCAGACACGGATGCCGATGCAGACACCGACGCCGATGCAGACACGGATGCCGATGCAGACACCGATGCCGATGCAGACACCGACACCGACACCGATGTGGACGCCGACAACGACGGCGACAATTCACCGGCATCCCTCGACTGCGACGACAACGACGCGAACACCTACCCGGGAGCCCCGGAGATCTGCGCTGACGGGGTGATCAATGACTGCGACGCCACCACGGCCCCTGAGTGTGACGGGCTCGGGGCGCTCGACACGGGCAGCTTCCCGTTCAGCGCTACCGGCACCTCAATCTGGGACATCGGCTGGACCTACGGCGCGGACCGACGACTGGCCATCGGTACCACCGCATCCACGACAGGTCGAATCCACGTGCACGACTACGTCGTCGGGGACGTCTCGCTTGCCGACGACGCACGAGTCTCGTTCGCCGGTGAATCCGGCGGTATGGGCTACATGTTGGCCACGCATCCCGACCTCGGGCACGACATTCTCGCCAGCGACCGGCTGACCTCCAACGCCATTGGAACGGTCTACATTCTCGACGGTACCCGAACCGGCGACGTGCCCGCCCGAGACACCGCAAAGGTCACGATTACCGGAGCCGCCTCACCCCGTAGCTACTTTGGATACAACCTCGGCGTCGGTCACTACAACGACGGACCCGAGCTCGACTACTTCATCAGCCGAAACCCCGACAACGACGAGACCGCATTCGTCGTCAACGGCGACATCAATGTAGGTCCGTACACCCAAGCATCCATCGGCACCTCGGCGTTGCCCGGCTTCGAGTTGTACAACATACCCACCGGCCAGCTCGAGCAGGTGCGACCGGCCTTTGTCGACCTGAACCACGACGGCCAAGACGAGCTCATCGTAGTGGGTCGCTCGTCCACCAATGGCGTGCTCTGGGTCCTCTTGAGTTCGAACACACGCACGGGGTCCAACGACTGGGACACGCTCACCAGCAATGTGTTCACGGGCTTTCAGCTCTCTGGCTTTACGGCTGTTCAGGATGCCGTTGCGATTGGGGACGTCAACGGGGATGGCTATGGCGACCTCGCCGTCGTCGAGCGGAACGGGCCCGTCCATCTGTTCCTCGACGGTATGGACCCCGATGAGCCGGCGCCGACGCTGGCCGACATCACTGGCCACGTCACGCTGGACCTCGGCACAGCGGCCTTCGTCGAAGGCGGAGCTGACCTCGACGGCGACGGTATCGACGACTTCTTTGTCGGCGAAGAGGGTGGCACCACGGGCTACTTGTTCATGGGCGCCACCGACCTAGCGACCACATTGAACGACGTCGACCAGGCCGGCGAGTCATTGCGGGGCCGAACGGTCGCCCTGAGCGGTATGAGGTACGCGGCCATGGGCGACGCAAATGGCGATGGCCTCGGAGAGCTAGCAATCTCCACCTCCACCGTGGTCTACGCCACCGCCGATCGCATTCAACCGACGGGCCCGACCGCCGAGTAGCCCCGACGTCCCTCCAGTCCCGCCAAGAAGTCGCCACACTGGACCGTCGACGCGGGGACGGTTACTCGGCCGCTGATTTGGAGATGATGATGACAATGCATAAGTCGATGATGATGTTTCTCTGCGCCTTCTTGGCGATGCCCGCGATGGCTGCTCCCAAGGCGAAGCCCAGCCCCGGCGATTCCTCCGAGCTCGATGCCATGCGAGCCGAGATCGATGCGCTGTGGGAGGCCCAGGCTGCCACGGTCCCGGGAGCGACCTTCATTCGCTGGGGGTCCACTGACGTCCCCACTGGAATGACGGCCCTCGATACAGGCTGGGGCTACATGTCCGACTCCGGGTCCGAGGGTGGCATCACCGGCCCCTTGCTGCTGCCGGGCCCGCACCCCATGGACTTCGTACCCGGCGAGATCGGCTCTGTGCAGAAGCTGACACCCGTAGCCTTGGTCGCCCCTCAAGAGTACTTCGAGCGGCACATGGACACGGGCGAGTACAACCACCCGCTGCTCAATGGTGTTCGCCTCTACTCGAGCACCCCGATCGCAACGATGTGGGGAGATTCGGCCGTGCCCGCGGGCTGGGAGCTGGTCTACACTGGCTACATCTACGGAACGAGCGAGAATGCCTCGCATCAGACGGATGCGATCTGTGTGGACAAGACCCATCCCCCTGCCCATCGCACTGGCTACTTCCCCGATACGGTCCCGGCCTACGAGATGCTCAGCCCGGTGTACGGCCCCGAGCAGGTGACCTACTACGCGGAACTGATCTGCAAGATCATTCGCAAGATCTAGGCGCAAGACCGGCGGAGGCCCGCTTAGGGCACCGCCGCACGCTCGAAGGTCCCCAACACGCGCACTGACCGCGTGTCCTCGACCCCCGGACGCACCGACCGAACCACCGCTTGAAGCTCAACGGTCTCGGCATCTCCGAGTACGGCCTGCACATCCTCGCGAGGCTCCACCCGTCTCCAGAAGTGCTCGACCGCGATGTCACTGCGCGTGCCGTACAAGCCACTCAGCCCCCACACCTCGCTGTAGAAGGCCTGGCTGTGTTGGGCATCGGCCAAGGCCCGCTCGGGTACCGGCCATTCGTCACCCTCCGCGTCGATCCCGACAATCTCGAGGCTCGGCATCCACTCGTCGATGGGCTGCTCAAAGGTCGGGTAACAAGCGAAGGGCCAGCCCTGTGTGGTGGCGGTGAGCCCACTCAGCAGCACACCACCGAGCAAGACCCCTCCCATCGCCACCGCCGGCCGAAATGGACGCTTCACCGGCTTGTCATCGGGCTCAGCGAAGGGCCACATCACGATGAAGCACACCCACAGCACCCAGAACTCGATGTTGAACCAGAGCATGGTGGCGAGGTGAAACAGGCCGGTGATGCAGACGAACACCAGGCGAAGCCGACGGGTCGCGATCCACAGCGGGGCGCCAATCTCGAAGGCCAGCACCGCCAATCCCCCGAGCCAAAGCAAGGTGGGCCACCGGTCGATGCGGGTAAGCGGCACGAAGTCCCAGCTCTGCGCCCACTTCCAGTACAGCAGCAGCGTGAGGTTGTCGCCGGCCCAGTCGAGTCCCTGCACCCGCAGCTTGTGCACTCCCGGAAAGAAGTAGATCAGCGCAAGTAGCAGCCACGCGATGTGGGTCGGCACCCCCCACCCCACCGACCGGCCGGACACGGGACGCCACCGACGCGCGGTCCACGCATCCGATGCGGGACTCACCGCCAACAAGGCCGCAAACCAGAGCAGGTGGTGGTAGTGCTGCACGCCTCCGTGAAACTGGGGAATCGCCAGCAGATACGCGCCACACAGCGTGACGAGTGCAAAGCCGAAGCGCGCCCCCACCCCGAGCAGTCCAAGAGAAGCACCGAGCCAGACTCCGGCCTGGGCGACGCGTGCCACTGACGTGTCCAGCCACGGCAGCAACCAAGCCGAGCCCCATGGCATCGACACAGCAGGAATCTCGGCCCAGCCGGGGGAAGTGCGAACCGCCGGGAGGATCAGCCAGAGTACAGCGACCACAATGCGCAGGGCCGCCAGCGCATGTGGCCCCATCGCGAAGCGCGTCAGTGGGCGCTCGACGACTGAATCGGAATGCCCCGGGCTTGCAGCGGGCGAATCACCTGCCGCTCGAGTGAGCGCTGCGCCAGCTCGAGGTAGGCATCGGTCTGCATCCAGCCCAGGTCGTGCACATGCGCGGTCTCAGCGGCGGGACGGGCGCGAATCGCGTCCCAGTTGGCCTTGACGCCGTCAATCGCAAAGTCGGCGGTCTTGCCGAGGGCCACCAGGTCGTCGGGCTCGAGATGGGGCAGTACCCAGTCTAGGTACGCCCAGCCGAAGGTCCCGTGGTCTGCCTCGTCTTGCACGATGCGCTTGAGCACCGCTCGGGTCAGCGGATGGGTACACGCCTTCCAGGTTCCATGCAGCAGTGGGATCGACAACGCCTCGCCTACACAGAAGAAGGCCACCACCTGATGTGACGCCTTGAGCAGTGGCTCCTCGCCCTGACCAACGGTCGCCACCATCGCATCGGGCTCGTAGACGATGGAGACACCGCCGCCGAACTCCATCGCCAATCGCGAGCAGAGCTCGACGTGCACCATCTCATCGAGCGGAAAGCGACTCGCGAGGGCAATCAGGTCCAGGGGGGCTCGCGCCTCGATCAGCGACTGCAGGGTCGCGGCACAGGCCGCCCCGGTTCGGTGCTCCTGAAAAGCCGCGCCCGTCCACGACTTCTGCGCCGCGCGCACCAGATCTTCCGGGTACAGACTCGGATCGATGGTGCCCCAGGGCATGGCCTCGACCTCGGGCCGCTGCGCTCGGTAAGCGCGCTCAACCGCCCCGCCGAGGAGCTCGAGCTCGAAGAGTTCCTCGCTCATTCTGGCGGATCGGGAAGGTCGACCGGAGGAATCTCCAGGTCGGGGGGTGGCATGAGATTGCCGACCGGTGGTGGCGGCGGCGGTGGTGGCGGCAGGTCGATGTCGGGCTCGGGCAACACCGGCTCGGCTTCGAGCACCACCGTGACCTGGGCGATGTCGCCGTGGCGATGCTCGAGGGTCTGGGAGACGTAGCCGGGAGCCGACACCACCAGCGTCGCCGGGGATCCCTCGTAGCTCTCGACGCAGCCGGCCGTGAACGGCTCGCCGTTGAGCGTGATGGTGGCTGACTCAGGGGTGACCGACACGCACAGCTCCACGGTCGGAGGAGGCATCAGGTTTCCGGTGACGATGCCGCCCTTGCCGGTGCCACAGCCCACCGCGAGTACAGCCGCCGCCGAGGCGACCAGAAGTGGCTTTCCAGTGATCTTGCGTCGTCGGGCCATGCTCCCTCCGCGGCGAAGTCTAGCACCCTGACCTCAGCGCTTGACCGGTAGCTCGCCAATGTCTGGCGGCGGCATCAGGTTGCCCACCGGAGGCGCCACGGGTTCGCGAGGCGGCGGCTTCGGCTTCTTCACCGGCTTCGGTTCCTCGGCGAGGGTCACCTCGACCTCGGTCACCCCATCGATCAGCACCTCGCGCTCTTGCGCGATGAAGCCCGG
>JAGSGY010000101.1 GCA_023954855.1 Pseudomonadota bacterium | reverse complement strand
GTCGGGGTCTTCGGAGATGATGGCGGCGATGTAGAGCTTGCCGCCGTGGAGCACGAAGCGGGCGCGGCGGACGGCGTTGGGGCCTTCCATTCCAGGGTTGGCGCGGTGTTCCTCCCGGGCTGGGTGGCCGGAGAGGGTGGAGCCTGTGGACCAGGTGCCCTCGTTCGGGTTCAGGTCAGCGACAGCGTCGGCATCCAGCTTGGCACGAAGGTTGAGGTCGAGCGGAACGCTCATCCAGCCCATCGCGACCGAGGAAGATCCGTCGTTGCACACGGCGTAGCCTCCGTGGTGGCCCTCCTCGACCTGTAGGCCTGCCACCATCAGGGTCGCGGAGGAGAGTTGCTGGTCTCTGCAACCCCAAGCTTCTGATGGCAGTGTGATCCGGCCGTCTGAGCTCTTGAACCAGATCGGAGGCGCCGTCTCCTGGCCTGGTTGAGATGGTGCGCAGGCCAGCGCGAATACCAATGCGGCGAACGGTTTCATGATGGCTGACCCCAGTGGCTGTAGATTTCGGGAAAGAGGGCACGTGGCCTCGACCATGTCGCGCCGAAGTGGTGGGAACTGATCATCGTCTCGATGCGCTCGAAGTCCGGCCTCTGAGGTGAGGAGGCTCCAGCTGCGACGGCCTGGCGGTCTGCGCGTATCCATGCGGCGTAGATCGGAGGAAGGCTTTGTGAGAGAAGGATCGCTGCGTCGCTTGTCGTGGCTGCCTCCGTGATTCTGGTCAGGGCCCGTTGCTCCAGGTTCTTGAGCGTTCCGATAGTGCGGGACGATGGGCAACTCGAGTCGCAGCTTTCGGTAGCGTGACCATCGATCCAATCCACGCGAGTCTCGAGTTCTTCAAGATCGGATGCCACCCAAACGGCCCACCTGGCGTCGGCGACTGCGATTCTCTCGGCTTGGGAGCGCGCGAGCCAGAGTTGCTGCCTAATGGCTTGCAGTTGGGGAACTTCGCCGGTTCCGCGTTTGTCGGCTTCGAGCGCCGATACGTCTTCGCGGAGGACCTCTAGCCGGTCGGATAGATCCGCTTGTCCGGGCACTTCATGGAGGTCGCCAACCCCTGAGCCAAATCGGCGAGTCAGATTGAAGACGACATGCTCCGAATCATGGGCGGTGGAGACGAAGTTGGCCAGATGTCGGAGTTGGGCAACGAACCGCGCAAATGTAGAGCTAGACGCCTGGGCCCATTCAGGGGGGCCGGTCTCGGCCTGAATCATCTCTCCTGTACGGACCCAAAAGTGGTGGCTCGTTACGGTGCGCGCGCAAGCCGCCCATTCAGTTGGATGGGCTGCCCGCTCCATACATTGGGTGAGTTCAAGGTCTGTCAGAGAGAAGCGCGTGAGGCGATCGCGGGAGTTTGTGAAGCTGTCTTTCATCGCCTTCGGCAGCCCCAGCGACTTCACCGAATCAAAGCTCGGAATGCCAGGCGCGACCCACCCCGTCTGCGCCTCAAAGCTCATCGTCGCCTCATCATCCGCCACCGTCGCGGTCAGCGTGTTCGTGTCCCCTGCGAACGACAGCGGTCCAAGGCTGCTCTCGCGCTCATGCGTTCCGACGAACGTGGCATCGAGACCGTCCTTGCCGTAGCCAACCTCAGAGCTCAGCGAGCTGGCATCGGTCAGCCCGACGTCGATGGGGCCGATGCCCACAGCGCCAGTGAGGCTCCTCGATGCGGCGTCCCCATCCGTGCGCTGAAAGCACTCGGCACCGTAGATCTGCCAGAGTTCCTCGATGTCATCACGGGTGTGCGCCGCTGAGAGGGCGTCGTAGAGCACCAAGTCGTCGGCGTCGTACATGTCGAGCGGGTCGGTCACGAGGCGAATGAAGTCGGTGGACTTGTCGTCGAGCTCTCCGCCGATGCCGATGGCGCCGAGCTGGAGTCGTCCTTCGGCCCCCGTGGAAATGGATGCGCCTGCCTGAACGGTCACCGCAATGCCCTCGGCCTTGGCCACCGCCATCCAGCTGCTGCTCCCGACACCCTTGAGGGTCCCGCCGAGCTCGAGGGTGCCGACCTCCAGGCCGAGCGCGCCCTCCGCCCCGAGGGTGCGGGTGGTCTTGACTGAGTCTCCGGTGGCGAGTTCGGATGCGCTCTCCGCACTCCATCCGTGCAACTCCGCAAGCCCGCTCAAGAAGCTCGCCTCGCCTGAGAGGACAGCGTCGCGGTGGCTGTTGACCTCGCCGGGCGTGAGCTGGTGGCGGAACTCGTAGGACGCCTTGGCGCTGGCCTTGACCCCGATCTCGACACTTGCCTTCAGGGCGTCTTTGGTGCCGCCTGCGCCATGGGCCTCGCCACCGATGCCTGCGTTGAGCTCGGCGTAGACTTTGGTGACGGCGATGACGCGTCCGTCGGCGGTCTCGAAGTCGACACTCACACCCAGTCCTCCACCAAGAGCAGCGTACTGCGTGCTGCCGTTGTCCTTGTCGCCTTGCACCAGGCCTTGGCGCCCGGACCGCCCGAATGCGGCGTTGTCCCTGCCGAGGGTGGCCGACTGGGAGCGGGTCGTCTCGACGCCGTCGACGACGTCGGTGCGGGCACGCGCTCCGGAGATGCTGTCGGTGTCCATCGTCATGGTGCTGGAGTCCGCGGTGCGGTCGCCGTCTGTGCTACCCGTCTTGCGCACCTGGCCGAGCTCGAGCTGACCGTCCTTGTTCATGCCTCGCGAGGTCGTCAGCGATGCCGTGTCGCCGTCCTCGGTCTTGCTCGCGGTGGTGGACGAGCGGCGTCCCTTGAGCAGATCGTCGGTGGTGCGGGTCTCGGTGTAGCCCTTGTCGCCCGTCTTGGTGCGCTCAGAGGTCGTGCCCTGCGCATCGGCGAGGTCCCAGGCTTCCTTGTGGGTGGTCGCACCGTCGACCTCGGTCCACGTCGGCGTGCCGGAGGCCATTCCGGGGTCGAACACGTCGATGTCGTCGAAGTCACGCGCCCATGCGGGGCGGGCATCGGTCGGTCCGTCGTGCGACTCGCCAGCGAGATCGAGAACCGGAGTCTCTGACCCAGCTGTGCTCCCGAGCGCGGACGCGACGTCGAAGTTGCTGCTTTGCGTTTCCGTCTGCGGCGGCTCGGTACCGAGCTCCGCCACCGTCTCTTCGCACTGCGGCGAAAGGTAGCCTTGTCCCATGATGCGTCCTCGAGGAGTGAGGGCCCCGATGAAGGGGATGCATGCGTTTTAGGGTGTTGGGGCACGAGTGTCATGCGAATTGTTTCGAAAAGGAATGGCGGTGGGGCTAGGGTGGCTTGTCGTGCTGGTTCGCGGCGACGAGAAATTATGCGATCGCGGCAGGGCCTCGATCGGGTGCGGGCGCATTGGGCTGCACAATGCATGGTCTAGATGCAGAAACGGCGTCCCGTCTCAAGAGAGGGGACGCCGTTTGTGGTGCGAAGGGACTTGTTACCGGCGGCGACGCACCATCAGCGGGGCCGCCAGGCCGAGCCAGAGCATGCCCATCGGGGCGGAGGAGCTCGAGCAGTTGCAGCCGGTTTCGTCGTCACTGGTGCCGGTGTCGCTGTCGACGGGGTCGCTGTCGGTCATGCCGCTGTCGCTGTCGCCGCCCGTATCGATGGGTGTGCCGGCGTCAGTGCCATCGCAGTCCTGGTCGACGCCATCGACGCTGTCGTCGGTCGCGTCGGGGTTGACGGTCGCGTCGTCGTCGTCGCAGTCAGTGCCGCCGCTCACGAGGTCTGAATCGAAGCCGTCGCCGTCGACGTCGGTGAGGTCCTCGTCGCCGGAGCAGTCGTTGTCCTCGCCGTCGTAGGGGATCTCGGCTGCGCCTGGGTAGACGTTGACGTTGTCGTCGGCACAGTCGTCCACATTGTCATAGCCGTCGCCGTCTTGGTCTTCGTCGTTGCCGTCGCAGTCTTGGTCGACACCGTCGTACCAGACCTCTTCGGCGCCCGGGTTGATCTGGCTTCCGGTGCTGCTGAGCAGGCCGGCGGGCTCGTCGATGCAGTCGTCGCCAGTGTGGCCGGGACACGGAGAGGCGGCCACAGAGCCGTCGCACTCGTAGCCGTCTCCATCTTGGTCGTAGTCAGAGGTCCCGCTACAGTCCTGGTCGACACCGTCGTACCAGACTTCGGTCGCACCCAAGCGAATGTCCGCGCCGGCGATTCCACCGTCGCCGGCCGGGTCGTCCACGCAGTCGGTTCCGGTGTGGCCTGCACATGCTGAGACGACCGTGCCGTCGCAGTCGTCGCCGTCGGCGTCTTGATCGTAGTCGCTGGCGCCGTCGCAGTTCTGGTCGATGCCGTCGTACCAAGCGTCTGCCGGCGCGTTCAGGTAGGTCTGGGCTGCGGTGACGCCGGTGGTGGGGTCATCGGTCGGGTCGTCGTCGCAGTCGGTTCCGGTGCCGTCGGCCGCCGAGTCCTGGCCGTCGCCGTCTTGATCGTAGTCGCTCGTGTTGCTGCAGTCCTGGTCGGTTCCGTCGTACCAGACTTCAAGCGCGGCGGGGTAGATGGCGTCGACGTTGTCGTTGCAGTCGTCGGTACCGGTTGCGGTGCCGCCTGCTTCGCTGTTGTGGGCGGTGGCGACGTAGCCATCGCCGTCGGCGTCGAAGTCGTTGGCGCCGTCGCAGTCCTGGTCGATGCCGTCGTATGCGGGATCGGTGGGGTAGCCCGGGTAGATGGAACTCGCCTGGATGGTGGAGTCATCGGTCGGGTTGTCGTCGCAGTCGTCGGTGTCGGGGGCGGTGCCACCAGCGAAGCTGTTGTAGGCAGTGGCTACGAAGCCGTCGCCGTCCTGGTCGTAGTCATTCTTGTCGTCGCAGTTCGCGTCTTTGCCGTCGTACCAGGCGTCGACGTGTCCCGGGTAGGCGTTGGCGTCTTGGTCGAGGCAGTCCCCGACCTGCAGCGTGCCGACGAAGGCGTCGTAGCCCTCTGCGACGAACCCGTCCCCATCCTGATCATAGTCGTTCGCGCCGTTGCAATCTTGGTCGACGTCTTCGTACCAGGTCTCCGTCGCTGCCTGATTGATGGCGTTGCCGGGAATCGTGGTGCCCAGCCGGTTGGTGAGCCCTGCTGGGTCGTCCACACAGTCCGTGCCGGTGTGTCCAGAGCACGCCGCGACCTTGGTGCCGTCGCAGTCCTCACCATCACCGTCTTGGTCGAAGTCGCTGTCGTTCGCGCAGTCCGCGTCGACGCCGTCGTACCAGGCGTCGGTCGCTGTGGGGTAGGTCGTCGCGGTGTTGTCGTCGCAGTCGCCGGTGCCTGTCGCGCTGCCGCCGGCCTGGTTGTTGTGGGCGGTGGCGACGTAGCCGTCGTGGTCGGCGTCGTAGTCGTTGAGCTGGTCGCAGTTCTGGTCGACGCCGTTGTAGTACTGCTCGGTGGCGCCTGGGTTGATGGCGGTGTTGGACTCGTCGCAGTCGTAGTTCTCGTACCAGCCGTCGGAATCTGCGTCGTCGAGGTCTGCGATCGCTCCGCCGTATGCGCCGATGTCAGCTCTTGTCCCGTCCAAGTCAGGGTGTAGCGATGGGGTACCAGCGTCTCGCAGGGGCGAGTCCCACTTCAACCAGAGGTTCAAATCCTGGCATGCGGAGACGCCAGGGACATAGTTGACCAGTAGCGGGTCCGCGGTAACGGCGTTGTCCTTCCACGCACCAAACGCGCTACCCACGCCCCCCACGTCGTAGTAAGCGTTGTATGATCCAGACGGACTCCCTTGGGTTGCGTCGCCTCCCACGTGGGCGATGAGAACGTTCTCCAACACCGGGGCTCGTACCGCGTCGTTGCTGGCCCCAACGAAGGTTAGATTGATGGCGTCTCCGGACAACCAGGCTTGGAGGTCGCCGGTGCTGTTCGCGAACGAGTTGCCCACAGCGCCGCCGCCCGTCATTGAAAGGTCGACCGTGCTTGGGGCCGAGTTGCCACACCACGAATTTCCGAAGGCGACTAAGGCGGTGGTGTCGGCTGACAGAACGGTGGCGGTCGCTCCTGTGTTGCCGGTGAAAAGGCTTCGATAGACAGAGGGGTTGTAGATGCCCGTGGAGAGCCCCCCTTGGGCGCCATGGGCCTTTACGGCTGAGCCCGAGCCTCCTGCGTGGTTGTTCGCGAACGTTGAGAACTCAATTTGGAGGCTTCTGTCGGACGTTCGAGACTCGTACCAGATCGCGCCTCCGTCGGTTGTGGCATGGTTGTCTGTGAAACCAGTGTTCGCGATAGATCCCGCGGCGTCATCAAGCCAAATAGCTCCGCCGTTGTCCTCTCTGAAACCTGAGAAAGTGGACTGATCCGTGGATAGGCTTCCTCCGGACAATGTGACTGCCCGGCCTGTGAGCCCGCCTTGGCTGAAGGCGGATTGCTCCAGCAGGACATCCGCGTTGCTGAGCTCGATGCCATTGCCATTTGGCTGGATCGACGAGTTTCGGATGGTCAGGCTCTCCATGTTTCCCGTGATCGCTGACCAAGTTGCCGCCGGGCACCCATCGATCACAACGTCTTCCAAAGTGATGTCGTGATTGGCCCCGCCCCCTCTCACGCTACGGGCGGTTTGAGCGCCGGTAGTCGCCGGACAGCGGAGCTGAAGCCCGGTCACGACGACTGTCTTCGGCAGCGAGGCGTGGTAGATCTCTAGGTAGGGAAGGAGAGGCCGCGTGGTCGTCGAAACCGACTCAAACGTCAGGCTCTTTCCGACATTGAGCAGCAAGGCGTTGTGGAAGTCACCCGTATAATCTCCGGCGCGCAACCGAATGACGTCGCCATCGTTGGCGGACGTTACAGTGTTGGCGAGTTGACCGGGGCTGACGGTGTAGGTGGCGGCCAGCGCCGGGGTGGCCCACCCGACACTCAAGACAACAAGGGCAATGCATACGCGCTTCATCAATCCTCCGCTTTGCGACGCCTCCGAATCAGAAGGAGCGCCGCGAGCACGGCATAGCCTGGATTGAGAGGCGTTGTCGAGCAGGAGGCGAAGGTGGGGGCCTCCGCGGGATCGGCGTATCCATCACAGTCGTGATCGGTGGAGTCTGTGCGTTCGGTGGCGCCGGGGTAGACCGTGTCATCGTCGTCGTCGCAGTCCTCATCGGCGTTGACACCGTCGCCGTCGCCGTCCGAGAGGTCGGATCCGTCGCAGTCTTGGTCGATGCCGTCGAAGGGTACTTCGTCTGCGCCCGGAAAGACGCTGCTGTCGCTGTCATCGCAATCGACAAGCTCCGAGAATCCATCGCCGTCCTCGTCGCGAATCAACTCAAAACCATCGGGCCCGGCGGTCGCCCCGCGATCGGCTTGGGTGCCGTCGAGGTCGGTGGCGGCGGGATTGCCGGTGTCGACCAGGTTTCCTGCGTCGAGAGGGGCGAGGATGTCGGCGTCGCAGGCCGTACTGGTGTCGAGGGCGAGGAACTCGGGCGTCTCGCGGGTGGTGCCCGTTCCGAGCAGCGGGCTGCCTGAGATCGAGCCCGACGCGAGCTGGGGTGCGTCATACAGCGTGTATGTGCCTTGCACGACGTTGGCGCCTGGAGAGCTGACGGCGGTGTCGGCGGCGACGACCGAGTCGTGGAGCGCCCACGTTGCGCCAATACCGCGAAGCTCGATGGCGCTGCGGCCGGGCTCCGCGATGAGTGTCGAGAAGCCGAGGTCGCCTTGCGCTGTGCTTGTGGCCTCGAGCGCGAGGAGGGCGGGGGCGTCGGACTTCCAGATCAGCAGCGGTCCAAGGGCGACTGTGGTCGCTTGCAGGTCCAGCAACGGAGCTGTACTCGTTGTGCACGCGCTGCGCACGCGCCTCAACTGGATGTCATTGAGGCCGGTGGCGGTCGCGAGACTGGCCGTTGCGGTGATGTCGTCGAGTTTCACGTCGACCCAGTCCCACGTGCCGCCGGTGGCCCGGAGCCCCGGGGTGGCGCCGAGGCGCATGGCGGCCGCCGTGACGCGTTCCAACGTCACGTCGCTGTTGTTCGTGTCGACGAGACCTCCGCTGGTCAGGTCGGGCTGGAAGACGACATCGGTCAACGTCAGCACGCCGCCGTCGTGGACGATCGCGAAGGCGCCGGCGTTGAGGCTACCCACCTCTTGAACGTCGACCTCGCCTAGGGTGAGGGAGCCCCGAGAAGCGCCGACCGCGCCGCCAGCACTGGTCTCGAGTGCGAGGCCTTCGAGGGCGACGGTGGTGGTGGCGTCGGACCATAGGGCGGGGCCCGTCGTGGACGAGAACAGCGTCGTCTGGTCTGCACCCGCGCCTCGGATCGTCAGGCCCTGGCCCAGGGTGATACCGGCTTCGAAGCGTCCGGCGGGTACGCCGATGGTGGCGCCAGGACCGGCAGCGGCCACAGCCGCAGCAACGGTCGCGTGGCACCCATCCGCGTTGACCGTGATGCAGCTGCCTGCATAGGCCGAGAGGGCGAGGTGCAGCATCATCATTCGCTTTTCTCCCAGGTCGCGCCTACGAGAGCGGCGACCAGCAGGTTCGCGGTCGGCAGCGGTGTGTCGGCGTGGTCCCAGCCTGCGGAAGTCCACGAGGTCAGCAGGTCGATGCGCAGCGGCCCGACGGGCTGCATGCCGAGGTTGATCTCGAGCTTGCGCGCCTTGGCCGAGAAGCCGCCGCGAAGCGTCACGTCGATGGGCCCTGGAGCAAAGCGGGCACCAGCGATGGCGAGTGGGCTGACGGCATCGGTGGTGTCATCGCCATATGCGGCAAGCACCCACTGGGCCCCGGCTCCGGCCTGAACATCGACCATGCCGAACCGCCAGAACAGCCCGGCTTCAACCCAGTCGTGATGGAGGGGGTTGGGCAGACTGGGTAGACCGGCGTCCCACCAGATGCCGCCCGGTACGGCATAGCCGAGATGGCCATGCAGTCGGAGGGCACCGCCCGGTCGGGCACCGGCGCCTTGGCTGAGGAAGTCGCCGCTACCGGCGGGACGCTGCCGGTGTGCAGCAAGTCCGCCGCCCACGGTGAAATGCGCTTGGCCGAAGAGGGTGCGCGCGTTCTCGAGCGCGACCTCTTTGAGCCAGGACTCTGGAATCGGCTCATCACGGAGCAGCACGCTGGTCCAGCCGTCTCCGGTGCGCCGTTGAGCGAGGTGCAGGCCGCGGGTCTGCTGAAACTCGGTAATCAGAAGCCCATCCAGATACACCCGCACGCCGTCGGGGACGGGCTCGCCGGTTGAGCGCGGGGGCTCTGGCGGGCTCCACTGCCAGAACGGGTGGGAGTTGCCGACCAGCATGTCGACGCGTCGTGAGATGTGGAAGGCCGTGGCGAGGGGGTTTTCCCAGTCCCCGCCTGAGGCGTGCTCGACGATGGCGATCCCCACGAGCAACTGGCCCCAGAGCTCCGGCTCGGGGACGAAGTCGAGGCACTCGACGCGCTCCGAAAGGTCGCGAATGATGGCGGCGTGCCCGTCGACATCGTCGTCATCGATGGCGGAAATTGACGCGGCGATCTGCGCCTGCAAATCGGCCTTGGTCAACTCGCAAGAGTCTTCGGGGGCCGCGGCGGCGAGCGCGGCCAAGAACAACAACATGGATCGGCTCTACGGGTTGATCGTGAAGTCTACAGTCGAGGTGTATGTGATCGAGCAATTCTGGAAAATCTGGGGATCGACAAACACGTAGTTGAACGTCGTCTGGTTCCGGACGAACGTTTCCCCGAGAATGTCCGTTTCATAGTACTGCTGATTCGCGATGGGAGACGTGAGGTTTGGCTCCCAGCGGTTGATGATGCCGTGCCCGATGACCGTCTCGATGAATCCGGGGTCATCCTCGCTCATGATCAGCGAGACATAGCCAGAGGGGTCGCCATCGGTGTTGCCCCAGGTGCCTTGCTCCATGATGCCTTCTTCGCCCGTCGCTGCTCCTCCCCCCCCAGCTGTCGGAGTTCGTGCGTAGCATGTGGATGCCGTGCGACTGAACGTCCCCGACATCGTGACACGCTCTGGGGGACGGCAGCGCTCGACCACGTTCGCCGCTGTTCCGGTCCAAGTCATTGAGCAATCTTCGCCAACCCCGTTGTCGATCAGGAAACCGCAAAACGTGTTCTCTTCGTCGAAGTCCACGTCCAGAACCATCGATAGGTCGATCGAGTTCACATGTGCGAACACGCTATTCGAATCATCCGAGCAGTCCACATCGGTGTCGCTATCGGAGTCCGCATCACTATCGGCATCGGCATCAGAGTCACTATCTGAGTCCGTGTCCGTATCCGTGTCGGTCTCACCGCCATCACAGTCGGGGCTATTCCAGCACCCGTTGTCATCGCAGTCGAAGTACGCGTCCTGGTCGTTGTCCGCACCATCCGAGCACTCGCCAGCCTCGTCGCCTTCGATTTCTTCATCGCCCGCACAGGCGGACAGAGCGAGCAGGACAGTGACGGCGAGAATGCGCATGAGGCCTCCGTCCGCCCAGTATAGGCGAGCCCCCGTCGCGATCGCGCGTCAACTCTGAAGAGCCGTGCTTGAAAGCCGATTAGCGCGTGCGCCGCCGCCGCAGGCCAAGCAGCACAAGGGGAGCCAACCAGGCACTGGCAGGTGCGTTCGTCTGGCAGCCGCATCCCTTGCGGAGGCCGTCATCGGCCTCGTCTTCGAGACAAACCGGGTCGGCGTCACATGAGCTGTCGCACACGTCGTCGTCGTACAGGCCGAAGATGTCGCAGAAGTCGCGGGTGCCGTGCACGCGCTCGACCTCGCCGAGGATGAACTCACTGGTCAGGTCGGTCCGGGTGTTGCCGGAGTAAGCGTTGCAGTTGAGGTCGCCGTAGGAGTGTACGGCCCACTGCTCGAGTCGGCCGTCTGCGCGCTCGAAGTACATCGGTCCGCCCGAGTCTCCCGAGCAGATCTGCGCGTTGCCTGGGTTGGTTGCGGAGTTCGAGACGATGAACTGCTCGTTGTACGAGTCGGCGGTGAGCAAGCCCGACCGCTTGGTGCCGGAGCCGTTGCCCTCGCCATCGATGCTGCCCCAGCCCACCGAGGTCAGGGTGGCGCCCAGGTCGGCGTCGGTCATGGCGTCGGTGCGAATCCAGACCGGGTCGATGGGCGCGTCTTCGGTGAGCACCACGATGCCGACGTCGTTCTTGGGCAAGGTCTGCGGCACGGTCTCGCCGAGCGGCACGTATCCGGGGTGGGCAATCCACTCTTCGAAGCCGATGCTGTGGTCGGCGTCGGCGGGAGTGGTGCCGAAGTAGGCCTGGCCGATGCTGACGATGGTCTCGGGGGAGTAGTCGCCGCCGCAGTGCGCTGCCGAGAGCACGATGCGCGGGGTGATCAGGCTGCCCGAACACATGGTGAAGTTGAAGGCGCCGAGCCCGACCGCCGCGGGGTAGCCGTACTCGGTCTCCGCGTTGCGAAGTCCCTCTGGGGCCTCGACGTCGACATCGGCGAGGTCGGGACCGGCGAGCTCGTAGGAGCCAGCGAGTGCGAGTGTGGTGAGCAGAATCAGCATGGGGCCTCCGGGACCCCTGAGATAGCGGCTGCGGAGGGGTTGCCGGGCAAAGCTGCTGTCACATCACGCTGTGAGGCCGAGCTGTTGGCGAATGCTTTCGTTGTGCTCGCCAAGGAGGGGCGCCCGACCGGGGATGTGCTCTGCGCCCGCGACGGGGGCTCGAACACGTCCTTCAGGGTCAAAGCTCTGGCGGTGCCGAAACTGCGGCTCGGAGCGGGCCTGTTGCACCGTGAGGACGGGCGTAGCGGGGACTCCAGCGGCCTCGAGGCGCGCTAGCCATTCTGAGCGGCTCTTGCGCTTGATCCTCGCGGCAACCATCGGACGCAACACGGGTCCCAACACGACCCGCGCAGGCATAGGGAGCTTTGCGAAGGGGGTGAGACCGAGCTCGTTGCACAGTGAACGCCAGAACTTGTTCTCGTCGACGATGCCAATGCACAGCGTCTTCCCGTCGCGGCACTCGAACAGCCCGTAGTGAGGCAAGACGAAGAGCTTGTCGCGCTCCATGCGCTTGAGGAGGGGACGCATGAGCACGCGGACGGCCTTCATGCGCTTGCCCTTGGCCTTCTTCACGGACTCACCGAGGTCGATGCCTTCCCCCCACAGCTCGCTCCAGGACAGCGTGGCGTCTGCCATGGTCAGGTCGAGATGGGTGGGGCCACTCTTGCCGGCGAGGGCTGCGGTGATGCTCGCCACAGCACACAGCGAGGTCGACAAGTCTGCGATGGGCAGGATGAGTCCGTGCGGTCCCTTGGCGCTGCGCTCGGTGTGCGAGACGCCGGTGAGGGCCTGCAGGTTGAGGTCGTGGGCGGGCTCGCTGACCCGCGGGCCGCTCTGGCCAAAGGCGGAGATCGAGGCGTAGATTACCCGGGGGGACTGAGCTCTTGCGTGCTCGAAGCCGGCGCCGAGGCGGTCCATGACGCCAGGCCGAAAGCCCTCGACGACCACGTCGGCCCAAGCCAACAGGGCGTCTCGTGTGTCTGCGGACGCGTCGTCGCGCAGGTCGAGGGTGATGGCCCGCTTTCCGCGGTTCACCTTGTCGAACATGCTGCCCATGACGCGGCCCGGATCCCCACGGGGAGGCTCGACCTTGATCACCTCGGCACCCAGGGAGGCGAGGATGAAGGTGGCGTAGGGACCGGGCAGGTTCTGGGTGAAGTCGAGAACGCGCACGCCCGCGAGGGGTTGATCGGACATCAGGGCTCCGCTGGTGCTGCAGACTAACGACTGGATGCACGCCGAGTGGCGAATCTGCACGACCTGGGCGTCGGCGGACAGTTTTTGGCTCACTGCCTTGGGCGGATGGCGTTAAAGCCCTCGCCATGCGCGTTCTACACCTCACAGATACCCACATTGGTACGCGGCGCCGCGTGCACGGGGCTCCGGCTGGCTGGGAGCGAGCTCACGATCACCAGCTCGCAATGGAGCGCGCCCTCGAGCCGGCCATGCGCGGCGAGGTCGACTTGGTCGTGCACTCTGGCGACCTGTTCAATCGCTCGTCCCCACCCGCCGACGATGCATGGTGGACCTGGCGAACGCTGTCCAGCCTCGCCGAGAAGGTGCCGGTGGTGGTCTGCGCCGGCAATCACGAGCGCAAGGGACTGACGCGTCACCTGCCAACGAACGTCGACAACCTCCGGGTGGTCGATCGTGCCGAGCGCATCGAGATCGCGGGTCTCTCCTTAGGGGTAGTCGCGTACGCGCGCACGGCGCGCGCGTGGGCAGAGCGTGCCGAGAAGGTGTGCAAGGGCGGCGTCGACCTGCTCATTGCGCACCAAGCCTTTGATGGTTCGCGGGTCCCCGGCTTCACGTTCACCGCGGGGCGGCAAAAAGACACCATCGGTGCGGCCCACCTGCCAGACGGTGTGAAGCACGTCTTGGCGGGGCACATTCACCCGCGACAGGCCCTGCGCGTGGGTGGCGTCCAAGTCGTTCACCCCGGCAGCACCGAGCGCACGAGCTTCTCGGAGCGCTACGAGACCAAGGGCACCGCCATCTGGTCGCGAGTCGACGGCAAGTGGGACTTTGCCTTTCAAGATCTCGAGACCCGTCCGATGGTGGTCATCGACCGCGAAGAGGACTTGGGCCTAGTTCGCGAGGGCGCGCTCGTGAGTGTGCGTGCCGATCCATGGGAGGAGCTCGCGGGACGTTGCCAGGACATGGGCGCACTCGTGGTGCATCGCAACCTGCGCAAGGCCGAAGCCGACGCCCTTGTCGAAGACGACCAGATTGGCCTGCCTCTTGGCGCGGTGGCCTACCTACCGACGTACCGGGCGCTGCGCGAAAAGTAGTCCAGACGGTCTGTCCCGAATCGGGACAGCGTTCGGAATCCGAACACCTCGATCTGTTCGGAAACGGAACAGTCTATATCGAGGTCGCATAAACAGCGGATCCACCGGGTTGGCACGACTCTTGTAAGAGAGAGGTCAACCACCGGAGCTTCCCATGCGCAACATCCTCACCCTCTCCGCTCTCCTCCTCGCAACGGCGTGTGGAACTCAGGAAATGGCGACTGGCGAAGTCTTCGGCGCACCGGACGCTGACCCGGACCTCGAGCTGGCGCGCACCGCCCTCGAGACTCGCGGCTCGCTGATGCTCGACAACGGCTCGCTCCTGACCTTCCAGGGCATCGAGACGGCTGACGGCGTTGACGTCACGGTCGAGTTGAGCGGCATGAGCCTCACGGCCAAGACCAACGACGCCGGCACGGTGCTCGACGGCTTCGCCATCGACACGCAGGAGCCCACGCTCATCACCGACGAGGACCGCGCATCCATCTCGCGCCTCGCCGCTGCTCTCGAGGCCGAGTTCTACCCGAGCGTCGCGCACGTCACCTCCAAGGCGGAATACGACGAGGTTCGCTCGATGACCCCCGCCGAACAGCGTCTGTTCAGCGCGGTCGAGGGCCTCTGGGCACAGTGGCCGACCAGCATGCCCCTCGGCTTCGAGGTTGGCGCGCAGGACATCGACCGCGGCATCACCGAGATTCACTACTACGCCGACAACGCCTACTACATGGGCGGCTCGCATGACTGCTGGGACTGCGACTGGTGGGAAGGCGACTGCACCGACTACAAGCGCATCGGCCACGAGTTCGATGGCTGTAATCACGCCAACACAGGCGTGAGCTGCTCCGGCACCCAGTTCACGGTGGACGCTCGTAACCACGACCAGTGCGTCCGTACCGGCAAGCACGGTGGTCACAGCCTGGCCAGTGCCTGGTGCAACGACCAGTTCGCGTCCGCGTCAGATGACGAGCTCTTCGCGGACGATGCAGACTATGATTGGCGCGGTAGCTCGCGCTACAACAACTGCCCCACCAGCTGGAAGGGAACCGACGACGGATGCGACGTGCACTGCCAGTTCCGCGACCCCGACTGCCTCTAGTCTCTATCTGCGTCTCCACGCTCCTCGGGCTCGTCGGCTGTGCCGACGGGCCCGCAGTTGATTCTGGGGACTCGCCTCTGGTCTGCGAACCCGCGGCGATGCGGCGGGTGCAGAATGGCGCAACGACGACCGACTTCGAAGGTGTCGTTGCGGTCAATGAGGTGGCATCGTCCTTCTGTGAGCGCACCGGCCGTCCGGTCTGCACCGGCACGGTCATCGCGCCCCGAGTGGTGCTCACTGCTGCGCACTGCAAGGGCCAGGTCCCGGCCGAGCTCCTCGGCATCGTGGTGGGCTCCGAGGCTGTGTACGGCGAAGGCCCGGTCGGGTACGGCCTCGAGGGCATCTGGTTTGCGGCCAGCTCGGTGACGCTGCATCCCGACGCCGAGGCCAAGGTGCCCGTCGACTTGATGCTGATGCACTTCGACGAGGACCTCCCCGTGACGCCGGTCCCTCTGGCGACCATCGATGACACCCTGGTCGGCCTGGCCGCCACAGTGGTGGGGTTCGGCGGTCAGGCGGACGAAGGTGCGAACGTGAAGCAATTCGGGGCCGTGCTGGTCGATGAACTCGACGCCGATGAGCTTCGCTACACACCCGATCCAGCGATGACCTGCTCCGGAGACTCCGGTGGGCCGGTACTTCTCGAGACGAGCGACGGCTGGGAGCTCGCGTCGGTCACGGTGCGCGGTGACGCGGCTTGTGAGAGCCATGGGGTCGGGCCGCGGGTCGACGCGCACACGGATTTCCTGGGGGGTCTGTGAAGCGCGTCGGCGCCGCTGCCCTCGCACTGCTGGCGGTTGGGCTGACGGCTTGGTTCCTGAGCCCGGCCGACCGAGAGCCGCTGCCCGAAGAGCGCACACCTGTCGTGGCAACTCCGGTGCAACCGATGCTTCCGACACAGCCCACAGCGCTCGAGCCTTCGGAGGTTGAGCCGATGGTCGACGAGCGTCCGGACACCGCGATTCCGCTCGGAGCCGAGTTCGGGATCATCGACGAGAACGACGCCGACCACCAGGTGCAAGAAGCCGCGGTCGATGCGATGCTCAAGCTTCCTCCGCGGATGACCGAGCTGCACGGCGAGTGGGATGGCTTTCGGCTGGTGCCCGACCGCATTGGCAAGATCGAGGACTTGCGCATGAAGCCCCTGGACCGCGCCACGCAGCTGGTGCTGCAGCAGGCGTTTGCCGAGCAGAGCGAGAACGCGGCGCTGGCAGTGGGCGAATACCGTCTGGGTCGGCTGAGTGAGGCCGAGGCGCAGGAGCATCTCGAGTCCGCGCGGTCGGCCTTTCGTGACTCGGCGATGCAGACGCTCGAGCTCGATGGTGAACAGTTCGACGAGGTCTTTGGGCTCGGGACCCACCGCTAGTGGTTGTGGCCCTCGTGGCCGGGCTCGTCATGGCCCTCGCCGCGCAGCTCCCTCATCTGCTCTTTGTCGCTCCCGAGCATGCCGTGCTCCGCATTCTCCGGCATGTCCTCTTCGAGGGAGGGGTCACCCTTCGGGGAGCGGTACTGCAGGCCACGGTCTGCGGGAGACGGGCGGCGATGAAGCACGTGGAAGCCGTACTTGGTCTCCACCGGGCCGCCAACTTCGTCGAAGTGCATCGATGTGAACGCCTTCTCGATCTCCGCGGGCAGCTTGCCAACGTGCCAGGCTCCGAGGTCACC
>JAGSGY010000068.1 GCA_023954855.1 Pseudomonadota bacterium | reverse complement strand
GCGAACACGTCGGCCCGGGAGTCCACGTCCTTGGCATCGCGGACTTGCTCGGGGGCCATGTACGCCGGGGTGCCCATCATCGCGCCGGTGCGGGTCTCAGCCACGGTGTGGTTGGCGTCCTCGGCCTTGACGAGCCCGAAGTCGGCGACCTTGGCGACGACCCGCCCCTCGTCCAGCGCCAGCATCACGTTGCCCGGCTTGAGGTCCCGGTGCACGAAGCCACCGACGTGGGCAGCCGCCATGCCGGCGAGGACGCCGCGGAACAGGGCGTCGACCTGGTCGAGGGTGAGCCTCACCCTGGGGATGACCCGCTCCAGCGACGGTCCGTCGATGTACTCCATCAGAAGTGCCGGCAGTCCGCCCACCTTGAGGACGTCGGTGACGGCGACGATGTGCTCGTGGCGGAGGGTCTTCTGAGCGCGGCCCTCACGAATCAATCGTCCCTGCTGAGACGGGCTGGGACTGTTGAGCACCTTCAGGGCGAGCGGGGCCCCGTCTTCGGTCCGCGTGACCAGGTAGACGATGGCCATGCCACCGGCCCCGAGCGGGCGCTCGACCACGTATTGGCCATCCGCCAGTCGCATGCCGGGTTGCAAGTCCATCCTGGCCATTCTGACACAGGGAGGCCAGACGAACGCGCCGGTGAGCTCCCCTCGAGAGCCAGCCCACGACCATCGCCCTCGACCCTGCCCTCCCCACCCCAGCGGCGTTGCGCTCCAAGGAAGGCCGCATTACCTGCCCGGCAACGCAACTGTTGACCCATACATTGGAGTGTTTGAAATGCGCCTTTCCCCGATCGTGCTCGCCCTGGCTATCCCCCTGCTCCTGGCGCCGACGCGCCGACAGGGCCTCGACCCCATCGGCAACTACAACGTCATTGCCGAGAGCAGCTTCGAGCTGAAAGCCGCTCTCGAGCTGACCGACGCCGACCTCGAAGCCCACCGCAGCCCACAGGGCGTGTGGATCGAGTTCGAAGCCGGCGACGCCGACCTTCCGGTGTGGATCGGACTGGCCTCGACCCGAAAGGGCGTCGTCATGGCCCAGCCCGGCTACGAGGCGGAGCTCATCCACACGGAGCGGGTCACCCACATGATCCCCATCTGGATCGGTGACACTACCCGTGGCATCGCACTGGTCGAGGCAGACGGCTACGCCTTCATCGCGCCGCTCCCGTACATCGGCGAGACCGAGAAGAACCTCTCGTACATCGGCGAGACCGAGAAGAACCTCTCGTACATCGGCGAGACCGAAGAGAACTTGGGCAAGTAGAGGCCGGGATGCGGCGCTGGTGAGGCTCGGTGGCGACTGTACGCCGACACGCGCCCTAGCAACCCCAGCTCGCCACATGCACGTGCAAGCTCTGCCATCCGGTCTGACCGCGGCGTAAGACCGTACGAGAGCTCGAGGTGCCCATGTCACGGCCGTACAACCCAATGACACCGGGTGCGACCACCTGGTCCTCCTGAAGCTGGAGCCACTGGCTACGCCCGTCGATCCGGTCAAGCCAAGTCCCAAAGCCCTCCCGTCGCTCGTGCTGACCGGCCACGATCCGTCCGAGGTCGTCCACCATCAGGACATAGTCGGCCAGTCCCTGCTTGGAGTCCCCTCCGCAGCTGTGCCAGGTGAACGGGGCAGAAACCCGCACCTCTCGAAGCGGAAGCTCCCCGATGCGCGCAACCTCGACGCCACGCGGAGCCGATTCGGTGTGCGTCTCGAAGGCCAGCTGCGCCACGCCCATGAACTCACCGACCCCAACGGGCTGTGCATCCTGACGGAGAAAGGGCGCCGTGGCCATCACACCAGAGACCCGGCACGCCCCAAGAATGACCTTGTCCTTTTCGTTGGACCCGATCTCGCTCTGCCCTGCCACATAGGCACTCCGAGTCGACTCGTTGTTGGAGACCGTGAGAAATGGCATCGGGAACGGCGGAACCACATCCAGTGCCTCGGTCATCGGCCCGGAGACCACATAGCCGTACCAGGGTAGGCCAGCGATGCTCTCGGCCTCCGCAAGCGCGGCGTCAGGGCGGCCCAGCGCATGAAGCCCATCGGCATCCGCCCGCGCGAGAAGAGTCGCCCGTCCTCCCGCGCACTCCGCGATGTACACCGGCCGTCCCGCGCTCAGCCAATCTCCAACTTGGTCCGCAAGCGCCTGGTTCCCCCCACGCTTCGCCGCAGCGGCGAGGAAGGAGAGGGCTTGCCGATCATAGGGCGCCACAGCCACCCATCGCTGTGCCCAACGAAGCGCGGAGTCTGCATCCGTCGCTTGCAGGGCGACCTCCGCAGGGTCAGGGACCTCCGTTGCCAGGTAGGACGTCTTCACCCAACCCGTGGCCTCGTGCTGCTCAGGCCGAAACGGCACCTGCACACGCGACCACTCACCCCGAACTTCCTCTACCGCCACCTCGGTCCCGTAGGCCAGCCGCGCCACGACGTCTGCGTGGACACCTCGGCTCACGCGCACCTTGAGAACATCAGCGACGACAACCTCCGCACTTGCGAGCATGGTCAAGAGCAGCACGAGCATGGACACCTCCTCTCCCCCTCAAGGAGCAAGGCCCGTGCCATACGCGCCCGCCCCTCGATGTGGAGGCCGTGCAGATCACCCGGAAGAACGAACCCGTCAGAACGGCGCAGTGAGCCATGGCGTAGAGACGCGGCTCCGATTCGTAGATCATCCAGGCCACCCGGCGCAGGCGGTGGATCACGGTGGGCTCGCCGGGCAGCGTGGGATCTGCGTTAGGTCGCCATACCCGGCCTTACAACAAATCTTTGAGGTGAGGGCACACCAGAGAGAGCCGAGGGTCTGGCCATTGGGGGCAGAGCGCTGTACAAGCGACTCCAACAAACTCCATTGCCAAGAGGCCGACATGACTTTCACGACTCTACTCCTGCTGGCCCTCTCCTCGACTCCAGCCGTGGCCGCCGACACCCGTGCTCCCGCAAACGAGAGTCTCCAGCAGACGGGACGGCCCGCGGAGACGCGTGCGGACCTCGCCGGTGAGGCACGCATTCCCGCGCTGGTCGAGATGGAGATCGCCGCAGATGCGGACATCGACAAGGTGCGGGCCGCGGTGATGGGCATCGGCGGCAAGATCACCAAGATCGTCATCAGCGGCGGCGGCATGGACTACAACGGCTACCGCATCGGAGTCGAAGCGCCTGGAGGCGAGATCGTCGTTGAGGAAGTGCTCGCGGCGGTCCGCGGCGTAGGTGGCAAGATCACCAAGATCGTCATCAGCGGCGGCGGCATGGACTACAACGGCTTTCGTCTGACCGGCCAGGAGACAGGCGGCGACGAGCCGGTGCAGCCGATTCAGGAAGCCGTCGAAGCCAATGGCGGCAAGATCACCAAGATCGTGGTCAGCTCTGGCGGAATGGACCTCAACACCTTCCGAACGAGCATGGAACTCGTGCCTGATGGAGACGTGCTCTCGGCAAAGGAGCTGCGCGAATCCGTCGAGGGTGCCGGCGGTGCCATCACGGAGATCGAAGTGACCATCGAGGGCACGCGCACCGGCGCGGGGGACGACGCAACAGCGGCCATTCAGGAGGCCATTCGGGCCAACGGCGGAAAGCTCACTAAGATCGTGGTCAGCTCCGGCGGCATGGATCTGAACAGCTTCCGCACCAGCATGGTGGCGACGAGCCCCACAGGTGGCCCGCTCGGTGCGGTCGAAGAGCTGCAGGCGCTCGTGCAGGCGAATGGCGGAAAGATCACCAAGATCGTGGTCAGCTCCGGCGGCATGGATCTCAACACCTTCCGGTAGAAAGGGTCTGACGAATGTAGGCTCACCCATGCCTCTTCGACCGCCAGGCCCCGCACGTCGCACTCGCACCGCGAGCCGCTGATGCACGTGCTCAGCTCTTGTCGCTGCACAAGCTGCGGGGTGACGCTGCCCGTCGCACCCAACGCACAAGCGGTGACCTGCACCTACTGCGACACCCAGACCACTCCGGACCCGGCGCTATTGGCCAGCCACGCCGATCTGCCCACCCGGCTCGACGAGGTCCACGCCGCGGGATTCGCGGCCATGCGCGAGGCCCTTGAGCTCGAGTTGCTCCCCGGCCTGGGCATGACCCTGCTCCTGCTCCTTCTTCCGGGCACCCTCACGTTCGGGCTGACCGGCCCATTCTTGTACATCGGCACGACCTTCTTTCCGGCCTGGGAGGTTCCCTTCATCCTCGGGGCCGTCGGGCTGCCGATGGTGGTGTGGATGGCCTCGTGGGTCATTCCCCTGCCCTGGATTTCGCTCTTGCACTGGGGCAACCGAGCAGAAGCGCAGGCCACAGCAGAGATGGAGCGCCTGCATCGAGACAGCACAGACGCCCCCCGGCCCGCACAGTGTCCGAGCTGTGGAGACAAGCTCCAGGTCCCGCACGCGACCTCGGTGATCTGCTGCCTGGGCTGCGACAGCTCACTGCTCGCAAGCGAAGGTCTGCTGGTGCAGTGGGTCGAAGATGCCGAGGCACGCTCGGCGGCCTGGAAGGTCGCTGCAACCGCGGAGGTCGAGCGTCTGGTCGCGGCACGAGCAGTGTCTCCCACAGTGGCGCTGGCCAAGTTCTACGGAGTCGCGATGGTGCTCAGCCTGGGATCCCTCGGACTGGGGATTGGCGGCGCCGCGATGCTGCGAACGACACTGCTCGCCGTACGTCCGGACTTGCCGCAGTAGCCCATCAAGGTCCAGACCAGGTGTCGAGCACCGGCTGGGCGAGTCCCCCAAAAGGCCTTCACGGTCACAACGGACACGACACTCTTACGAGTGTAAGATTTAATCTTGCATTCGTACTCTTCTCGTCCTAAGAATGCGAAGGGGCCGATTCATGGCACCCGAAGGAGTCCGCATGACCCTGTCGATTGACCGCTTCCACTTGTTCGCGCGCCTGGTCGGTGCCTTGCTCACACTGATGGGCACGGGCCTGTTGGCGGTGTTCGGGGCCTACTACATCGCCGGGCTCAACCTGCTTGCGCCCGCCATCTTGCTGGATCCAGCGGGAGTACTCATCCTTGCGACCGTCGGTGCATTTCAGGTGCCGCTCGGGCTGTCGCTACTGGGCCGTGACGCACGCACGAGCTTCCGGCTTCGCGTGGCGGCCGGGGCGTTCGCGGGCATGGGAGCGCTGCGGCTGATGGCTTTTGCCCAGCCCGAGATGCAAGCGACTCTCGGCGTCACGCCGCTGATCGAAGGGCTGCTGTTCAGCGGCATTGCGGGGCTGGCCTTGGTGCTGCGTCCGGAGGGCGAGTCCCCTATCGAGATCGTGCGTGAGTTCGACATTCCTGCGCCGGCTGCCGAGGTGTGGCACGTGGTGGGAACGCGCTTCGACCAGCTGGCGGACTACGCCTCGGGCGTGCGGGCGGTCGAGATGGAAGGCCCGGTCTGCGTCGGAGCCACCCGCACCTGCCATAGCGAGCCCTTCGGCCCCTTTGACTCGGCTCGAATCAATGAAACGCTGGTGGAGTTCGACCCGGCAGGCATGCGCCTCACCTACACGGCCGATGGCGAGCTGCCGTCGTTCATCCCCAGCTCGCGCAACCGCTGGTCGGTGCAGGCGGTCGGGCCCTCGCGCTGCCGCGTGCGCTCGCACGCGTCCGTGGACCTGGTGTGGTGGGCGACCCCCTTCGCACCCCTTCTGGGCTGGTTCATCAGCGGCGCCGTCGATCAGTTCGGGGTCGATCTAGGTCGTCGCATGGAGGGCGTGCCCGCCGGACCGCCCGTACCCGTCGCGGGCTGACGGGCCGCGTAGCCCCTCAAAGGCTAGAGGCCCCCATGACCACTGTTCCGGCCCGACTCATCGCCGCAGCGACCGAGCTGTTCGCATCGCGAGGCTACGAAGGCACGTCAGTCCGCGCCATCTGCTCGGCGGCCGAGACCAACCTCAACGCCGTCAGCTACCATTTCGGTGGCAAGAAGGGCCTGTACGTAGCGGTCCTGCATGGGGTCGGTGAGCGACGCTTGGCCAGTGCCCAGCGCATCCTCGCGACCCCAGCAGCCACGTCTGCCGAGCTCGAGACAAGGCTCGTGTTGTTCGCCGAGGAGACCATCGCCTCGTGGCTCCAAGAGCCAGGCGTGCTCAACATCCTGCAGGCCGAGCTGGCGCAAGGGTTCCGCAACAGCGGCCCCGAGGCATTCGAGAGTCTGGCCGCGCAGAGTCGGGTCTTGGTCGCCTTTCTGACGTCAGCCCGAGACGATGGACTGCTTCGCTCGGACGTCGACGTCGAGATGATGGCCGGCGGCTTGAGCGAGCGCATCAGCACCCAGGTCATGTACGTCGACACCCTGCACGAACGCTTCGGGAACTCCATCAAGAACCAGGAGTACCGCAGCTACTGGGTTCGGCAAGTCATTGGCCTGCTGCTGCATGGGGCAAACGCATAGGGCACCTGGCGGGAGACCGGACGCGCTTACACCAGCCGTCCAGTGTCGGGTCGCACCTTGGTCTCAAGGGACTTCGTTTGCATCGCTCGCGCGTGCACGCTCTCTGTAGAGCTCCGGATCCGCGCGCCCAGACAGCTCTGCGATGCGCCCCGCCTCTTCGAACGCAATGCGTGCCCGTTCGAGATCTCCCCGTTCTAGCCACACTTCTCCCGCCAGCGCGGGGTGCAGATGCAGCGGGCTCTCGATGTGGGCTCCGAAGGACGAGAGCTGGCCCCGAACGGCGATGAGGCCCAGGTCGAAGGAGCGCTCGTCGCCCTCCCAGGCGTAGCTGGACAGCAGCCCGTATTCTGCGCAGATCAGCGACTCCATCGAGTTGCCGTGGGCCAGAGCGCGGGCTCCCAGACGGACCAGCCGCGCCCCCTCCTCCCAGTCGCGTAGCAAGAGCTTGCACAGCCCGATGGCCAGCCGGATCTCGACGGACTGCAGACCCAGCTCATCCACGTAGCCACGCTGGCCCGTCTGGAATGCAGCGATGGCCGCCTCGAAGTGCCCCAGCGACATCTGGGCATGCGCAACCTGAAGCCAAGCCACGGCACCCTGGCGGAGTCCGAGCGCTTCAAACTCCTCGGTGACAGCCATCGCCGTAGTCAGTGCTTCTTTGTGGCGCCCCGCCCGAATCAGCGCTTGGGCGAGATTGCGGCGGACCATGGTCCTGACAGTCGCGTGCCCGCTTCCCTCGGCGATTTCTTCAATCCTGTCGATCTCCCGCTCGGTCACTGGTGCGCTCAACATGGCCGTGGACTCAGCCTGTGCGGCCATGACCGTGTCGCCGGACTTGAGGTAGAGGGCTGCAGCCTCCATGAGAAGAGGCTTCGCCGCGGCGGTTCCACGGGAGGCCGCGACCACGCCCAGGGTGTACGCGCCACTCGCCAGGAGCGCATCGCTGTCGAGAGCAGACCCGATCGCCATCACTTCCTTGGCCTGCACACAGGCCTTGTCGAACTCGCCGAGCTGATAGTCCATCCATGCCTCCCACCCGAGCATCTCGGCGAAGGCCTCTCGGTTCCCGACCTCGAGCTGCGCGCGGCCGGTCATTCCAAACAGCCGCCTGGCGAGGGACAGGTCTCCCCCACGGTTTGCCTTCATGGCCGCGCGGCGCAGGTGGGGAATGGCCGCTGGCGTGTCGCCGGCTTCGATGAGGTGCTTGGCCAGGCGAAGGTATTCGTCCGTGCCTTCCAGTGCTGCGGCACACGCTCGGTGCCAGATGCCGTGGTGCTCTACGCTCGGCGTCACGGCGCTGTGGAGAGCGGCGTCCGCGAACGCCCAGCCCTTCGGTCGAACCCGCAGCCATCCGAATCGCATGCCCCGGTCGACCAGGTCCGCGCTTGGCGAGATGGCGGCGTGCTCCAGCGCCCGATGCCAGACGTCCTGCTCCACGTACGGCCCGAGCAGGGCGGCAACCTCGATGGCGTGCCTGTCCTCTGCGTTCGTGAGCCAGTGGGCCACCCTGGATTGGTGCACCTCACTGGCATCGGTCAGGCTTGTCCGGGGGGCCAGGGTGTAGCCGCCGGGACCCGGCTCCAGCTCACCCCTCTCGGCAAGGGCCGTCAGCACCTGGGTGATGTACCGAGGGCTACCGCCCGCCCGCTCGGTGAGTTCATGGACCAACGCCTCGCACAGGCCGAGCGATCCACGCAGCAGGCTGCGCATCGAGGGGTTGTCGATGCGGTCCAGGGCGACGTGGGTGTGCGCGATGGGGATGTCCTCCCGGGACGCGGTGACCACCAGAACGGCAGCGTCGAGTTGAGCGGCCTTCTCCACGAGTCGGGACGCAACGTCGTGCTGATCGACGTCGTCGACCCAGAGCAGCACGGGGCGGTCGGGAGCGCAGGCCGCCATCGAGCGAAGGACGAGAGCCAGGCGTGCGTCGGGTGCCGGTCGCTCTGAGTCATGGAGCCAGCTCGAGAGTCCCTGGACCATCGCCGTGTCGATGGAGCTGTCGAGTCTGCTTGCCAGCACCTCTGGGGAGGGAACGCCCGGACCGAGTCCCGTGAGCAGCATGCTTCTCAGCGGGTCTGGCTCGCTGAAGTCAAGGTGCCAGACGGCGGCGGAGCCGAGTTCGTGAGCGCGTTGGATGACCCATTCGCCAAGGCGCGTGCGACCGATGCCTCGTCCGCCGTGCAGGGCCACCCAGCGGGCCTTCGGATGACGGTGCACGTCGAGGAGCGCACTCCACAGCACGTCCCTCTCGGCCCAGCGCCCAACGAAGGGAAGAGGCCGAACGGCAAACAGCCCGAGTCCAAGGCTGGAGGGGGGGCGCGGTGTGGGGTCGGTCTGCCGCCAGGACTCGGGGCACGGGGGCCTCTCGAACGCCTGGTGACTGCCCTCGCCGGGGGACGCCTGTGGCTGGGCATCGAAGGCGGCCGTGACGGCGTCTAGGGTGAACGTCGAGCTCGCATCCTGGACAGGCATGTCATCCATGGGTGCTCTGCGCGACGTGAAGGTCGGCATCGATGCCAGCGCGTGTGCCGCGTCGGCGGCGGTGGGGAATCGATCTCCGGGGTCGGGCTCCATGAGCCGTCTCAGCCAAGGCTCGAGCTGCGGTGGCGTGCGGAACCGCGTCTCGAACGGGCCGAGACTGCCAGCAAGCGCCTGGCTGAAAATGGCGGACGGTGTGCCGCCTCTGGGCGCCGTACCGGTGACGAGCCGCCACGCAAGCGTGCCGAGGGCGAACAAGTCAGAGCGCGGCCCAATCGCGGCCATGTCGCCACGAAGCTGCTCGGGGGCCATGTACTGGGGCGTTCCGACAACCTTGCCAGGTTCTTGGGCGACGTTGGCGATGCCGAAGTCGACGAGTCGCCAGTCGCCATTGCCATCACGGAGTACGTTTGCCGGCTTTAGGTCGAGGTGTGCGACGTGTCGGGCGTGCGCATGTGCGAGGGCATCGAGCAAGTGCAGCAGGACCGAGCGGGCACCCGTCCAGTTCAGCGCGGTGGAGATCTGGCCGAGCGAACCGCCGGGGAGGTACTCCATCACAAAGAACGGTGCCTCCCTTGGCAGGTCCGGCGTGACCGGAAGGTCGGCGGGCAAGCGGCCGTAGTCGTAGACCGAGATGATGCCCGGGTGGTTCAGAGATGCCGTCGCTTCAACCTCGCGATGGAGGGCGCTCTCCTCGACGCTTCCCGCATGAAGCAGCTTGATAGCGACCTCGACGTCGTCGCCCGTGTGCATGGCCCGCCACACCACGCCCATGCCTCCGCGACCTGCCACGTTGAGCAACTCGAAGGGTCCGAAGGTGAGAGAGCGGGACATCTAGTTTCCTTGGGCCTGGACCCATACTACGGCGTAAACCCGGATGGCGACTCGTAGAGCGCGGGGTGGTCGGTCTAGAAGCACTGCCCGGCGTCAGGGCTTGATGGGCGAAGGGCCCAAGGTAGACTGCATCATGCACTTGGCCGCTGGCACTCAACTCGATCGATATGTCGTTCTCGGTCCCCTGGGCCAAGGTGGCATGGGGACTGTGCTCCGCGTACGCCACCAGCGCCTTGGCACCCTGCACGCCTTGAAGGTCTTGCACGGCGGGTCCCCCAACCTGCGCGCCCGACTCCTTCGAGAGGGCCAGCTTCAAGGAAACCTACGCCATACCCACGTCGTGAGCGTCACCGACGTCATCGACGTCGACGGAATGCCAGGCCTCGTCATGGAGTACGTGGACGGCCCCGATTTGGCGCGACTTCTAGCGGCCCGGCCGTTGACCCTCGACGAAGCGGATGCCATCGCCCGGCCGATCCTGGACGCCGTCGTCGCCGCGCATCACGCCGGTCTAGTCCACCGAGACTTGAAGCCTGCAAACGTGCTGCTGGCCATCGAGAACGAACACCTCATCCCCAAGGTGGCGGACTTTGGACTCGCAAAGGCTCTCGACGACATCCCTGGCGCGCACAAGACGCGTTCCGGCATGGCGATGGGCACTCCGGCCTACATGGCCCCAGAGCAGATCCGCGACGCCAGCAGTGTGGATGAGCGGGCCGATGTGTTCGCCCTAGGCTGCGTTCTCTACGAGCTCGTTACGGGCCAAACGGCGTTCACCGGTGCCGACAGTTTCGAGCTCATGAACCGGGTGGTGCGAAGCGAGTACCAAGACGTGCGCTCGCTCCGGCCGATGCTGCCTGAGAATCTGGTCCAAGCCATCCACGGAGCGTTGGAGAGCGACCCAGACGAGCGCATCCCCACAGTCGAGGCACTGCGGGCTCTATGGACCGAGGACCGTCCTCAACCTCATCCAGACTGGCAGGCACTAGTCACCCAGGCCCGAGGACTGGCGGATCCAGCGGCGGAAGCCGGAACCTGGAGTGGAGGCGACAACCCCACTTGGCAGGGGTCCATCGCCGAGCCAACGTCGATTCCGCAGTCGACGCTACCCATCCCAGACACCGCGCCACCCCATACCTGGAGCCGCTGGGTGGTCGGAGTCGTCGCAGTGGTGGCCAGCGTGGGGCTACTGATGCGAGCGAGCACATCGCCCACTCCCCCAGAAGCCGAGCCCGCGGTTCTGCCCGTTCAGGTGTTGACCTCAGAGAGCGTCGTTACGGTGTCAGACGATGCGGTGGTGCAACAGCAGTTCGCAGAGGGCTGGCAGGCCCTGCTTGACGCCGACTTCAGGACGGCCGAACGAAAGCTCGAAGTCGTGACAGCGACCGACCCTCCGGACCCGTCGGCCTGGTTCGTCCTGGCTGTGTCCCGCCTGGCGCGCGACGACGTACCGGGTGGGGTACAGGCCGTCTGGACCGGCATGGAGAAATCGAAGAGCCACGACAGTCCCTTCGCCAGGCTGTTGCCCCACACCGTGCGTATCGCCATTGCAGAGGGCTGGGACAGTGAACACGGCCAAGCCCAGTTCGACTATCTGGAGGACAACCCCAGCGACTACTTGGTTCCGCTGCTGCCGCTGTACAGCCCTGCGTCCAATGATGCGCCGGAGTGGGTGGTCCAGCGCATGTTTGAGGCGGCTCTAGCTCGGGACCCTCGGCCAGCCGCTCCGTACGCCTTGCATGCCTCGGGACGCCTCTCCCGCGGCCTCTGGTCGGACGCCATTCAAGTCGCAGACCTGGGACTCGTACAGGCGCCCAGTTCCCCACCACTCCTGGCACGAAAGGGCTCGGCGCTACTTCACAGCGGCGAGTTCGAGGAAGCAAAGGCCGTACTGCTTCAAGCGACCCAGGAGGACCCCGGCCTCATCGAGGCACAGATCGATCTGGCCCAAGCGGCCTGGGTCTCCAACGACATCCCCCTCTATGAGGAGCTTCACGGACGGATCACCGGCCCGCTGACCCCCATCGCGCAACTCGGCACCTACGCGATTGAGATGGGAGGAACTCTGGTAGGACAAGAGGCCTACGACGCGGCGCTAACTCTCCTGCAGGACACCGAGGTCACCGCGCGACAAGCTGGCGACTTCGCACTCGCCTTCGAGCTTGTCGGGCAGCAAGGGAAGCTGTACCAGCTCAAGGGAGACCTTGACGCCTTCGACGATAGCCGCGAGCGACTCCAACAAGTGAGTTCCGCGCCAGAGCTCGCACCCGAGAGCCGCCAGCGCTTCACAGAGACGCTGCTGTTGTGGGAGGCGTGGCTGGCCGTCGAGCGCGGAGACTTCGAGCCTGGAAGAGAAATTCGCGACCGCCTCGCCGACCTCCCGGACAGCAACCCACGCAATGTCGAGTGGATCGACCATTGGCTGGCCGTCGCCGAGAAACGGCCCGAAGACCTGAAGCCAGCCCTGTTCGAGGAAGCGTGCTCGCCTCGCATTCGTTTCGCGCTGGATCTCCACCGAGCCGGCGGCGACGCGACGGCAGCCCTCCAAGCGACTGCGGATGACCTCACCTGTAGCGCCATCGGCAGAGACCCACTGCTCCAGAGCAGGGCCGCAGAGGCATTGTCCAACTAGGCCACGGCCCCCATGATCTGTACCCACCGACGAATGGCCACAACCCTGTCGTCCACTAGATGTACTGCGCACTCATTCATCCGACGCTCGACATACAGAACGCAGGCCCGCGAGCGAGCCAGAGCAGAGCCTTTCATGGCCGCGCGCCATGTCCGCACGCACGACGAGTGGAAAGCCCGCTATACTGGGCCCCTTGTGTTGACCTCTTCTTCGGAGCCGCCGTGCGCCATCTTGCTCCCCTCGCCCTGCTGATTCTCACTGGCTGCTTGCAGGCTCCATCACTCGAGGGAGGCGACCTCACCGAGAGGTTCTTGGGCCAAGCCCCGGGCGCATCGCTCGCCTCGACCTGCCAAGACGGAGCGATGACCGTCGCCTGGGCGGTGTCAAGCCACCCCCTCGTCGACCACTACACGGCGGTGCTCACCTCCGACGGCGCCGAGATCTCCCGGCTCGAGCTCGGCTTTGAGGGCACCGGGGCCGAGACGCTCGACGCGGATACGGTCGCAGCCTGCGACCCAGGCTGCACCGCGACCCTCTACCCAGTGGACGCAGACGGAGCCGTCGGCGTTGCGCTCTTCGAGACCACTCTCGGTCTGGACGTCGACGACGATGGCGTGCTGTCTGGCTTCTGCGGTGGCCCCGACTGCAATGACGGCGACGCGACCGTAAATCCCTCAGCCACCGAGACCTGCGACGGCGTCGACAATGACTGCAGCGGCGGCATCGACGACCTCAGCGATGCACCGCTCGCCACGCTTCAAGCGGGTGTCTGTGCGGGCGCTACCCAGATCTGTGACGGCGCAGGCGGCTGGGCCGAGCCCGACTACAGCGCATACAGCACCGACTATGCAGCCGTTGAGATCTGCGACGGGCTCGACAACGACTGCAGCGGTCAGGCCGACGACCTTCCCGGCGCGCCCCTTGCCGCAAAGCAGCACGGCGTCTGCTCCGGCGCACGCCAAGTCTGCGATGGCAGTGGCGGCTGGATCGAGCCCGACTACACGGGCTTCAGCAGCGACTACAACGCCTCGGTCGACGAATGCGATGGCCTCGACAACGACTGCGACAACGACGTCGACGATGCAGCCGCACCCGCCGGCGACCTGATTCACGGCGTCTGCGCTGGCGCAACAAAGACGTGCGACGGCACCAACGGGTGGATCGAGCCCGACTACAGCGCTCACAGCAGCGACTACGCCGCCATCGACGACTGCGATGGACTCGACAACGACTGCAACGACGCCGTGGACGACACACCCATCGCCAGCGTGCCCGCGGCCACCAAGACCGACGGGGTCTGCGTGGGCCAGGTGAAGTCATGCAACGGCACCGCCTGGGAAGACCCCGACTACACCACGATCTCTGGGTATGAAGCCGTCGAGGCCAGCTGTGACAGCTTCGACAATGACTGTGACGGCACCGCAGACAACATCGCCGGAGCCCCACCGGCCGACAAGCAAGATGGTGTGTGTGCCGGCGCTGAGCAGATCTGCGATGGCAGCGGCGGCTGGATCGAGCCCGACTACGGCCTGTACAGCGACGACTACCACGCCACGCTCGACGACTGCGACGGACTCGACAATGACTGCGACAACGACGTCGACGATGCGGCTGCCCCCGCCGGCGACCTGATTCACGGCGTCTGTGCTGGCGCCACCAAGACCTGCGACGGCACGAACGGATGGCTCGAGCCCGACTACAGCGCTCACAGCAGCGACTACGCCGCCATCGACGACTGCGATGGACTCGACAACGACTGCAACGAGGTGGTGGATGACACACCGACCGCAAACATCCCGCTCGGCGCAGTCCAAGACGGCGTGTGTGCAGGAGCCACCAAGGCCTGCGTCAACAACGCTTGGGCCGAGCCCAACTACGGCGACATCACCGACTACCAGGTCTCCGAAGATCGATGCGATAGCCTCGACAACGACTGCGATGGCGCGGTCGACGACATTCCCAACGCACCGCTCGCAACCCTGCAGTTCGGCGTGTGCACCGGAGCCATCAAGGTCTGCGATGGCCAGGGCGGCTGGGACGACCCCGACTACTCCGACTTCAGTGCCGACTACGCGCTGATCGACGACTGCGACGGCCTCGACAACGACTGCAATGACAGCGTCGATGACTCCCCTGCCAGCGCCATTCCAGCGGCACTCCTGCAAGATGGGGTGTGTTCGGGTGCCGAGCAAATCTGCGCCGGAGCAGGCGGATGGATCGAGCCCGACTACGCGACGTCGGTCGCCAACTACGAGAGCGTCGAAGAGACCTGTGACGACCTCGACAACGATTGTGACACCCGCGTCGATACCGTGTTTCAGGTGGTCCCCGACAGCACTGTGCTCGAGTGCTTTGGCAACGTGTACCCCCGGCCCATCGAGAAGGTGGACGAGGGGCCGTGGAAGCAGGTGTACGGTGTGCGCAACACCTGGGGCTACGTCTCGGAAGGCTACAGCTGCGCAATCGACATGAACGACGCACTGCATTGTTGGGGCAACAACGACTTCGGCGAGCTTGGTGACGGCACCACACAGAAGCGTCGCACGATTCAGCCCGTTGCCGGCAACATGACCTGGAAGACTGCGAATCTCGGCAACTCGTCCACCTGCGCCATCGCTTCTGACGACACGCTGTGGTGCTGGGGCTTGGACGCACAGGCGATCGACGCCATCCTCACGCCAACCCAAGTGGGCAGCGCGGCCTGGAAGGATGTGAGCATCGGCGTGGAACATCGCTGCGCCCTCGCCACAGATGACTCGTTGTGGTGCTGGGGCACAAACAACAATGGGCAGCTCGGGCTTGGCGACAACAACGAACGCACGAGTCCGACCCGTGTGGGCACTGCCTTGTACAAGCAGGTCTCCGCCGGGGGGAACTTCACCTGTGCCCTGCAGACCGATGACAGCCTGTGGTGCTGGGGCGAGAACAGGTCCGGCCAGTTCGCGGTCGACCCCTCCACAACCTCCGAGAGCACCGTTCCTCTCGAGGTGTCACCTCCGAATGGACTGACCTGGGTCGAGATCTCGGCCGGCTACTCACACACCTGCGCACTGGCATCCGACTCGAACGTGTATTGCTGGGGCCTCGGGTCAGAACAGGCCATCGGCAATGGCAGCAACCAGGACGACGTCTACACGCCCACACAAGCCCTCGGCGGCCCGTTCACATCGCTGATCTCCGCGGACTACCAGACCTGCGCAGACGATGCCGCGGGCAATCTGTGGTGCTGGGGGACCAACGGAGAGCACAACCTCATCCCGGGGGAGCCCTACTACCTAGAGACGCCGACCCTCGTTGCCACAGACCTCATCCTTGGTGAAGGGCTCGCCGCGTGGCATACCTGCGCGCTCGATGCCGCTGGTGCGCTGTATTGCTGGGGTCGCGAGAATCCTGGCACGGGCCCCGGCCCCGAAGCTCCGAGCGTTGTCGACGCCCCCACGCCCAGCAAGGTGACGGTGGGCGTGAACCACCTGTGTCTGCTCGACGTTGACGGCGCAGCCTGGTGTATGGGTTCGGGCCCAGCCACGGGCTCCACAGATCTCGCGCTCACCCGAGTCGACACTACCCAGATCTCGGGGATTGCAGCGGGCCCGTTCACCGAGATCGCGGCGGGAAATGGCGCGACCTGCGCTCTCGATGTGGATGGCCACCGATGGTGCTGGGGCAGCAACAGATACCTACAGTTTGGCTTCTTCAAGAGCGACACCTACGAGCCCTATGAGGACAACACCGGTGTGTCCTTCTCGGCGCTGAGCCAAGGCTACCGACATGGGTGCGGCATCGTCGCCTCAGACAACACGCTCACCTGTTGGGGCGAGGGCTTCGCGGTCTATACCGAGCTGATGAGCGACACCGAGCAGTTCGACGCCGTGAGCACGGGCACCAAGTTCACCTGTGTCATCGATACCTCTGGCGTCCTTTCCTGCTGGGGAAGAAACAATGTGGCCCAACTCGGAAACGGCGACAGGGTGGACCGCACCTTCACGGACCGAACCCCCATGGCCGGCGGCCCGTGGAGGAGTGTCTCCGCGAGCAGTGACTTCGCGTGCGGGACCAAGATGGACGACACCGCATGGTGTTGGGGCCGAAACCGCTACGGCCAGCTCGGTGTGGGTGACACCACTGACCGGCTAGAGCCGACCCAGGTTCCCGGCGTCTGGACCGACATCCAGACCGGGTCCAACTCGGCGTGCGGCACCAAGGCGGACGGAAGCGTTTGGTGTTGGGGCGACAACCAGAATCATCAGCTCGGCACGGACTTTCTGCCGATCGAGTCCAGCACGCCCATGCAGGTGAGCACCACACCGGTGACGTCGCTGCATGCCGGCGGCAACCGGCGGTGCTCGACACGCGAGACCTACACCGAGCAGGTGTGCGAGTAGCCCTCCAATGTGGCTCGTCGGCTCTGCAGATGTCCACGTGATGGTGAATGCCAACGCGGCCCGGGGAATGGCGAACCGACGGGCGACGTCTCGCCACTGTCGAACCCCGGAGAGGACCTCGTCGATGACCTGGACGGCCAGCCCAACGCCTCAGCTGCGAGCCCGTTAGGCTGATCTCATGGAACTACCTACGTCCTTGGCCCTCCAGCAGGGCGCCGCCAATCTGCTAAACCGGCACTTCGACGCCCTCAATCGAGCAGACGAGCAGGCATTCCGCCGAACGGCCTACATTCCCGAAGCGGCAGATGGTGAGCCATACCGACGCTGGTGGAACGGGATGCGCAGCTTGCGCCCATACGAACTGGAGATGGGGGAGCCGTTGGTGGACGAGAGGGTACGCTCAAGACCTATGCCGCACTTGACGGTTTCGATTGAGGTGACGGCCCAAACCTTCAAGGGTGCTCGAGCGGGTACTTTTTTGGTCTACTACGTCATTGAAAGCGCTGAGTTCCTGCTGGGATGCCGCGTTCACTGGTGGGTCGACACGTCGGCGGGCTGAGTCCGCACACCGCACCAGAACCCTGACGCCCACCAACGTGTCCGCGACGTCCTCACTCCCGATGTGGCTCTCGGAAGTAAAGCGTCCCCGTCGAGCGCTGCTCGTAGCCTGACCGGCAGCCGACCGGACCCCTCCGGACTACCGGCCCAGCGACCGACTCGCATCGAGCCCGTAATGGCCCGTCCCATACCGGAAGCCGCTATTGGCGTTCGTGCCCGTCACGCGCAGGTACCGGGTGCCATCACCGTCCGCCGTCCACTCGATGCGCGAGCATCGCGTCCCGATGAGATCTGACACATCCCGTAGGATAGTCGCGCCGTCGCTGTCATAGAGGACCAAGCGGGGATCGACACGGTCCTCGACCCCACACGGTCCCACGGTCTCGAAGACGTAGCGTCGGCCCGCTTCGGCCGTGAACGTGAAGAAGTCCTCGTCGCGCAGCGGCTGGATCGTCGCAGTGGTCTGGCCCCAAACGAGGCTCCTTGCCGTGGCCGTGGAGTCATCGACGATACCGTCGGCGGGAATGTGCCAGCTGTGCACTTCAGCCACGCCGAAGTAGCCAGGAGCGTAGCCGTCGAGCACTAGGGTAGCGGTCTCACCCGCCGCGAGATCTAGCTCGACCTGCAGCTGCCAGTCGTCGAAGTCGCAGGCGCCGAAGGACTCGTGGCAGCTCCCGTGCATCGCATAAAACGCGGCGTCGAAGCTCGAGTCGACCTCGAATCGGTAGCTGCCAGCCTCGGCAGCCGTGAACAGCCAAGCCTCGTCGGGTCCGCCGCCGTCGCACTCGGACAGCTCGAAGTCGCTAGACGAGAGCCGGGTATCCACCACGATGGGGTACTCCCCGATCGAGGTCTGCCGGTCGGCGCAGGTCTGATTGCAGGCCTCGCCCTCGCAGAAGGATTGGCCGTTGGTGTCGCCCACGTTCACCTGAAAGTCCCCGAAGGCCGAATCCACGTAGCCGCCGACGGCGATCTGGATCGCCTGGCCCTCGACCAGAGGCACCGTCAGCTTCGACTGCACGATGCGTGACAGCCCAGCTGCATCGTCGCTGCACCCCAGCTCGTTCCCGGAGTCGTCCACGGCGAAGAGCACCGTGTCGAAGGCGCTACCGCCTGTGTTGAAGGTGACCTCACCCGTCTCGCACGCCACGAAGTCGAAGGCGCGCACCGCTCCCGGAGCGACCTCGGAGGCACAGCTCGGGGAGGAAAGCTCGTTGTGGGTCTCGGTCAACGAGCCCTGGAGGGGGAAGTCCTCGACGACCAGCGCGCCTTCTCCACACACCTCGACCGCGGTGTCGCTGGGCGAATCACCGTCGTCGACCATCGAACCGCTGTCCACGACGCCCGTCGCCTCGACCTGGCCATCGGAGCTCGTGCAGGCCATCAGAAGGACCAAGGGCGCCAAACGCCCCGGGCGCCTCACCGGAACCTCGGCACGATGCTTGCGAGTCCTGCCAGCCCTTGCAGGGCTTGACCTTGCAAGTTCACGCCCGCCAGGCCCGTCAGTCCGTGCTTGAGCATGAGCCCGGGGATGCGCTCGATGTGGATTTCCATGTCGAGCTGCTTCTTGGCGTTATCGAGGAAACTCGCGACCCCCTCCTGGCGCCCATCGATGAACTTCTCGAAGCCGTCTTTTCCGGACAGCTCGATGTAGCGCACGGTCACGTCGCCCACATTCCAGAAGCCGTGGCTGATGCCGCGAGGCTTGAGCACGTAGTCGCCCTTCTTCGCCGAGAAGCGCAGTCCGTCCGCACCTCCGACCTCGAACTCAAGCTCGCCCTCGAGCAAGAAAACCAGCTGGTCTTCGTGCGTGTGAGTGTGCGGAGCGAGCAACTCCTTGGACCGAACCTCCCCCTCCATCACACTGAAGTCGCCGCCGAGCGCTGCCGATCGGAAGATCAGGGTCATGTCACTGGCGGTCTTCTGTCCGTTGCCGGACGTTTTCACGAGCTGGTCGACGCTAAGCTGGCTCATTGGCACTCCTTCCGAACGCAATCAGGCGTCCGCAGAGTGAAGATGCCGCCGCCAGGACTGCGAAGCGAGGACGATGGACGCCCAAGACCGGACCCAACGCGACAAGCTCCGCACCCGACCCGGAATGGCCGGCAACATGGTGCTCGCCACCGTCGCCTTCGCCCGCGCACACGGAGTGTCGACCGAAGCCATCGAGACCGCTACCCGCCTGTCGTTGTCCGAGATCTCCGCTCCTGACGCCCGTCTTCCCAACGACGCCATCGCGCAGGTCTGGCGGCTGTTGGTCCGTGCGAAGCCAGGCCGGCCGCTGCCCCTCGAGATGGCTCGAGCCACGCCACCCAGCTACTTCGGCCCGCTCGCCTGGGGCGTGCACTACGCGCCCACGGTGCGCGACGCCTTGCAGACCTTCCGCCGCTACCAAGGCGTGCTGTCCGACGCGCTCCAGATGGACCTGGAAGAGTCAGGGGACGAGGCGCGCATGCTCATTGCGCACCCCGCCGACGCCATCGACGGCGGTGCCGCGGCGCATGTCGGCCTTGCCCTGGGCCATCGCTTCGGTGCCGACGTGCTTCGCACCCCCAATGGCGTTGTGCGGATCGAGCTCACCGAAGACCCCTTTGGCGCCGAGGCCGCCTATCTCGACTTCTTCGGGGTCCCGGTTGTCCGCGCGGAGCGACGCGCACTGGTCTTCGCGCGCTCCCACCTCGACGAACCTCTTCCGACGCAAGACCAGGCCTTGTTCACCACGATTCTCGAGCACCTGCAGCTCGCCGCCAAGCGAGTCGCGCTCCCGGATGCACTGCAGCCCGTTCGCGACGCCATCGCCGCCAACGCCAACCGCGGCGAGTACTCGGCGAAAGCCCTGGCCAAGCGCATGGGCGTGAGTCTGCGGGTCCTACAGCGCAGGGTCTCGGCCAACGGCGCCACGCTGAGCGCATTGCTCGACACCGCCCGGCGCGCCAACGCCGAGGCGCTTCTCTCTGACGTGCAGCTCTCGGTCGAGGAGGTGGGCTTTATGCTGGGCTACAGCGAGGAGCGCGCGTTTCGACGGGCGTTCAAGCGCTTGAGCGGGATGAGCCCCGCGGAGTGGCGGCGGCACCGGCGTTGACGCGTTCGGTCCGGTCTTCGACGCGCCCGGTCCGCGACGTCCAAGCCAGCGCCCCCTAGAACAGAGGCAACCCAGGAGTTGCCATGCTGAACGCCGACATCGACCGCATCGTAAGAGCGTATCTGCACGCCAAGGACCACCAGCGACCCCACCGTTTCTCTGAGGCTTTCGCCCACGACGCCACCTTCTGGACGACCTTCGCCTTCGACACCGACTGGAACTCGCCCGAGCCCGTGAATGGTCTGGCCGCCATCTCAGACACGTTCCGCAGGCTCGGCGCCGGCTTCGAGAACATCGTCACCATCTGCCTTCCCGAGACCGCGCGGTGGTCGGACCACACGATGCACATGCGCTGGGTCGTTCTCATGACAGACCGCAGGACCGGCGCGCCCCGGGCCGCCTGGGGCGACTACGCCTGGACGTTCACGCCCGACGGGGGACGCGCCCAGTCCCTGCATGTCCACATGCACAAGATGATCGAGCTGGAGGCGAACGAGGCGCCGGCCGTGCTGGAGTGGGGCATGGGGCTTCCCGACGTCTGGTGCTCCGGCAGCGACGCCGCCGAGAGCCTGCCCGAGGGACTACCCGGCCTGGCCCAGTTCCTTCTTTCTCCCCTGAACGCTGAGCAGGCCGCGAAGTGACCTACAGCTGGTGGCGGACGCGCCGTGGAGCCCGACCGGCTCAACTGGCAGGACTTCCCGACCAGGTGCGGCCCGAGTGCTGCGCTGGCTGGCACCACGCCGAAGGGCAGCAGCTGCAGGAAGAGAATCACGAAGAGGCGTGCTGGCGTGGCAGGGGAAGGCGCAGCGCCGCAAGCCATGCCACATGGCGGTAACTCAGCTGTCGACGGATGGTCTAGCTGGGACCTACGGGTTGGTTCGCGCCACTCGCGAGGTGAGTCCGCGGGGACACTCCAAACTTGCGCGCATACTCGCGGCTGAATTGGTTGGGGCTGCCGTACCCTACGCTGTACGCCACCGTGGTCACGGGTTGATCTCCCGTCGCCAGCAGCCGTCGAGCCTCGAGTAGCCGCAGCTCTTTTTGGTACTGGAGCGGCGTGTTTGCGGTGATTTCCCGGAAGTGCTTGTGAAAGGAGGACACACTCATGCCGACCTCCCTGGCGAGATCTGAGACCGCGATGGCCGTCCGGAAATCGGTTCGAATGCGCCGAATAGCGCGAGAGACGTTGCTCGCATGACTGTCGTGGCGGAGGAGCTGTCGGAGCATTCCGCCGTGCGGGGCCATGAGCAGCCGAAAGTGAATCTCGCGAATCAGCATCGGCTCCATGACCTTGCGCTCGACGGGTTCTTCCGAGAGCGCCACCATGCGTGCAAACGCGTCGATGAGCGCAGCGTCTGCGTCATGGATGCCCGCGGACTGGGCCGGGACCCGAAGGTCGAGCACATCGCTGACCTCCTCGTAGAGACTTCGCAGCACCCCGACATCGAGACGCAACACGAGGGACAGGTATGGACGCAGAGGCGACGCTTTCGTGATGCAAGCGGACACCGGCACGTGGTGGCTGACAAGCAGGCACTGCCCCGGCCCGATGGTCATGGTCTTGTCGCCGGCCTTCAATTCCTTCGCGCCTTGGAGGATCAAGCAAACCACAGGCTCGTACACGTCCGTGCGAAACTCCGTGGGCCCACGCCGGCCGGTGACGGCGACGTTGGGCGACACCCAGACGACCCCATCCTGGCGATTTGCCAACCGCATCCGCTCATCGACGCGAGAGACCAAGGTGTCTAGATTCATGCGCGACCCCGCGGGTTTAGAGGCTGAACTCGCCGACGGCTGCCTCGCAGCCCTGCCAGTTGATGCGGATGTTCTCGGCATCCAGCAGCAGGTCCTCGGGAGGAAGCAGTTCTGGGAAACCGGACCAGGTCTTGGGACCGAAGAAATCGCCGGATGAGGCCGCTGGATCCATACAGGCGCGGATGATGCCGAGCGCGCCGTCCTCGGGAGACTGGGCCTGCTGCATGATCGGCAAGTCGAGCGGCATGCCACCCGTCTCGGCGGTGGTGACCTGTAGGTTCGTGGCGGCGAGCCCCGGATGAGCGAGCAGTGACTTCACGTTCGTGATGCCTGCGGCCTCGAGTCGCTGCTTCAGTCCATAGGTAAACACAGCATTGCCCAGTTTCGTCTGATGGTAGCGCATCCAGCGTGGTCCCGAAAAGCTGGCGTTTTCTTGTGCCGTGCCGTTCCCACCGAGGTCGCCCCCCTGCCGAGCGAAGTACTTCTCTTCGAGCGGAGGCCCGAGTCGCGCGCCGGACGAGTGGTTGACGATGCGGGCATCGTCGCTCTTGGCCAGCAACGGAAAGAGCTCCTTGGTAAGCAGGAAGTGGGAGATGCAGTTCGTCTGAATCTGCACATCGTACCCGTCTGTTGTTGCGAAGTCCTCAAGGGCCATGACGCCTGCGTTGTTGCACAAAACGTCCAGTCGTTCGTGGCTGGCCTTAATCGCGGCGATGGCCCCTCTGACGCTCTCGAAGTCCTGCAAGTCACAGACGACGGCCTGAAAGGAGGCTCCGGGCACGGCCTCCCGAAGCTGTGCGAGCGACGACGAGGCACGAGAGCTGGAGCGGTTCAGCAGGAGCACGGTCGCGCCTCGCTTGGCGAGCTCGCGGGCGCAGATGAACCCCGTCCCCGTCGTGGTGCCAGTGACTGCGGCGATGCGACCGCTCATGTCGCGGGTGTGGTTCGCGACGACGGTATCCAGATGTAGTGTTTCGATCTGTGCTGGCATGGGTCCCTCCCGTGGTGTCTCCATGATGGCCAGCTGACGCGGCCACGTCCTGCCCGATCCTGCATTTCACGTGCACGATTCTCTTCGAGAGCATCAAAGTAGGTGGATACGTCACCAAGCCCACCCGAATCCAACCACCCTACCCGCTCGGCAGGCGTGCACACAAAACCAGCGACCGTCAGGGAGCTGAGTCCCGAACGAAGGTGGCGACGCGGGCGGTGACCCAGTCGCGCACGGCCATCAGCCGCGGAACGTGGCGCAGGTCTTGGTGGTAGACCAGGTAGAGTGTTCGACTCGGAATCGGCGGAACGTCGAGCCTGACCAGCGGCGGTGTGGCGACCAGGGGCGAGAGCAGGGCGGCGCCCACTCCGGCGCGGGTCAGTGCCATGAGGTCGGCCCAGCTCGACACGCCCACTCGGGGGTTGTGGGTCGCGTGCGCGTCCATCCACGCGGTTTCTTGAAAGCGTGCCGTCGGGTCCACAAAGCCAACCCAGGGCCGCTTGTCGGCGGGGAGGCTCGCGACTTCGGGCGACGCGAACGCACCCAGTTCCAGGGTCATCAGTCGCTTGACCACGAGATCCGACGCGGTGGGGCGCACGAAGCGAATAGCGAGGTCGGCCTCGCCCCGGACCAGGTCGACGATGGCATGCCCCGCCAAGAAGTCGAGGGTCAGGCCGGGGTATCTGCGCATGAAGTCGCCCAGCCCAGGGGCCAATAGGTAGGGCAGCAAGCCGTCGAGAATCGCGAGTTTGACCCGGCCGGTGGGCCGCGCCTCTTGTCCGGCGGCCACCCGCGCCATGGCTTGCATCTGCTCGCCGATGAGGTCGGCGTGCGGTAGCAGCGACGAGGCGAGTGCCGTGGGCTTGAGGCCTTCGGGAAGGCGGTCGAAGAGCGTTCCTCCCACTCGCTCTTCGAGCCGAGCGATGCGTCGAGATGCCGTGGACTGGCCGATTCCGAGCTGGCGAGCGGCCGCCGACAGCGAGCCAGTGCGCACGGTCGCTCGGAGCACGTTCAGGTCGTCCCACGCAAGGTTCATGCCGTATCCCTTTCCGGATACCTATCATGCAAACAATGCTACTTCCATCCGGTTTCGGAACAGGTGAGGTGTACACAGGAGAAGACATGACCCGACGCCAATTCCCGCCCGCCCCCACCCACCCAGGTGCCGTGGTGCTCGGCGCCCATCCTCAACGGGATTCGTTCAACAATGCCCTAGCTCAGGCCTGGATCTCGGGGGCCCGCTCTCGCGGACTGACCGTGGACCACATCCACGTTCACGAGCTCGAGTTCGATGTCTCGCTGCGCGGGGCCTACCGTGAAGAGCAGGCGCTCGAGCCCGACCTGGTCCGGGTTCGCGATGCCATCGAAGCCGCCGCCCACTTGGTGATTGCATCGCCAACCTGGTGGGCGAGCTCTCCCGCTGCCCTGCGGGGACTGATCGATCGGGTGTTCCTACCCGGCTGGGCCTTTCGCTATGAGAACCATCGGCCGGTTCCCGGGCTGTCCGGGCGCAGCGCGCGGCTCCTGGCGACGATGGACGCCCCACTCTGGTACGACTGGCTCGTCAATCGCGGGGCCAGCCGCCGCCAACTGACTCACGGGACGCTGCGTTTTAGCGGATTTCGCCCGGTCCACACCACGGCCTTTGGCAGCGTCGGAAGCTCGACCGCCGAACAGCGCGCGCAGATGCTCGGCAAGGCAGAAGCGGCCGGAGTGTCCGACGCGCTTCGCCTGGTGAGGCTTCCCGCCCTTGCGACCGTTCGTCCTTGATGCCCCTACATCGGCTGCCCCTCGAGGGGTGAACGGCATCGGCGTGGCCCCCTTCCCTGCCACCGCCTGCAGCCGCTGTGCCGCAGATGCTGCTCTACACACTCCCCAACCACCTCCCCGCGGTACGCTCGTTTCCGGAGGTGGAGTGGACGAACTCTCGCGGGCCCGAGCGGAGATTCAGAGCCTCAAGGCTCAGCTCGAGGAGCAAAGCCGCGCGCGCAAACGCATGCGGCGGATGCTCGCAGACCGCACTGCAGAGGCCGACGAGGCTCTGGGGCACCTGCACAGCATCATCGAGAGCCTGGCAGACGGACTGATGGTCAGCGACGAAGACGGCCGAATTCGGCTGATGAATCGAGCCTGGCTCGAGCTGACCGGAGCAGACGAAGACATCCTAGGCAAGCCGCTCCAAGAGACCATGCCCGCCGTGGCAGCGCTCGCCGTAGAGGGCCGCCAAGCCCCGTCCCGTGGCGAGATAGCCCTGTCGCAAAGCCGGATTGGTGTCGCCGCCGTGAGCCCAGTTTCCCGCGATGATGGAAGCTATGGCGGGGCCGTCGCTGTTCTGCGCGACGTGAGCCGTGAGCGAGAACTCGAGCGGCTCAAGTCCGAGTTCATCGCCAACATCTCCCATGAGCTTCGCACCCCGCTCACCGCCATCACGGGCTTCGTGGCTCTGCTCGAAGGGCGATTCGGAGGCCTGGAAAAACTACTCGTGGACCCACCTGCGCGGGTCATCAAGCGCATTGGCCAGACTCGAGAAGGTCTGACAGCCCTGAGTCGTTCGAGCGAGCGGCTCGCCAGTCTCGTCGACACCCTGATCGACTACTCCACGCTGCACGCGGGCAACCTCAGTATCCAGCCAGAGCCGGTCGATCTCAGCGCCGAGATCACCCGCCTGGCCGCTCGGTCCGAGCGCCACCTCGATGACGGGCTGACCCTGACCCTGGATCTAGGGCACGCAAAGCCCGTCTGGGCGGACCCGCTACGAGTCCGACAGATCATCGCCCACCTGCTCGACAACGCCATGAAGTTCACCGAGGCCGGTGAGATCGTTCTGCGTCTCTCGGGGTCCGGAGACGGCGCACATTTCTCAGTTCTGGACTCGGGACCCGGACTCCCCAGCGGCGATCTGGATGCGGTGTTCGAACGCTTCCGCCAGCTCAGAGACTCTCTCACTGCAAAACCATCCGGCTTCGGCCTCGGCTTGCCGTTCTGCCGGGAAGTGGTGGAGATGCAGGGAGGCAAGATCTGGGCGGAGAACGCCCCCGGCGGTGGTGCGCATTTTCACGTCACACTCCCGTACGCGACGTCGTAGACTGTCCACATGGACAAGCGTACCGCCCTCGACGGCGACATCGTGATGGAGAAGCGCCCGGGCTACATGCGCGTGTGGCACGGCCGCAGCGCACAGACGCTCGAGGAGGCGCAAGCAGTCCTCGACGCTCTTGACGAAGCCATGAGCCTGTGGGGCGTCGACCGTATGCTGTTCGACTCACGCGATGCCGACGGCACTCCCCCCAAGGTGGGACAGCGCATCTGGGCGTGGCTCGAGGCGAACGAGCACCTGCGCCGCGTGGCCACGCTCGTGGAGAGCGAAGACCGTGCTGAGCGCATCAACACCGGCGGAGTGGGAATCGACGTTCGTATTCGGGCCTTTCACAACGACGCGCCCGCCATCCGATGGTTGACCACGCTCCGGTAGCGACGATCGGGAGACGCACCCCAAGCTCCGCAGCATTTCGCTCTCTCGACGTGGAGTGACGGACTGGGGGCTGGTGCGTCATTGATTCAGGCGGTACCCATAGATTGCGCCGAAAGCGAACCCGAACATGGTCACCGTGCCGTAGATGAGCAGTGCGTGATCAGGGAGTAGTGCACAAGCCAGGGCCGAGAGTCCGGCGATAGCGCCCCCCGCGGCCATCCCTCGGTCCTGCGTGAAGACCCCCGTGGTTCCCAGGGCTGCTCCCAGCATGACGAGTTCTTGGGTCAGCGTCTGGGCGGGCGTGAGTCCGCTGGAGAGCGCAAGGAAACGGCCGACGATTACGGCGGTGCCAATGAGGATGACTGCGCGGGTGAAGGCAGCGTTCACTGCGTTGCGAAACAGCCAATGTCGTCCGGCGAAAATGAACAGCCAGACGACCATGTTGAGCCCAACCGCGAGTTCGACCAGGTGCAGCGTCTGGAACTTGGAGACGTCCAGGATGATGCCGCTGAACAGACCGACGGTGATCAGCGCTCCGAGCACTCCGATTCCGACAACGAGTGCCGTCCTCGGGCCGATCGATACGCTCAGGTCTTGCCCACCGGCCAGCTCTCGCTGAATCCGCTGTCTGGCGAGTGCCTCGTCGAGGATAGGCACAAGCTCTTCTGGACAGGCGAGTTCTTCGAGTAGGCCTCTGGCGTGATCGAGGTTCCGCCGGCCGATTTCATAATGAAACATCGACTGCAATGCGTCGCGCAGCCCTGCTTTGGCAGGGAGGTTCCCCGGCCAGCTCTCCAGTGCCTGGTGGAATCCAAACCGGCATGCCGAGAATGCTGCGGCGATGGCTTGTGGATCTGCGTTGGGCTGGGTGAGTAGGTCTGCGAATCGGAGTCGAGCTTCTTCAGCGCGTTCGGCGATCTCAGCGGAGCCGCGATTTCTGATCCAGTCGACGAGGGACCGCGAGAACTCGCCGACGGTGGAAGGTCGGTCCTCAGGGCGTGCGGAGAGGCACTGACGACACAGCGTGGCGAGGCCCTCCGGTACACCCTCTGAGAAGGTGGGTGGTTCGGCTGCGTGTGCTGCTGCGAGCACCTGCTTGAGCGACTCTCCTCGGTGTGGGGGCTCTCCCGTCAGCACCTTGTGTAGGCACGCGCCGAGCAGGTAGACATCGGTGGTCTCGCGGACTGGAGCGGTCACGTCCACCATCTCTGGTGCCATGAACGCGGGGGTTCCCACCACGGGTCCACCTTCGCCTGCCGTGAGGCGAATCGCGACTCCCCAGTCAAGCACGTACACGCTGCCGTCATCACAGAGCATGACGTTCTCGGGCTTCAGGTCCCGGTGGAGCACGCCCTTCTCATGCGCGAACTGCATCGCACGGCACACGCTGATCAAGATCTCCACGTTTCGGGCCAGCACGCCGACGGCCATGCCTTGGTAGTTTGCCCATGCGTGATGATTTGGGTCCTCGATGAGCTCTCGCCACTGGGTGCCGACGATGTGCTTCATCACCAGGATGGGTTCGCCATCGCCGTCGGCGACCAGTGCATGCACAGGAACAATGTTCGGATGCTCCAGGCTGCCCATGTAGCGGGCTTCCCTTAGCAGTGCGGCTCGCGCTCCTCTGGGGCCATCCACTCGGACACGCTTGATGGCGACGTCACGGTCCAGCAGGGGTTGGCTTGCCAGGTGAATGCGTCCCATACCGCCTTCACCGAGCACGGACCGCACGACGAGTTGTGCACTCTCTTGGCCGTCTTCACTCGACCCGGGCTCGTAGATCGACAGATGTGGCAGGCCCGTCGCAGGCTCCGTGGTGGCGAGGAAACGCAAGGTCTCATCGGACAGGTGGTCTTGCTCGACCGCCTGGAGCCCGCTTCGGAGCCAGATCCCGTCGAATGTAGGGTCCTGATTCGACATCTCGCAATACTACGCCGAAATCAGGCCGACTTCATGGAGGGAGCCGCAGCCGAGGCCAAGCGCATGTCGTTCGATGCTTCCCGCACGGCCTAGGTCGGGATTCCCGCTTGCTCCAGTGCGCCGTTTTGAACGGCGTGGCGGTGGTCCACAGAGCGGGATCGATGGGGTCGCGCTCAAGCGGCGGTGCTGTGCAAGGTTCCGCGTGCTGACGGGTCGGATCAACGCGGTGGGCGCGTAGCCTGTGGGGCGCACGTCACCAACGGACTCCAGTCTGCGATTCCGTCGGCTGGCTGCAGTTCTCCACGACCGCGGCCGCCCACGTGGCGTCGGCGTCGGCCTACTCCGCGCAGGTCTGTTCGGCGTACTCATGCCTCGCGCTGCAGGTGCGAAACCCGCCACCAAGCAGTGCCGTGCTGACCGAACATTGCGGAGACGCGGCGGATGGCGGACTGGCTTCGCGACTCTCCGTCGCTGGCCGACGTCGCCTCAGTCGATGAATGACACCCAGGCATAGGCCGCAAACAGTACGAGCACGGGTGCGACCCCTGCGCCGACTAGACTCCAGGGCAGGGGGACGAACAAGGTGAGTCCTGCTCCCGTGATCGCGCCGAGGACTGCTCCTGGCTTGTGTAGCGGGACAAGGGTTTCGTCCTTGAAGGGCGCTTCTCCTTGTGCCGCGCGCCGGCCGTTTCGGATGCGCTTGCCTTGCAGCAGAGTGATCGAAGCGGCGATTCCGCCGAAGCCACCGGCGATGGCACCTCCGAGCAGGCCCAAAGGGAGCTCCAGAAGCATTACTGGCCCCGTTCGGCGCGGTCGACGGCTGCGAAGCAGTGCGCGTCGAAGCGGCACCCACAACGCATCCTCCTCGACTCCAGCCTGCTATCATTGCAGCCCCACCCTCCCGCAACCTCCCGGAGTGCCCATGGCCGCCACACACAGCCATTGGTGCGCGGTGTTCACGCTCCTCGTCGCAGGATGCAACCAGGAAGGCGAATTCAGCGGGTACGCGGAGTGTGAGTTCGACGACGGGGTGGTCGACGAGGTGGAATGGCACGGTGTGGCTGAATGCTCGCGGTCCGACGCCGCACCGAATCGGAACGTGAGGGTCGTTGTGGGCCAAGGCTGGGGATTCGTGTCCGCACGTCCGGAGGTTCAGCAGGTCAACATCTCTTTCCACACCCAGCCGTCCTGGGACCTCTCCGGTCTCGAGTGCACCGGCAACGGCGGCACGCGCGGGCGGTACGAGTGTGAGGCGCACACTGCCTACGCCCCATCTGGCGTGACCGTTGAGGGCACCGGTCGGTTCGAGATGGACTGGCGGTGCGGCAAAGTGGACGAGTACACCCTCCCGG
>JAGSGY010000170.1 GCA_023954855.1 Pseudomonadota bacterium | reverse complement strand
GCCGGAGCCGGCGTTGCAGACCACTTGGGCACTGGCGTAGCTGTCGTCGGGACAGGCTTCGTCCGCGACGCCGCTACAGACCTCGTCGGGGTCACAGGCATCGCCGGAGCCCTCGTTGCAGACGACCCCGGCGCTCGCGACGATGTCCACGGGGCAGGCCTCGTCGGCAATGCCGCTACAGACCTCATCGGGATCACACGCATCCCCGGAGCCGGCGTTGCAGACCGTTCCTTGGGCGGCGACCGCGTCGACTGGGCAGGCTTCGCCAGCCACACCCGAACACACTTCGTCGGTGTCGCAGATGTCGCCCGAACCCGCATCACAGACGGTTCCGGCACTCGCGACCGCGTCGTCGGGACACGCCGCGTGGATGCCGTCACAGACCTCGGCGGGATCGCACAGATCTCCGGAGCCGGCGCGGCACTCGGTGCCTTCGGCCTCAGCGTTCAAGACGTCGCAGTTGCCGACCTCGCCCTCTGGATCGCAGGCGTAGCTGCCACAGGCGTCGTCGAGTCCGGAGCAGTCCACCTGTGCGCAGGGGTCCCGGATTCCATCATGGCAGAACTCGATGTGGCTGATGCCGGCCTCGGGCGTGCCAAGCCCGCAGTCCTCGTAGGTGTCGAGGTAGTAGATGTACGTATTGGCCTCTGGGCCTCCTTTGACGATCACCGCGTCCAGAGGCTGCGAAGCCGCCCAGTCGAAGGTGTGCGCCGATGCGTCGTGATTACGGATGTCGACCCAATCGTCCGCGTTTGCCGGTCCGATCGTGATCGACGCGTTGTGTCCATTCTGCGCGCCCGACTGCCAGATGTAGTGGCCGTCGTAGCTGCCGCCTCCCTCGAGCTTGAACCCGTGATCAAAGCCAATGTCTTCGCAGTTTGGGTTGCCGGGTACAAGAACAACCTCGCCCTGCGCGGGTACACATTCCGTCGCCATCGCTGGCTGGGCAAGTCCAATCAGGCCGGCCAATACCGCCAGTCCCTTCGTCACTCGCCCAGCCCAACTACAAAACTCATCCCCAACGCCCCACGGCGCTGGCCATCTCCGTCCCATGATGGTCCTCCCCAATTGACGCGCCGAGGCGCGCCCGCAGCACACAATGAAGGCGGGTCAATCCGCCCTTGAGAGGTGCGAGGTGAACGAACAAGTGGGGTGGCAACGCCGCCGGGTCAGTTCGCGAGCCTGCTTGCTGCCTCACCCAACAGGGTCCCGTCGTTCGGCTGAACCGGGAGGTCTTTGGGGACCGTGGTGAACACAGCTGCGCCGAGAAAGACCGGCGGGGCATCGCGGTGAGTTCGACACCTCGCGAGAGCCACCGCATCTTCACCACACACAGCAACAACTGTGTGTTCAAACAACGGGAAAACCGCGTCAAAACAGAGAAACGGTCGCTCTATGTCCTTCACGTAACCGTGGTGCATGCGCTTGCCAATCGACCCCATGCGTTTCTTCAACGGTCTCTCGGTAGCGGGGCCCGGAGCGTGCTTGTGGGGCCGATCGAGGGAGGTGCCTTTTTCGAAAGACCGGGAACCAGCGGCATCATCCGAGCCCACCCACTTTTGTTACTGTGCAGGCGCGCGACTCAGCGCAACGGAGGTGTTCATGGCCAACAACGTGCACGTGCATCGCATGCGGTACGCCTATGGCGTCGGAAAGGCCGTCCCCAACGTCGACAGCGACGATCAACAGCGCCTCTCGGAGCTGATGGCCGGCGGCTGGGAGATTGTGTCTCACAGCGTCGTCCCGCTTGGCGAGGTGCCCTCTGGAAGCGTCTTCGGCGAAGCTGCGGTCGGCTACGAGGCCCACTTGTTGCTCACGCACCCGACCAAGGGCACCGCCTGACCTACTGGTTCAGCTCTACGTCGATCTCGGCGAATGCCTCGTTCTGGCAGGCGTCGACCAAGTTGACGCTGACGGTCAGGGGGCCGTCGCGGTCAAAGCCGACCTCGGCGGCGTAAGTGTCGTCCCACCAAGCGGTGTCGTCGAGCCGCAGCTCAAGTCCGGCGACCTCGGCGGACTCGCTGGTACCGCGCATCGGCTTCCAGATCGCGGACATCCAGCCAAGCTCGACATCGCCCTGATGAAGGCCGCCCTCGAGGGCCGGCGGGGCGACGGCGTTGCCTTTTCCGGGAGCCAGGCCTTCGGTCTGCAGCGCAATCCACACGTGTGAGCCGCCCTGCGCGCCAAACTGGCGGTCGAGTGGTCCGTCGATGGCGGTGAAGGCGTCTTCGCCGGTGCCGACCAGAACGCGTGCGTCGACGGTCTCGGCGAGAGCGCACTGGCTCTCTAGAGGGTCTTCGCAGGCGGTGAGGGCGACGAGAAGGATGAGCAAGGGTCGCGGCACGGGGGCTCCAGGTCTACGCGGGCCGATGCAGGGAATGTACCAGCTTCTTCGACCCGCCATTTGCACGGATCGAGCCTTTGGGACCCTCTTGATCTGGGACGAGACTACGACAGTGGTGTCCGGCAACAGCCCCAGCGTCTACTCACAGCAGAACGCCTTGAATTTCCAGGAGTCGGTGTATGTGTCGCCCCAGGTGGTGCCGCCATCGCTGCTGCCCCGGTAGTCGACCTGGGTGCCCGAGAGCTGAACCGAGGCCTGGGCGCGGTTGACCGGGGTCCATACAACCCAGTAGCTCTCGCCCGTGCCAATCCTCGCCGCGTCGTCGAAAGAGGCGCCCTGCCAGCCCACTGCGGATTCGATCTGCATGCTGGCACCCGCGAGCTCCGCGCCTGGGTCGCCGGCACTGTCTGACCAGATCGCCACGCGGCTCGCGCCGGTCTGCTCGCCGGTGAAGAACTCCACGCGCTGAATGTCCATGGCGGCGGACGCCACCTGCTTGAAGGCAAGCATGTTGTTGCCCATTGAGGTGCCGTCATCGTAGGACGCGTCGTCGGTGTTGAGCCCGCCACAGGACGGGAAGGTGTCCGTGGAGGCGCATCCGGCGGCGCCAATCGACACGCTTGCACTCGCCGCCGTGCTCGTGTCCGTGCCGTCGTCGGCCGTGACCGTGCAGGTCCAGATCTGATCGGCGTAGGTGTTCGACGCCGCGATCTGGTCGCCAGCGTACTGGTTTTGCCCGGTCGCACCTGTGAACGCAGCCGAGTCGACCTCCCAGGTGAAGCTGTAGGTGATGCTGTCTGCGTCGACATCGGTGGACGGCGTGGTGATCTGGCAGTGCAGTGCGTCCGTCCCTTCGATGGGAGCCGCGGGCGCGATGCTCACGCCAGGCTCGGTCGGCGCGGTGTTTGGCACTTCGACGGTGACGTCGACGGTGTCGGTGCTCGTTTGGTCTTGTGAGTCGGTGACCGACAGCGTGAGCGTGTGGGACCCGGCGGTGAGCGTCGCGCTGATATCGACCACGCCCGCGGTGTCCGGGGTGGGCGTGGCGAGGGAGCCGTCGATGCTCGAGCTCCACTCGACGGTGAGCGTCTCTGCTGCATCCTCGGTGTCGGCGACGGTGCCCTCGAGGGCTACGGTTCCCGCGACGACGGTGGCGCCATCTGCTGGGGCTTCGATGGCAGCGGTGGGGGCCTCGTCGGTCGTGCCGGAGTCCTCGGTATCGCCGCTATCGTCGACAATGCCCGAATCGGTGACGGCATCTTCGCCGCCGGTGCAGGCGGTTAGGGCAAGAAAAAGCAGAGCGGAGCGCATGGAGACCTCGTGGCGAGTGAGCCCTCCGTGTAGCCCCTTCCATGGCCGGTGTGACCCCACCAGGATCCCACGCCCGGCTGTGTGGAGGTGCGTGAGGCGTCATAGGTGCGCTCGGACGGGCGGTATCATCGGGGCCCTGCTGCCATCAGAACGCCGCCGTCTTCCCCGCCGCCTGGGCCGAGGTCGACCTGCCAGTGCGCGCCGCCCACGAGTCGCTTGCGGTGGGTACTCATCAGCACCAGCGCGCCGTCCTCAATGAGCGCGTAGAGCACCTCGAGCAGCCGAGCCAGGTCTTGTGGATGCAGGCCGCTACCCGGTTCGTCGAGCACGAATAGGCTCGGACCGTTGGGTTGGGCGAGGGCGCTCGCGAGCAGCAGTCGCTGGTGCTCGCCCCCCGAGAGCATGGCGGGAGGTCGGCCGAGGTTCAGATGGCCGAGGCCGATGCCGCACATGGCGGTGACGGCGTCGGCGAGTGCGCCCGCGGGCAGCTTGGGGACGAGGCTCGCGACCGGTGCGTTGAGGAACTCAGCGACGTTCATGCCCCGCCAGTTCACGGCCAGGACCTCGGGCTTGTAGCGCTGTCCCCCACAGCTCGCGCAGTCGAGCGAGAGGTCAGCCATGAAGTCCATGGCGACGTTGAGGCTGCCGGCACCCTTGCAGGCGGGGCAGCGGCCTGCCGGGCTGTGAAACGAGAATGCGCTGCGTGAGAGTCCACTGCCGACGCCGTGAAACAGTGCCTGCACGGCCTTTGTGAGATCGAGGGTGCTCAATGGGGACCGCGACGGCGTGGCTCGGCTGCTGCGCACCGCGGCGAAGTGCTCGAGGCCGTCGATTGCGTCGCAGTGTTGGGGGCGGCCGGCGGCCGCACTGGCGGCGATGACGTCGAAGAGCAGGGAACTCTTGCCGCTGCCTGAGGGCCCGGTCACCGCGACTAGGCCGCGGTTGGGCAGGTCGAGGTCGATGCCCTTGAGGTGGTGTGCACGTGCGCCGCGGATCTGAAAGCGTCCCCCTGGCGGCGACGCGGGACGGGTGGGAAAGCTCACCTCGGGTGCTGCCTGAATCAGCCTTCCGCCTTGTTCACCGGGCCCGGGTCCCAGCGTGAGCACCGATGCCGCGCCGTCGATCAGCACCTGTCGATGGCAGACCATCACGACCGTGTTTCCTTGGTCGCAGAAGGCTCGGAGGCGTTTAAGAAGACCTTCTAGGCGCGCATCGTCGAGGCCGGTGCCGGGCTCGTCCAGCACCAGCGTCAGCTGCGTGAGCGCACTGTCGAGGACGCCGGCCAGGCGGAGCCGCTGCAGCTCTCCCGTGGACAGCGACTGGCTCGGGCGAGCCAGGGTCAGATGGCCGAGGCCGAGCTCGATCAGCGTCGAGAGCTTCGCCTGGAGGCCCGGGCGTATGGCCTCGACGACTGCGGTCTGGGCCTGGGGCAG
>JAGSGY010000034.1 GCA_023954855.1 Pseudomonadota bacterium | reverse complement strand
TTCCCCCCCGGTCCCTTGATCCCCGTCGGGATCGACCGCGAAGCGCTCGATGTCGTACCCGTCCGTGCGGTCCAAGCCCTCGGCGGTGGCGAACCAGACGTACCCGTCCGGGCCCTGGATGACAGCCGAGACGTGGTTCTGAGACAGACCGTCATCGACGGCTAGCTTACGCAGTGCAACCGGCCCCGCTTGAGCCGTGTCGGCGAGCACGCCCAACAGCACGAACGCGACGAGCAGGAGGATGGGAAAGCGCGACGGCACGTCTGGGAACGGTAGCACGCGCACGGCGACGGCAGAAAGCCTGGGTCCGATCGCGCGATCCACGGGCTAGAACCGGCCACCGCGACGACGCGGCAAACGATGCTCTGTCTGTCCGACGGCGCAGAAGCAGTGTGGGCTCGGAGACATTGGGCTCGGGGTTGCGATGGGCTGAATCGCCTAGTCGACTGCATAACGACGGTTGGGCGCCACTAGTTGTCTGTGCGTGCCCTATCGTTGTCTCCTCGTTTCCCCTCCCCAGTTCGGCAACGGGGAGCCGCCGGCGACACGATAGGGCGGGTCATCCTGGGCCCAAGCAGCGCGTTCTCAGAGGGAGGACCGCCTTGGAGATTCAGGCAGTTCGTAGGTCAGCGACTCGCCCTTAAAGAAGAGCTGGATCTCTTCGAGCCTCTCGCTTGCGTGACTACTCCGCCAAGAGGGGGCTCTCGCTGAAACATCGGTCTAAATGGTGCCCCCGGCAGGATTCGAACCTGCGACCATCGGCTTAGAAGACGGGGCTTGCGGTGCGGATGGGGTGGTTGAGGGCGGTGGTGGGCCGGGTTTGCGGTGTACGGACATTGTACGTACATGCGGTTTTGGCAACCAATTCTTGGCGCCTTCGTGCCCGACCCTAACGGATTCGAACCTGACTTTCGCCTCTGAAACTACACCTCGGTTGAGGTGATCGACGCGCCTTGCAGCCCTGATATGGCCGTTCGTCGCTAGATCGAGAATCGCGAGTGGCGATTGCAGCCAGGCTCCATTAGGCAGGCCCATGACCGACGAGCTGCTCCAGTACCTGCCTACGTCCATGCTTCCAGCCGGTACCGCCCTGGCCACAGAGGGCGAGCCTCACGGTGTACTAACGGGACTGCTCTTCGGCATGATTTCTATTCGCGCCGGAGAGAGTGAGCTCGCTCGCCTTGACCAGCCCGGATGGCTCGGCGAGATCGGCTTTGCGGACGCGGGTCCTGCGACGGCCACACTGCTGTGCGTGACCGACTGCCATGTCGTACAGATCGACCGAGACGGCTTCAACGAGCTGGTGGCGACACATCCGCACATGGCCGACACGCTGATCAGCCAGGTGGCCTCAACACTGTCGGAACGCCTCGTCGAGGCGACCAAGGGCACGGTCGAGTCGCTCGGTGCGGGCCGCTTCACGCTGCGATCGGCACACGCAAAGAGGCCCATGCTCCGACGGGCGCTGGCCCGCCTGATGGGGGCGCAATGATTCAGGGACAGCTGCGCCGCTTCGAGTTGTTTGATCAGGTCGACGATGCTGGCGTGCGGGTGCTCGAGCGCCTGTTCACCACCCGACGGGTGCGCGCTGGCGGCGCGATCATCAAGGAGGGCAAGCGCGGCGACGAGTTGTACTTGGTCCTAGATGGCAACGTCGAGGTGCGCAAGCGCAAGTCGGCCAGCGAGTGGTCTGTGCGGCGACACCTGATTGATGGCCAGCTGTTCGGCGTGATCGCGCTCCTCGGTGACGGACTACGGACCGCGACGTGCACCGCGACCGATCGCACCCTACTCGGGGTTCTTAGCAAGGCGGACTTCGAGGCACTCAGGGCGGACGAGCCTGCCGTGTATGTGCGATTGATGCAGGTGCTCGCGCATCAGTTGGCGAAGGACAACCGAGCGGTGCGCGACCTGCTCGACGGCGCCATGGCGCACAGCCCGGCCTGAGGCGGGGCCTCAGCCAGGATGGGCTGAACGGTGACCCGGCCTCAGGATGAGGCACTAGGCCGGCTCATGGGTGGCCGCCGGTCTCACTTACTAACAAACGACGAGCGGCTGTCTCCAGCCAGTGCCGCGTCGTTCGGTCATTGGGTAGTGTTTTCAGCACGCGGGCAAAGGCCGATACCGCGTTGGGGAGGTCTCCTTCCCTCACGGCTTGCTGGCCAGAAGTGAAGTCAGGCTCAGCCTGAAGCTTGAGCGCTCGGAGATCTGACGGGTCGGCATCCAGCACTTCATAGATGGAGGTCTCAGAGACCTTGCCCCGTGCCTGGGTTCGCTCTAGGAACCGCAGAGCAAATCGGTCGCCCAAGGCATCGCGGGTCGACCCGCTGATGGTGATCCGCACCCCGTAGAACTTGGACAATCCCTCCATCCGGGCGGCCAAGTTGACGGTGTCTCCAACGATGGACGTGTTGAAGCGTTGCTCGTCTCCGATGATGCCCAAGGTGACCGGACCTGTGTTGAGGCCGATGCCCGTCCGAATCGGTGGCTGCCCCTCCGCGGTGCGCTCCGCGTTCATCGTATCGAGCGCTTGTTGCTGGGCTATCGCGGACCGGACCGCCTGCACGGGGTCCGGGAAGCTCGCCATGAAACCGTCGCCAAGGTACTGGCAAACGTAGCCGCCGTGAGCGTGGACGATAGGGCCGATGCGTTGGTAGTAATCGCCGAGCAACGCGAAGGTCTGCTCGGGTCCGAGAGACTCGGCGAGCGGTGTGTAGCTTCGAATGTCCGAGAACATGACGGTGAAGTCGCCATGGATGCGGTCACCTAGACGGGTCGTGCGCACCTCGGCATGGCCCAGCGACGCCAAGAATTCTTGTGGAACGAACCGGGCCATGGCTTCGTTGGCCTCGGCCAGAGCAGCCGTACGCTCGCGGACTCGCTCCTCAAGCAACACATTGGAGGCCCGAAGCTGTCTCTGCAACCGTGCGAGGTTGAGTTGCGTCTGAATGCGGGCTCTCAGCTCTGCAAACTCAAAGGGCTTGGACACGTAATCGACCGCCCCGGCCTCGAAAGCGCGAACCTTGTCCTCTGTGCCAGTGAGTGCGGTCATGAAGACCACGGGGATTTCGGCCGTTTCGGGGTCGCCAACCAAGCGTCTGCAGGTCTCGAAGCCGTCGATTCCCGGCATTTGAACGTCGAGCAGGATCAAGTCCGGGGGCGAGGCTTTTGCGCGCTTGATCCCCGTCGCCCCATCGCGCGCCGCGCGGACCGCGAATCCAGCGGTGTCGAGCAAGTCGGACGCCACACGCAGGTTGTTGCGGTCATCGTCGATGACCAGAATAACGGGGATGGGGTCCAAGAGGCCTCGGAGGCAGGGCAGGATACGTGGCTGTCTACTGTGCACCTGATCCTACCTTGGTTTCGATCCTTTTTAACTGACAGCATCGGTTTCTCGGCGGCGGTGCGTCTTGCCGGGAGACTGGTGCGCCGTTGTCTCCAATCGTCTCGGGAGGCTGTCGCGTGGAAGGCCACGTCGAGTTTGTTGCGACCGTCGTGGAACACGAAGGAACAGCGGCGGAACCACGGCCGAGTCTTCAGGCGCCTCGTGAGCTGGGCCGACTTGAGTCAACGCGTCTTTGGCCGAGGCTGGCGTGCTAAAACGCCAACGAATGCCCTCGTCAGCGCCACCGGATTCCAGTCTAAACGATGCCCTGCGGCGGTATTCCCGAGTACCGATCGGAATTGCCGGGGCTGTCATGGCCGTTCTCTCCATGGGGCTTGTCATACCAGGCTGGTTGGCCTCATTCGTGGGAATCCAGGGCCTCGCCTTGCCTCGCGGCTCGGGGCTCACGATCGTGGTGTTCGGTGTCACCATGGGCGGCTGGCTTGCGGTTCGCGCTTGGCAAGACGAGCTTACGCCAGCGGCGGCCAGAGGTGCCTGGTGGGTGACGGCCAGTCTGCCGTCTGTGCTCGCGCTCGGCCTGGCCTGGCACGATGGGCCCCAATTGGCAGAGTTCATCCATGACCTGCCACCTCTCATGTGGGCCTCGACCATCTGCCTAAGCGTGACGTTGCTGAGTCCGCGCACGTCCTACGCGATCGGCGCCTGGTGCGGCCTGCAGTACGCGGTCGTCTTCGGGCTCGCACGACCCTACCTGGTCCAGGTGCAGGCCGAGCCCGGCCTGATGGAGGTTCTCTCGGGACCAGGGCCGGCTGTCCGCCGCATCGGCATGTTCCTGGTAGTGGGCCTCATGACAGGCCTCGTCGCGACGGCTTTCCGGCAGCTGGTGTTCCAGCTTCTCGAAGAGCAGTCCAAACACGAGGCCGACGAGCGTGCGCGCTTGCTGCTTGATGCGCGTCGAGCGGCAGCCGAATCGACCAGTCAAGCGAAGACCCAATTCCTTGCCCAGCTTGGCCACGAACTGCTCAACCCTCTCAACGCGGTCATCGGCTACGCGCAGCTACTCAAGGACAGCCCTGACCCCGCCGCACGCGAGCAGGCTTCGGTCATCCTAAAGAACGGCTGGCACCTCGCTGATCTGGTGGCGGACAGCGTGGACTCCGCGCTCATCGAATCGGGACGCGTCGAGCTCGTCGCCAGACCCGTACATCTGCTCACATTCGCCAATGATGTGGTGGATACCTACGCACTGAAGGCACACTCTGCCGGAGTGGAACTCACGGCCACGGTCTCCGACGCTCTCCCCCGCTGGGTTCAGGCCGACCCCAAGAGGCTGAAGCAAATCCTCACCAACCTGGTCTCAAATGCTGTGAAGCACACCCACGAAGGAAGCATCCAGATCGGGCTGGGTCGGGGCGACTCGTCCTGGTGGTTCGAGGTGAGAGACAGCGGAACAGGAATCGCTCCATCGGACCAAGAAGCCGTCTTCCGACCTTATGTCCAATCGGGAACAGCCGAAGAACGCCGTCGCGGGACCGGACTGGGGTTGTCGATCGCTGGCGCTTTGGTGGAGGCCATGGACGGGCAGATCCGCCTTGAGAGCACACTCGGTGTGGGAACCTCCGTGCGAGTGACCGTGCCGCTGGTGGATGCGGAGCTTCAGGACGACGTCATCGACTCGAAGAGTACACTGGGGCTCGCGCCGCTCGTCTATCCTGACTCGGAGGTGCTCGATCGGCTGGAGGACCTCACGATGCAAGGCGACCTGGGAGCCGTACGCGAGGCTGCAGAACAGCTCGCGCAGATCTCCCACCTAGTTCCGTTCGCGACCCAACTCAGAGTGTTGACGCAGGACTTTGACGATCACGGGATGATGATGCTCATCGCGGCTGGTCAGAGGGCACGCAATGCAGACTGAGACGCCTAAGATCCTGATCATCGATGACAGCGCAGCCAACCTCGAGGTCGCCTCTGCGCACCTAAAACAGTACGCATACACAGTGCTGACTGCACGCGACGGTCTGTCTGGCGTAAAACGAGCCCACTACGCCCGTCCCGACTTGATTCTTCTCGACATCGACATGCCGGGAATCGACGGCTTCGAGACCTGTCGGCGCCTCAAGGCGCACCCAGACACCATCGATATTCCCGTTCTGTACATGACGGCCTACTCAGGCTCGGATGACAAGCTGCGAGCTTTCGAGCTCGGCGGCGTCGACTACATCACCAAGCCTTTTGAGGCCTCAGAGCTACTCGCTCGCGTGCGTACGCACCTCACCTTGACCACGCAGCGAAAGCTCCTGGCCGGCGAAGCCGAGCGACTTGAGCTCCGAATCGCCCAAGCGACGGCCGACCGCGACCGACTTCTCGACATGGTGCGCCTACAGGGCGACCAGGTGCGAGCACTGACCCAGCATTGGATGGAGCGTCGTTCTAACCGCGACCGAGATCTTGCCGAAGTCATGCGGCGCCAGCTTTCCGAGCGACTGGAGATGGTGCGCAATGAACTGCTCACAGCCCGTGCCGACACTACAGGACAGCTCAAAGAGCGACTCGATCGCGCGCTGGAGCTGCTAGGGCCCGCACTTCAGACGAGTGGCGATGTGGAGGGTCGGCTCGTGACACCTGATCCTGAAGCGGAGAGCCCGTTTCTACGCCTAAGCACGAGGGAGCATCAGGTCTTTCAGCTGCTCATCGATGGGAAGAGCAACAAGGAGATCGCAGGCGCCTTGAGCTTGGCACCGACCACCGTGAGCACGTATCGGTTGCGCGTGCTCGAAAAACTCGACGTTGCCGATGTGCCCGCATTGGTGCGACTTGCCTTTCACCACCCGATGTAGCCGTCGTCCCTTTTCTACACCTCCTCTACACGCCCCCATCGATAGAATCAGCCACCATGAAGACCATCCTCGTCGTTGACGATACGCCCACGAATCTCGCTCTCGTGACTCAGATCCTCGAGGATGACTATCGGATTTTGGTGGCGACCTCGGGGGCTCGTGCCCTTCGCATCGTACGGAGTCAGGCGCCGCCAGACCTCATCCTACTGGACATTCGGATGCCGGTCATGAACGGATTCGAGGTGTGCGCGCAGCTCAAGGCAGACCCAACGACAGCCAGCATTCCGATTATCTTTCTGAGCGGAATGGCCGCACCTGAAGAGGAGGCGCGAGGGCTCAAGGTGGGTGCCGTCGACTACCTTCGCAAGCCTTTCGACCCCGACGTGTTGCTCGCACGGGTGAACGGCCACGTTGGCATTCACAAGGCCGCCAGGTTCGTTCCACAGGCCATACGCACTATCTTTGGAGACCAGTCCGTTGCCGATCTCAAGATTGGTGATCGAGCGACTGGAACGATGACGGTCTTGGTGACCCACTCCCGCAACGATGCGGGCACTTCGTTGGACGCCGCAAACCGCCACCACGCAGTCGTCGGACCCATCGTTCGATCCCACCATGGTTTCGTCCATCGATTCGACAGCGACCGATCTGTCGCGGTGTTCCCAGGCCCAGCATCAAACGCCCAAGAAGCTGCTCTGGCCATCTCGAAGTCCATCTTCGACCAGACCCCCGGTCTTGGCCTACACACCGCAGACGTCACCTTTGGCGTGCTCGGCGACTCAACCTATTGGGCACTGAGTTTGTCGGACGGCCCCGTCGAGATTGCCGCAGCCCTCGCGCGACGATCGCAGGGCGATGTTCTCATGAGCCCGGCGACTCAAGCAGCACTCGCGTCGACGGGCACCAAACCAGACCAGACCACCACTGACGGCGGCGAGCTGGTGCCATGATGTGGGGTGCGCTCTCAATCCTCGGCCTCATCCCGCAGGCGTCCGCCGGAGACACCGACCTCGACGACCTTCTCTCATACGACCTTGAGCAGTTGATGCAGATCGACGTCGTGACCGCAGCGCGTCGGGCGCAGCCTCTTGAGGAGGCCCCCGCCAATGTCGTGGTCGTGACCAAAGAGATGATCGATCGCCGCGGGTACCGCACGCTTCACGAGCTGCTCATGGATGTTCCCGGCTATGTGGTTGGCTCGGGTCAGCCGGCTGGCGAGTACCCCACACACTTCCTGTTCCGCGGTCAGGGCGACGTTGGACAGACCAAGGTGCTTGTGATGGTCGATGGGGTCGTGGTCAACGATGTCTCAAACGGCTGGTCGCGGCACCTCGGCTTCGAACACCACCTCATCGACGTTGAGCGTGTGGAGATCATCAGCGGACCGGGCTCGGCCCTGTATGGAGCCAACGCCTACGCCGGCGTCATCCACGTGATCACCAGCCGACCCGAAGACCTGTTGGAACAAGGCGAGTCGGTCCACGTCGATGCCCGGATGGGCGTTGGCAGCTGGGGAACGATTGCCCCTGAGCTGCTCGTCGCAGCGCGCATCACCGACAAGGTTGCCGTGCAACTCGCGGGCCGGGTGTACAGATCCCGGGGCGATGGCGGTATCGGACGCGCCGACCCCGGCAACTACTTCACCGACAACGTACATCCAGATACCGCATTGGTGGATGGGACTGAGGCTGCCAGCCCGGGACCGGCTGGGGAGGCGCTCCCCGAAGGCTTCGACACGAGTATCGAGGATCTCTCTCTGCGCGCACGAGTGACGGCAGACAACTTCGAGATCGGGCTGCAGTTCTGGGACCGCCGAGAGGGCCTCGGCAGCGAAGTCGTGGGCTATGAATACTTCGCGAACGACCCTGACCGTGAGTTCCAAGCCCACCATCAGGGGTACAGCGCATTTGCTCGTTCGCGAATGCCAATCTCAGAGCGCGTGCAGGCTGAGACCACCTTGCTGCACCGCTCGACACGCGTGCTGCCCGGCACCGCCTTCTACTACACGTACCAGTACCGGCCTGCAGGCGGACGCGACATACCGGTCCGCAAGAACTACCTTGGCGAGGGTCTATTGACCGGCTTGGACCAGCAAGTTGACGTCTCGCTATCCGAGCACGAGACGTTCTCAAACCGGCTGACGGCGGGCTTCCAGCTACAGCATCAGACCCGCCAGTACTTCGCCATCGGCGTCGGACCGGGGCTTGAGGCCGGCTCGACCATCAACCCATCGACCTTCCCAGATGGCGGTGCCTCGGTGCAGCCCGTGTTCTTCTCCGCGAACGCGGGCGTGTTCCTGCAAGACGAGCAGCAGCTCGGTAGGCACACCCTGACCGTTGGCGCCCGTGTCGACGCGGACTCGCTGTACCCAACCTCGTTCAATCCCCGGGCAGCGCTTGTGTTGCGACCCGGCGACGGAGTGGTCGTGAAGCTGCTCTATGGCGAGGCCTACAAGGCGCCCACCATCTTCGAGTTGTACGACGAGTGGCGCGGCAACACTCACTTGCTGCCGCAGAAGATTCGAACCGCCGAGCTGTGGTCACGAGCGAGAGTCGGCGAGAGTTTAGCCCTGACAGGCTCGGTCTCTCAGAGCTGGGCGGTCAATCTCATTCAGGTGCTGCCGAACCGAGACACAGCTGCCGTTCCGATTGGCCCGTTGGGACAACTCTCGGACTACTACCAGAACGAGGGCACCGCGAGCTTCTTCGGGGCCACTGGCATCGTCGACGTCCAGGTCGCGGACCGCGTACGCGTCAGCACAAACTATGTGGTGACGCTGGGTGACGGCTTCAGCGAGATACCCAACGTGCCAGCCCATCAAGTCAACGCCGGAGTCACCGTCGACGTACTCGACAAACTCGACGCGAACGTTCGGCTCAATCTTGCCTCGCCTGCCCTGGCACCCGACTCGAATCGGTACTGGCACCCGGCCGACTCGACGTTTATCGCGGACAACTACGACTACGTACGCGACGGGGAAGCGGATGGGCATGTGCCGGGTCATGCCATCGTGAACCTGGCCCTTACTGGCAAGAATCTATACGCCGGTCGAACTCAACTACGGCCACAGCTGGCGGTAAACAATGTGCTCGGTACACGGTGGATGACGGCCGGGAGGCAATCCGGCTCGGGCGTGCGACCTGTCGACCAAGGAGCAGTCGCGAACCCTTCTGGTTTCATCCCGGCTTATCACCCGCAGCCCGGCCGCGAGTTTCACTTTAAGTTGCAGTTCGAGCTCTAATGAAGTCGCGCCGCTGGCTTGCAGGCGCTGTTGCCGGGCTGATGCTCGGCGTGGCTCCGCCTGTGTTTGCAAATCCCTCCGCGGAGGAAGTGAAGGCACTGTTCTTGATCCGCTTTACCCACTACGTCAGCTGGCCCGAGGACGAGACCTCCGAGCCATTCCGCTACTGCACGCTCAATGCGCCTGAGGTCCAGAGCACGCTCGAGGCGATCGCTGGTCGGGGGGGTCTTGAGGGTCGTGAGTTCGAGGTAGACGCCCTCGATTCCGTAAATTCGACCACGGACTGCGAACTGGTCTACCTAGGTGCGGAAAGCGGCTTTTCGGTGAGCGAGGTTTCCGAGGTCTTTGATGGACGTCCTACTCTCCTGGTCGCCGATAGCGACGAGAGCATCGGGGCCGGGGCCGCCATCCGCTTCGTGATGGACGGGGGTCGTGTCCGCTTCGAGATCGACACGGATGCCCTCGACCTCGCGTCCCTCAAGGCATCATCACAGCTGCTCAAGCTGGCGCGGAGAACCGGGCAATGACGTTCCGAAATCTACCTTTGCGTGCCAAGCTGGTCCTACTTCAGGCCACCATCGCATTCGTGGTTCTGACCCTACTCACAGGGCTTGCGCTCTACCAGCAACTTGAGAACGCCAACGTCCGGGTCGACCGGCAGCTCGAGACCAGCGCCCACCTTGTTGGTGCCAATAGCCTCTCCGCTCTGGAATTCCTGGATCCCGACGCGGCGACAGCGGTGCTTGGCACCCTCTCTACCGAGCCTCTCGTGGAGCTCGCAGAGCTACGAGACGCCTCGGGACAGATCTTCGCGATCTATCGCGTTGAGGGCGTGCCGGACGAACCCCTGGACCGTGAGGCGCCCCCCGGTGTCCTGCACCATTCCGACGGTCGTGCCCAGTTCGTCTATCCGGTGGTCCAAGACGGGGAGTCTATGGGCGTGCTCATCCTTCGCGCGAGTCCCAAACCGCGCCAGGAAGCCACTCGCGACGCGATGGTGGGCTTTGTGCTCATGCTGATCGTCGGGCTGACCTTAGCCATCGGCCTAGCGCTGCTGCTAGAAAGCACAATCTCAGGGCCCGTGCTGCGCTTGATCAACGCCGTGAAGCACGTGCAGACAAGTGAGGTCCTCGGTGAGCGGGTGACGGTCGATCGCGACGACGAACTCGGCGTGCTGTCCCGCGAGTTCAACCAAATGCTCGAGATCATCGCTGCGCGAACCAAGGAGACCAAGCGCGCCCGCGACGACCTGGAGCAGCACAAGGACGACCTCGAGCAGACGGTCGCCGACCGCACCGCTGAGCTGCGTGACGCGATCGTGGCTGCCGAGGCTGCAAGTGAGGCAAAGACGCGCTTTTTGGCGACCATGAGTCATGAGATCCGAACACCGATGAATGGCGCACTCGGCATGATCTATCTGGCCCTACGAACCGATTTGACCGCACGTCAACGTCGCTATCTCGAACAAGCACAGTCCTCTGCGAAGGCGCTTCTCATACTCATTGATGAAGTTCTTGACGTGTCGAAGATCGAGGCGGGGCGCGTGGTGCTTGAGGATGTGGACTTCGACGTCGAGGAGGTGCTGCGCGAGCTCGGGGTGCTCTACGGGACCCGCGCCGGCGACAAGGGTCTTGAGCTTCTCTTCCACACCGTGAGCATGCCGATGCGCTTTCGCGGCGACCCTGTTCGGCTCCGGCAAGTGCTCGCCAACCTGGTCGACAATGCGCTGAAGTTCACCGAGTCGGGCGAGATCATCGTCGGTGTCGCACTGCTCCAGTCGGCCGACGACCGGTACAGGGTCCAGTTCTCAGTGGAGGACACTGGCATCGGTTTGACCGAAGAGCAGGCCTCTCGCCTGTTCTCTCCGTTCGTGCAGGCGGACGACTCCACGACGCGTCGCTACGGCGGTTCCGGGCTGGGACTCTCCATCTGTCGGGGGCTGGTTGAGCTGATGGACGGCTCCATTGATGTCCGCAGCAAGCCCGGCGTCGGTAGCACATTCCGGTTCGACATCTCATTGGCCGCGCCCGGCGAGCTTCAGCCTCATGGGGTGATGCTCGATGGAATGCGCGTGCTCGTCGTTGACGACAACGAGGTTGCCAGGGAAGTCATGAGCGGCATGCTGTCCTCCTTTGGGGTCGATGCCGTCGTAGTGTCCAGCGGAGAGGCCGCACTCGACGCGGTGCATGACACTCCCGCCGGCGCGGGGTTCGACCTTGTGCTCATGGATTGGAAGATGCCGGGTATGGACGGTGTCGAGGCCACCGCAGCCATTCGCGCCGACAACCGTCTGGATTCGCTTCCGGTGGTCTTGGTGACCGCCCACGCGGACGCCTTGTTGGCCGCAAGACATCCTGTGGTCCGGCACGTCCTAGAGAAGCCAGTGAGTCCCTCGCGGCTGCACGACGCGTTGATGGACGTCTCCGCTTCTCGCATTCCCGAGGCCGCCGCACCTGGACCACTCGGCGCGAACCTGGCCGGAGCCCGCATCTTGGTGGCCGAGGATAATCAAACCAACCAGCTTCTAATCTCCCAGCTGCTCGAGGACGCCGACGCGGAAATCACCATGGTGAACGACGGCCAAGCTGCAGTCGATGCCTTCACAGGAGAGCGGGCCGAGTTCGATGTTGTGTGGATGGACATCCAGATGCCGCGCATGGACGGACGCGAAGCAACCCGTCAACTTCGCAAACGGTTCAGCAAGAACGTCCTTCCCATCATGGCGTTGACGGCACATGCAAGCTCCGACGAGCATCGTATGTGCATCGAAGCTGGCATGGACGATGTGATTACCAAACCCCTCGATCCGGACCGTCTAGTCGACGTTACCGTGAGACTGCTGACAGCCATCGGCCGCCTAGAACCGGGGGTAGCTCCAGTCGCGGGTCCCGCTCCGATAGCGCCAAGGGTGGAGGACCTGCCCGCCGACCTCGGTCTTACTCACATCGATGTGGCAGATGGTCTAAGGAGGCTTCGGGGCAACCATGCCCTCTACCGCAAGATCTTGCTGGGATTCGGACGCGAGCAGATGGACCTTGAAGCCAAGGTTCGCGCGGACGTGGCAGCCGAGAACTATCTGGCAGCTCGAGACAGGGTTCACGCAGTGCGCGGCGCCGCAGGAAACATCGGCGCACTCGAATTGTACCGCGCCAGCAGCGACCTCGAGACGGCGCTTCGCGGCGGCTCTGCTGGCCCAGAGCTTGAGCGCTTCTATGCGAGCCTAGCGCCCGTACTCGACGAGCTAGCCGCTCTTGCACCACTGCCCGAGGCGCCCGCGGGCCCGCCGGTCGACGCCGGAGAACTGACCGAGCGACTCTGCGAGCTTCGCCGAATGCTTGAAGTCGGAGACACAAAGGCACTCAAGCACATGGACGGACTTTGGGGGCAGCTCGCCGAGCTCTCCGACGGGGACCACGTCGCCGTGCTGCGAGAGTGCGTGGACGCCTTTGCCTTTGACGAGGCACTGGTGGCACTGGCAGCCGTCGAGGAAGCCGCGAGCTAGCCTTGCCGCAAGCGACTTGGCCGGGTTCCCCACGGTGAGTAGTCGCGCTGGAACGGGTTCCCAGGCCGACCTGGCTCTTCAGTTCGATACGTTCACGATGCCCCTGCGAATCGGCATCTTCGGATCGCTGCCTTCAAGGCCGAGCAGTATGTGCGGTCCGTCACGCGCCAGCTTCCATCGCTGCCGCTAGCGCTCGCTCGATACCCTCGTCGTCGAAGTCTCTTGCCAAAGCAGACAGTCGGTCCGCAAAGGGCTTGAGTTCAGAATCGACGGCTGCTAGGTCCAGTACACGTTGTTGGATGGCGGATAGAGCTCCCTCCGCTAGCAGCTCCATCAAGGTTCCCAACTCGGATTCGGTGGGCGCTTTCTCCTCCGAGTAGTTGGCGGAGGCATCTCCTGGAGCAGACTCTGGCGTGGGCAGTAGACTCGCGTCACTCAATGCCGCGCAAGGCTTCACAGGAATCTCCAGGGTGAACACGCTGCCCTTGCCAAGTTCACTCTCGACCGTCAGGTCGCCACCCATTTGACGCGCGATCTGACGGGAAATCGTCAGACCCAAGCCAGTCCCTTTGGCCCGCTGCTCAAAACCACCGGCCTGCTCGAACGGGTCGAAGATGCCCTCCAGCCGATCCGATGGGATCCCTGGACCGGTGTCGCGAACGACAAAGTGTGCTCGTTGTTGCCCCGCCGAGGCGATGGTCACGGCGACCTCTCCTTCGCCCGTGAACTTCACGGCGTTGCCCACTAGGTTCAACAGAATCTGACGGAGCCTGCGCGCGTCGGCCTCAATCCATTCTGGCAGATCTGGGCCGCTCATTACGGCCATGGCCAGCCCCTTGCGCTCCGCTTCCGGGCGGAAGATCTTGGTGACGCCAGCAGCGAACCCAGTCAGGCGCATGGGGTGGAGATCAAGGTCGAGCTTGCCGGCCTCGATCTTGTTCATGTCGAGGATGTCGTTGATGAGCGAAAGAAGATGGCGGCCGCTACGCTCAATCGTGCCGACGGCATCTAGCTGGCCGGGCTGCAGTTGCCCTTGGTCCAATAGGAGGCGGGAGTAGCCCAAGATTCCGTTCAGAGGTGTACGCAGCTCGTGGCTCATCGAACGTAAGAAGTCGCTCTTGGCCTCATTCGCGGCCGCAAGTTGCTGAGTTCGTGCCCGCACCTTCTCTTCAAGCGTATCGACCAGGTTGGCGTTCTCGACCGAGATGGCCGCTTGAGCCAGCAGCACCCGCAGCAGAGCGACGCGGTCTTGGGTAAACGCCCCCACGAGCCCTCGGTGCTCCAGGCAAAGCACGGCTAGCAGGTGACCGTGACTCTCGATAGGTAGGCAGAGCACACTGCGAACCCCCGAGGCCCGGATGTAGGAATCCGAGGCCCCGAGCTCGGAGACTCGGGCGTCGTGCAGTACCAGCTCTTCGCGCGTGCGGGCCACAAACTGGATGATGCCCTCGGGCCCGTCGCCAGATCCCGCTAGCGGCGTGCTGCAGTGAGTGACGGACACCAAAGGCTCGGTGACCCCCATCGATGTAATCGTCAGACCTGCTTCTAGGGGGCTCACCACGAGGCAACGCGTCGCCCCACTCGTCTCGACGGAGAGTCTGACAATGGTCTCGACCAACTTGTCTAGGTCGAGCTCCTTCGCCACGGCCTGCGACGCGCGAACAACTGCAGACACGTCGACGTCGAGAGCACCCGTTCCCGCGATGGATGACGCGGTAGAGCGATGTTCGCCTCGAGCAGCGATATTGCCCAACAAACTGGGGTAGCGTCCCTCGAGCGCGGCCACCACGCTCTGGCCGCCCCACCGCTCAAACGCGAACTTCGCCTCGATGAGATACGCCTTGGCGGCAGTCCGCAGGCCCGTGCGCTGGCACAGCTCTCCAGCACACCTCAGCGCGGCCGCTTCATCGACGGTACGCCCTCGTTCGCGCGCCTGATCCGCCGCTTCTTGTAGGGCAAGGAGGGCATGTGGACCGCCGCGCGCGCTGTCGATAGCCGCACGAATCAGTGCTGGGCGATGCCCATGAGCCATGGAGTTGTGGGATGCCCATAGATCTAGAAGCGCTAGCCTGTCCTCCGCTCGCTGCAGCAGGGCCTCGCGTTTGCTTGTATCCTCGGTCGTCGCCGCGAGGGTAGCGGCGGCTAGCCCTTCCCACTGTTCAAGGGCGACCTTGTGAGGCGTTGCCGCCGCGCCGTGCATGTATGTGCGGGCGACACCTGCTAAGTCCAGTGCCTGGTCCCACTCTCCGTGGTAGCCCGCGAGAACACACTTCACGCAATGGAAGACGAACAGGCAGGTCGGGTCGTTTAGCTCTAAGAACACCCCGAGCATCTCCGGCTCGTTGAAGACCGCTCCCGTCAGCACCACAGGGTCATCTGCGCCCCGCATCAGGTTGAGCATGGCTTGGTACATCATGCCGTGTACAGCGAGACCGTTGACCTGATTGGCCTCCTGCATCATTTCGGCATACCGCTGCGCAGTCGGCGCCAACGAACGCAGATCCGACGACACGTAGAAGCCGCAGATCGTGTGCATCATGCCGGCGTAGGACGCATACTCAAAGTCGCCGATGTCCACCGCGAGCTCGTACAGCTCGTCGTACTCGGAAAGGTAGTCGGGTGCTGGCTCCTTCCAGTGACGAGAAAAGCCGTTGAAGACGTGGCCTGAGCGAACGCGCATGCGCTTGTTGTCGAATCGACAAGCCAACCGCCAAGACAGGCGGCCGAATTCGTAGCCCTGATCAATGTGCCCGACGTCACACAGCACGAGGCCCAGCAGGGCAAACCCGTAGGAGGATTCTGGCGTTGGCCCGTGCTCCAGAGTGAGTCGCACCAACTCAACCCCCAAGAGCGGAAGCAACGCCTGGTTGACGTAGTAGGCCGGCGGCGCCAACACGCACAGCATCTCCATCGCCAGCAGACTTGCGGGATCCTCGGGAGGCGTCTGATCGGGAATGCCATCCAGGTCCACGTCTTCCAGGCGGGCAAATGTCGCGCCGAGACCAGCGCCGATGTCCGCCTCTGTGGGTGTGGAGGGCAGCTCGATGTCCAGCAACTTGAGCGCCCTCAGACCCACATCAAGGGCCTTCGCATTCTTGTTTCGCACGATCAGTGCGTCGATCCGAATACGCAGGGCCCGAATGCGATCGAGATCATCTCGCGCGTGAAGGGTGGCGTCAGCAATGAGCGAGTCCATCTGCCCGTAGTCCGACCTCAGATACGCCGTTCGAGCTGCAATCAGAGTGACTTCGCGCATCCGTTCAGGTTGGTCAACCCACGCGGAATCTCCCAGTATTTCCCGGGCGGCCCGTAGGTAATGGTCGGCAGGCTCGTACGCGGACGAGGTGAGAGCCCGGCGACCTGCAGCGACGTTCAAGCTCGCCAGTCGATAGGACTGCTCTGGCGCAACAAGCCCCAAGTTGAGGTGGTTCACAATGTCGAAGAGTTCATCGCTGAGTTCCGCTTCTTCGGTCCGCAGCAACAATCGTTCGCCAAACTGCTGATGGAGTCGCTGCCGGGTGTCGAGCGTCGCCGCTTCGTAGGCTGCCTGCTGAATGCGGTCGTGAAGGAAACGGAAGTGGACGTCGGTGCCATCTCCGCCAGCGGAAATCTCCTCGATGAGCCCTTCGTGCAGTGGCCTTGCCAGTTCCTCCAAGACCTCTTCGACCGATAGGCCGCTCGCAGCCGAGAGCTCGGCCACACCGAAGTCCGCGCCGAGAATCGAAGCCGCTTGAAGCTGTCGTTGCTCACCCGGCGAGAAACGGCTCAAGGAGTCGGTCAGGAACGAGACCACATTGTCCGTCACCTGCAGGGCTCGGATGCGTTCCAGATCCCAGGTCCAACCACCGGCCTCTGTGTCGAAGCGCAGCAGGCCCCCAGGCGAGAGCGATTGTAGAAAGCGATGCAAGAAAAACGGGTTGCCCGCTGTCTTGTCTCGACACCAATGCGCCAGATCCGCCACTTCATCGATGGGTAGGTGCAGTGTGTCGGACATCAGGCGTTGCACGTCACCGTGGGTCAAAGGTCCCAGTACAACGGTGGAAACAGGCACCTGTTCCGTTTCGAGATCCTGCAGAAGCCCGTGTAGTGGGTGCCCGGCTGACACCTCCTTGTCCCGGTATGCACCGAGAATCAATACGTGGCTGCCGCCTGCATCCGTGGCCAATACCTTTAGGAGCGAAATGCTGGGCAGATCGGCCCACTGCAAGTCGTCCATGAACAACACCAGCGGGTGTTCGGCGGTCGCGAGCTCCCGCATGAATAGACGCACGGTGCGATGTAGCCGCGCCTCCGCCTCGAGCGGTGGGAGTGCCGGCAGAGCGGGCTGCTCGCCCAGGAAGTGCTGGAGCTCTGGAATCATCTGGATCAGCAGGCGCCCATTCGGAGAGACCGCGGCGGTTAGGCGCTCGCCCCACCGCAGGACGTCTCCCTCTCGACCGGTGAGCAGCTGCCGAACGAACTGGCGCAGTGCCGTCGCCAGACTTGCATAGGGCACCCCGCGCTTGAACTGTTCGAATTTGCCCGCAACAAACACACCCCGGCGCGCGACGAGCGACCGCTGCAGTTCAAGAACCAGCGCGGTCTTGCCCATCCCTGAGCGCCCCTGCACCAGCACGACCTCGCGACCTCCACTCGCGACGCGGTCGAAGGCGTCAAGAAGTGATGTGAGCTCGCCTTCGCGTCCGTACAGTCTCTCTGGAATACGAAAGTTGGAGGGCCGGTCTTCACTGCCTGGGTAGAAGCCTTCGCCGTCGACCTCACCCGCGATCATTGCGGCGCATTGTCGCAGATCAGCCAGAATGCCAAACGTGCTCTGATAGCGGTCTTCCGCGTTCTTGCAAAGCAGCTTCAAAACGACCCGAGATAGCGCCGCCGGCACGCCGGGAAGGGGAGCAGGCTTTCGGGCGATGTGGGCGTGGACCAGCTCGAGTGGGTCGTCGGACGAAAACGGTGCTTGCCCGGTGAATAACCAGTAGAGTGTTGCGCCCAAAGAGTAGAAGTCACTTCGGTAGTCAACACTACGATTCATTCGCCCGGTCTGCTCCGGCGCCACAAAACGCAGCGTGCCCTGCATGACAAGGTCTGCACGCAGAGAGGCTGACTGCCTGGGGAGGTCCGTGGACAGCCCGAAGTCGATGAGCTTCACGACGCCTGTGGCCTCGCAATAGATGATGTTGGAGGGGTTCACATCGAGGTGAAGAACCCGCGCGTCATGCACCCGCTGAAGCGCCTCAACAATCGCGATGGCGACCCTGATCCCATCGGCGACTGGGGGTGCGCTCTTGGGCCACACCCGCTCCAACGACTCAGCACCGAAATCCTCGAGAACGATGATGGGTAGCCCAGAGGCGTTCACCCACCCCTCGACGACCACAACTCCGCTACCAGCAAGGTGCTGGGTCAGGTCGTACTCTTTTCGAAAGCGCGCCTGTTGCGCAGGCGTCGGGTACGGCCCCCGAAGCATCTTGAGCACCACCGGGCGACCATCTGCCGCGCGTGTCGCTCGGTAGACGATGGCCTGTCCGCCATCATGCAAGCGCGCAAGATTTCTGAAACCCGTGATCTTCATTGTTCCCCGTCAGACCGATGGTACTGGTTGGCGGGGAAGAAGTGTGTCGAACGACCTGTAGAAAGACAACGACACCAAACCGCGCTCTAGTCGACGGTGCTTATCCCCAACACATGGAGCGGTGGTACGCCGGCTGCATCCGCGAACGCACTCAACTCAACAGCTATGGCTTGGGCTTGCGGCCGAGAATCCGGTTCGTAGTTGCCACACAACCCGATGAGGTTGCCAATTGATGGAGGCATCTTCGTGGCGACCCCGTCTTTGGAGCGAGCTCCCGTAAACACCAAGTGAGCCAGAATTCCAAACGCGAACACGTCCGACGCCGGTCCCTCGGAGAGCCCAAAGCGCTGTTCAGGACTCATAAATCCGGGCGTGCCGACCGCCTGTCCGACTTGGGTGATGTTGGACTCCATCGCGAAGCCATCCTGGGTGGAGTTGTCCTCAGGATGGTCCGCCCCTCCCTTCGAGATCCCAAAGTCTACGAGCTTCAACCCTGGGGAAGTGTCGGTCAGGATGATGTTGCTCGGCTTTAGATCGCGATGAACGACCCCCACCGCATGGGCGGCTGCCAAGGCGCCCGCAAGCACGGAAAGCAGACGTGCGGCCTGACCGGCCGGCAAGTGCCCGTGCTGTTCCAGGACCGCCAACAGCGTGGCGCCCGGTACCAACTCTTGAACTTGGTACAGCAGTCCGTCGTCGTGAATGTCGATGTGCAGCATCCGGACGACGGCAGGATGGTCGACCTTGGCGGCCATCTTCGCTTCGCGCAGAAACCGCGCAATCTGCTCGGGGTGTACGCCATCGCCGCGTATCACCTTGATGGCGACCGCCTGGCCCGACTGCCGATCCAGGCCTGTGTACACAGCTCCCATGCCGCCCTTGGCCAGCGGTGCCTGCACCTCGTATCGGCCATCCAGCACCCGACCATCGAGCGACTCGTCGTCATCCCGACCCTCGGAGAGCCTTCTCAATGCGTGTGAGAGCGCGGATGAGCGGTCCTGAACTTGAGTTCTTAAGTGCCGGTTGAGGCGCTCCACCTCTTCGTTGCGCTCTACGAGTGTCTGAACCTGCTCCGCGACTCGCTGCGCGAGGCTTGCAGTCAGTGCCTCGAGCTCGAGGTTGCGGCTCGCCAAGGTCTCCTGCAGCTCCCCAATTCTCAGATGCGTGCGCACGCGGGCCAACAACTCTAGGGGCTCGAACGGTTTGGTGATGTAGTCGACCGCACCCACAGACAAGGCCGTGACCTTGCTCTGCACATCGGTGTGTGAAGTCATGAACACCACGGGAATGTGTGCGGAAGCTGGGGCGGCCTTCAAGCGACGGCAGGTTTCGTACCCGTCCAGTCCCGGCATCTCGACGTCCAACAAGATGAGGTCGACGGGGGCCGTCGCGACCCGCTTCAACGCTGTCTTTCCATCACGAGCGGCGCGCATATCGAAGCCGTGGGACTCGAGATGGGCGACAGCCACACGGATATTGTCCGGGTTGTCATCGACGACCAGAATGCGGGCGGATGTGGCCAGGGTACTCTCCGGCGCGGAGCCTACTATGAGGCGAATGGAATGGCGTTTGGGGTAGTTGTACGGATGGATTTGGTGCCGTCAGCACGCCCCTTCGACCTGACAGCGGACGAATTTGTGGTGCGGGCAGCCTGTGAACGGGTCCCGATGGGTCGCATCGGTCAATTCGTTGATGTTGACCCCAGAGGTCTTGATCTTGCCGCTCTCCGGATCGGGATAGCAGTTTCCGAAGCCGTTTGGGATGTGAACATGTCCGACTTGGACGTGTTTCTCAGGCAGCAGGGGCAAGGTGACCGTGCCAGTCCTGGTGAACACCCGAACCGAGTCACCCTTCTTGAAACCCAATCGCGTGGCCTCGTCGGTGTTCATCCGCAGCGCACAGTGCGGACCCGAGCCCTTGCGCCATGCAGGATCGCGGAAGTTCGTATTCGCGGTCCAGTGCGTGCGCATGCCACCGTTGAGAACGAATGGATAGTCATGGTCGGCCGGCAGTTCGTCGTTCAAGGCACGCTCAAGCTCAGCGAGCATGGGCTCGGGGGCGAGTCGAATGCGACCGTCTGCGTAGCCGATGTGGTCCTGAAGGTGATGCTCAACGTCGAGCCGGCCGAGGATGGCGCCCTCCGGGTGAGCCATCACTTGTTTGAACAGCCATTGGGTAATGGCCACTGGGTTTCGGGTCTTTGCCAACTCTGGGAACTGACGCACCACATCCGCCCGTCGGGTCAGCGCGGCGCCAAGGCATTGGGCCCAAACGGACGCGAGCTGGGGAGCCTGCAAGGTCGGCCCGAGAGACTCGTACAGCCAGAACATTGCCATCGCTATGGAGCGCTTGAGGCTTCGAGCAGCCAGAAGAGCAATGGGGGCGAGCGTGAGCAGATAGACCACCCCCCAGAGCGGTCTGTGCGCCCGCCGAGCCAGCCAATGAAGCACTCGGGGGGCTGGCCGGATCAGCCCCATCTTCGTTGCGATGCGGTGATAGATCTCAGGCTCGGAGAGGGCCTCCGCCGGTCCCTTCAGCGCGGGTACCCGCACTTGGATGCCAAGCAGCGGAAAGGGCTTAGGAAAGGCCGCCATCTCCCACTTCTCATAGTTGACCGGTGCGGGGAGCACATAGTCCGCCATCCACGCCGTTTCGTTGAAGGCAGGATCAATCACCACACTCAGCTCGAGCTGCTCGAAGGCCTCTCGGACGCGGGGGGTCTCGGGGTACGTCAACATCGGATTGCTTCCCTCCACGATCACCGCGCGAATGCGATTGGGGCGCTCGTTGAGCACCTCTTCGGCAAACAGAGCCGGTGAAAACATTGGCACCGGAGCCATGATGGCGATGCCGGGAATGCCGGACACGGGAGCCGCCTTCGGGGACCTGTTTGGGGCGGGGAGCTTTGGGCCAAATACACTCACGAACACCGCACCGCCCTCTCGGCCCAGGTTGTCGGTCATCACCAAGAGAAGCCGGATGAGGTAGGCGGTCAGGGTGTTGAATCGACTCTGTTCTAGGCCGAGGTCCAGCTCAATACAGCCGCGCTTCGCTGCGGCAAAGCTTCGTGCGACTTCGCGAATACTGGCCGCTTCCAGGCCACACCGACCGGCCATCTCGACCACATTGATGTCGGCCAGCACCGGGGAAATCACGTCAAAGCCGGTGGTACGGTCCGCGACAAAGGCCTCGTTGTACAGGGCTTCCTGCACAATGACGCCGGCCATGGCAAGCAGGAGGTAGGTGTCGGTTCCAACCTGGACGGGCAGGTGCTGATCGGCCAGCCGCGCCGTTTCGGTGTAGCGCGGGTCCACGACAATGAGGGTGCGCTCCGGGTCCTTCTTGAAGGCGCGCAGCATGCGATGGGGCTCGACGCCACGCTGGCTGAGCGCAGGGTTGCTGCCAAAGATGATGCACACGTCGGCTTCTTCGGCGTGTCCGACCATCATGGCACCGACGGGTGCCTTGAGCATCCAGCCATCTACCAGCGCCCGCTGGGTCTTCTCCTGAGCCAGGGCGTTGAACCACCACCTCGAGCCCACACCGGTGAGAAATGCCAACGCATACAGGGTGCTGAGGTGATTCCCTTGCCCACCAATGCCGACGAAGGCCAGGGTGTCTGGTCCATGCGACCCCGTGAGTGCCTTTAGCTTCTCGCCGATCTCTTGGGTCGCTTGCTCCCAGGAGATGGTGGCGTAGCTGCCATCGGGCTGTCGCTTCTGAGGCGCCTTCACCCGCTGTTTGTGATCCACGTAATGGGCGATCCGGTAGACCTTGTTGCAGGTGTAGCCGTTGGTGAACACATTGTCGGCGTCAGCGGCGACCTTGACGATCTGGTTGTCCTCGACCTCAAGGTTCACACCGCAGTTGTGGCTGCAGAGAACACAGACAGACTGCACGGTCGTGGACATCGCTCAACTCCTCGTATCGGGTTCCAGAGGTGTCTTAGATGTACTCCTCCGGTGGGTCGACCCTCTGTAGAATTCCGTGTAGAAAGGCATCGACACGCATCCGCTGTTCGACGCCCCCTGTCGTTACAATTCGACATGCCGTACGACATCCTTTGCCGTTCGTCCGTTGTATACCGACGCCAGGAGCTGGCACATGAAGACACTTCAGAGCTGGATTGTGGCAGTCTTTCTAGTCATGTTTCCGGCACGCTCTTTGGCACAGCCTGCCCCTCTGGTCGACTTCACCGGTGGCTGGCAGCTTGACCATCAGCTCTCGCTTCCGATGGACCCCCTTCTGGAGTTGCAGGGTGTCCCCTGGCTGCTTCGCAAGGTCTCTGCAGGGTTCGATGCAACGGCGAGCATCACCCAGTCCTCAGATCGGCTGTCCGTGACCTTCGACAACTTCCGTGGCGTGCACAACCAGGTGCTGCTCTTCAACGGTCAGCCCCATCTGACGGTCAATCCCGCTGGCCTGCCCACCACCCTGAGCACGACCTGGACCCACGACGGCACGGTGCTCGTGGCCACCGGACCGGTGGACGCCGATGGGCGGACTGCTGTCCTGACCGAGCGCAGGTCATTGTCAGCCCTTGGAGATGTGATGACTGTCGACCTCAAGCTGACCACGCCAGATGGACAGACCGCAACAACCCGCCGAGTCTACCGCAAGCAGCAGTAGGGCCGTGTATGTCTACTCCGAGACCGATCAGCTCCCCCACGAGCCCCGCCGGGTCCGTTCGTGCACCCCTGGGCCCAAGCAGCGCGCTCTCAGAGTCGCTGAAACACGGGTCTAAATGGTGCCCCCGGCAGGATTCGAACCTGCGACCATCGGCTTAGAAGGCCGGTGCTCTATCCGACTGAGCTACGGGAGCGCACACCGCCTCTATCCGCCTCTGCTGGCGAGCGCGAACGATGGTGCGAGCCAAGCGAGGGTGCAACGAGAGACGGCAGCCACAGGCGCCAGGTGGTGCTAGAATGCGCGCCATGAGACCTCCCGCCAGCTTCCTGCTCCTACTGCTCGCCGCCTGTGGCCCGGTTGAACCGGACGATGTCGACTCGGGTACCGAGACCGACGCGGATACAGACACCGACGCGGATGCCGACACGGACGCGGACGCCGATACCGACGCGGATGCGGACACCGACGCGGACGCGGACACCGATGCGGACGCGGACACCGATGCGGACGCAGACACCGACGCGGACGCGGACACCGATGCGGACGCGGACACCGATGCGGACGCAGACACGGACGCAGATGCAGACACCGACACCGATCCGGGGCCGCTCTCCGACTGGTCGCTCATCGACGTGTCGACGACCTCACCCACCGCCGGGGAGGCCGTGTCGCCCCGCGACTACCTGCAGAAGGTGAGTGGCTGGTACTTCACTCACGCCACGTGAAGCTACTGCAGTAGCCAGTTTGGCTACCTCGACACCATGCAGGACGAGCTCACGACCGCGGGCCTCGATGTCACGATCTTCGGCGTCAATCAGGCCGGGCACGAGAGTGGCGTGGTGACCTTCACCACGGGCCGCGACATCGGTCTGCTGCAAGACACTGCTGCTGTGAACGTGTGGACTGCGTGGGGCGTGGCCTACCGCGATGTCTACATCGTCGATGGGGACAACAACGTGGTGGGGGTCTACAACCTCACCGTGAGCAATCTCGCCGAGCAGACGAACTACGACGAGCTCAAGGGGCTCTTCACGGCTGCGGCCACGCCTTAGGTCTCGGCTGCGCTCGCCCCCTGGAGTTTGGTAGGCTCTCGCATGCGCCTTGAGCCGGGAACCCGCATCGCTGAGATCACGTTGGAGCACAAGCTTGGCTCCGGCGGTCAGGGCGAGGTGTGGAGCGGTCGTCGCGACGATGGTGAGCTGATTGCCATCAAGGTGCTCGACAGTGCCGACCCGCACGCGGTGTTGCGGGCCATGCGTGAAGCCCGCCTTCAGGGCACGGTGGACCATCCCCACATCGTCAAAATGCTCGACTTTCAGCTGGTCGAAGGCATTCCCGTCATCCTGTCGGAGCTGGTCGACGGGCTCTCGCTACGGCAGCTGCTCGGCAAGGGCCGACCCACGCTGAACCAGATTGACCACCTCGCGCACCAGCTGTTCGATGCGGTCGAGGCCGCCCACGAACACGGCCTCGTGCATCGCGACCTCAAGCCCGGAAACGTGCTGTTGACCTGGGTCGACGACGGCTATCTCGCGAAGATCACGGACTTTGGCATCGCGGTCGAGGCCGCTCCGCTCGGGGCCGACGACATGCTCGCCGAGCGAGGCTTCGCGATGGGCACGGCGGGGCACATGGCCCCCGAACAGTTCTTGGGCAACGATGTGGTCGATGAGCGCGCCGATGTCTTTGGCCTCGGCACGGTGTTGTACTGGATGGTCACGGGCAAGCGGCCGTTCAGCGGCGGCTCGCGGATGGAGGTTCTACGCCGGGCGATGGATGGCGCCTTCACGCCCGTAGCCCTGGTGGCACCTGAGGTTCGCGAGACCTGGGCGCAGGCGATTCATTGGGCGCTCGACCCCACAGCCCGCCGCCGACCGCAGAACATGGCGGCGTTTCGAGGTGCCTGGGACGGGGACATTGCCCTGCCGGACTGGGTGAACCTCGACCCGCCGGTGCCGACCGACACGCACAGGGCCGACGACATCACCGAGGTCAATGCGCTGCTTCCGGACCAGACCGACGCGTCGCTGGCGGTGTCCTTTGGTCGACAACGCGAGATTTCGCGCGCTCGGGATGCGCTCGGTGAGCACCGCGTGGTCACCTTGCGAGGCGCCCCGGGCATCGGAAAGACTCACCTCGCGATTCAAGTCGCCGCATCGCTCGCCGCCTCTGGGCGGGGCTGGATTCAGTGCTACCTCGCCGAGGCCCGGACGCTGGAGACCCTGCTTGTGGCCATCTCAGCGGGCCTGGCGGTTCCGGTACAAGGGGCCGACCCCGCGCTTCGTGTAGCGCGTGCCATCGCTGGACATGGGCCCACGACCGTGGTGCTCGACAATGCCGAGCAGGTCGCCGGGCCGCTCTCCGAACTGCTGCCGCGTCTTCTCGAGCAAGCTCCAGACGCCCGCTTCCTCATCTCGAGCCGTCGTGCTCTGGGCGTTCCTGGAGAGTCGGTCATCGAGGTGGGCCCCCTCGACGTGCATGCCGGTCGTGCGTTGTTCTTGGACCGTGCGCGCCGCCGGCGGCCAAACCTTCGCTTCGCAGAGATCGAGCCCGGGACCGTGCAAGAGCTGGTGCAGCGTCTCGAGGGCAATCCATTGGCCATCGAGCTGGCCGCCGCCCGCGCGGTGCAGACTTCGGGCGAGGCGCTGCTACAGGAGCTTCGCTCGGGGGCACGCAATCAAGAGCGTGCGATGCAGGTGGCCCTGCGCTGGTCGTGGCGTCTGCTCGAGCCATGGGACCAGTACGCCCTGGGGCGCTGCGCGGTGTTTCGCGGTGGACTGACCATGGAGGCGGCCGAGGCGTTGATCGACCTCTCGCCGTGGCCCGAGGCACCCGATGCGATGCATGTCGTGCACGGACTGGTCGCGCACAGCCTGATTCAGGTGCGCTTTCTCGGACAGACCCGCAGCCGCCTTCATCCCTACGAAGCCGTCCGGACCTTTGTGCTCAACGAGATGCCGACGTCAGAGCGTGCCGAGGCGGAGCGTGCCCATGCGGTGTGGTTCGCGCGTCTGGGCTCGGACGAGGGGGTGCTCCATCGCCGGGGGCCGGCCGGGGCCGAGGCCATTCGTGCGCTCCTTCGCGACATCGAGAACGTGGCAACGGCACTCGATACCTCCATTCGTCTGGGCGAGGGGGCCATAGCCGCCGACTGTGCCACGGCCATCGGCGAGGCACTGGGGCGCTTGGGACCCCCAGCGGCGGGGCTCGACCGCGTGCGCGCTGCCATCGCGATTTCTCATGACTCGAAGCGGGACCTGGCCCGGCTTCAGGTGGTGCGTGGGCATCTGCTCAAGGACAGCAACCAGTCTGCCGAGGCGCGCAAAGCCTTTGAGATGGCACGGGTACTCGGCGGTCTAGCTGGGGACACCGAGCTTCAGGCGGGGGCGCTCACCTGGCTCGGCATGCTCATCCATCACGGTGGCGACCCGACCGGTGCGGTGCTGCGCTTCGAGCAGGCACTGGATCTACTCCAAGACACGGGCACCCCATGGCGTCGGTCGCTCGTGCTTCGCCAGCTCTGCGCCGTGAACCAGCACCTCGGAAAGCTCGACGAGGCCGAGGCGAACATCCTCGAGGCACTCAAGCTCGCCGAGGACAATGGTGTGGTCATCGACATTCCGCTCTGTCACATCCACCTCGGCTCGCTGCTCGCGCACCAGGGCAAGGCCGATGAGGCAACCGCCTACGAGATGCTCGCGCTCCAGGCCTCGCGCCGCATGGGTGACCGGGTGCAAGAGGGACGGGTTCTTGCCAACCTCGGCGTTCGACTCCACCAGCTTGGCAAGCTCGACAAGGCCATTGCGTCCTTCGAGAGGGGTGCCGAAATTGCCCGGCGAGCGGGCAGTGTCGGCCATGAGGCCATCGCACTCGGAAACATGGGTGAGAGCCTGATGGAGGCCCAGAAGACCGAGCGGGCCGAAGAGGCGCTGGTCCGAGCCATCGAGCTCGGCGACCAGTCCTGGCCCGTGGTGGCGGGGACCTTTCGGACGACCCTTGCCCGACTGCGCATTCGTCAGAAGCGCTTTGAGGACGCTTCATCGCTGCTCGAGGTCGCCGTGCCCGCCTTGGACGGACGTCACCGCACGAGTCACGTGGCGGCGCTGCTCGCTCAGGCCGAAGTGGCCGGGCACACGGGGGAACAGGCCGACGGGCGTGCGCTTCTGAAGAAAGCCGAGGCGATCTATGGGCCGGGTATGGCGAAGGACCGAGAGCTCGCGGAGCGCTTGCTCGCAGCCGTAGCGGTGATCGAGGGATGGCCGGGCTAGCGCTTACTCGTGACGCAGCGCGTCGATGGGCTTCATGTTCGCCGCGCGTCGGGCCGGGAAGAAGCCGAACACCACGCCGATGAACGCGGACACGCCGAAAGAGAGCAGCACGATGAACGGGTCGACGACCAGGGGAATGTCCAGAGCGGCAGAGGCGCCCCAGCTGATCAGCACGCCGAGCGCGATGCCACACAGCCCACCGAGACCCGAGAGCACCACGGCCTCGACCAAGAACTGAAGGAGAACGTCCCGAGCCAGGGCGCCCACGGCTAGGCGAATGCCGATCTCGCGGGTGCGCTCGGTGACCGAGACCATCATGATGTTCATGATGCCGATGCCGCCGACCAACAGGCTGACCGCCGCGATGGCCGCGAGGAAGCTGGTGAGGATGGTGCTGACGTTGTCGAGCATCGCGGTGATCTCGGCCATGTCCCGCACGGTGAAGTCCGGCTCGGCGCCCTCGCGGATGTGGCGACGCTGCATGAACAGCGCCTCGAGGTCCTCTTTGACCCTCTGGGTGTCCACGTCCTCGCGGGTTGACACGAAGATGGTGGAGATGTCCCGATTGCCTTGAATCCGGCGCTGGAAGGTGCGCAGCGGAATCAGAATGAAGTCGTCCTGGTCTTGCCCGAAGCTGTTCTGGCCCTTCGGCTCGAGCAGACCAATGACCCGGCACGTGAAGTCGTCAGCGCGTAGCGTGGCCTCGAGCGGGTCTGCCCCACCGAACAGCCCTTCCGTGACCGTCTGGCCGAGCAAACAGACCTCTGCGCCGGCGCGGAGCTCACCTTCGTCGAAGGGCCTGCCGCGGGCGATTTCCCAGCGGCTCGCACTGAGGTATTCGTTGGTCGACCCGGTCACCGCCGTGCGCAGCGTCTCCTCGCCCCATGCGGCCACCGTCGACCGGCTTCCGACCGGTGCGACGACGTTGATGCCCTGGAGCTGGTCGCGAATGGCCTCTACGTCGGCATCGCGGAATGGACTCGACCCGCCGCCTCGTCCTGGTCCATGGGCGTTGCCCGGCACGACGAAGATCAGGTTCTGGCCGATGGACTCCAGATCTTCGTTCACCGCTTGGGTCGCGCCGCGGCCGATCCCCACCATCGAGATGACCGCTGCCACACCAATCATCACGCCCAGAGCGGTGAGAGCGGTGCGCGTCTTGTTGCGAGCGAGCTGACGAACGGCGAGCAGGAAGGTGGTCCACAGCATCAGGACAACCCGCCGCTGTTGATCACGCGTCCGTCAAGGAAGCGGACCGTCGCATCGCAGTACTCGGCCATCTCGGGCTCGTGGGTGACCATCAAGATGGTGATGCCACGATCCTTGTTCAGGGTGGCGAGCAGCCGCATGATCTCGTGGCTCATCTTCGAGTCGAGGTTTCCAGTGGGCTCGTCGGCGAGCAGCAGTCGAGGGTCGCTGACGAGTGCCCGAGCGATGGCGACGCGTTGCTGCTGGCCGCCGGAGAGCTCGTTTGGGGCGTGATTCGCGCGGTCTGCGAGTCCGACTTCGGCAAGGCTTGCCAAGGCTCGTTTGCGACGCTCGGCGGCGCCCATCCCCCGGTAGATCAGCGGTAGCTCGACGTTCTCGAGTGCGGTGGTCCTCGCAAGCAGGTTGTAGCCCTGAAAGACGAAGCCCAGGTAGTTGCGGCGCAGCAGGGCGAGCTGGTTGCTGCTCAGCTCCGAGACCTCGACACCCTGGAATAGGTAGGAGCCGTCGGTGGGCTCATCCAGGCACCCGATGACGTTCAGGCAAGTGCTCTTGCCGCTGCCACTGGGACCCATCAACGCGAGGAAGTCGCCTTCGAAGACCTGGAGGTCCACGCCATCGAGCGCGCGAACCATGGCCTCGCCCTCGCCGTAGACACGCGTGACTCCGGACAGCTCGAAGAGCGGATCTTTGCTCACGGCTTGGCCTCGCCGCGACGTGCCTTTTCTGCGGACAGCACCAGCTCTTGGCCCTCGTAGAGCTCACCCTCGATGACTGTGCGCCGTCCGTCGCTCGCGCCGGGAAAGACGACGACGGGGATGGGGTCACCGTCGAGCGTCCATAGGCGGACACGGCGGCGACCTTCGACGGGGTCGGGTGGGGCGAGGTCTTGGTCGGGCGGTGAGAACCGAAGCGCCGCATTGGGCACCAGCAGGGCGTTCTCGACGACCTCGGCGGTGATCGAGGCGGTGGCAGTCATGCCCGGCAGCAGCTTCATGTCCGGGTTGTCGAGGGACAGGGTGGCCACGTAGGTGACGACCTCGGAGTTGCCCTTCGGAGCGAGGTTCACCTTGGTGACTTCGGCGTCGAAGACGCGATCTGGGTAGGCGGCGACGGTGAAGTCGGCGGGCTGCCCGGCTTCGATGCGGCCGACATCGGCCTCGTCGACCTCGACATCCACGGTCATCTTTCGAAGGTCTTCGGCCAGGCGAAACAGGGTCGCAGCCTGCAGTGACGAGACGACGGCTTGGCCCTCCTCGACGGTGCGCTCGAGTACCACGCCGGTAATCGGGGAGATGACCTTGGCCTTGTCGAGGTTGGTCTGTGCGGCCTGCGAGGATGCGCGCGCCTGCTGGAGCTGGGCTTCGGCCAGCGCGTATCCGGCGACAGCTTGCCGATGTGCCGTGCGGGACCGCTCGACCTCGGCATCACTCACGCCGCCCGAGTCCCACAGGCTCTCGCTTCGCTTCAGGGTGGAGGCCGCCCCTTCAACCGTCGCAAGGGCTTGAGCCACGCTGGCCTCGGAAGCCCGGACGGTGGCGCGGCTCTGGCGGGCCTGGGCTTGCAGCAGCTCGGTGTCGAGCTCCGCGAGCAGCTGCCCCTCGGTGACCTCGTCGTTCTCGTCCACGTAGACCCGGGCCACGATGCCGGACAGCTCCGAGCTGACGGCCACGGCATTGGACGGCTCGAGCGAGCCCACGGCGGTGACCTTGACCTCGAGACTGCCGAGCTCGACGGGGGCGGTGGTGTACACGTAGCGGCCCGATCCCGCGCGACCCTGGCTCATCCACAGCGCACCCGCGCCTACAAGGATGACCACGAGGACGGCAAGACCGATCCATCGCCCTCGCTTGGGTGCGTCGACTCCGAGGGTGGCGCGTACGTCTTGGGTATCTGTCATCTGTGGCCCGCCTTCAGCTCATGCACATGCACCATGTATGCCAGACGACGACGGCGGCCGGCCGCGGTCTTCCAGCCCCGAATCGGCCTGGAGGGCCGATGCACCCACAACCGGTGGGTGCTTTCACACAGGATCCCGACTCCGATCAGGGCTCGGGCGCGTCTGTTCCCTCCACGTCGTCGGTGGGCGCTTCCTCAGCCTCTTCTGGGCTCGGCGGCGCTTGCGGCTCGACCCTCGGTCCTTCTTCGACCCACACAGGACTTGACCAGGCGTAGTTCCCGTCGACCTGCCGCACCTTGAGATACGCGAACTGGCCGGGCTCGACGGCCGGGTCGGTGAACTGCCAGTCCACGTGCTCAGTGCCCTCGGCGGGGCGGTGTTCGTCGGCGACGATGTAGGCGCTGCCGTCCCACTTCACGAGCTGCACAAACTCGATGGGTGCGGTGCCGTCGATGGTGGCGGCCCACTTCATCTCGGAGGGCCCGGGCCGAGTGAGGATGCTTCCCATCGGCCAGCCATCGACGTCGAGGTCGAGGGCGATGCGAACGCCGGTGACTGCGTAGCTGCGTCGGTTCTGCATGCCGTCCCAGATGGCCTCACGCGTGAGCTGTGGTGCGATGACGGCGGCGCTTCCGTGCTTGTAGGCCTGGTCGATGTGCGAGAGGTAGTGCATGTCGCTCGACCCAATGAAGCCGAAGCGCCATCCGGCGGCGAGCGCGTCCTGCACGAAGTTTCCACTGTCCTCGGGGGCCTGCTGGATGTTGTAGGACAGCAGGTTCTTCACGAAGTTCGACTCGGTGGGCGCCTCCGGGCGACCCTGGTCCACGGCGTACTCGTTGTCGTGGTGCTCACTGGTTCCGTGACTGCTGTAGAACTCGATGAGCTTCTCTTCGGGCCAGCTCTCGGGGTCGCCGTAGCGGCCCTCGCCAGGTCCCCAGTGGTAGTTCACATCGCCGGTCGGCCAGGCGGTAGAGTGGGGGATGGCGATGTAGTCACGGCCCTCGAGCTTTGCGACGAGCTCGGCGGGATGGTGCTCGTCTGGCTTGTCCTCGTAGGTGCTCTCGTGATTGTGATGCACGAGCGGCGGGTCGGACTCGTCGGGCGCCCAGTAGATGTTGCGATGGCCGTAGAAGTACGAGGTCCACTCGTAGGCGTACAAGGTCACGAACTCGCCGGGGACGTAGTTCTCGTCGGCGAGTTGCCGGGTGTAGGCCCACTCGCTCTCGTCGCGTCCGAGGATGCCGGTCTTGGGTGCGAAGGGCACGCCGCCGATCATGTCGTGGTCCGAGAGAAAGGCGAAGTCGTAGCGCTCTTGGTTTCGCATGCGCCAGTAGACGTAGGCGGGCGGCCGGTCGGCATCGTAGGAGAGGATCGAGTGCAGGTGCGTGTCGCCGAAGTAGATCTGGTCTGCGCCGGCCTCGGTCACCACGATGGGGTTGCTGCGGATCGGGAACTCGATGCCGTCGATGGTCGCGACACCCTCGATTCGGTAGGTGCCGGGGCTGTCGGCGGTGAGGTCGAGCGCGGTGACACAGGCGTCCCACGACTCTAGGCTGCCGTCGAGGGTCAGGGTGGGCTCGAAGCTCAGACCCTCGACCGGCTCGAACGCAATGCTTCCTGTCTCGAAGCGAGCGAGATTCGGCAGGTAGTAGTCGTCTTCGACCCTCAGGGTCATTGACGAGGTCTGGCCCACGGGCAGGGTGGTGGGCGCCACGAGGTCCACGGCGTGCACCCTTGCCGAGTAGGTGTCGAAGGACGGAAGCTCTGGCAGCAGCCCGAAGGTGCCGTCCGCATCGGCGTCGACGCGCACGATGATCTGGTAGCGGGCCTCGCGGGTGGGGCCGGGAAGACCGTCTTCGTCGCCAATGCGCACGCTCACCGTGTCGCCCGGTTGAAGGGAGCCCTTCACGACCTCGATCACGATGGCGTTCTCGTTGTCGGCCTGACGCAGCAGGTTGTCCTTGGAGGCCTGACCCTCTTTGCTGCGCTTGTACTTGATGTAGCGAAACTGCTTCTTGAGAGCGCGGAAGGGCCTGGGCTCGCGCACCTTGAGCTTCACATCGGGGTTGCTCGAGGTCGCGGTGACCTGGTCGAGCAGGTTGATCTTGAAGAAGTACATGCTCGGGCCAGAAAGCGAGAACGGCGTGTACATGACCTGGTCGGTCGGAAGTACGTGCCCGAGGTGCACCTTGAGCGCGCCCCCCTCGACGATGCCTGCCTCACCGGCCTCGTAGCTGAAGTCGATGTGCAGGTCCTCGGCCTTGGCCTGGTCGCGAAGCAGCCAATCGGTCGTCTGGGAGGTGGCTGTGCCCTGTTGGTCGGCCGGCGTCTCGGACAGAGGCATGGGCGTGTCGTAGCGGCTCATGAATACGCACGCGGGTGACAGAAGCAGCAGCGAAGCGACGAAGCTCAGGCGGTTCATTCTCCCTTCTCCCGGTGGGGGCCGAGTAGGCAGATATCGGAGCCATCTTCGGCGAGACAGCCGAGTTCCTCAAAGGGGTTCTCGAGAACCCGACGGAACGCGTCGATGCCGAAGCGGGCGGTCAGGCCGTCGTCGATGCGTTCGTCGTAGCTGAAGCGCAGTGGCAGCACGCGGCGAACGGTGGGCTTGCCATCGCGGACGACGACACGCTCTTCGACCTGGCCCACCATCATGAACAGCGGGCAGGTGCCCCACTCGAACAGGTGGTGGTAGCCGGGCCCCATCTTCAGGCTGCCTAGGTTGGCGACGAACAGCGAGGTGAACATGCCATCGCCGCGGATGTAGACGTCGGGCAGCAAGTTGTGGCGGTCGGCCCACTTTAGGAAGCTGATGGCGACGTTCAGCACCCAGCCCGGAAGCAGCGCGAGCAGGCTGAACTCCTTGTCGTCCTTGGTCTTCTTGCCCGAGCGCTGGAAGTTGATGCGCTCGTTCACCTTGTCGCAGAAATCGCGGAAGCTCATGTCATCGGTGACCTCCATCTTCACCGCGGCGAGCTTGGCCTTCTTGTTCATCTTCTGACGCTTCATCGAGAAGCTCATCCAGCGGCCCTTGCGCGCATAGAGCCTACCGTTGCTCATGAAGCGGTTCATCGCCGGATTCTCGGCCATGCCGATCGACGAGGCTGCGATCACGCAGTGGGTGATGTGCGCCCCGAATGCGGGGTGAGCGGCCTCGATGTAGCGCTCGAGTTCGTGTACATCGACGACATCGTCGAAGTAGACCACCGCCTCGTTCCGCCCCGGCATGATTACGCCGAGCATGCGGCGGTACGGGTGCACCTTGATCAGGGTGCCGTCTGGGCGCGAGGTCTTTGCCTCTGCCGCAAAGAACAGAAGCACCAGCAGTCCGATTCCAAGCCATGCAGTAAACGGCACGCTGCCTCCTAGACTAGGCTCCATGCTAGCGCGGATGGCCGCGTGGATGGGCGGTGTGGCACACCGGGTCAGCGGGGTCCAGATGAGTCAGGAGCGAATGGATGTCGGAGCCGCACAGCGCTCGCTTCCCCAGGCGCCCGTGCGGGAGTTGGATCGCCTTGGCTTCAAGCCGACAGCGACGGCTCGCTTCGACACCGCGACGGGGCCGTTGCTCTACCTCTGTGATGGTCGGCACACCGTCGTTGAGCTGGCGGCGCAGGGGCCGGTGAGGTTGCGCTTTTGGTCGGTTGCCGAGGACGGACAGCTCCTCGAGACGGGAGAGGTGGTGGCGCCGCGCACGGCGTTGGGGCCGGGAATTGACCACGCGGGGGCGAACGAGTCGGTCTCGGCGCTGTGGGCTGCGCATCAGGAGCATGTCGAAGGGGAGAAGCTCCTCTCGCTCGACGATCGAGACCTGCACGCTGGACTCGGCCCCTATCGCGATCGGCTGCAGAGCCGCGGGCCTGCGGCGGCACTTGTCGGCGTGGTCGCGCTCTCGATCAGCTCCATCGTGTTGCTGGGCGTCGGCGTAGCCATGAGTCCGGTCAGTGGATGGGCTTTCACGGTCGGCGTCGTGCTCGGAATCGTGGTTGTGCCTTTTCTGGGATGGGCCGAGTACCAGCTCGGCATCGCGCCCGGGCTCAGTCTTGGACGGGTGTTGGTTCCGAGGGGGCTTCTCGATCGAGAAGGATTGCGGGCGTTGGCGAGCGATGAGCAAGGCGCGAAGCAGAAGCGCCGGGCTGAGCCGAGTCTCGCTCGACGACTCGAGGACCTGGGCTTCGAGCCAGCCGAACAGGCCCAGGTTCGGCGTCGGGGACGGTTTGGCCGGGTCCAAGTCTACGATGTCACCACCTTGGTCGCCGAGGGGACGCTTGCCGCCCACCTGTCGATGCGCGATGGGCCCAAGAAGCCTCGTGTGGTGCTTCAGAGCCTGTTCAGCGACACGATCATCGAGACCGTGGTCGGCGGTGGACTCGGATCGGTGGTCTTCGGCGACACCTATGACTCGAGAGACGTGGACGATCTCGAGGCTGCGGTGTCCGAGCACTGGGAGCGCGCCGCGGAACGATGGCCTGTTCAGGTCGACGAGCGGAAGGGTCTGCTGGTCGGGTTGGCGCGCTTTGTCGAGATTGCCCGCGGTGAAGAGGCGAGAGAGCATGGCCGCTTCGCCATTCGCATCGTGCTCATTGTGCTCGCCTTGCCCCTGTTGGTGGGCTTCGCGGTGACCCCCGACGGAGAGACCGCCATGGGTGTGGTGGGCCTTGCGGCGATCGCCCTCGACTGGCTGATGCCGGGCGTTGTCGCCGAAGTGGGGCTTCTCGTGGGCGCGCAGCAGCGCGAGATCTCGCCGGCCGAGCTTCAGGCCATCGGTCGGGAGTCGCTCGAGTTGGACAAGCCGAAGCCGCTATGGCGTCGTCTGTTGGGGGGGAGTTGACCTTGGCGAGTCTCGACCGTGCACTGGCGATTCAGATCGCCGAACAGCCCGACCCGGTGCTTCGCAACCTCCAGATCACGTGGGGCTACCACCAGCTCGCCCTCGGACTGACGGCGAGGTTGGGCGAAGACAATGTTCCGTGGCCCGCCTTTGGCGTGTGGGCGAGCCAGACTGCCGGCCGCTTCATTCGCGAGGAGGGGCTTCCCGCCATCGTCGATGACTTGGTCGATGGACTGGCCGACGGCATCGACCGGGTCACCGACCGCCTTCCGTCGATGCTGCGGCCACGCTTGCATCACGCACCTCGGGACCTGGTGCAGGCCATTACCGGGGACGTGGCGGCTCAGCTCGCGTTGGGGAATCAGCGCATCTGGGCCGAGCTCGGGCCGCTCTTTCTCGAGATGAATGAAGTGTTGGATGGCGACCGAGACTTCGCGGTCTTCGCGGAACAACTTCGGCCGGGACACGCCAGTGTGGGGGGCCAGGCCTTCTTGCACGAGGGCTTCACGCATCTGCTCGCGGCACGTGATCTGTCCGGAAAGGCCAGGGCGGAGCGGATCTACGCCTTCAATGCGCTCATTGGTCTGCACGAGCAGATTCGCATTCAGGCGCAGATCGAGGCCGCCCTGTCCGCGCCCGTCGACACGGTCATACGGGTTCTCGACGCACTCGATGACGACAGCGATGACGGCTGGCTCGAAGCGATGGCGGAGCGCGCGGTCGCAAAGCTGCTCTCCCCCTTGGTCGAGGTGGTGACCGTGCGGGTCCGACGCCGCTTGACGCGCCATGTGATGACCTTCGACTTGCCGCATCAGTCGTTGCCGCTTGGACGTGACCTCGACGCCCGCACGACAGTGTTCCCCGCCGATCTGCGTGAGCTCGTCAGCCCGGCGGCACTCATGGTCGAGGCGATTGTCGACCAGAGCCCCGGCACGCTCGACGGCACCGCGGCGGCGGATTGGGCTGACCTGACCGAGCGCATGGACTTCATCGTCGACGTGTTCCGCAGCCGTCAACAGACCCCGGTCTTGCTGCGCCCTCCGTATGCGCCGGATCAAGTGGCGTCGTTGCTCGCGCTACAGCTTCCTGCCGGGCCGCTGTAGGCAGAACTACTCGTGGCCAGGCCGATGTGGAGGCCGTACGGAGCGGCGCTGGGCGGGCTCGGACGTATCTCCGAAGCCGAATGCCTCGGTAAAGGTCGTCGGCTTGTCATCGGCCTCGGTCTTCAGCTCGTCTTGTTGCGGCTGCAGGTCGGGGCTGCGGCCGGTGATCTTCTGCCAGAGGGCGGTGAACCGGCTCATTCAGTGGGTGCACATGTCGAGACACCGGCGCCCACCACGTCCATGCCGGTATCGGAGGCCACTCGGCTCATCTGTCCGCTTCGGCTGACCTTGTAGATGTCGGTGCTGTTGCCCATGCCGTAGTAGCGCACGAACAAGAAGAATTCGCCACCCCAGTTCGCGAAGGCAAAGGTGTCGAGGTCGACAAGGCTGAAAGCAGGCAGACTGTGGCTCTGCACCACTTCGGCATTTGTTTTGTCGAGGCGTACCAACAATGCCGGGCTCTCGAGCGGCAAGAAGGCCCACAGCTCACCCGCGGCGTTGCCAGTCAGCTCCGACTGGGAGGGTAGCGAGCCGACGTTTTCGAGGGCGTAGGACTGAAGATTCACGCGAGCCAGTGAGCCGGCGTTCGCCACGTACAGGTCGTCGCGCCAGGTCTCGTCGTTCTGGGTGGCGTAGCCCATGCCGAAGCTGCCGAAGCTCGTGCCGTAGTCGGTGGCAGAGCAGGCCATCGTGTCGAGGTCGACGGCGAACAAGCTGTTCGAGGAGTAGCGGACGTAGGCGTTGCCATCGCGTCCGATGGCCATTGAGGCAGGGCTTCCCTCGAAGCTGCCGCAGTCGAGGTCGCCGACAAAAGCGAACTGTTGGGTGCCGGGATCGAAGGTGTAGATCGCCTCTTCGCCGCGGTCGATGACGTAGATCAGGTCCGAGGTGTGGTCGCAGTCATCGCCCGGCGGCGGGTCGTCCATTGGATCGGTGACCGGGTCGGTGGGCTCGGTCGGGTCGTCGGTCACCACGGGGTCGGTGGGGTCGTCGGTCGGGCCGCCCACGCCATCGTCGAGGTCGACGACGGTGATGTCCTGCTGGCAGGCGAGTGTGAACAAGGCGACGGCGACGAGCAGGATGGGGCGCATGGACTCTCCGATGAGTGGTTTTACCGGGACTTTCGGAGCAGAAAAAGCGATACTATTTGAAGAAACTATTCAAGGAACTTGAATCAATGGCGCTCACTCTTGACCAGATTCGTGTTCTCGATGCCATCGATCGACTCGGTACCTTCGCCAGGGCGGCTGCGTCCCTTCATCGCGTGCCTTCGGCGGTGAGCTACGCCATCCGCAAGGTCGAGGTCTCCGTGGGCTTTGCCGTGTTCGACCGGAGAGCCCGGACCGCCGTGTTCACAGCGAAGGGCAGGCGTCTGTTGAGCGAAGCGCGGGTGATGCTCGAGGCTTCGGACCGTCTCGACCGGCTCACTGACCAGATGCGGTCGGGCTGGGAATCAGAGCTGCACGTGGTGGTGGACGGCGCGCTGCCGCTCGGCCCTGTGCTTCGCGGTCTTCAGGACTTTGCCGACCCCGATGTACCGACGCAGCTTCGTCTCGATGTCGAGTACAAGGAAGGGGTCGTGCATCGATTTCAGAGCGACGACGCGCAGCTCATGTTGGTGATCGGCTTCGACGCGGATGAGGACACCAGCGGGTACACGCTCGAACCCATGGCGCCCCTTGAGCTGCGGCTGGTCGCATCTCCCAGCTACGAGCCTTCTCTCCACGCTGGGCTGGAGCTCTCGGTTCGCGACTCGCGTCCCGGTGCGGATCGGGACAGGCCCTCGTTCTCGGGCGCGAGGGATGTGGCCTGGGTGAGCGACTTCCACACCAAGCGCACGGCACTCCTAGAAGGCGTGGGTTTTGGCTGGATGCCCGAGCATCTGGTGCGCGATGACCTCGATGGAGGGCGGCTGGTCGTCGTTCCGGATCCCGGACGGACGTTGTGGACCTATCAGCCGCAGATCGTTCGGCGTGCGGACCTTCCGCTCGGGCGCGGCGCGGAGCTCTTCCTCCGCCACTTGCGGGGCTTGGACTAGTGTTTAGCCTCCCTGCGGAGGTTGAGTTCATGGCTACGGTGGTTCGGCATGTTGAGACGGGAGAGCGCTTCGTGGTTCTTGGGGCCGGCTTCGCGATGAAGGATGAGGGCAGCGTGAAGAGGAATCGAAGGGCAGGGGTCTGTGTCTGCGATGACCAGGGGCGAATCGGCTGGTTCAAGAGTGAAGACTTGGTGGTCGAGAGTGTGTTCGGACAGCGACCCGACGAGATCCTCGCCTAGCGCCCGGGGGCGAACGTGGGTGGTCCCAACGGCTCTGTCGAACTGCTCGCGTTGGAGGTCTCTCTCTTGTGGGTCGTGCAAGGCTGAGCGTGGGAGCGTGGGGCACTCGCGGATGCTGGCTTTGTTTCAGAGCCGATCCGACCTAGGGTGGAGGACGCGCACACCCTGGGAGACGAGTGCCGAACTCCAAGCTGCTGCTGGACCTTCCACTTCGCCTCAAGCTGACGTTGACCTTCTCGGTCGTGTTCTTGGTGGCGAGTCTCGCGTTCCTTGCTTGGGTGCCCGCTCGGATGGATGAGCTGGCAGAGCGTGCCCTCGAGGATCGTGCGCGCAGCGTCGCCATCTTGCTGAGCAGCTCGTGTGCGACCGGCCTGGCCTTCAACGATGCGCGCTTCTTGAACAACGAGCTCGAGAGGCTCGAGCAGGTCCCGGAAGCGATCGACGCGACTGTGTACCGTGAAGATGGCACCGCGGTGGCGGTGTGGCCTCCGGCGGATTCCCTCACCGAGCAGAAGCGGACGTTCGGAGCCGTCGACGCCGTGCGAATTGAGGGTAGCCGGCTGTTTGTGACCCAGACGATCGACCGTAAGAGCGCGAAGGGCACGCTCGAGATCGGCTTTTCGCTGGAGCGATTCGAGCGCGAAAAGACTCGAAACCTCACCACGGCCGCCCTCGGCGCAATCCTGATCTTCGTGCTTGGCTTTGTGGCGAGCTTTGCCCTCGGAACGCTGTTTGTGGCGCCCCTTCGCCGCCTCGCCGAGAAGGCCCAGGGTGTGGCGGATGGCACCACGCCCGTCACGGCACTGAGCACCCCCGATCAGGCCAAGAGTCGCCGGGACGAAGCGGCCTTGCTCACCGCCGTGATGTCCGAGATGGCCGACCGCATTGCCCGGCAGGTCGACGAGGTCGATGCCGAGCGTTCGCTTGCGCGGGCTGCAGAGTTTCGAGCGCTCGAAGCATCCGCCGCGAAGTCGAGGTTCTTGGCGAACATGAGCCATGAGCTGCGCACGCCGCTCAATGCCATCCTCGGATACAGCGAGATGCTCGTCGAAGAGGGTGACGAAGGCGACTTCGAGTCCTATGTCGAGGACCTGAAGCGCATTATGGGTGCTGGACGGCACTTGCTCCGGCTGATCAACGACATCCTCGACCTGTCGAAGATCGAGTCCGGGAAGATGGAGCTGTTCTACGAGGAGATGGACCTGTCGGTGCTGATCGGCGACGTCGTCGACTCCTGTGCGCCGCTCTTCGAGGTGAATCGAAACGCGCTTTCCGTCGACATGGATGAGCCCCTTGCCGTCGTCGAGGTGGATGTCACGCGCGTCCGCCAGTGCTTGCTCAACCTGTTGAGTAATGCGGCCAAGTTCACCGAAGACGGCAGCGCAGAGCTCCGGGTGCGCCGCGAAGATGGGCGTCTGCGCTTTGAGGTGAGCGATACCGGCATTGGCCTCACCGACGAGCAGATGGGACGTCTGTTCCAGGAGTTCAGCCAAGCCGACTCGTCGACCACACGACAGTTCGGCGGCACGGGCCTCGGTCTTGCGGTCAGTCGCAAGCTGGCGCGGCTCATGGGTGGCGACATCACGGTGAAGAGCACGCTCGGCGAGGGGGCGACCTTCACGATGGAGCTCCCCGCAGCTCAGCCTTAAGCCTACAGGTCGGAGGCGGTCCCGCATCGAGTCTGTGTCACGATGACGCACCCCCTTGAAGGCGTGATGGCAGCCCTTATGAACGGCGTATGAACGCCCATTCATCTACACAGTTCTTCGATGCTCAAGCCTTTGCTGCGGACCTCGATGCCCTGCGAGCAAGGGTCAAGAGTGAGCTTGGCGAAGAAGACCTCGCTCACCGGGACAAGATCGAGCGCTGGGGCCGACTGTGCTCTGGGCTCGGCTACGGCACGGCGTGGCTTGGCCCAAATCTGTTCAGCGCCGCGCTGATCTCACAGGGCCGGGTCACGCGGTGGACGATGATCGGTCACCACACCTCGCATCGCGGCTACGACCGCGTCCCTGGCGTACCGCCGAACAAGACGAGCAAGCGCTTCGCGAAGGGCTGGCGTCGCATGGTCGACTGGCTCGACTGGATCGATCCCGAGGCGTGGCACCACGAGCACGACCTGCTTCACCACTACCGGCTTGGCGAGACGGCAGATCCCGATCTGGTCGAAGCCAATCTCGACTGGCTGCGCGACTCGGACCTGCCCCAGTCGGTGCGCTACGGCATCATGGCGCTGTTCTTCGGCACCTGGAAGTGGACCTATTACGCACCGAACACGCTGCAGGCCCTGCTGGTCGAAGAGGGGCGCAAGGCGGGTACGCCCTGGCGCAAGCGGTCCTTGCTTCAGATGTTCGCGACGCGGGAACTCTGGCAGCGGTGTCTGTTGCCCTACGGCGTCGTGCACTTCGCCGCGATTCCCGCCGGCTTTCTGCCTCTCGGGCCGTGGGCGGCGTTCAGCGTGTGGTCCAACTCACTCCTTGCGGAGGTCATGAGCAACGCGCACACTTTTGCGATCGTGGTCACCAACCATGCGGGCGACGATCTGTACGCCTTCGATGAGCCGATGGCCGACAAGGCTGAGTTCTATCGGCGTCAGGTGTTGGGCTCGACCAACTTTCCAACCGGCGGCGACCTCAACGACTTTCTCCACGGCTGGCTCAACTACCAGATCGAGCACCACCTGTTTCCCGACCTGCCGATGCGGCAGTACCAGCGGATTCAGCCCGAGGTGAAGGCGATCTGTGAGAAGCACGGTTTGCCCTATGTTCAGCAGAGCGTGTGGCGCCGTCTCAAGAAGACGCTGGACGTCGCTGTCGGCAAGCGCTCGATGCTCCGCGAGGCCAAGGCCTAGGCGGCACGCGCGTGTCGTTTTGACAGTCGGATCTGCGGTGCGCTTCCGGTAGACTGAAGTCGTCTCTCCTCGATTGTCTTGAGAGAGGGCGGAGAAGTTGCATGGCCGCGGACCTGTCGGAAGTCGCGATGCTGCGTTCGCGGGTGGCCGAGCTCGACGCCGAGCTGGCACGGCGCGCGGACGAACTCAAGCCGCTCGCGGCTCGAGAGGCGCTTCTCGCCGAGGCTGAGGGGGTCGTGCACCTCGGTAGCTGGGTCTGGGATGTGCCCTCCAGCCGGATTGCCTGGTCAGACGAGCTGTACCGGATTCTTGGTCATGCTCCGGGTTCGGTCGAGCCGTCCATCGACCTGTTCTTCGCCGCCATCCATGCCGACGACCGTGCCGGCGTGCGCGAGTCGTCGATGCGCATGGCCACCGACCCCGATCCGGACACCCGGGTGGTTCGCGTGGTCCATGGCGATGGCACAGAGCTGGTCGTTCAGCTCGATGGCACAGTGGTTCGCGACGACGAAGGCAACGTGCTTCGCATCGTCGGCACGATGCATGACATCACCGAAGCCACGGCGCGTGAGCAGCAGCTCGTTCAGTCTGCAGAGGCGCTTCGCAACGCCTATTCACTGGGGAAGATGGGCTACTGGACCTGGGATGCGTCCACCGAGCACATGGAGTGGTCCGAGGAGCTGAAGGAGCTTCTGGGCGTGGCCCTGGACCACCCTTCGTCGGTGAAGGGCTTCCTCGAGATGGTGCCAAAGGCCGAGCGCTCGACGATTCGCGACTTCAAGGAACAGGCCGTCGCGACGGGTGAGGCGCAGGTCGTTTCCCACCGTATCGAGCGGCCGAGTGGCGGCGAGATCCACGTCGTGATGATCACCGAAGCCAAGTACGAGGATGGAGAACTCGACCGCCTTCACGGCACGGTGATGGACGTCACCGAGCGCGTGTTGCTCGAGCGTCGGTTTCTCCAGGCCCAGAAGATGGATGCGCTCGGCCGGCTCGCCGGTGGCGTGGCTCACGACTTCAACAACCTGCTCACCGTGATCTTGGGCAACGCGGGACTGCTGGCGCGCTTCTCGCCGTCATCCGAGGTCAACGAGATCATCCAAGCGGGCGAGACCGCAGCCAATCTGTCATCGCAGCTGCTCGCGTTCTCGCGGCACTCGCCACTGAATACCGAGTGGATTGACGTCAACGCGGTGGCTGACAAGACCGCCGCCCTGCTGCGTCGCGTCGCCGGCGTTGACGTCGACGTGCGGCTCGAGCTCTCTGCGGAGCGCTGCGGGATCCTCGGGGATCAGACCCAGCTCGACCAGGTGCTCCTGAATCTCGTGGTCAACGCACGGGATGCCATGCCGGAGGGCGGCACGGTGCGCATTCGAACAGCCGTCGTGGACGATGAGGTTCTGATCGAGGTGACCGATCAGGGCGTGGGCATCGACTCCGAGACGCTGGAGCACGTGTTCGATCCCTTCTTCACCACCAAGCCAGCGGGGGTCGGCACCGGCCTCGGACTCTCGACGGTGCTCGGCATCGTCAAGCGCTTCGGCGGACAGGCCGGCATCGAGTCCACGGTCGGCTTGGGCACCAAGGTACGCCTCTGCTTTCCTTGGGTTGCGGGTGAGTCGCCGTCCCCGAGTGTGCGCCAGTCGACCCGCGCGGCAGCCCAGGGCTCGGTGCTGGTGGTCGATGATGACCCTGGAGTGCTTCGCATTCTCTGTCGCTTCCTCGAGGACGCCGGCTACAGCGTCACTTCCGCAGACAGCATCACCGACGGCCGTGCGGCGTTTGCCGGGCAGGGACCGTTTCGCCTGCTCGTCACCGACCTGCTTCTTCCCGATGGCAACGGGGCCCAGCTGGCCGCGGACCTGTTGGCGGAACAGCCGGAGCTCAAGGTGGTGTATGTCACCGGCTACGCCCCGCGGTTCGACGACGCACCGATTCAGAACGGTGCACTCGTCGAGAAGCCCTTTCAGCGCCAGGAGCTGCTCGACACCGTCGACCGCGTGCTGAACGGCTCGTCTTAGCGAGAGCGCTTCGCGTCGAGGGCGGCCTCGACCTCGGCCTGCACGCGGGCGAGGTGGGCTCGGCTGGTGCGGTCGCGCATCCGTGCTTGGGCGCGAATCGACTCGGATCGAAGGCTCGTCAGCTCGAGGCGTGCCAGCGACACGGCGTCAACCGGGGCACCGCGCTTGTCGAGTGCGATGTCGATGAGTTCATCGAGGTGGGCGTCCTGAAGTGCGCGTCGCTGGGCGGTGATCGTGCTGCCGGCACGAAGCTCCGACCAGAGTGACTTGTGCAGCGTGGCGAAGAGCTCGTCGACGGTCAGCGCGTCATCCGAGACCTCGGCGAGGTCGACCAAGCGCGCCAGGCGCGGCGTGGCGAGCAGGCTGCGCAGGGGTGCGGCCTGCACCTCGCGAACGACGTCGTGAACGGGATAATCGATGCGGTCGCCCTTCCAGAGGCTTCCCTCGAGGTCGACCTGACGTTCGCGCTGCAGGCGCTGGATCAGCTCGGGCTCGTACACAAAGGCCTCGGCGGACCAGATGCGTTCACTCAGCAGCGTCAGGGCGCGGCGCTGCTCGTCCAGCGAGACGGGCTCGTAGGGCAGCGAAGCGTCGGGATCGCCGAAGTGATGGCGCCGATGGCGCACGCCGCCAACGAACTTGGTGGCGAGCATGGCGCCGGATGCGAACGGTCGCCACTGGTAGTCGAAGGCCCGGCGCAGTCGCGTGTAGCTCTCGCCCTCTTCGACGATGCTGTCGGGCAGGCTGTCGACGAGGGTCTCGGCCATGTCGAAGCCGTACTCGGCGTAGGCGAGGGGGTCTGAGCTGAAGTCGAAGCGGGTGGAGTCCGGATCGATGCTGCCTGGACCCATGCCCGCATCTTCGTCTGTGTTGTAGGGGTGGGCGGCCGTCTCGGAGGCCAACTTCGCGAGGGCTTCGAGCTCGTCGTCGGGCGTCTTCACGTCGGGGTAGATGGCGTAGCCGTAGCGAATCGCCCAGTCGTCGTAGTCGCCAACCTCTTGGGGGAAGAACGGCGGCTGCACCTTGCCCTTCGGTGCGACGATCGGCGGGTTGTAGTCCATCACCGAGGTCGCGGTGTCGCCGGCCTCGCCTTCCCAGGCGAAGAGCTCGTCGAGGCTGTAGTCGGTCGAAGCGATGAAGTTGTGGCGTAGTCCGAGCGTGTGTCCGACCTCGTGGGCGGTGACTTCGCGCAGGAACTGGGCCGTGAACTCGGCCTCGTCTTCGCTCGACCAGTCGGGGCGGGCCGCGAGCGTTTCGTACGCGAACGAGGCCTCGGCGGCGATCTCGTCCCCGTAGTGGCAGCGATCGGCGCCCGGGTTCGCACTCATGCGCTCGAACATGGCCTGGGCCTCGCCGACGGGGTCAACCCAGTACTTGTGTCGGCCGACGGCTCCGTAGCGGACAATGCCGTCGGCGAAGCCGATGTCGGCGTCGAGGAGCTGTCCTGTGCGCGGGTCGGCGTGTGAGGGGCCAATGGCAAAGCTCGCGTCGTAGCCGATGAACCACCGGATGGTGTTGTAGCGCACATCTGCCGGGTCCCAGTCGGCGTCGTCGGGCTGCTGCTTGACGACGATGGCGTTCTTGAAGCCAGCGGTCTCGAAGGACTTGTTCCAGAGCAGCACGCCCTCGGACATCGCCTTGCGGTAGCGGTCGGGGACCGTGTTCTCGAGCCAGTACACGATGGGCTCGACCGGCTCCGAGAGCTCGGCGGTCGGGTCCTTCTTCTCGAGATTCCAACGGTTGATGTAGCGGACGTAGGGGTTGTCGCCACCGGCCTGGCTGTAGTCCAAGAAGACCTGGGGGAAGTAGCCCACCCGGTCGTCGGCATAACGAGGCACGTAGCCGTTCTCGGGGAGCTCGAGCAGGCTGTAGCGGAACGCAATCTGCATGGTGCGCGCATCCGGAAGGGTCACCGAGCTCGCCTCGCCCTCGCCAACGAAACGGGCGGTGACACCGAGCTCCGAGTTCTTCGGGAATGACTTCACCATCGTGACGCCGCTGTTCTCGGGGTCCGGTGCAAAGCCGCCGTCGTAGCGCTCGCCAATGGCCTTGGCCATGCCGTGAAAGTCGCCGCCGAGGAGTATGGCGCCGAGGTCGACGAGTACGGTGCCGTCCTCGGACGGGGTGGATGCGACGGCGCCCGAGCCGACGACGGACTCGGAAAATGAGTGGGCGATGGCGCGTGACTCCGGGGAACCCTCATCGGCACGGAAGCTCATGTTGCGCTGCACGAGCTGCACGCGGCGGTCGAAGGTGCGCCACTGGAACACGAAGCTGTCGAGCATCATCGAGCCATACAGGCCGCGCTCGCCGATCGCCTTGTCCACCTTGGACGAGAAGAGGTAGTCCTTGTCGAGTTGGTCGGCCTTGACCGCGATCAGGAGCTTGCCCTTGTCGAGGTCCCGGTAGAACGTGAACAGGCCCTCGACCTTCTCGAGGTCGGCGGTGACCTCGGCGAATGCCGGGAGGTCGCTCTCGGGTGCGGCCGGCTCCTCTTCGCCCTTCTTCTTCTTCTTCTTTTTCTTCTTCTTGGACTGCTCGGCCGCGGCCGGTCCTTCTGCTGTGGCGGTCGCTGGCAGAGCGAGCGCGAGAGACAGGGCGAGGGACAGGGTCGACAGGCGCATGTGGGCTCCAGGGCGGGGCCGCACCCTACACCGAACCCTAGGCGGTCGCCCAGATCACGGCGAACTTGGCGTCGGCGTCGGTCCAAGTGCGCGCTCGGGTCCATCCAGCCTGGGTCAAGATCGCGTCGAGTCGGGCCGGAGTGTACTTGTGGCAGTGCTCGGTGAGCAGGCTGTCACCGGCCTCGAGCTGCAGCGTCGTGGCACCCACTTTGAGGCTTGTCGGCTCTGTTGCGACCAAGTGCATCTCGATACGATCGTGTACGGGGTTCCACCGAGACTCGTGCTTGAAGTGCGTCGGCTCGGCCTGTCCGCCGGCCTCGACAAGCCGGGTGAGCAGGTTCAGGTTGAACGCGGCGGTCACGCCAGCAGCGTCGTCGTAGGCCGCGATCAGGGTCGGCAGGTCTTTGACCAGGTCGACGCCCAAGATCAGGCCGCCGCCGGGACCTGCGAGACGCGCCTGTCGGCCCAGAAACTCGATGGCTGCGGACTGTGTGAAGTTCCCGAGCGTGCTTCCGGGAAAGAAGACCACACTGCGATGCGCACTGGCGTCGAGCGTGATCTGCTCGTCGTAGTCGGCGCAGATCGCGGTGACATCCAGACCCTCGAAGGTGCTCTCGAGACCCGTGGCGCCGCGGATCAGTGCCTCTTTCGAGATGTCGATGAGCACCACCTCGGCGGGGTCGTGCAGCGCTTCGATGAGGTGTCGCGTCTTGTCACCGAGTCCGGCCCCGAACTCCACGACTCGCGCGCCGGCCCCTACGGCGTCGGCCATCTCGGGCAGGTAGGTCTCGAAGATCGAGCGCTCGACCCGCGTGAGGTAGTACTCGGGCACGCGCGTGATCGCGTCGAAGAGGTCGGAGCCAGCCTCATCGTAGAGGTGCTTGCTGTGGAGCCGCGGCGGGCTCTCGGCCAGCGACGTCTCGGCATCTGCGAGAAAGGCCTCGGTCTTGGGCTCGAGGTCGATGAGCCTCATGTCGCGTCCTTTGCGAGGCGGAAGCCGGTGAACTGCCAGCGGGCCTCGGGGGGAAAGAAGTTGCGATAGCTGCGGCGGGCGTGTCCTTCCGACGTGGCTACGCTGCTGCCGCGAAGCACGTACTGGTTGCACATGAACTTGCCGTTGTATTCGCCGACTGCGCCTGGGGGCGGCTTGTAGCCGGGGTAGGGGGCGTGGGCCGATGCCGTCCACTGCCAAACCCGACCGTAGAAGTCACCGTCGTTGGCCTCTGGCTCTGGGGCTGCGACTTCCCATTCGGCCTCGGTCGGCAGGCGGGCTCCTGACCAGCGGGCGAACGCGTCGGCCTCGAACCAAGAGACGTGGGTGACGGGGGCGTCGAGGTCGAGCGCTTTGGGTCCGGCGAGCGTGAAGCGATGCCAGCCCGCCTCGGTTTCGCGCCAGTAGGCCGGCGCCGTCCAGCCGTGCTCCTGTACCTGCTGCCAGCCAAGGGACATCCACCAGCGTGGGTCGCGGTAGCCACCGGCCTCGATGAACGCCAGGAAGGCGCGGTTGGTGACGAGCCGGTCGTTCAGGGCATGCGGCTGCAACAGGGTGTCGTGGCGCGGCCCCTCGTTGTCGTACGCGAAGCCCTCGCCGTTGTGTCCGATGGCGGCGATGCCGCCGGGGTGCGAAATCCACGCCCCCTCGCGGTCTGCGGGGGCAGGATCGGCGTCGATCTCGGCGTTCGGCTCGAGGGGGTGCAGCGACAGCATGTGCAGCAGGTCCGTGTGCATCAGCTCCTGGTGCTGTTGCTCGTGCTGAAGTCCGAGACCGATGAGCTCGAGCACCTCGGTGGTCAGTCCTTGGTCGATGGCATGGAGCATCGCCGCGTCGACGGCCTCGCGGTAGGCGGTCACCTCATCGGTTCCCGGCCGACTGAGCAGGCCCCGGTGGGGTCGCGAGAACTGCGCACCGACGGTCTGGTAGTAGCTGTTGAACAGCACCGACCAAGACTCTGGCGACACCCGCGGAAGCCCCAAGGCCTCGACCAGGACAAAGGTCTCGAAGAACCAGCTGGTGTGGGCGCGATGCCACTTGATCGGACTGGCATCCGGCATGCTCTGAATGCACTGGTCCTCTGGCGAGAGCCCGGCGCAGAGTGCGTCGGTGTGGGCTCGTACGCGCTGGTAGCTGTCCTGCATGACTCGGATCCTCGAGAGTCGCCGCCGCGACCCAACAGCCCTACCCGGCGACGCGCGTAGGGGCTTCTGTCGCACGGGAACTGCTGACGTTTCGTGTCAGTGGGACGATGCCACAGAGGGCGTCGGCGGGTCGTCCAGCAGGGTGGCGATGGCACGGGCCGTCCGCTCGGGCTGGTCGAGGTGCGGGCTGTGGTGCGCGTCGGGGATGAGCGCGACCCGGACTCCGGATCGACCGTCGAGCCTGCGCGCGACGTCTCGGTACTTCTGGTCCAAGGCGCCGGCGACGTAGAGCGTGGGCGTGCGGCCGAGCTGGGGCCAGAGGTCCTCTTGCTTGGCCACAGAGAAGGCTTGAAGCGCGGCGGCCCAACCGTGCGTCATCTCGGCACAGCTCGCGAGCCGTCGCTGCTGCACTCCCGTCCACGCGGCGCTGGTGCGGGGCCCGAACAGATCGAGTGCACCCCATCGGCGTAGAAAGGCGGAGGGGTTCTCGCGAAGTGAAGTCGCGCGTGCCAGGTCGACGGCAGCGCGCTGTGCACGTTCATCGTCGGTCTTCAAGCCGGGGTGCGCGCCGATCAGCACCAGACTGGCAACGCGCTCCGGGTGAGCCGCGGCGAGTGCGAGTGCGAGACGCCCACCCATCGAGTAGCCGACGACGTGGGCCTTGTGGGGCATGGCGCTGAGCAGCTGCTCGACGGCATCTTTGATGGTGGTGGGAGCGAGGGCTGAGGACCCATGCCCGGGAAGGTCGATGAACTCTCGGGGACGACCGGCCAGGGCCTCGTGTGCAGAGACCGCCTCGAAGTCGGCGGCGCAGCCAAGCCAACCATGCAGGAACACGACCGGGGTCACGGTGCGGCCTTGGGTGTCCACGCAGGCACGACGCGGTCCGCGATGGAGGGCAACTCGCGAAGCAGCTGTCGTGTCTTGCGCTCGAACAAAGCCACGTACGCCTCGACCTCCTCTCGGCTCATCACGCCCACCGCATCGGTGCCAGCGCGCGCGGCAAGGCCCTGCTCCTGGCGCCATCGCCCCTCGACGACGGCTTCGAAGGATGCGACCTCAATCATCAGAAGGGCATCGAGCCGCGCCCACAGGTCGAGGTAGTCGTGCACGAGCTGCCGCTCGCTCCACCGCATCCAGACGCCATCGGGGTCGTCGCGGGCCTCGCGGGGATTGATGGGCCCGGTCCACGCCGGTGCGGGCGGCGCGCCGACGCACCAACCTTCGAAGAGCACCAGGTCAGGGCGGCCCTTCACGGTGTCGAAGGCGTGCTCGGGAACGCGGTCATCCGTCGCCTTGTCGAAGCGGGGAATGCGCGTGGTTGTCGAGGCGGTAGCCGTCCCTAGGGCGTCGAGCAGTGCGTGTCCGAGCGCGACATCGTGGGTCCCTGGCAGCCCGCGAATCGCGCACAGGGGGTGTACCGAGCGGGCGAGTTCCTGGCGTTCGGCCCTGGTGCGGTACAGGTCGTCGATGCTGATCGTCGCGACGTCCCAACCGTAGCGGCACTTCAACTCTTCGCCTAGCATCCGGCACAGCGTCGACTTTCCGGACCCCTGCGCGCCGCTGACCCCGAGGATGGTGGGACGGCCCTTGTCTTTCGCAAGGCCGTGGACCCACTGCGCGAGGTCGGATGTTGAAGCGTGGGCGGCCACGTGACTCCTTTGGTTCGCTGAGAGGCTAACTCTGGGGGACACGCGTGGTGGGCCGATGTGCCTCTGGCAATTGTGGGTCTGCGCGTGTCAGTCTGGCGGACATGATGGACTTCATTCTGCGAATTGGGTCGCTGGGCGACAAGCCCGACGACTCTCCCAGCGAGAAGCTCAAGCACCAGTTCCTGGTGTGGATGGGCATCTTGATGTGTGGCGGCGGCTTGCTCTGGGGAAGCATTGCGGCGTACTTCAGCCTGTTCCTGCCTGCGGTCATCCCTTACGGCTACGTGGTGCTCACGGTCTTGAACCTGGGGTACTTCAAGGCGAGCAAGAACTGGGCCTTCGTGCGCATGGCCCAGGTGTTCATCAGCTTGTTGCTGCCGTTTCTGTTTCAGTGGGCCCTCGGCGGCTTCTCGGACAGCGGCGCGATGATGCTCTGGGCGATGCTTGCCCTGGTCGGGTCGCTGACCTTCTCGGAGTGGCGCTCCAGCGTGGGCTGGCTGGTGCTCTACCTGGGGCTGGCCGTCGTGAGCGGGGTGCTCGACCCCTACGTGCGCGAGGCCTACAGCCAGAATCCTTCGGATGGCGTGCAGACGGCGTTCATCGTGACGAACATCGTCGTGATCTCATCGATCGTCTTCGGTCTGACCATCTATCTGAACGTGGCGCAGGAGCGGGAACGCATCGCTGCCGAGCGTGCGCGTGAAGAGGTGTTTGAGCTGAACGAGCACCTCGAGGACGTGGTCGAGGCGCGCACGGCGGAGCTGCACACGGCGCTGTCTCGCTCGAAGGCCATCGTCGACAACATGGTCGACGGTCTAGTGGCCATCAACTCCGCCGGCTTCATTCAGACGGCGAACCCCGCGGTGTGGCGTCTGTTCGCGCTCGAAGATGACATGACGGGCCACTCCGCGCTCGAGGTTCTGCCGCCCGAGATCGCCGAGCTAGCTGGCATGGCGATGGCCGAAGGTGGCGATCACAAGATCGAGATCCGCCTTCCGGGACAGCGCACGGGTACGGCAGTGGCCTCGGGCATCTCCGACGGCGAGGACATCACCGGTGCGGTCGTCATCCTTCGCGATGTGACCCTGGAGAAAGAGATCGATCGCATGAAGACCGACTTCATCGCGACCGTCTCGCACGAGCTGCGCACGCCGCTCACCTCGATTCTTGGCTTTGCGCAGCTGACCCACAGCAAGCTCGACAGCCGGGTGTTTCCGCTTGTTCCCGAAGACGACAAGCGCGCGAACAAGGCCATGGACCAGGCGCGCGTCAACTTCGACATCATGAAGAAGGAGGGGGCGCGGCTCACCTCCCTCATCAACGACGTGCTCGACATCTCGAAGATGGAAGCCGGTCGCATGGAGTGGAAGTCCGAGCCGGTCGACCCGAAGATGCTCGTGCATCGCACCATCGAGGCCACCCAGCCGCTACTCAAGAAGGGCGTCACCATGGTGCCCCACCTCGATGAGACCTTGCCCGTGCTGCAGGGCGACCGGGACCGCCTGCTTCAGCTGATGATCAACCTGGTCAGCAACGCGACCAAGTTCACCGACGAGGGCGAGATCATCGTCTGCGCGCGCAATGTCGACGGCGGTGTTGAGTTGTGTTGCAAGGACACCGGAGCAGGCATCGAACCCGCTGAGCTGCCCACCATCTTCGAGAAGTTCCGCCAGGTCGGCGAGACGCTCACCGACAGGCCGCAGGGCACCGGGCTCGGATTGCCGATCTGCCGACAGATCGCGCGCGCCCACGGCGGCGACATCACCGTCGAGAGTGGCATCGGGGAAGGATCTCGGTTCTATGTTGTGATTCCTCTTGCGGAAGAGGCTGGTCCGGAGGCCTGACCGGGGGGCAGCGCTACACTGTGGGTGGCGTCGGTCCTCGGCTGATGTGCTCTGGTCCATTGCACCTGGAATTCAATGTCTGAGTCACAGCAGGTCGCCCCCAAGTTCGGCACCTTCACCGGGGTGTTCACACCGACTCTGCTGACCATTCTCGGCGTCATCATGTACGTCCGCATTGGCTGGGTGGTCGGCAATGCCGGCGTTGCCGGCGCGATGGCGATCATGGGTCTCGGGCTGTTGATCACCGCGTGTACGGGCCTGTCGCTGTCTTCCATCGCGACGAACACGCGCATCGGGGCCGGCGGACCGTACGCCATCATGAATCGCTCGCTCGGACTCGAAGTGGGCGGCGCCATCGGCATCCCGCTCTACCTGACGCGCCCGCTCGGCGTGGCGATGTACGTGTTCGGCTTTCGCGAGGGCGTGCAGTGGGTCGTCCCCGGCGCCCCTGCTCTTGTCACCGACTTCATCATCTTCGGCCTGCTGTTTGCCTTGGCGTACAAGAGCGCGGACCTCGCGTTTAAGGCCCAGTACGTCATCATGGGCGTGATTGCGCTGTCGCTGGTCTCCATTTTTGCGAGCCCCGCGGCGGTCGGCGCGAGCTCGTCGGTGCCGTGGATTGGCGAGTATCCGGGCGCCCCCGAGCGCGGTTTTGAGGGCACCAACTTCTGGGGCGTGTTCGCGGTGTTCTTCCCGGCGACGACCGGCATTCTGGCGGGTGCCAACATGAGCGGCGACCTCAAGGACCCGCGTCGGGCGATTCCCGTGGGCACGCTCGCTGCCATCGCCGTCTCAGCCGTCGTCTACTTCCTCGTCGCCATCTGGGTCTCGCGCCTGGGCACTGCCGAGGAGCTGGCGTCGAACTACAACGTACTGATCGACAAAGCCTGGTCACCCGGACTCGTGCTCGCGGGTCTGCTCGGTGCTACCGCATCTTCTGCGCTCGCGGGGCTCGTGGGTGGACCGCGAATCTTGATGGCCATGGGCGAGAACCGCATCGTGCCGTTCAGTAAGCAAATGGCCGAAACCAGTGATGGTGAGCCGCGCAACGCGATGATGGTGACGGGTGTGCTCACCGTGCTCTGCATCATGGTGCGGGATCTCAACGCGATTGCGCCGCTCGTGACGATGTTCTTCTTGATCACCTACTGCATGATCAACGTCGTGGTGCTCTTCGAGGATGGCCTTGGGCTCGTGAGCTACCGCCCGACCCTGCGCGTGCCCCGGTA
>JAGSGY010000071.1 GCA_023954855.1 Pseudomonadota bacterium | reverse complement strand
CTCTTGCGACGTCATCAGGCCGGTGGTGTCCTGCGAGCCGACGATGTTGACCTGGACGCGGGCATCGGAGCCAGCGTGCAGCACCGCACCCGGAGTCACGCCGAGCGCGTTGGCGTTGAAGATCTTCTCGACGGCGGTGAGGCCCTGACCGGCGTGGGAGATCTCCTTGGACCCGGCGTAGACCTGCGGGGCCTCGACGCCGAGGATGCGCGCGGCCGTGCTCTGGAGCTTCTTGCCGAAGACGACGCCGTAGGAGCCCTTGGCGCGGATGAATTCCTGCTTCTGCGGGGTCAGCGCGGAGCTGATGTCGGCCAGCTCCTGGGTGCCGTCGTGGTTGAGGAGCTTCTTGGTCGTGGTGTTGATGGTCAGCACCGTGCCGGTGTCGATCGAGAACACCTGCTCGAGGACGAACTCGCCGTCCTCATCGAGGATGGGGTTGCCGTCCGCATCGAGCTTCTTGACCCAGTTCTTGAGGTCGATGCCAATGCCGCCCGTCACGCCGACCGTCGTCTGGAAGATGGGGGCAAGGCCGTTGGTGCCGCCGACGATGGGGGCGATGTTGATGAACGGCACGTAGGGGCTGGCCTGGATGCCAGTCCAAAGCGCGACGTTGTTCACGCCGGACATGCGCGAGGAGCCGACGCCCATGGTGCCCTTGTCGGCGACGAGCATCACGCGCTTGTCGGGGTGCTGGGCCTTGAGGTCGAGCAGCAGCTGCTGCTTGGCCTTGTCGTGCTCGAACATGCACTGGCCGTGGAGCTCGCGGTCCGAGCGGGAGTGCGCGTCGCTGCCGGGGGAGAGAAGGTCCGTAGAGACATCGCCCACAGCGGTCACGTAGGTGACGACCTGGATGATCTCATCGATGGCCGGCAGCTTGGTGAAGAACTCCGCCTCGGCGTAGCTCTGCAGGATGTCCGTCGCGATCGCGTGGCCGTCCTTGTACGCGGCCTCGAGGCGGTCGGTATCGGCGTCGTAGAGGAAGGTCTGGGTCTTGAGGACCTCGGCGGCCTGAACGGCGAGGGTCAGATCCTCACCCAAGGCGAGGTCGAGCAGCACGCGGACGCTGGGTCCGCCCTTCATGTGCGAGAGCAGCTCGAAGGCGAAGTCGACGGAGATCTCCGGGACCTCGGCGGTGCCCAGGATGAGCGCCTTCAGGAACTCGGCCTTCGCGCCCGCGGCGCTCGTGGTGCCCGGCAGGGTGTTGGTGATGAAGAAGTCCAGCGACCCCGCACGGTGCTCGTGGTCCGCGTCCTGGATCTGCGCGATCAGCTCCTGCACCAGCTCGGCGTCTTCCACCGGCTTGGGGTGCAAGCCCTGGCCCTTCCGCTGTTCGATCTCTTCAAGGTAGGCGGTGTACAGGCTCATGGGATGCCTCTCTTTCACTCAGGGATGGGATGCCAGGGACTTGGTAGGCCTCGGATACTTCGGCCGCGAGGGCGGAGCAAGACGCCACGGAGGCCGATGAACACCGTCGGTCTCAGACACGCGACCGAGCCCTGTGCGAACACGTCTTCTACGCAGATGCCGGACCGCGATGAAAGGAGTGGACCTGGATTCGCCCCGTTCCCGGCCTTCCACGCTGCTGAGATTCCTCAAGCGCAGCGCTACGCACGGAGTGACTGAACCCGAAGTCGACCATGGCCCGCCCGAAACGTCCGGCCTGGCCGCGGCCGGGATCGACGACGATCACCTCGTTGGTCGGCAAGGCATGCTCATCGGCGAACTTCGACAAGCCCTCCACCGGTTCCCGGCTGTAGAGCAAGTCACTGCCGATGATGAGATCGAAGCCTCCGAGGTCGTCGGCGTCATGCCAATTGGAGCACTCGAAGGCGATCTCGGGACCGTCGTTCAGCTCCGCGTTGCGCTTGAGGAACCGCCCGGCCTCGGGGTGGCGATCCATGGCGGTGATGTCGGCCCCACGTTGGTTCAGCACCAAGCTCGCGAGCCCGATGCCGCAGCCGACTTCGAGAATGCGGCGCCCAGCGATGTCGATGTCGACCATCATCCCGGCGAGCACGAGTGACGAGCTCCACACGACGCCGAACAGAGACCACTGCGATGGGGAGACGCCGAGCGCTTCGGCTCGTCCGGCTGGGTCGTCGAACTCGTTGGTATCCCGCAGTGTCCGCAGGTGAACGTCGAGGTCGCCAAACTCGACGGTTTGGTAGCGATAGCGCATCAGACACTCGAGCTGCAGGAAACGCAGCGTGTACGCAACTGTCGGAGCCCCCTGTTCCGTGAGGATCGTCCGGTCAGCGAACAAGTCCATCCTACCTTACTTTTCGCGCACCATCAGCCCGAGAACTGACTTAGGTGCCACAGGCTCCCAAGAGTCAGCGCCATCCGAGCGTCAATGGATGGTTCGAAGGAGCCTTTCGACGTGACTCGGTAGACCGCCGGCGACGAGCTCCAGGCTAGAGCTCACAAGGGAAGTCGTTGTACGTAAAGAGCGACCACGCATTTCCGCCATCGACGGTCAGGAAGGCGCGCCGTTCTCCGTTCTGGCAGTCGGAGCTCGGCGTGATTGCGAAGCCCTCGTAGTTGTCTGACCCGAGCACGTGGTCGCCAGGTCCATCGTGCACCCGCACCGTGTCCAGCTTCCGAATGCCATTGCTTGGCTGCGACGACAACCTCGCGACTTCCAGCGTGTTGTGCCCACCGCCGTGCCAGATGTAGAGCAGCCCGGAGGACCGGTCGAACTCAAGCCCAGCGGTCTCTGATGCGTCGGTTTCGTAGGTACCGACGAAGATGACGGTCCCATCCGACCGGTCGAGGTCGAAGATATAGAGGTATCCCCCGGCCTGGTGTCCCACGAACATCAGCCCCCCCATGCCCAGCGTCGACTGGTAGGGATTGCCGACGGCATCGACAAAGCCCTGGGCGGCCAGAAAGCTGTCTGGCACGAAGGTGAGTCCTTCCGGGCCGTTGCCCCCGGTCGCGGTGGGGATGTGGGCCCGCAGATCCCAGGCACTGTTCTCTACCGCGGTCCCATAGGTCGACAGGTCGTACTCGCGGATGTGGTCCTCGCCCTCAGTCAGCACGTACAGCGTCTCGGACTCGTTGAGGTCCGCAAGGGTCAGGCCCTCGGCATCCCCAAAGTCCTCCCACTCGGCGCGATTTCCAGCCTTGCTGTCGATGACGTACCCACCGGTGCCATCCCCCACCACGGCCCAAATCTTCGAGGGGCCGTTGTTCCGGACCAACCAGAGCCGATCATCCAGCGGATTGTAGACCGCACCGCTCAGGTCTCGGTACATGTCGTTGTCCCAGATTGGACCCTCGATGTCGGTGATGTTCTCGGCGTCTGCCACCGGCTCGGCGGGCCACCCGCACTGGGAGACGGGCGAAGTCACGCACTCGGCATCGACGCAGTCGTTCTCGGTGCAGCTCAGTCCGTCATCGCAAACCGATGCCGTCGCGCACTCCCCGATGTCCGTGTCGGCATCGGTATCCGCGTCGGTATCCGCGTCCGCATCGGTATCCGTGTCCGCGTCGGTATCCGTGTCCGCGTCCGTTTCGGTGTCGGCGTCCGAGTCGAAGGACGTGCCTGGTGAGCAGGCGAGCGAGAGCACGAGTAGCAGGGTTCCGATCGGTCGCATGGTCCTCCGCGGTCAGCTTGTCATGAGCGGCCACACAGGCCAAGACACCTTCTCCGCGACCTCTCGCCCGAAACACTGGGGGACTACAACCCTCCACATCCACTGGAGCCGATGCATGTGCGCCGTAGTGGATGCACTCGAGCACAGTCGAGGGTGCGGATTCGCGGCCCTCTGTCGCCCCTTCCATTTTCCGGTATCCTATTACGGAGGGGCATATCGCAGCCGACCTCCCCTGCTTCCCCGCGGGTCCACGGACAGCGAAACCAGAGGTGAGCGAGCGGGCCTTCTTCCGGAGGTCACGGCTGGGCGCGCGTTTAATGGAGGGTCATATTGTTCCAGCTGCTGGTCGTGCTTGCTACGGGTATTGCCTACGCCGACGAGCCGTTCTGCTCTCAGGCCCTCATCGCACATGAGCACTCGAAGGACGAGGAGGCGGTACGCCTGGCCACCCGTTCCCTCGAGTTCATGGTGCCGGGTACGCCGTGGGCTGACGTCGAGGCGTGCCTTCGGGTGCGTGCTCACTCTGCCCACCAGGTGTGGAGGGCAGCCGCGACCACCCTGGCTATGAGGCCGTCCACGGACGCTTCCCAGGCGGAGACGCGCGTGCGCATGCGCGCGAGAGACTACTCTGCCTCCTGGCTCGAGACCGCCCGTCACCACAGCCAGCCCGTGAGTCGCCGCGCCTGGATGATGTGCACGGCCGCGGCTGGCCAGGAACGGCCCTGTGGCCCGGAGCCATCCGCCACCGTGCCATCGGTGCCCGACGCCCGCGCCGCAGTTCCCAGTCCAACTGAGGAGCCCGGCGAGGCGCAGCCCATGGCGCAGTGACCGAGGACCGAGGCGGTGCCTCGCCTGCGACCTCAGGTCCGCGCGCTAGCCGACATGCGAGACAGGTTGCTCCCTCGCAATCAGGAGTTAGCCGATCGGTCAAACCCATCGGTTGGAGTCCGCCATTTCACCTCGCTATCGTCTCTTTGACTCCTTCCTGTCCACCGGTGCCGCGCAGGACATGCGCCGCTGCGCAGAGGCCTTCGGCACCTTTGAGATGTACATCCGGGGGCCCGTGACCGAGGGATTCGGGACGGGCCTTGTTCGCCGTCACGACGCGGCGATGAACTATCTGAAGACCCTGCCGAACGTCGCGGACGGCAAAGACATGCTCGCCCGTCTCAACCTGTTTCGCGGCACCTACGCGCTTCACGATGAGCTTCGCCACGCCCTCTCTGCGCCGATGCTGAACTCTCCCAAGTTCTCTGCCGCCGCCGCAGAGCTCACCGGCAAGCCACTCGTGGTTCCCTCGATGCTCTACGCCAACCTACTCCTGCCCGGCCAGGAGCTCGCGATGCACACCGACACCCCAGAGTACCGAGGCATCGACAAGTGGAACATGCCCGAGTGGTTCCTGGTGGTCATGATGCACTCCGGCCTGTTCGAGGACTGGCGAAAGCACGTCACGGCAGGCGTCGCGTTCTACGGGGACTGCGAAGGCGGTGACTTCGTCTTCTACCCCGACGGTCCCGAAGGGCGCCGCATGCACGTGCCGGTGAAGGCCAACACGGCCATCCACCTCGACGTCGACGGCATGTTCCACGGCGTCGAGCGCGTCGGCGGACCCGAGTCAGCCCCGCCACCGCTCGAGGCCGGCATGACCCTGAGCTACGCCGGCGACGACACCTGGAACCTGTGCAAGGGCGATGAGGTCGTCCGCAGCTATGCATGGGGAGAGCTCCGGTACTCCGTTCAGTGGAAGGCCAACTGCTTCGTCGATGCCGCAGAGAAGTCGCTCATCGAGAGCCACGACGACGATCTGAACACCCAGACGGTCATCGACACGCTCGCTGAGGACCTGCGCCAGCGCGGCCGCATCACCGGCGACCGCCCAGCCGACATCGACCTCGCGCTGATGATGATGGACGAGTACATTGTGTTCCCAGGGCCCGTTGAGGCCGCCTGACCGGTGTTCGTCCGCCAACCTCACTAGAGCGAGGGGTGCGGCTCGTACGAACAAATGAACTACGAGATTCGACGTGGCGGCAAGGGTGCACCTGAGCGGGTGTTCATCCTTCCTATGCGCCCAAATCGACCCGATCCCGACTGAGTGTGACCCACTCGCGTTCCGCCGTTGACCCGCAGCTTGATCAGTCCAAGCGCTCGGCTTCGTACTCCTCTCCAGCCTCGATGAGCACGAGTGTCGCTCCATCCTCGGCGAAGCGTCATTCCGACGGGAGATCCGGCGCAGCCAGAGGTGTGGTTCAGCAGATGTCGTACGGTGAGGACGTGGCCCATCTGCCGAGAAGGTCTGCTCGACGAAACGGTCCATCTGCCGTTCCAGCCGTCCTGCATCGGCGGACGAGAACAGCAGCAGAGACGAGGCGAATAGGAGTGTGCGCAGGGACGAGCGACTAGTCAGGGGAGGCCCGGCAGACGAGTACGCTGAGGTCACACCCTGTCACTCCATCCGACGGTTCAGGGCACGGGTGTGCCCATATCCAGCGGGTCGATATCGCCGAAGCACTCTTGCACACGGCCTTCCTCGTGGCCAAACCAGCACCGCCCGTCGAGGGCGAGCCTGCACCGGCGGGTACATCACGGGCACGATCGACGCGGGCGTGCTGGTGGCGGATGGCTTTGAGGCGGCCTCCCAGACGTCGACTGACGATGTCGCCGCCTTCTTTGGCCTTGGTGGGCGGCAGCAGACGGCCAACCTCGACTGCGCGCCGACCACGCTGGGCAGCGATGGCGGGTCGAGCGGCGCGTTCGAGTTCGACTGGACGTCCGCAGTTGCCGGGGTCATCGAGAACCATGGGTCAGCGATTTCCCAGCGCGATCACGAGATGAGACCGGCTCTCCCAGTCCATCAGCTCGGCGACGCCGCCCAGCGCCTCGGCCGCCGCCCTCGCCTCACCCTCCCATCTCGCCGCGTAGTAGACAACCGTGCGGTTCCGGGCCTTCTTGGCGGGTTGTTCCTGCAGAAACACAAAACCGGCCTCGCCAAGCAGCCTCGAAGCTGCGGCGACTGCCTCGTCGGTGACCTTGTCGGACCGCGACAGAGTGGTCCTCGCCCCGGACCAGATCCATATCTGCGACGAGGGCGCAGCAGGTCCTCGCATGTGCATAAACCCCGAGTTCGTCGTGGAGACGGCGATGAGGTGTCCGTCGGGACTCGGGCTCGCCGTGACCGTCACGTTGTGGGGAGCCCCGCTACCCAGATCGACCACACCAGCGCGCCACTCCCAGCGCTCGTCCCCTGCTTCGAGGAACACCAGGAAGGGCTCCGGATCGTCGACAGATCCGTAGTAGACCTCAAGCGGCGGCGCACTCGCCTGGCTCGGCATCGACACGCCGATGGTGCCACCCGGAGCCCCCGGTGGAAGCAAGGGGTGAGCTTGGCTCCACGCCTTCCATTCGATGGGGGTCGCTAGCGGGACGTCGGGGACAGCGAGGTGCGAGCGTTCCACGTCTTCCCAACAACGCTCGGGGCCGACCCGAGGCTGGGCACAGACGACCGGCCAGATCTCATCGCCGTAAAAGCTGTATTCCTCGGAGAGTTCGTCTCGCTCAAAGTCTTGCGGAAACTGCATCATCAGGCGGGCGCGGTACACGAAGGTGTCGTCGGTCCACCCGAGAACCTCGTCCACAGGGGCGTTCGCGAACGCACTCGAAAGGACAAACCAAAGCAAGCGGGCCTCCTGTCACCAGTGTAGTGCAGGGCTCACCTCATGAGGGCTGGACCGAGCCCCGAGGCACCTGAGGTTCCGTTGGGCGGCTGCGTTGTGCGCTCTGGGGGGCCTCAGGGTGGATGACGCCGACCTGGACTGGGCGACCGCCGCCGGGCCCCGTGGCGCAACTGGCCCGTCAGCTGGCCGAGCCTTACACCTCGGATCTGGCGCTGGCTCCATCGGCCGGACACCCCGGTCCAGTAGCGACGACGGTCGCAGCCGTCGACCGCGACAAAGGGACTGCGGTCGACACTCGTGCGCGTGCGAATCTCTTCACCCGACCGGAGTTGCGGGACCGGTTCACGCCGTCTGTCGCGCACTGCGCCAGTGCGACGGCGCCTCCCCCACCAGCCGCTTGAACGCGCGACTAAACGAAGCCTCGGACTCGTAGCCAATATCCGAGGCGATGTCGGCGAGACCGTCCGCAGTCTCGAGCAGTCGTGCAGCCGCCAGCTCCATCCGCCAGGCCGTGAGGTACCTGAACGGAGACATCCCCACGAGCTCCACAAATCGGCTTGCCAGCACGGAACGTGACGCGCCGGACCGACGGGCGAGCTCGTCCACGGTCCACGGCCGCGCCGGTTGGTCGTGGATGAGCTTCAGGGTCTTCCCGATCACCGGATCGGTCAGCCCCTCAAGCCACCCGCCCTGTTCGGCATGCTCGAGATGACGTTGGACCACCTCCATGAACAGCAGACCTGTCAGCCGCTCCACCAGGGCCGTCCCCCCCGGACGGTCCCCCAATGTCTCGTCGAAAGTGCGCTCGAGCGTCGCCTTCAGCCATGGAGTTCGCTCGGGATCTTGGCGAATGACCAACACCTCTGGCAAGGCCTCCATCAAGGGATTGAACAGACGCCCACGGCAGTGGAAGAATCCGCACAGTGCCCTCGCCTCCTCTCCGTCGCCCTCCATGACCAAGGTGGGTGGGCTCCCCGACACTTGGTCTTTGAAGGTCGACACTGGCACGGGTGCGCGATCCGGCGGATTGGCCAATGCGTGGCCCGCACCGTGTGGAAGAACGATGACATCCCCCGTTTCCAGCCGCTCGACCCCGGCACCGTCGACGTTGAAGTAGATGGGCCCCTGGGTCACCAAGTGGAAGGGCAACATGTGATCCGCGCCCGGCGCGAAGGCCTGCCGCATGGCCTCAGCATCCTTGGCCGTGATCGCGTATGGCGTGCGAAGCCGGACTCGGAAGAACATTCCTCCAGAGAGTTTCAGCACTCGGAGCACGTCAGACAGCGCATCCGTCTGCATAGCAGGAGCCTTGGCTAAGGATTGAGGAGCTTTGGCCATGGTATCGCACGGCAAAGCGCGCGATGCTTGTAGGGCAAGGAGGCCCTATGACGACGAACCCCTGGGTAGACATTGTAGACGAGATTGGACCTGGGTTTTCCGAGGGAGTTGCCGAACGTGATGCCAACGACGTCTTCGCCGCAGACCACTATGCGGTGCTCAAGCAGCGAGGACTCATCACGGCGCTCATTCCCGAGAAGTTCGGCGGCGGCGGCGCAAGTCATGGGGACATGTGCGCCATCCTCCGGCGGTTGGGGCGCTACGATCCAGCCATTGCCCTGTCGCTGTCTATGCACCAGCATCTGCTGGCCGCACAGTGTTTCAAGCATCGCCAAGGCGCGACCCCGCCGATCTTCGCGAAGGTCGCCTCCAAGAACCTGGTTCTAGTCAGCACCGGGGCCCGAGACTGGCTCCAGTCCAACGGAACGCTGGTCGCCGTCGACGGAGGCTACAAACTCAACGCGCGCAAAGCGTTCGCGAGCGGATGCCCGGCGGGTGATGTCGCAGTGACCAGTGCCCAGTACCTGCACCCCACAGAGGGCTGGCAGGTGCTGCACTTTCCGGTCGCCATGAGCGCCCCGGGCGTTCGCCTCGAGCTCGACTGGAAAGCCCACGGAATGCGGGCGACGGGGTCCAACACGGTGGTGTTTGACGACGTGTTCGTACCCGAGGCCAGCGTGGCGCTCACACGACCCCGCGACGCCTTCCACCCGGTCTGGAGCATCGTTCTCACCGTTGCCCTGCCGCTGATCTGCAGTGCCTACGTGGGTCTTGCCGAGCGAGCAGCCGAGGTTGCCCTCGGCCACGCGAACCGCCGAAGCGGGTCCACCACGACGCAGTGGTCCGTCGGTGAGATGACCAGCGACCTCATCTTGGCTCAGACCTGTGTTGGAGAGCTGGAGAGGCTAGCGAACAACTACGACTTCACGCCGTCTCTCGAGCTCTCCAGTCGAGTCCTCGCGCTGAAGACCCACACGGTGGAAGCCGTCCAGCGGGTCTGCGACAAGGCCGTAGAGGCTGCGGGTGGGCCCGGCTTCTATCGAGGAGCTGGACTCGAGCGCATGCTTAGAGATGCCCGTGCAGGGCACTTCCACCCACTGCCTCGCAAGGCCCAACTTCTCTTCTCGGGACGCCAGGCGCTGGGGCTCGAGCCCGTCGAGTTCCTCTAGCTCCACAACTCGCTGCCTCCGCGGCGGCTGGTTCCGCGACGAGCGGACGGCTCTAATCCCCGGCGCGCTGCTCACGGTACAGGTACACCCATGTCCAGAGGGTCGATGTCGCCGAAGCGCTCTTGAACACGGCCTTCCTCGTAGCCAAACCAGTACCGCCCGTACTCTTCCTCGCTCCGAATGCGCCACAGCCAGCTCAGCCCGGCCGTGCCCGCGTACTGGTTCTCCATCGCGAACAGTGGGTCCGCCATGGCGGTGGGCAGGTCGACGAACTCGATGCCGCGGCCCTGCCACCGGTCGATGAGCGGGCCGGCCTCGTCGAGGGCGAGCTCGTTGAGATGGATGAGCACCACCTGAGGAACCGCACGGCCAGGATGCTCGGCAGCAGCCTCCACCGCCGCCGCGAGGGCCGCATCCATGTGCTGGTGGTAGTCCTCGACGACCTGCTGCTTGAGTTCGTCATCGCCAAGACGAAGCGCCTTTCGATACACATAGGCATGCAGCCACTCGGTCGTCGCCACCGTCACCGGCGCGGTGCGCTCACCGAAAACGGCAAGACCGGCCGTAGCGGCGTCCCGTGCCTCCAGTCCATCGCCGTACCCGAGGTAGGGATAGCGCAGCCACTCGATCGGCTGGCCCACCTGCTCCGAGAGCTGTTCATGGCACCGGCTCGCGTCCTGTAGCCATTCGGTAGGGCCAAGCTTGTTCAGCGGTGCGTGGGTGTCCGTGTGGTTGCCGAGCGTGTGCCCGGCGGACTTCCATGCTTCAAGGGTGCCGTCCCCTTCCTGCAGTCGGCTGCAGTTGAAGAACACCGACGTCTTGACCTGCTTTGCCTCGAGCACGTCGATGAGTGCTTGGTTCTTCGCGCCAATGTCGCTCGCGCTTTGCGGCACGTTGTGGCCTCGCTGAATCATCCAAGGCGCATCGTCGATGGTCAGGTGTACTTGGATGGGTGCAGGAGTCGGCGGCGCTGCAGTCGGCACGTGTACGCTGGTTGGCGCGGACGGTGCGCACGAGAGCAAGAGGAGCAGTACTGACGTCATGAGTCCCTGCCTTGGTCGGCTGGATTCTATATCGGCGGGTTCCAACGACGCACGACGACGGGCGGGTCATGGCGACGGGACTCTGGCACTGAGGGTCGGCGACGCAGTAAAACGCACGGGTGACCGAGGACGTCGCTGCACACACGCGAACTTCAAGGGGCGGACGATGACCACCATGCGCGCGATTGTTCTCGACGGGCCGGGACCACCGGATGCGTTGAAGATCAGAGACATTCCGAAGCCCGAGCCAAAGGCGGGCTGGGTTCTCCTCCGAGTGGAGGCTTTCGGGCTCAACCGCTCGGAGCTACACACCCGTCTGGGCCTGGCGGGTCCCGACCTGACGTTCCCGCGTGTGTTGGGGATCGAGGCGGCAGGTGTGATCGAGGCAGCGCCCGGGACCGACCTGCCGGTCGGCTCGAAGGCCGTGGCCATGGTCGGCGGTATGGGGCGGTCGTTCGACGGAGGCTACGCGGAGTACACGCTCGTGCCCGCCCGTTGCGTGATCCCCGTGCAGACCGAACTGGACTGGCCGCGGCTCGGCGCGCTGCCCGAGGTTCTGCAGACGGCATGGGGCTCGCTGACCGTCGGCGTGGGGCTCGCAGAGGGAGGGACGCTGCTGGTGCGCGGTGGAACTTCGTCCGTCGGCATGATGGCTGCCATCCTCGCCAAGCGGATGGGCGCCACCGTCTTCTCGACCACCCGTCGTCCCGAACGCGCGGCTGCGCTTCGAGCGATCGGGGTCGATCATGTCGTCGTCGACGATGGCCAGGTCTCGCGGGCGGTGCGGAGCGTGGTCCCCGATGGCGTCGATGGCGCAGTGGAGCTCGTCGGCGCACCGACCCTCCGCGACACGCTGCGGGCGTGCCGACCAGGGGGCACCACGTGCTTCACGGGCATGCTCTCGAACAAGTGGATCGTGGAGCAGTTCTACCCGATCGACTTCATCCCCACGGGCGTTCGATTGACCGCCTATGGCGGCGGTGCGGGCAACCTGCCGAGCCATGTGCTCTCGGACATCGCGTCGGCCATTCATCGCGGTGAGATCGACTGGCCGGTCCAGGTCTACGCGATGGAGGACATTGCCCGTGCTCACGACGACATGGAGCACAACCGCGTGACCGCCAAGCAGGTTGTCCTGACACGCAGCACGGACGGCGTCGGCTCGGCCTTGTGAGCCGCAAGGGTCGGCGCCAGAAGCTTAGCTGGCGGGCCCGCTGTTCTCGAGCACCCCCATCACGACGTCGACCGCCATCGCGATGTTTGCCGGCGGCTGCTGGGCGCGCGCGCTCACGGCGACCCCAATCAGCGACATCGTGAGGAACTTGGCCAGCGCCGGGACGTCAGCGCCGGGGTCGATCTCTCGTGCGACGACAGCATTCTGCAGCGCCCGGCCGAAAGCCGCATCGAGCCGCCCGTAGTAGGCGTCGACGTGGCGGGCGCTGGCGTCGTCTTGCGACGCACGCTCGACCGCGGTGTTGGCAAGCAGGCAGCCCCGTCCGCGCGCCCAGCCACCACTCGCCCCCACGTAGCCAGCGAATGCCCGGCGGATGCCGTCGAGCGAGGCATCATCGGCCTCCACGGCGCGAATGGCCTGGCTCAGATGGTGGGTCTCGTACCGCTCGAGCGCCGCCTCGAAGAGCTCCTGCTTGGAGCCGAACTCGGCGTACATGCTCTTCCGATTGACGCCCAATTCAGCCACGAGCTGTGCAGTCGTTGTCGCCTCGTAGCCCTGCCTATGGAAGAGATCCGCAGCGCGATCGAGCAGTTCAATCCTGTCGTATTGCTTGGGACGGCCCATGGATCCTCAGTTTCTTGTTGCCTTAAGTAACTCACCGATTACAAAAGAGAAAGTAATTGCCTGGTTACTTAAATCGAAGGAGAGAACATGCACCCCCAGAGCATCACCGTGGTCTACAAGTGGACCGCCAACCCCGGAAAGCTCGCCGAGCTTCGTGCGATCTACGAGCAGGTCACCACCGCCATGCTCGAGCATGAGCCCGGCGCTGTCGCCGTGCAGATCTACGTGTCGGAGTCGGACAACGCGCTCTACGTTCGCGACGAGTTCGCCGACGCCAACGCTCTCGGCTTCCACCTGCAGCACACGGCAGGCCCGCACTTCCCACAGTTGCTCGAGGTCGCCCGTCCGGGGACCTTCCTCTTCTTCGGTGACGTGCCCGAGGAGCTCCAGCAGGGGGCCTTGCAGATGGGCTTGCAGGCGGAGTTCGCCCAGCGCGTGACCGGCTTCGATCGGGCCAACCCGTAGGAACAACAACACAGGAGGCCACCATGGAAGATGCAAACCCTGTCTCGCTGGACGAGCCCAGCAAGAACGGAACCGAGATCAGCGTCACCGGCAAGTGGGTCCCCACCACACCCGACGGATGGTTCTTCCGCTCGGAGTCGTCACGCGAGATGCGCAGTGAGTTGCAGGCGATTCACGACGAGGCCCGCGCTCACGAGGGGGTTCTCTCCACCGAGATCAACCACGGCGTCGGCCAGGACGCCGTTCTGATTCATCACGTGTTCGCCGGACCCGACGCAATGGTCGACTACTTCGAGACGGTGGCCCGGAAGCACCGAGATGTCCTGGTGGGTGTCGCCCGTCCAGAGCTGCATCTGATGCGTGGACTTGAACTGCCCGCCACAGCGCGCGAAGCCATCGGGCGCACCGGCGTCGACATCGCCTTTGGCGAGCATCGCTTCGGCTGGGTCAAGAACGACTACCGGCAGCCCGACCCGGCCAAGGCCATCCAGGTGACTGCGAAGTGGACCGCGAAGCCCGGACACACCCGCGACGAGCTCGAACACTGGTGGAAGACCGTGGCCCGGGAAGCCTGGGGCCTCGAGGAGGGACTCGTGCGCTTCGAGGCGTACGACGTGGCCGGCCAGGAGGCCCTAATCATCCACGAGACCTTCACCGACACGGCCGAGCTGCGCTTTCATCTCACGCGTGGCACCGCGAGCACCTACAAGAAGCCTCTGGACGAGGTCGCCACCCCCGAGTGCTACTTCTTCCGCGGACCTGTCTCGTGGGACATCCGGACCTACTCTCGCTTCATGCACCTTCCGGCGACCTACACCAGCAAGGGGAGCGCCTGGACCGCGAATGGCGGGACGTGGAGCGAGGGGCGAACGGGACCGGGCTGACGGCGGCCCGAGAACCGGACTCTACCGGGGCCCGCTGGCCCGGCCTTCGAGCCGGTCCTTCTGCCGCTTCAGCGACTCGACCACCATGTCGCGGAACAGCCTCAGGCGCGGATTGCGCCGCAGGTCCGGGTGCACGAGCACCCAGATATCGAGACCCGGCTTCGGCTCGGTGCGCCGTTCCAGGTGCCCATCGGCGAAGAAACACGGGATGTGTGCCATGCCCATGCCCAGGGCGCACGCCCGTCGCTGGAGGTCACCGTCGAGCATGGCTCCGCGGACCGGCAGGTCTGGCCAAGGGGTCTTCGCGACCCACGCGCGGTCGCCGTCGCCTCCCACCTGGCCGATCCACGCGTCGGCCCGCCCGTAGACGGCGACGTAGGCGTTTCCGACCTTTCGGCCATGCAGCTCGCTGTCTGGCGCAACGCCGAGTGGCATGAAGCGGATGGCCACGTCCGCTTGCTGCAGCGCGAGACTCTCGAGCCCATAGGCACCTGAGATGATCAGATCGATCTGGGGCCAGCGCTCGCAGAACCTGGCAAAGTCTTCGATCAACAGCTCCGAAGCCGCGATGGCCGGCACCGTCACGCGCACGGTGCCCTGCAGCTCCGGGTCTGCGCCCTGCGCGGCCCGAGTGAGCCCGGACATCGCCGTCTCCACCGCCTCGGCACGGGGCCGAAGCGCCCCTGCGGCGGGGGTTGCGTGCAGGCCATCGGGCCGCCTGTCGAACAACGCGACGCCGAGTTTGCGCTCCAGACCCGCCAGACGACGCGACACCGTCGGCCGGGTCACGTCGAGCTGACTGGCAGCCGCACGGAGGCTTCCTGCGCGTAGAACCGCCAAGAACAGGCGGACGTCGTCCCAGTTGAAGTCGGATGGAGTGACCATGAACATAATTGTACACCCATGGGCAACTTGTGGCTCTTCTCACGAGCCACTCAACCTCCTAACTTGACCTCACCAAGCAACTGGAGCGCCCACCATGACCACAGCCATCAACCGTGTCAGCAGTGAGTCCACCCCCACCGCAGGCCTGGAAAGCCGTCCCATCTCGGCAGACTTCCCCTTCGAGTCGCGCTTCGCTGAGGTGCATGGCTCGAAGATGCACTACATCGACGTCGGCGAGGGTGACCCCGTCATCTTCATCCACGGCAACCCGGCATCGTCATACCTGTGGCGCAACGTCATCCCGCACGTGCAGGCCCAGGGCTTCCGCTGCATCGCCTTCGACCTCATCGGCATGGGCAAGTCTGACCGCCCCGACATCGCCTACACCTACGACGACAACGCCAAGTACGTCGCAGGCTTCATCGACAGCCTCGACCTGGGCGACAACATCACCCTCGTCATCCACGACTGGGGCTCGATGCTCGGCTTCAACTGGGCGTCTAAGAACGCACACCGGGTCAAGGCCATCGCCTTCATGGAAGCCATGGTGCGTCCCCTGTCCTACTCAGACCTGCCCGGCAGCTTGCAGATGGTCATGCGGATGCTGCGCATGTCCTTCCCCAACTGGCTTCTGGGAGGCGTCGCCAACATGTTCCTCAACGTGATGCTGCAGGACCTGACGTACCAGAAGCTCACTCCAGAGATCCTCGGCACCTACAAGCGCGACTACCCGACCATCCGCAGCCGCATCAACGTGCGCACGTTCCCGCGTGAGGTGCCCTTCGACGGGTTTCCCAAGCGCAGCTACGACCTCGTCACCAGCTACATCGAGTGGATCGCGAAGACCGACATCCCGATGATCATGTTCCATGGCGACGACGGCGTGGCCATCAAGGCCGACGAGGTCCAGTGGCTCCGTGACCACGTCACCCATCTCGAGGTCGTCGATGTCGGCCACGGCAAGCACTTCCTGCAAGAGACGCACCCGCACGTGATCGGGTCAAACATCGGCCGCTGGCGCGCTGCCCTCTAGTCCCGTCCCCACCACCCCCAAACCGCCGGGACCGCTGTTGGGCGGCCCGGACAGGAGAGAACCATGTCTGAGATGACCATCACCACCGCCGTCGACATCAACAGCCACGCCACAGAGGCCTGGGACCTGTTCGGAGAGGGCTTTGCCGACTGGGCCAACTGGGCCCCTGGCATCGACGCCTCGAAGCTCGAAGGTGAGCTCGCCGAAGGTGTCGTTCGCGTCAACGAGACCGCCAGCCTCGGGACCGTGCGCCAGACCCTGGCCCGCTTCAACCGCGAAAGCCGGGCCTTGGCCTACGAGATGACCAGCGAGCTGCCGCCCCTCTTCAGCAAGCTCCGTAACGACTGGGAAATCGTCGATCTCGGCGACGGCCGCTGTCGCCTGCAAGGCAGAGCACTGTTCCAACTGACCGAGCAGGCCGAGCCCATGCGCGACAAGCTGCAGGGCAAGATGGGCATGACGCTCGAGGTGTTCGCCAACGCCTTCCGCGACACCGTGCAGGCTGCCCACGCCTGATCTACGATCGCGCCGTGAAACCGCGCATCCGACCCCCACAGCCCCATGGCCCGCTTCGCGAAGTCTTCCCCGGTGTCCACGTCGTGAAGGGGACGATGCGCATGGGACCCGCCACCCTGAGCCGCAATATGACTGTGGTGCAGCGCGGAGACGACCTAGTGCTCGTGAACTCTGTGCGTCTCGATGATCAGGGTCTGGCCGAGCTCGAGCGCCTCGGCACGGTCACCGACGTCATTCGCCTGGCCGGAGCCCACGGCTCCGACGACCCGTTCTACAAGCAGCGCTACGGCGCGACCGTCTGGGACGTGGCCGGCCAGCGCTACTTCGAGGGCCTGGACTTCAACAAGGGCCGCACCTACTTCCACTCCGACCACGCACTCGGCGGCGAGGTGGTGCCACCGCTGCCCGGGGCGAGGCTGTTCCGCTTCTCGACTGAGCCGCCAGAGGGGCTGATCCTGCTCGCCCACGAGGGAGGCACGTTGATCTCGGGTGACGTACTTCACCATTGGGCGGAGGGCCGCGAGCACTTCAACTGGGTGGGCCGTGTCGGCTTTCGGCTGATGGGCTTCATCGGTCCGCATCAGGTCGGAAAGGGCTGGCTAGACGCCTGCAAGCCCGACCCGGCCGAGCTCGCGTCCTTGCTCGAGCTTCCGTTCGTTCACGTCATCCCCGCCCACGGCGACATCGTCCACGGCGACGGACCCGAGAAATACCGTCCAGCCGTGGCCGCCTACACCGAGAAGCGTCGTCGCTCTTCGTAGAGTTCACTTCGCCTGGGCTGCGACCTGCGGCTCGGGCAGGAAGCGTCGCACGGCGGCGTAGGCGTTCTCCTGGAACCCCTCGTTGGTGAGGTTCTCGAAGATCGGCCCCTGCTCGACGAGCGTGCCACTCGTCCCGGGGTAGGCACTCGCGTAGAAGTGGCCGGACTGATACGCATCGTCGACCAACACGTCGACGTACCGCTTCGCGCCCTGCTCCAGGCCGTGTGCCCGACCAAGCAGTGTCATCAGCGGGTAGGCGATGCGGGTGAAGATGAAGCGCTGGACGGCACCCACCTGATCAGCAGCGCTGGTGCCGCTGGTGGCGCCGGGGCTCACACTGAGGAAGCGGATCGAGGGGTGACGACGAGCCATGGCGCTCGTCCACATCGTGCCCATGTACTTGATCGGTCCGTAGGCTTTCATCGCATCGAACGAGGGAAAAGCGGTGCCGTCAGCGATGGCGGCGAAGTCGTCGACCGAGGAACTCTGCAGGCTCGGGCGCTTCATACCCATCGAAGGGATACCCCGCGCAGCCTCGGAGCTGACGAAGACAACCGTGTCCGTCAGCTTGCCCGCGGCGATGAGTTCATCCACCAGTGCGACGTGGCCGAGCACGTTCACCGCGAAGGACCCGACGACCCCATACTGGGTTGAGACACCGGCGGAGTCTCCGCCAGGTCCGCCGGCATTGAGGACCACGGCGTCGACGGGCTCGGCCAGAGATGCCACCGCCTCGCGCACGATGTCGAGGTCAGAGGTATCGACGCGGATCACCTCGAAGATGTCGCGCCCGGTCGCCTGAACCAGCTCGGCCTTCGCAGCCTCTCCCTTCTGCACGTTGCGCACCGCCAGGTAGATGCGACGGGTTGTAGAGAGCGTGGCGAGCTGCCGCGCCGTGTCTTTTCCGAGGCCTGCGTTGGCGCCGGTGATGAGGACAGTTTCGATGGTGGCCATGATGCGCGCTCCTTGAAGGTGATCGGAACGTAGGCATTTTGGACAACTGTGTCCAGAACATTTTGGACAACACCGTCAAAAACACTTGGCCAGTCCGGTCGAACCCGCTACAACCAAGGCATGGGAAGACCACGTGCCTTCGATCGAGAGCAGGCTCTCGACACCGCGATGGAGTTGTTCCGGCGTCAGGGGCTGGACGCCACGACCATGAGCGACCTGCAGCGTGCCCTTGGCATCGGGCGCCAGAGCCTCTACAACACCTTCGAGAGCCGCGAGGCCCTCTTCGAGGAGGCACTCGGCCGCTACGTCGAGGTGCAGACGGGTGCGCTCGAGGGCTTGCGTGAGGAAGGCGCGGGCATCGAGGTGCTACGCACGTTCATGCGGGGAGCTGTCGAGGGCTTTGCTTCGCAGCCGGAGCGCATGGGCTGCTTCATCACCCAGACCGTGGTCGAATGCGGGGTGCAGAACGAGACGCTGGCGCGCGTCCTGATGCAGGCCGAAGCGAACCGCCAGTCCGCGTTCGTGGCGGCTCTCGCTAGCGCCGCAGCACGGGGCGAAATCGCCGCAGACGCCGATGTGGAGCAGCTGGCCCGGTATCTCGGCAGCCAGATGGCAGGCTTGGCGGTGATGGCGCGCACTGGGGCCGACCCCGAGATGCTGAAAAGCATCATCGACACCGCGCTGCGGGCGCTACCTCCGGCTCACTGAGAGTTCATCTCGAAAGGGATGAAGTACGGTCGACGAGGTGCGGACGCTGGCGAGCGTGGAGACTGACCTTTCCAGCCCAGGCCCGACGGTCCAGCTTGGGTGCCGAGACCCCCACGCCGAGCAGGTCTATGGGCGGCGCCTCCGCCACCATGCCGCAAGTCGCAACCCCACCACCGGCGCCGCATGGACGAGGGCAGGACCGAGCTCAAACTCGAGAAGCACCCAGTGGATGAGGGTCAGCACCGCAGCGACATAGGTCCAGCGCTGAAGGCGCTTCCAGTTCTTGCCCATTGCTCGTACTGCCCCATCCGTACTCGTGACCGCGAGCGCGACAAAGAGTGCAAAGGCGAGCCAGCCGCTGAGGATGTCTGGGGCCGTGAACTCCGCCAGCAAGCCCTCGTCCAACGCGTAGAACACCAGGTGCAGTGCGGCGTAGCCGAAGCTCGCCACGCCCAGCCAGCGGCGACGGGCCAGCAGCCAGCGCACCCAGCGCCAATGGGTCATCTGCTTGAGAGGTGTGAGCACCAAGGTGACCACAAGCAATCGGGCCGAGAACTCACCCGAGATGTGCAGCAGCGTTCCCCAGTCTGGCTCCGCCTCAGCAGCCGCCAGAATCATGGGTATGGCGGGTAGAGACAGAACGATCCACGCGGTCGACCAATGGTCCCGAACCCTGCCGAAGACGGCGGACATCACGCCCTCCAGACGCGACCGAGAAAGCTCTCCATGGACTCGGGCGGCTTACCCGTGATGCGCTCGATGTCCGTGGTGGCGAAGCTCGTCAGGCCGTCTCGAACCGGGTCGTACAGCGTGGCGAGCAGGCGGGCGAACGGCTCGGGTTCGCCGTCGGCAATGGATGCGTCGATGTAGTCCTGCACCGATGCATCGCGATGGGTGACCGTCTGGCCCGTGACTCGGGACACGATGGCGCACAGTTCTTCGACGGTATGCGCGGCCGGACCGGTGAGGTTGAGGATCTCGCCATCCACTTCGCCGCTCGCCAGGACTGCAGCCGCAGCTCGGGCCATGTCCTCGCGGGTGGCCCAGGCGTGGGACCCCTCACCAAACGGATACGGAATGGTGCCCATTCGAACGATCTCAGGCAGCCAGTCTGCGATCGGCTCGGCGTAGTAGGCGTTGCGCAGAAGCGTCCAGGCGAGACCGCTGGTGACGATGGCGCTCTCTGCGTACAGCAAGTAGGGCATGATCACGAACTTGTTGGTCACGTCAGTGCCCACAATCCCCACGTGCACGAGCCGCCGCACGCCAGCAGCCTTTGCGGAATCGATGGCGTTTTGCACCTGTTGCACGCGCTCTCGAGGCATCGCTTTCGTGGGGATCAGGTGCACCGTGTCGACACCGTCGAAGGCGCTCCGCAGACTGCCCACGTCGGCATAGTCACCGGCTCGCACCACGACGCCGCGCGCTGCAAGGTCAGACGCTTTGGAGGGCGTTCTGGCCACAGCGACGACGTTCTCTGCACCCACCTGACCGATGAGGTGGTCGACTGTGGCTCGACCGAGTTGCCCCGTCGCTCCCATCACTGCAATTCGCATGACTAGCCTCCGGCTAGACATGGCCTAGCCGGTCCCCGAGGACCCAGGCCTTGCCGCAATCGGCAAGGCGCTATTCACCTGGTGGATGAACGCTCTCGAGCGCAGCAACCACCTGTTCGCGAAGCCAGTGGTGCCCCGCATCGCTGTGATTTGCCTCATGCCAGATCATGCGAACGGGCACAGGGCCAAGCTGCTCGAATGGATGAGCAACCACCGTGAGGGAGCTCTGGCGGGCGAGCTCGGTCGCGATGGGGGTCGGCAGACTCATGACGTAGGGCGTCGACTGCAGAACCCCGGGCACTGCCGCCACATAGCCAAGGTGCAAGCCGATGTGTCGACGGTGTCCGTGTTGCGCGAGCAGGCGGTCCAGCGCGCCCGGCGTATCCGGCCTTCCCTGGGGCGACAGGACCATATGCGTCGACTGCAACCAGGACTCAAAGGTCAAGCCCTCCTGTGAGGCCGGGTGGGGTGGCCCGAAGAGCACGCTCCATCCCATGCCCAGAACCCGCCGTGCGTAGAGTTCGGGATGGTCGAGCGGCATCGCACCGACGACGACGTCGACCTCGTCATCGAGCAAGGTTCGAAGCACATCGCGCTCGGATCCGAGAACCTGCAGCGAGATGCCTGGAGCCGTCGACTGCAGACGATGGGCGAGCGCCGGGACAACAAAGGCCCCGAGCACATCCGGGAGCGTGATGCGGAAAGCCCTGGTCGCGTTGCTGGGGTCGAACTCACCCGCCGTCCGAAGCCTGTCGATCGCCGCGAGGGCCCGCTCCACCGGGGTTCGAAGCGACAAGGCCATCGGTGTCGGCGTCAGCCCTCGACCGGCGCGGACCAGGAGACGGTCGTCGAAGGTCGCTCGCAGCGCCGCAAGTGAGCGGCTCACCGTCGGTTGGGTCTGGCCGAGTCGTTGAGCCGCCCGAGTCACGCTGCTCTCCCGCAGCAGAGCGCGAAGAGTGACCAGCAAGTTGAGGTCGAGCCCGTCGAGTGGGGCAATGTCACGAGCCATGTCGGGACCGTAGCATTTTCGACTTGGTATTCATCTCAGGAATACGTCGCGAGCAAGCGCCCATCCTGCGTCCGGTCAGCGCACGGCTCTGCGTCCCTCCACTGGGCCCGCCGCGAAACCGAGCCTCAGCTGAGAGCAGCACCACTCCGAATCCACGCCTCGCATCGACCGGCCCGGGCCTCGAACTGGCTGGCGATTGCGTCCGTCAGCGCCCGCACGCGACGTGGCAGAAAGCGGCGGCTCGGGTGTAGAGCGTGGATGGCACCGCCGTCACCGGAGTAGGCGGGCATCACGTGGACCAGACGACCGGCTTCGAGGTCGTCGATCACGTCGAACAGCGCCTTGAACGCAATGCCGCGTCCCGAGATCGCCCACCTGCGCGCCAGGTAGCCGTCGCCGCACAACGTGCTCTTCAGCGTCACCTCACGGGTCTCGGTCCCGCGCCGTAGCCGCCAGGTGACCACAGGCGCGTTCGCCAGGTGCAGTGTGACGCACCGATGGCCGATCAGGGCCGCTGGAGAGTCCGGCATGCCGTGCTGCTCGAGGTAGCCGGGGGATGCCACGAGTACCCGAGGAGACTCCGCCAGCTTCCGCGCCGTGAGCGTGCTGTCCTCGAGCGGCCCGTAACGAATGGCCACGTCGATGGCATCCTCGAGGAGGTGGCGCACCGCATCCGAGGTGTGCAGCACCACCCGGGTCCTCGGATTGTCGGTATTGAATGTCGCGGCAATCTCGCCGAGGAGCTCGTAGGTGGTGTCAGCGGGACCGGTGAGATGAATCGTGCCCTCAAGCTCTGCGCCCTGGCCACGCGCTTCTTCGAGGGCACGGTACCAGCGCTCGACCGCCTCCTGACACCCCTCGATGACTACCAGGCCTTCATCCGTCGGATGCAGAGAACGCGTGGTGCGCTCGAACAGCCGAATGCCAATGGCTTCTTCAATCCGCTGAACCGTGGCGCTCACGGCAGCGGGGGTCACCTGAAGTTGCCTGGCAGCCTTGGTCATCGAGCCCGTGTCCGCGACTCTGACCAGCAGCTCCATTTCTCGAATCTTCATGGCCCTATTATCAACGCATTATTGAATCTGTTGTCAACCGACGCCGATACACAGAGAGGAAGCCACTCTTTAAAGAGCATCATGACCGAACACAGCGAGGCTGTCATGCGTGCCGTCATCTACAAGGAATCGCTTCCAATCGACCATCCCGAGGCCCTCCTCGACGCTGAGCTGCCCGAGCCAAGCCCAGGGCCAATGGACCTCTTGGTTCGCGTGGAGGCCGTCTCGGTGAACCCGGTGGACACAAAAGTCCGCGCCGGAATGCCCCCCGAGGGCGCCCGCGTCCTTGGATGGGACGCCGTCGGCACGGTGGAGGCACTGGGTGAGAGGGTGACCGGCTTCGAGCTGGGCCAGCGCGTCTGGTACGCCGGCGAGCTGCCCAAGCCGGGCTCGAACAGCGAGCTGCAGTGCGTGGACGCGCGACTCGCCTCGCTCGCGCCGACGTCGCTGAGCACCGCCGAGGCAGCAGCCATGCCACTCACATCGATCACGGCCTGGGAGTTACTGTTCGAGCGGCTCCAGATCCCCACAGGAAAGGCGCCGCTGGGGCATGTGCTCCTGGTTTCAGGGGCCGCTGGCGGCGTGGGTTCCATGCTGATCCAGCTCGCGGCTCGACTGACCTCAGCCACCGTGGTGGCGACGGCAGGTCGGCCCGAGAGCCGGAAGTGGGTCAGCGAATTGGGCGCGCATCACGTGGTCGACTACCGGAAACCCCTCGCCCCGCAGATCGCGGCGCTAGGCATCCCTGCGGTCACCCACATCGCGAGCCTGACCCACACCGACCACTACTTTGCGCAATTCGTCGAGCTGCTCGCACCCTTCGGACACCTCGCGCTGATCGACGACCCTCCGTCCCTGGACGTGACCCCGATGAAGCTGCGCAGCCAGTCGCTCCACTGGGAACTGATGTACACCCGTTCGATGTTCCAGACGCCGGACATGGGCGCCCAGGGGGAGCTGCTTGCGGAAGTGGCTGCACTGGTCGACGCAGGCGTCTTGCGGACCACCCTGACCGAGGACCTCGGCCCGATCAACGCCGCCAACCTTCGCAACGCACATGCGCTCATCGAGCGAGGAGGAAGCCGCGGCAAGGTCGTGCTCTCCGCGTTCCCATCGGCCGCGGGAGGGGTGTGATGGTCCATACCCCCGTCCTCGACGAACCCCTCGGCTTTGAGCGCATCAACCGTGGCTACGACTCGGTATTCCAGCTCGGCCGCCTGACGATCGGCCTTGTCGTTCCCATCGAGAACTACTCGCAGGGCCCCGTGCCAGCGATGACCCGCCACCTCGAGCGGGCCCGACTCGCCGAGGACCTCGGGTTCTCTGCGCTCTGGCTCCGCGATGTCCCGTTCAACGTGCCTTCGTTCGGGGACGCGGGACAGGTGTTCGATCCGTGGGTCTATCTCGGCTTGTTGGCTGGCCAGACCAAGCGGATTGCCCTCGGGGTCGCCAGCATCGTGCTCCCGCTACGTCACCCGGTGCACGTGGCCAAGGCCGCGGCGAGCGTGGACGTGCTCTCTGGCGGCCGCCTCATCCTCGGCGTGGCTTCGGGCGACCGACCCGATGAATACCCCGCTATGGCCGCCCGCTTCGACGACCGGGGACAGCGGTTCCGCGCGAGCTTCGACTACATTCGACACGTCGGCCGGGAACCATCGCCCTTCGACAACCCCTACGGCCGCCTCCATGGCCGCATGGACATCCTGCCCAAGCCGTCCAGCGGGCGCATTCCCCTACTGATCACGGGCGGCAGCCAACAATCACCCGACTGGGTTGCGCGCCACGGAGACGGCTGGATGGTCTACCCAGATGCGCCTGCCTCGCAGGCAAGACGGGTCCAGGACTACCGAGGGCGCACTGCCGCCGCCGACCGAGGGCCCATGCCGGTGATGCAGCCGCTCTACGTCGATCTACAGGCCGACCCCGATGCCACTCCCCAGCCGATCCACCTGGGCCTCCGAACCGGGTCCCGGCACTTGCTCGCAACCCTGCGGTCGCTGGAGGCCTCGGGGGTGAATCATGTGGCTCTGAACCTCCGCCACAACAGCGCCGACATCGAGACGACCCTGCAGCGGCTCGCCGCCGCGATCTTGCCCGCCTTCACGGCCTAAGGGAGACACGACATGCCAAAGACCCTCTTGATCACAGGATCCACCGACGGAATCGGGCTCGAAGCCGCCAAGAAGCTGACCGGGCTGGGACACCAGGTACTTCTGCATGGGCGAAACCCCGCGAAGCTGGAGGCCGCCAAGCGCCTGCTGTCCGACCTGGGCTCGACGCCCGTCCGTGGCTACCTCGGGGACCTTTCGCGCCTGGACGAGGTCGAGGCGTTTGCCGCCCGAGTGCTGGCCGAGCAACCTCATCTCGACGTTCTGATCAACAACGCCGGCGTCTTCAAGACCTCGAATCCGGTCACGGAGAGTGGTCTGGACGTTCGGTTCGTGGTGAACACCCTCGCGCCCGTCCTGTTGACCCGACGTCTGCTCCCGTCGCTCGGAAGCTCTGGACGCGTGATCAACCTGTCGTCTGCGGCACAGAACCCCGTGGATCTGCAGGCCCTGTTGGGGCAACGCCGCCTCTCCGACTTCGAGGCCTACGGCCAGAGCAAGCTGGCCATCACTGCGTGGTCTCGCCATCTTGCCGAGAGGCTGGGAGCAGGCGGGCCCACCGTCATCTCCGTGAATCCGGGCTCAATGTTGGGCAGCAAGATGGTCCGACAGGGCTTCGGAGTCGCGGGCCGAGACATCGGGATCGGCGCAGACATCCTGGTCCGGCTCGCGGTCGGCGACGCTGACGGGGCAACTGGCCGCTACTACGACAATGACTCCGGCCAGTTTGCCACGCCCCACCCTGACGCCCTACACACCGACAAGACGGAGCGGTTGATGTCCATCGTCGATCGTCTGCTGAGTGGGGTGTCGTCATGAGTGGTCTCGTCAGCTGCGTGCTCCTTCTTCTCGGCGGAGTCTCAGTCGCGGCGGAGACCGAAGAGACCAGCGTCACGGTGATTCGCGCCGAGAACGTGACCTGGGACCACCTCAACCCCGCTCGCGGCGACAAGGCACCGAGCGCGGCCACCCTTTGGGGAGACCGAAACGGCACTGGACCGACTGGCTTTCTTCTTCGGCCCACAGATGGCTTCCAGTCACCGCCACACCTTCACAATGTGTCCTACCGGGCCGTCGTGATCCGCGGTGAGCTGCACAACGACGACCCGAGCGCCGCTGAGCTTTGGATGCCCCCCGGCTCGTACTGGACGCAGCCCAAGGGTCACGTCCACATCACGTCGGCGCGGGGGAAAGACCTGCTGGCGTACATTGAGATCGACGAAGGGCCGTACCTGGTTCGCCCGGTGGACCAAGCGTTCGCAACGACCGAGCACCCGGTCAATGTGCATGCGTCGAATCTCGTGTGGATTGACGCCTCGCGCTTGGCTCCGACCACGCAGGTCGAAGCTCAGGTCGCGTTCCTCTGGGGCAACCCCCAAGACGCGCCTCCCAGCGGAGCCCTCGTGCAGATCCCACCTGGGAGTCGCGCCACACTCTCCAGCTCCGGAGCCGAGTTTCGTGCCGTCACGATCCAAGGGCAACCCCGTATCGATCCGGAGGCCAAGCCGCTCGAGCTCGGCAGCAGCTTCAGCTCTGCGGGTGAGGTCACACACCAGGTCCAGTGCACCGCAGACGAAGCGTGCATCTTGTACGTTCGGCATGGGGGCCGCCTAGTCATCGGCAACTGACGGCGATCCACGGGCAGCGACGGCCACCCGCTCCAGAAACCACCGCACTCCCGGCTCGTCACCCGTCGCAGCGCTCCGGAACAGGGACAACCCCATCGGTGCAGTAGGATTCGCGACAGATGCGGGCTGCTAGGGTGCCGGGAACGCGTCAGAGGTCCAACAAGGGGGCGGCGTGGGTGCATTGTCAGCGCTGTTTCACTTCGTTCGAGCGCTGCTGCTCGTTCTCGTCCGACGGCCCTTCGCCGGCCCAAAGCGGCCGAGCTGGACGGTGACCTACGAGATCGCAATCGAGACCTTGCGCAGTCGATTCCGCGGCGAGGTTGATCTCGCAAGGGCCCGACGGGACTACGACAGCCTCGGCCTCGCCGAGGACCTGCGGCGGCGAGTGCGCGTCGAGGTCCAGGAGAGTACCGAACATGAGTGGGTGTCACCCCGCGAGAGTCCCGCGTCCGGCCAGGTGGTCTTCTACCTGCACGGCGGCGGCTACGTCATGGGCTCGCCACGCTCACACCGCGGCCTGATGGCGGACCTCGCTCTGGCCACGAGCAGCCGGGTTCTCGCTGTCGACTACCGACTGGCCCCGGAACACGCCTGTCCTGCGGCCATCGAAGACGCCCTCGAAGCCTGGAAGTGGCTGATCCAGACCGAAGAGCCCAGCCAAGTCATCGTGGCCGGAGACTCAGCGGGAGGAGGCTTGGCCCTTGCCTTCCTGATGGCCCTACGAGACTCGGGCCTCCCACTTCCCGCCGGTGCGGTGGTGCTCTCGCCTTGGGCCGACCTCGCAGGGCCCTATCCGCCCTCTCCCTCGGAGTACGACTACCTTCCTCCGAGCACGTTGGCGGAGTTTGCCGACCACTACGCGGGGGGATTGCCGCTTAGTGACCCCAGGGTATCGCCGGTGCACGGGGACTTCGCGGGTCTCCCACCGCTGTTCATCTCGGCCGGCGGCGACGAGGTGCTGCTCGACGGAATCCGGCGCGCAGCTGCGCTCGCCCAAGAAGCCGGAGTGGAGGTGACGTTCGAGGTCGGCGACGAGGAGATCCATGTGTACCAAGCCCTCTCGGAGGTCCGTGAGCCAGCGCGACGCTCGCTGGAGCGGATCGCGACTTGGATGCGGGAGCGCGTCCCGGCGGGCGGCTGAGGGCGGACTCGAGCGCCAGCAGCGCGGTCAGCCGTCGCTACGGACGATGGGGTTGCGCTGGGCGTCGAGGGTCTCCGACGACGTGAGCTCGCCGGTCGCGTCGTAGCTGTCGTTGCGAATCGCCCAGCCGAGCTCCTGATGGACCGCGGGTTCGCCCTCTCGGTCGACCCATTGCACCTCGGTGACCCGACCGTTCGCGTCCCAGGTCTGGCGGTAGCCCCACACGCCATGCACCACGACGGGCTTAAGGTTCGAGCCCAGGAAGCGGGCGCCGCTGAGGCGACGCTGGGTGTCGAGCTCAACGCGAAGACCCGCCATCCCGCGCAGCTTGTGGGCCTGGATGCCGGTCTGCTGGTGCATCGGCCCCACCGCATCTTCGCCGTCTGCCTTGCCCCACCACGGAAAGGCCGCTCCATCGGACAAGAGGACGGCAGTGTCCTCATGGCGGAACGCGACCGTCAGCGTCCGGTCCCGGTCATTCCAGTCGAGCTCCACCTCGGAGAACCCGGCGGGGCAGGCCTTAGGGAGGGCGTCGGCGCCGAACCAGCGCCGCTCCATCGGCCGTCCGAACGGGTCGTAGCGCACCTCCCAGCCGGCCACCGGCGGGGACTCGCCCTCGGCAACATCGAGAGGCGCGTCGTCGGCGTCGTAGCTCCGCGCACTGGTCTGTCGGCCGAAGGAGTCGTAGGTGCGGTCAATCCGGGCCCAGTGGTCACTGTCTTCGGGCAGCAGGTTCACGATGCGCAGGACGTTGCCGCGCGCATCGTAGGTGTAGCGCTGCCCATAGACGCCCTCGTCGAGCGCGGGTTCGCCATCGGCATCGAAGGTCTCGACGGACAGCGGACGGTCGAGGGCATCGAAGGTCGAGCGCTGCTCGTGGTACGCGCTGCCCGGGCGGTTGATGGGCTCTCCATCCGCGTCGAAATACGTCTCGGACAGGGCGTTGCCGCGCTCGTCGACGGTTCTTCGCCGCTCGGCCCAGCTATCGGGACCGAGGACGAGCTCGTCGTCGTCTCCAACGTACCAGCGGCGCACCTCGTGTCCGGGCTCGTCGTAGGCCAGCCGCAGCCGAGCGGTCTGTCCAGAGCGCGCGTCAAGTCGATTGTGAGCGATCAGCAGGTCGCGTTCGTCATAGCGTTGGTCGGTCTGAACCACGACCTCGCCATCGAGTCCGCGGCGGATGTTCTGCCGCTCCCTCCCCTCGCGGCGACCCTCCAGGACCGATGCGCCGTAGTACGCCGAGAGCATGGGCTCGCCGTCTGGCCCGAAGCAGCGCGTAGTGTAGTTTCCGTAGCTCGGGTGGCCGCCCTCCTGGACCATGGACGCACACCCATATGGCCCGATGACCGGCTGCCGTCGGCTGTCGAAGTAGGCCCAGGAGTCGACCCAGGCCGAGCTGCCCATGGTCTGGCGCTACATGTGGAATCCGTCGGGTTCGACGGGCTCGCCGTTGATCCCCCAGAACGAGAACGCCAGGGGGTTGCCCTGGTCGTCCCGCTGCTCCATCGCCTTTCGGTGCCAGCCAT
>JAGSGY010000038.1 GCA_023954855.1 Pseudomonadota bacterium | reverse complement strand
CTTCGTCAAGCGCCGCATCGATGACCCGGCGCACCGCAGTCCCGCCCTCGAAGAGCACCAGAGGTTCACCGTCGAGCTCGGTCCAGCGAAAGCGCCGACGCTTGCTTAGGCGGTGTCCAGGAGGCACGACGAGCCGTAGGTCGTCCTTCTGCCAGGGGGTGACGACGAGGCCGCCGCCACGCGTGTCGACCGGCAAGGTCACCACGCCGAGATCGAGGTCACCGGCGAGCACGCCCTCGACAACGGCCGCGGACCCTGCCTCCCGAACGTAGAGCTGAATCGCGGAGTGGGCTTCGTGAAAGCGCCGCAACACCGGCGGCAGTAGATACGTGGTCGCGGTGGCGCCGCCTCCGACCGAGAGGGTTCCGCGCTGGAGCCCACGCAGGGCGTCGAGGGCCTCGCGTCCGTCTTCGAGAAACAGCAGCCCCTGCTCGGCGTAGGTGCGGAACAGCTCGCCGGCTTTTGTGAGCTGCATGCCCTTTGGCGTGCGGTGGAACAGCGAGGCGCCGAGATCCTCTTCGAGTCGCGCGAGCTGCGCGGACACCGCGGGTTGCGACAGGTGAAGCGCCCGGGCGGCGCGGGTCAGGTGACCCTCGCGAGCGATTGCGAGAAAGGAGCGAAGCGGTGCGAGTTCCATCATCACGAAAAGTAATCAGGTTCATTACGACAATCCATTTTATCTATCTATGGTGCCCCGATACTCCTGCTGCATCACACCGAAGGAGGCCTTCATGGCACGTCCCGATCCATACAACGCCCGCACTACCCTCGACATTGGCGGCGAGAGCTACGGCATCTACGCCCTCGACGCGCTCGGCGATGTGGACAACCTTCCGTACTCGATCAAGATCTTGCTCGAGAGCTGCCTTCGCAACTGCGATGAGCACGTGGTGACCCGCGCTCACGTCGACGCGCTCGTGAACTACGACGCGAAGAACGTCGGCGAGCAAGAGGTGGCCTTCACCGTCGGTCGCGTCGTGCTCCAGGACTTCACCGGCGTGCCCGCGGTCGTCGACTTTGCTGCACTGCGCAGCGCGATGGCCCGCATGGGCGGCGACGTCAGCAAGGTCAACCCGCTGATCCGCGCCGACCTGGTCATCGACCACTCGGTCCAGGTCGACGAGTTCGGCATCCCCGCCGCCATCACGGTGAACACCGAGCATGAGTTCCGCCGCAACGAGGAGCGCTACAAGTTCCTCAAGTGGGGCAAGAACGCGTTCGACAACTTCGGCGTGGTTCCGCCGGCCACTGGCATCGTGCACCAGGTGAACCTCGAGTACCTCGCGGGCTGCGTGCTCTCCGAAGACGAAGACGGCAGCACCGTGCTGTTCCCGGACAGCCTGGTCGGTACCGACTCGCACACCACCATGATCAACGGCCTCGGCGTCGTCGGTTGGGGTGTGGGCGGCATCGAGGCTGAAGCTGCGATGCTCGGCCAGCCGATCTACATGCTCATCCCCGAGGTCGTCGGCTTCGAGCTCAAGGGCGCGCTTCGAGAAGGCATCACCGCCACCGACCTGGTGCTCACCGTCACCGAGATGCTTCGCGCGCACGGCGTCGTCGGCAAGTTCGTCGAGTTCTACGGAGAGGGTCTCGCCGCCCTGTCCCTCGCCGACCGCGCGACCATCGCGAACATGGCCCCCGAGTACGGCGCGACCATGGGCTTCTTCCCCATCGACGACCGCACCCTCGACTACCTGCGTCTGTCGAACCGCTCCGATGCGCAGGTTGCGCGGGTTGAGGCCTACGCCAAACGCCAGGGCCTGTGGCGCGACGCCAGCCGCACCATCACCTACAGCTCCGGGATGTCGCTCGACATCGGCACCGTGCAGCCGAGCCTCGCTGGCCCGAAGCGTCCGCAGGACCGGATCACCCTCGACCAGATGCAGTCCGAGTGGCAGAAGGTCATGGCGAGCTTCGGTCACGACACGCCGGCCAAGGCCATGCCGACCCAGTTTCGCGGCAATGACTTCGATCTCGAGGATGGCGACGTCGTCATCGCCGCGATCACCTCGTGCACGAACACCTCGAACCCCGACGTGATGATCGGCGCCGGTCTCGTGGCCAAGAAGGCGGCCGCACTCGGCATCAAGGCCAAGCCGTGGGTCAAGACCTCGCTCGCTCCCGGTAGCCGCGTCGTCAGTGACTACCTCGACAAGGCCGACCTCACCGACTCGCTCAACGCGGTGGGCTTCTACAATGTCGGCTACGGCTGCACGACCTGCATCGGCAACTCCGGCCCACTTCCGGAGCCGATTCGCGACTCTGTCGTCGATGGCGAGCTGCTCGTCACCAGCGTGCTGTCTGGCAACCGCAACTTCGAGGGTCGGGTCAGCCCGCACACGCGCGGCAACTACCTGGCCTCGCCCATGCTCGTGGTGGCCTACGCCATCGCCGGCACCGTCGAGATCGACCTGCAGAACGATGCGCTCACCCAGGACAAGGACGGCAACGACGTCTTCCTCAAGGACCTCTGGCCGAGCAACGACGAGATCAAGGCCGCAGTGAAGGCCGCCGTCAGCGAGGACCAGTTCGAGAAGCGCTACTCCAGCATGGCGGGTCCCGCCGAGTGGCAGGCTCTCGAGGCACCCACCGGCCAGATCTACGACTGGCAGGCTGACTCGACCTACATCCAGGAGCCGCCGTTCTTCGTCGGACTCGGACCGACGCCAGAGCCGATCAAGCCGATCTCGGGAGCGAAGTGTCTGGTCAAGGTGGGGCAGTCGGTCACCACCGACCACATCAGCCCCGCCGGCGCGATTCCGCCGGTCAGCCCGGCCGCGGACTACCTGCGCGCCAACAACGTCGCCCGCGAGAACTGGAACAGCTTTGGCTCACGTCGCGGCAACGACCGCGTCATGACTCGCGGCACCTTCGGCAACATCCGCTTGAGGAACGAGCTCGCTCCCGGAACCGAGGGTGGGTACACGACCTTCCTTGGCGCCGATGCCACGCCGGATGGCCCGTTCCCGTGGCTGACCTACGAATCCGACAAGGACCCGAAGAACGGCGAGCAGTGCTTCATCTACGATGCAGCGGTCAAGTACCAGAAGAGTCAGACGCCCCTCGTCGTACTCGCTGGCGGCGACTACGGCATGGGCAGCTCGCGTGACTGGGCGGCCAAGGGCACCTACCTGCTCGGCATTCGCGCGGTCATTGCGACCAGCTACGAGCGCATCCACCGCAGCAACCTGATCGGCATGGGTGTCTTGCCCCTGCAGTTCAAGGACGGCGACAGCCACGAGTCGCTCGGTCTGACCGGTCACGAGAGCTTCGACATTGCCATTGACGACAGTGTTCAGGCGCTCGACACCATCACCGTCACGGCGACGGCCGCGGACGGCACGGTGAAGACCTTCGAGACCACCGCGCGCATCGATACGCCCGTCGAGGTGGACTACTACCGCAACGGCGGCATCCTCCACACGGTGCTCCGCAAGCTAGCCGCCTCCGCCTAGCGCGCACGAGGCGTCTGCTCGGCTCGGCCGGGCGCGAACCGGCCCTGCACAGGACGTCCTGCGCAGGGCCTCGTTCTGTCTCGGGACCTAGGGGTCGTAGGGGCCCATGACCTGCACGCGGTTGCCCTCGGGGTCACGCACGTCGAAGACGTCGATGCCGGTGAAGGGCTCGATCTTCCTCACTCGCTTTCCGTAGCGGACCAGCCGCTCTCGGGCTTCGCGCAGGCTCTCGACCTCGAAGACCATCTTGTTCTTGCTCCCCGTGGGCGTTCCCGCGGAGTGGATCGAGATGCCCTCCTCGAACTGGAAGAACTTGCGCGGGTCGAAGGGCTGCTCGGCGACCGGGGTCAGGCCCAAGCCGTCGCGGTAGAAGGCGAGCACGGACTTGAAGTCCTTTGCGAAGACGATGATTCCTTGAAGACGCACGGACTCCTCCTCGCCAGAGTCTAAGAAGCGGCTGGGGCTCGGGGCAAGACGGGGAGGGGCGTGGGGTTCCCCCTGCGAGTCCCTGATGCGGCGAGCGTCCGCCGGCGCCCCGGGTGTCGATGGTCAGGCAACTGGGTGATGGGCGTTGCTCCCTCGTCGCGCGCGTGGAGTGCACACACGGTTGGCTAGGTCTCGGCGGCGCTGCACGACCCTGCCGTAACAACCGGTCGATGTCCGTGACCTTTCCGTCGCACCGATGGGGTAGGCTCGTGGACGAGTCTGCTGAGTCCTTCGACGCCGTTGGGCCAGGTTTCCCGAGGAGGACGTGTGGTCCTTAGCCTTCTGGCATTGCTTGCGACGGTAGCAGTCGCCCAGGACGAGTGTCCCGATCCCGACCGCAACCTCACCTGGGCGAGAGACGCCGTTTTGCAGTTTGGCTTTGCCGAGGCGGACACCTACTTGCTTGAGGCCGAGAAGGGTTTCGGTTGTACGACGCCCGCGAGCCCCGCCCAGGCTGCGCGCATGCACCTGATTCGCGCAGCGCGATTTGAATACGACGGCGACTCTGTGTCGCGCGATCGCTACTTGGCGTCGGCTCGGGGTGCCGATGGCACGTTCTTCGAGGCGGCCTTTGGCGATGAGTTCAAGGCTGTCTGGGCTGCGGCGACGCCTGCCGGCGAGGGAGAGCTTAGTATCCCCGCACTGCCGGGCGGCTGGCTCGTGTGGATCGACGGCGCGCGCTCCGAACTCGAAGGGCCGCTTCCGTCGGGGCCTCACCTGCTTCAGATTGGCCCGGACGCGAAAGAAGTCAGGTGGGCGAAGGCTGTCGGAGTTGAGGTCGGATCGGCGGTGAAGATCGGCGTGCCTGCGAGCTTGGTACCCGTGGTGACCGAGGAACTGGTCACGGAACCTGTCGCGGTTGGAGCGGCCTCGGAGCCCGCCGTGAAGCGCCCGAGGAAGACGGGTCTTCTAGTCGCAGGGCTCGCCACTGCGGCTGTTGGAGCCGGAGCGGCCGCGGGCACGTGGTCGATGGCCAGCGGAACGGAGCGCAGCTCGACCAAGGGGACGGCTCTGCTCGTGGCAAACACCGCGGGCTGGGGAGTGGTTGGAGTGGGCGTGGGCCTCGTAGCGCTGGGATTCACGCCCAAGAAGCAGGCCTCGATCGGAATGGGGCCGACCGGCGTGAGGCTCACGGGACGCTGGTAGCGGCCGGGCGCCGCCTGACCAGGGGCGGAGCCCGGTCATGTCTTTCCCGATGTAGAGTGATGACCATGCGCCCCACCGACACTCGTATGGACCGTCGTACGTTCCACTTTCGTCTCTGCTTGGGACGGGGTGGGTTTGGCGAGGTCTATCTCGCGGACATGACGAGCCCCGGCGGCCTTCGAAGCCAGGTGGCCGTCAAGGTGCTTCTCGATTCCGTGGATCCGCGTTCTCAGGCCGTACAACGCCTTCGGGACGAGGCGCGACTTCTCGCTGCCCTCCGTCATCCGACGATTCCAAAGGTGCACGATCTCGTCCTGTTGCAGGGGCGGGTGGGACTCGTCGCGGAGTATGTAGAGGGCGCGGATCTTGAGGAGTGCATCCGCTCTGACCCGCCAATCTCGCCCCGTGCGCTGATTGACCTTGTCGGTCAGATCGCCGACGCTCTCGATGCGGCCTATTCATCGAGCGGACCGGACGGCTCACCGCTGCACCTGGTCCACCGCGACATCAAGCCAGCGAACATTCGGGTTGGCGTTCGGGGGGACGTGAAGCTCCTCGACTTTGGAATCGCTCGAGCCAAGCACTCGGACCGAGAGGCAAAGACTCAAACCAACGCGGTCATCGGCAGCTTTCCCTACATGGCGCCGGAACGCTTTGACGACAAGGCGCATCCCCGGCCGGAGAGTGACGTGTTCGCCTTGGGGTGCGTCCTCTACGAGGGCATCACAGGTCAGCGGCTCTTCGGTGACTTGGGAATGAAGTCGCTCTACACCATGGCCTTTGAGCGAGACCGGCATGCGGATTGGGTCATGCCAAGGCTCGATGCGCTCGGACAGCTGCCCACCGACCTGCTTGACGTGCTCCATCACATGCTCGCCTACGAGGCCGATGAACGCATCGGGGCTCATGAGCTGATGACGGCCTGTGAGGCACTTGGCCCACACCTTCCTGGTAGCTCACTTCGGGCTTGGGCACGGACGCACGACTGGCCGGAGCCGCACGACCACGGCGGTCCGTTCGCCGGGCAGACCGTGTCTGAGAGCTCGTTCTCAATGAGCCGGTCGAAGGCAGATGTGGCGGAGCTCGCCGAGGAAGAGCCGGACATTTCTGCCCCTCCTCCCGCCGCGCCTCGAGCCAATTGGACGGTGATGAGTTCGAGTGATGAGCTGAGTGGCATCGATGACCCGCCTCCCGAGGGCGGTGCGCCGGGTCGCAGTCACTTTGAGCGCAACAGTCCACCGTCGTCGACCGGCCCCCGAGGAGGAGGGGCCAGTGAGCCAAGTCAGCCGGTTGCGGCCGATTCGGCACCCGTGCCGGCCGAGAGTGCGTCACCTCCGCCACCCGGGCGCGGTAGCGGAATCATGCTTGCAGTGGGTGCTGCGGTCGTTCTCGGGCTGGGCGTGGTGGCCTTGCTTGGCGCAGGCGCGCTGGGCTGGTCGCTGTCGGGCCCGAACGACGCCACCGAGGACGCGGCTGTCGCCGAGGCGCTGCATGTGCCGTTAGAACCAGCGGCAGTCGAAGAGCCTTCAGTCGAGGCGGTTCCAGACGTCCCTGAGCCCTTGGGCAGTGCGGGTCCTGAACCGGCTGTGGTTACCGTGGATGACGCTCCCCCGGTCGCCTCACCGGCTCCTGTTGCAGAGGGGGGACCCCCCAATCCGGCGGAGCACGTTGTGTCACTCGAAGATTGTGGCGCCCAGGCGGAACTGGAGCTTGCGGCCGGTACCGGGACGCTGAGCCACGCCCAGGTGGCTTGCCTGGATGGGCTGATGCGCAACGACGGGGTCGCTCAGACCCTGCAGGACAAAGCGGGACGTATTGTGCTCGTGCAAGGCAGCGTGACGTGCAGCGCGGGTGGCGGTTGTGCTGCGTACGAGAGGGACCAACGCTACTTCTTCACAGAGGTCACCCAGTCGGACCCCGACATGACCTTGGCCTTCGCCACCCACCTCTACAAGAAGGGTGGCACCGTCGCGAACCTCGACGAGGCCATCACATGGGCGGAACGAGCACTCGAGCGTCGCACGGTGTGGAAGCGAGCCGCTTTCGTCAACAACGTTGAGACTGCATACCGTATTCGAGCTCGGGCTTCGTACCAAGCGTGGATGATGGTGCTCGAGACGGATGGCAAGGAGGCCGCTGGCCCGCGACGAGCAGTTACCGTGGAGTACGCGGCCGAGTGGTCCGACTACTTGGTGCGGCTGGGGCGGGACAAGAGCGTGGCCTTCGACCTGTGCATCTCTGCGGCCGGATCGGCGGAGACCTGCGAGAAGCGCCTCGCGGATGATTCACGGACCATCCAGATCATGATCGGCTCGGTGCCGATGGGGGCGACTGTCTCGCTCGATGGCAAGGACGTTGGCCGAACGCCTGCACGCTTGGATGTGGCGATTGGTACACATGAGTTGAAGCTCGCGCACGATGGGTCTTCGAGCGTGCAGTCTGTGATTATCGGCGACACGCTGCCGGTGAAGCACATCTGGAACGTCGAGGCGAATACATGGTCAGCTGCGTTCTAGGTGGCTTCTGATTGAGTGGTACCTTGATCCTCGGAGTGCGCCCGGATGCGACTTGTCGAACTACTACCACTGCTCCTCCTTCCCGGATGCCTCGTGCTCGGTTGGCCCGAGGGGGACACCGGCGCGTCTGACTCGGACGTATTCTTCGATAGTGAGTCGGATGCGGACACCGATGCAGACGCGGACGCGGATACGGATGCCGATGCCGACACCGACGCGGATGCGGACACGGATGCCGATGCCGACACCGACGCGGATGCGGACACGGACGCGGATGCGGACACCGACGCGGATGCGGACACGGATGCGGATGCGGACACCGACGCGGATGCGGACACGGACGCGGATGCGGACACCGACACCGACACCGACACCGACACCGATGCTTGCGAGATGGCGCTGGGAGTGGACTGCTCGACGTTCGAACAGGCTTATGTGAAGGCCTCCAACACGGCCGAGAACGATACGTTTGGCTACACCGTGGCGTTGTCCGGCGACACGCTTGCCGTTGGGACGCACGCCGAGAAGAGCCTGGCTACCGGTGTGAACGGTGACCAATCGAACAATAGCGGTGGGCTCGCGGGGGCGGTGTACGTCTTTGTGCGAACGGGGAGCAATTGGACGCAGCAGGCTTACATCAAGGCTTCGAATACAGGCCGAGACGACAGGTTTGGTCAGGCGATGTCCCTCGATGGCGACACGCTAGCGGTGGGCGCACAGGGCGAGGCCAGTATCGCTACTGGGGTGGATGGCGATCAGGATGACGATACTGCGGTCAGCGCGGGTGCGGCCTACATCTTCGTTCGAAACGGCGGCTCTTGGTCTCAGGAGGCGTACCTAAAGGCCTCGAACACCGACGCTGGCGATAAGTTCGGCTATTCGATCGCGGTCTCGGGGGACACGGTCGCGGTCGGCGCGTACACGGAGGACAGCGCCGCGACTGGCGTAGACGGTGACGAGACGGACAACAACGCCGACAACGCGGGGGCTGTCTATGTCTTTGTGCGGTCGACAGGCACCTGGAGCCAGCAGGCTTATCTCAAGGCTTCCAATGCTGAATCGGGCGACCTTTTCGGTTCTAAGATGACGCTGGAGGGCGATACGCTTGCCGTCACATCGTGGGGCGAGGCAAGTATGGCAACCGGTGTGAATGGCGATGAGACGAACAACGACGCGAGCTCTTCGGGAGCGGTCTACGTCTTTGTGCGGTCGACGGAGGTCTGGAGCCAGCAGGCCTATCTCAAGGCGTCAAACACGGATGCGAACGACTACTTTGGCTCCTCCCTTGGATTGTCGGGAAACACCCTTGTTGTGTCGGCGTACCAGGAGCGGAGTGCCGCCACTGGGGTCAACGGCGACCAGACCGACAACAGCGTTGGGAACACCGGCGCAGTGTATGTCTTGGTTCGGTCCGGGGATGTGTGGACCCAAGAGGCGTACTTGAAGGGTCCGGTCGCGAACTGGGGAGATCAGTTCGGTCGGTCTGTGGCTATCGAGGGCGATACCCTCGCCGTGGGAGCCATCTACGAGGCGGGGTCGACGACCGGTGTGAACGGTGACATGGCCGATGACACCAGCAGTCAGGCGGGCGCGGTGAACCTGTACACGCGGTCCGGGAGCACGTGGACCCACCAGGCCTACCTTAAGGCCTCGAACACCGACCGCACCGACTACTTCGGTGGCGAGGTTGCCCTCTCAGGAAACACTCTCGTGGTTGGGGCGACGGGTGAGGACAGCGCCGCGACAGGGGTGAACGGTGACCAGCTCGACAACGAAGAGGGAAGTTCCGGGGCGGTGTATGTGCGCGTCATTGCGCCTGCAAGGTAGGTAGTACGCCTCACGGATGTTGAGCCGGCCCCGTGGCATTGCCGGTGCCCCCAGCGCACAAGCCCAACCTACGCGGCGCCCTAGGGCGAGCGGGGCCGCTAGTGCGCGTGGTCCCCGTCGCCGTGGTCGTGCCCGCCGTCGCCGTGGTCGTGGGTCTTCGGGGCAGGGACGTCACCCCAGGCGAAGCGAGCGACCTCGGTGACGCCGTCGATCTCGACGCTGACGACGGCGGTGTAGCCCTTGGCGCCCTCGGCGTTGGCCGGTGCCGTCCAGGCCTCTCCGTCGGGAGTGAGCACGAGGCGCTGTTCCTCCTCACCGGTGCCGGTGAGCACGACCTTGGCCTCGCCGGCGGTCGTCGCAGGCTTGCCGTCCGCCTCGGTGAGCACGACGCGCAACGTGGTCGCGGTCGGCTCGATGCGCATGGAGCGCTCGCCGATGGCGGCAGGCTCAGGACCTGCGGGGGTGTCGTGGTGGGCTTCGTCACCATGCGCGTGGTCGGCTTCGTGCTCGTGCGCCGCCGGGGCGTCGTGGTCGTGCCCATGCGGTTCTTCTTCTGTGGGTCCGCAGGCGAGCAGTAGGGCGAGGAAGAGAGTCATGTGGGTTCTCCAGGAGGTCGGCCGAAGCGAACGTACAGAACGGGCAGCACGAGCAGGACAAGAAGCGTGGAGGACGCGAGTCCTCCGAGGATAACGGCCGCCATCGGGGCTTGGATCTCGTTGCCCGGCTCGCCCGCGGCGACGGCAATCGGGACGAGTGCGAGCGCGGTGCCGAGTGCGGTCATCAGCACGGGGACCAGGCGCTCCTCGCTTCCCCGGAGGACCGCGTCGGCGAGGGTCGCGTGCTCGGCGCGGATCAGGTGGTGGTAGTGGGTCACGAGCAAGATGCCGTTGCGGGTCGCGATGCCGAACAGGGTGATGAAGCCGACCAACGAGGCCACCGAGAGCACGCCTCCACTTGTCGCGACGACCAGCACGCCTCCGATGAGCGCGAGTGGAAGGTTCACCATCACCACGCCGGCATCGCGCACCGAACCAAGGGCAGACACGAGCAAGCCGAACATCACGATAATCGCGATCACCGAGAGGGTCGCGATGGTCCGGGTGGCCTTCTCTTCGCTGGCCGCCTGACCGCCGATGTCGACGTACATGCCCCCGCCGAGCTCGGGCAGGGCCGCGCGAATCTCGCGGGTCACGCTGGCGATGTCTCGGCCAGAGACGTTGGCCATCACGACGATACGGCGCTTGGCGTTCTCGCGTTGGATCAGGTTCGGCCCCAAGGTGCGGTCGACGCGAGCGACTTGGTCCAGCGCAGTCACCCGCTCGGCGTCGACGTCGATGGGCGCGCCACGCAACGCCGTCAAGTCCTTCCGGAAGCTCGCCGGGTAGCGCACGACTAGGTCATAGGAGCGGCCGCCCTGCCACCACTGGCCAACGGGGTGTCCGACCAGTGCGGTCTCGACCCACTCGGCGAGCTCCCCTGGCGTGAGGCCCAAGACGGCGAGCGGGCCGAAGCGCGGGCGAATGGTGACCTGTGGCACCTCGGTCTGCTGCTCGACCGACAGATCGACGAGTCCTTCAATGCCCGCGACCGATTGCTCGACCTGTTGGGCCGCGAGACGGAGCTCCCCGAGGTCGTCGCCGAAGACCTTGATGGCGAGCGACGTCTTCACGCCGGAGAGCATGTGCTCGATGCGGTGGCCGATGGGTTGGCCGACGCTCACGACGAGCCCTGGCACGTTCGCAGCCTCGCGTAGGGCTGCGGCAGCTTCGGTGCGGCTGACCTCTGGAGAGACGGTCACTTCGAGCTCCGAGAACTGCACGTCCTGGGCGTGTTCGTCGCGCTCGGCTCGGCCTGTGCGTCGGACGACGGCTTCGACGATCGGCAAGGCGGTGACCCGTTCCTCGAGCCGGCGAACCGTCGCGTCGGATTGCTCGAGGGGTGTGCCGGGAGGGGTGGCCGCTGCCAGCGTGAACGCGCCTTCGTTGAAGGTCGGGAGAAAGGAGCGTCCGAAGCTGAGCAGGATGCCCAAGGCGATGACCGCGCCCAAGGCTGAGAGGCCCATGACCCGGCGGGGTCGCCGCAGGGCACCGCGCAGCAGGGGTCGATACGCGCGCTTGAGCCAGCGCACGACGCGCGAGTCGGCTTCCTCCTCTCCGGCCGGCACGTCGGTGAGCAGCAGGCTGCACAGCACCGGTGTGACCGTCACCGCCACGACGAGCGAAGCGAGCAGGCTGGCGACGTAGGCTGTTCCGAGGGGGGCGAGCAGGCGCCCTTCCAGACCACTGAAGAAGAACAGCGGCAAGAAGACGACCACGATGATTGCGGTGGCGTAGACGATGGAGCTGCGAATCTCGACCGAGGCCTCGTAGACCGTGTCGAGCAGCTCGGGGCGCTCGTGCTCGGGCATCGAGGCGCGCAGGCGCAGGCGCCGGTACACGTTCTCGACGTCGATGATGGCGTCGTCGACCAGCGCGCCAATCGCGATGGCGAGGCCGCCGAGAGTCATGGTGTTGAAGCCGATGCCGAGGGCCCACAGGGTGAGGACGCCCGCGAGAAGAGACAGCGGGAGCGCGAGCAGCGAGATGACGGTGGTGCGCCAGTTCGCGAGGAACATCATCAGCAGCAGGGTGACGAAGACCGCGCTCTCCATCAAGTGCGTGCGGACGTTGCCAATGGCGGTCTCGATGAAGCGCGCTTGGCGAAAGCCTTGGCGGTGCAGCGTCATTCCGTCCGGAACCGAGGCCTCGAGGTCGTCGAGCGCGTCGTCGATGGCTGCGGTCAGGGCGAGGGTGTTGGCCTCTGGCTGCTTTTGTACGGCGAGGGCCACGCCCGGGATGCCGTTGATGGCAGCGGTGCCGCGTGAGAGAGCAGCGCCCTGCCGGACCTCGGCGACCTGATGCAGGAAGATCGGGACATCCTCGACCCGTCCCACGACGATGTGACCGAGGTCCTCGAGGGTCTCTGCGCGTCCAATCGCGCGAACCAGGTACTCGCTGTGGCCGCTCGTGATGAAGCCGCCGGGTGCGTTCTCGCTGGCGCCGTCGAGGGCCTCGAGGACCTGGCGATGACCGAGGCCGACGCGCTCCATGGCGCCGGGGTCGAGCTCGACTTGTACCTGACGGAGCTCTCCGCCGATGGGGGTGACCTGAGCCACGCCGGGAATGCCGAGCAGGCGTCGCCGAAGCTCCCAGTCTGCGAAATCACGCACGTCCATCGGGTCGGTGTCGGCGTCGCCGGTCAGTCCGAGAAACAAGATCTCGCCCATGATCGAGGACATGGGGGCAAGGACCGGAGGTGGCAAGTCGGGCGGGAGCTGCGCGACCTGAAGCCGCTCAGTGATCGACTGGCGGGCGCGGTAGGGGTCGGTGTCCCAGTCGAACTCGGCCCAGACCACACTGATGCCGATGCCGGAAGAAGAGCGCAGACGGCGGAGGCCCGGCGTGCCGTTCAGTGCCGTCTCGAGGGGCACGGTGACCAGCGTCTCCACCTCGTCGGGTGCCATGCCGTGCGTCTCGGTGAGCACGGTGACGGTCGGTGCGTTCACGTCGGGAAGCACGTCGACGGGCAGCGACGTGGTGGTCCAGCTTCCCCAAGCGAGCAAGAACGCGGCCATGGCGAGCACGGCGGGGCGGTGGTCCAGCGACCAGCGAATCAGGGCATTCCACATGCCTGCCTCAGTGCGCGTGGGACTCGAGAGTCCCTGAAAGTGCGGCGACGTGAATGTCGTAGCCGCCGGTGGTGACGACCTTCTCGCCGGCCTCGATGCCCGTGAGCACCTCGACCAACGTGGGGTCGGCTTCGCCGAGCGTGACCCGGCGGCGCGCGAAGGACTCGCCGGTCTTCTGCACGAAGACGATGTCCTGTCCGTTGATCTCGACGACGGCAGAGCGGGGAATGGTGAGTCGCGGGGTGGGCTCGCCCACGCCGATCTGCAACTCGACGAGGTCTCCGGTACCTAGACCGACGTCGTTCTCGACGAGCACGGCCACCGGTGCGGAGAGCGTGTGCTCATCAAAGACCAGCACGTCGGTGAGCAGGCGTCCACCCGCGGAGAGCAGGTCCCGAGGCTCGTCCCAGTCACCGCGGTGGACCGAGAGCGAGGCGACGTTCCCGAGCTCTCCCGCCGTTCGTTCATGCACGTGGCCTTCGAGAAGTACCGCGCTGCCAGAGGCCACACGGACGAGGCTGTCACCGGCGGAAACCGCCTCCCCATGGGCCGGGCCGACGTGCACGATGAGGCCATCCGCCGGCGAGACGACCGGTACTGCACCCGATCCCGATGTGGTCAAAGCGCGCAGGCGTCGCTCTCCAGAGACGAGCCCGGCGCGTGCCGACTGTTCGGCTCCGCGCGCTTCTTCGAGTCGTCGCTCCGAGACGAGGTCATTGCCGTGGAGCTCTTCGATACGGCTGAGCTCCTTCTCGGCGAGGTCGAGGGCCACTTGGGCTGAGGCCAGGTCGGCTTGGCGCTTGGCGTAGTCAGCCGACTCCCCAACGGGAAGCCAGGTCGCAAGTCGTTCACCTCGCTTCACTCGGCGGCCAGGAACCGGAAGGTCGCCGGCCCAGGCAACGAGGCCATCGGCGGGTGCAGCGACCACTGCGGTGGAGGAAGGGGCGGATCGGACCGTCGCCGCGACGGCGAGCACCGGGGACAGCGGCTGCACGCTGGCGGCCTGTACAGCGAAGGGCACCTGCCACTGCGACTCCTTCAGGAACCCGACCTCACCCTCCGGCTCGGCCTCGACTTGGGGTGCGCGTCCCTGCCCGACCACCACGTCGTCGATTCGCCACTCGGCGCGGGTCTCCCCATCGGTGTAGCTCGCGATGAGCGCGTACTTGCCGGGCTTCGCCGGACCGGTGAGCTCGCCGATGAACACGCCGGGGCGCGCGACCTTGGGGTCGGTGTGCGACTCAACGGCGAAGCCATCCTGCTCGAAGCGGAGCTGCAGAGAGCCGGTGGTAGCGGCCGCGAAGCCGGTCAGCTGGGTGACGTGTGCTGCGTAGCCGACGGCGTGACCTGCGACGGGGCCATCGAACTCGGCGAAGAACTCGTGGCCGTCTGCCCAGCGGGTCACGGCCAGGGTCGTCCCATCGTCCTCGCTGGGGTCGGCATGCGAACCGTCGGGGCCGTGGGCATGGCCGTGACCGACTTCGGTTTCGCCGCATGCGCCGAGCATAAGGGCAAGCAACAGGGGTAGGCGACTCATGGACGGGACTCCTCGAGGACGGTCTGCAGCTCGGGGACCGCGAAACTCCCCACCGAACAGGACAGGTCGAGATGGGCGAGGCGGAGACGGCGCTCTCGCTCGATACGGGCGACCTCACCGGACTGCACGCCCGCCGCGGTCTGAAGAAGTGCTTCGAGCGAGGTCTCGCCGGCGTCGAAGCGCTGCAGCGCGCCTTGCCAGACGGCTTCCGGTGAGGGCATGGCCAGGTCGCTGCTCAGCGCGGCGACACGGTGCCAGGCCCCTTGGACCTCGGCGAGCTGATCGGCCTGACGGCGACGAAGGTCGGCCTCGGCAGTGGCGTGTCCCGCCTGTGCAGCACGGACGGAGCTGCGCGACCAGTCGAAGAGGGGGAGCTCGAGGGCGCCGCCGACTTCGAAGCCCTGGCTGGCCACAGTACTGTCCGGTAGTGCATCCCATCGTGATGCGGCCGAGAGGGTCAGGTCCGGCAAGGCCGCTCGCTGTGCCGCACCGAGTGTGCCTTTGGCGGCGTCGACTTCGTGGCGAAGTGCAATCTGCTCGGGGTGGGCGTCGAGCTCGACACGGAGATCTTCGAGCGCCGGCAACGGGGGGAGCGGGGACAACGCCACCTGCTCCACCGGACGCCCGATCCAGGCCTCGAGTCGTGCCCGCTCGGCGTCGGCGTCGCCCGTCGCCGTATCGGCGTCGAGCCAGATGGCGGCGGCCTCGAGGGCCAGGCGATCCCGCGCGTAGCCGGAGGCATCGCCAGCGTCGGCGCGGGATGCGAGGTTCTCGGACAGGGTGCGGACCCGGTCTGCGGTGCGGCGATGAGCATCGGCCAGCGTCTCGGTCGCCCATGCTGAGACTGCACGGCGACGTAGCTCGCAGGCTCCGTCAAGCCAGGTGAGGGCCACGCGCTGCTCACCGCTCAGCTTCGCAGCACGTCCCGCCCCTCGGTACGCGAGTCCGGACAGGCCGAGGTCCACGGTGACCTCGCCGCCAATCACGTCGGTGGTGGCGCCTGCGGGCCCGCGTGCCTCTTCGTGGGCCACAGTGAGCGCGGGATTCTCGAACAGCGTGGGCACTGTGCGGTTTGAGCGGGACTGCGCGCGAGCCGCGTCGAGATCGGACCGAGCGAGGTCACTCTCGGCATAGGCCTGCAGCAGCTCGACTTCGGTCGTGGGGCCAGCGGCCAGGGCAGGGGAGCTGATGGCGCAGACCCAGACAAAGCTACGACGCAATGTCGTAGGTCGAAGGCGGGTGCGAGCGAGGTCAGGCGTGGGCACGATGCACCTAGAGTGAGGCGTTGAGCAGGTGCTCGAGTTGGTGGTGCAGCCAAGGCGTCGAGGCGAGCGCGAGGAGGACGGCTCCACCGATCACCAGGAAGTCGGCTGCACCGACGGCGGGGGTTCCTGCGCGCGGGCTCTCGTCGAGCAGGGCGGTGACCCGCCGCTCCAGCTGGCCGCCGGTCCATCCGAGGGCGTGTGCGGGTGCAAGACCCAGGCGTGCGCAGCGAACCAGGGCGCTGGCCAGGTTCGTCGCTCCCACCTCATCGGCGGCGCGTGCATCCGCAGAGCGCTCCGCGTCGTCGAGCCAGAGTCGGGTGAGGGCGTGGCCAGAGGCCTTCGGTCCCAGGCTCACGAGGAGGCGCATCGCCATCAACACCAGGGGGTCTCGCCGGGCGAGATGGGCGCGCTCGTGGGCCACCAGTGCGTGTCGGTCGTCGCTGGACAGGGCGCTCCACAAGCCAGCGTCGATGACCAGGGAAGGTCGCCACCAGCCCACCAACACCGCTCCGGGGGAGGGGAGGGAGAGCAGCGTTGGCACGGCACCGGTCCCGGTTCCGAGCGGCTCGGAGATCAGGCGCTGCCAAGCGCGCAGGCGGCCGGGTAGCAGCAGCGCGATGACCAGCAGCGCAAGTGGGAGCATCCCAATGGCCTGCTCGGGATGGTGCGGACACAGATGCACCCAGCCGGGCTGCGACGTGCTGCAGTGGCAGGCGAGAAGCTGCGGGCCGTGGTGGGGATCTCCGGGCAGAACCGCGGCGACGAGCACCGCCAGCCCGACAATCCACGGAAGGGCGGCGATGAGCGGAGCTGCCCGACTCCAGCGGGGGCGGTCCCAGCCAATCGCGGTCCACATCGGGTAGATCAGCGCCGCAGCGAGCCAGCTCGCTGAGAGGACGAGCGCGATCACCAGCACGGGTAGGACGAGGGCACTCATTTGCGCTGCCGGCGGGCTTCGAGCAGGGCCTCGAGGCGATCGAGTGCGTCGGGGTCCACGCGTTCCACCTGGTCGAGGAAGGCGACCAACATCGGCTCCGGCGCCGCTTCTGCCCGAGCCATCAAGCGCCCGACTTCTGCCGCGAGGGCCTCGTCTTTGCTGCGGGCAGCCCAGTATTGCCAGGACACGCCTTGCTTGACCCGCTGCACCTGGCCTTTCTCGTGCAGCCGGTCGAGAACAGTCGCAATCGTCGTGTAGGCCAGCGGCTCGTCGACTTCCGCGAGCACCTGCCGGACCGACCACTCACCGCCCTGCCAGAGCACATCGAGAACTCGGCGTTCGAGGGCTGCGTCACGGGCCATGAAGTCTCCTACTACGATTTGTCGTAGATACTCCGTCGGGGGCGGCATGGCCACATCGAGATGGCCTTCTCAGTTCTCGAACCTGAAGGTGTGCAGCGTGATCAGGCCGGCTGAAGGCCTCTCTTCGCAAGAAAGCCCGAGAGCAACTTCCCCGGCTCGCCCTCTGCCCCGGCGTCCAAGCGGACACGGACCTCGGCGAGTGTGCCGACCCCGAAGTGCGCGATTAGCTCCGCTTCGGTGGCCGCCTTCGTCTTTGGATCTGCCCAACCCAGCAACCACTTCGCGGCCTGGGTCGTTTGGCCGGTGGCCGGGGCCTCAGCGAGCGCCTTCGCGGCGAGTTCGAGCTGTCCAGATTGTCCAAGCGCGATCGCTCGATACCCCTGGAGGTACTGCAGCAATGGCGGCGCGTTTGCGACTGAGAGCAGTTCGAGAGCCTTGTGGTAGGCGGGCAGCGCTGCTTCGGCACCCGCGGTGAGATGACGCAGGTTGCCGAGCTGGAGCCAGGCCACGCCGGTCGCACGCGGATCTTGCGTGATCTGGTGCAGCTCCATGCTCTCGATCATCGCGACCTCGGCACCGACGGTGTCTCCGAGGTCGTACAGTGTGCTTCCCTTGGCTCCCAGCGCGTAGGCCTCGCCTCGGGGACTGCCGAGATTGCGGTTCAGCGTGGCCGACTCGTCGTACAGGGCGATGGCCTCGTCACAGCGATTCATCTGCACGAGAAGGGCGCCTCGGTTCGTGAGCATTCCCGCGAGGGTCACCCGCTCGTTCAGTTGCCGTGCGTCGTCGATGGCTGCGGCGCTTGTCGTGAGGGCTTCGTCGTAGCGCTTCATGCTGCGAAGGACCGAGGCGAGGTTGCCCAAGGCCACGATGCGTTGGCGGGGGGTGCCGTACTGCTGTTCATGGGCGACCGCGGTCACCAGGCGTTGCCTCGCCTGCTCCAGGTCGCCACGGCGGCGCTCCATCATCGCCCGGTCGCAGCCTAAGCGTCCTAGACCGCGGCGGTAGCCACGCAGCATTACCTTGTGGGCGGCCTCGAAGCTGTCGACGGCGTCATCGACGTGCCCTTCGTCGAGCTGGAGGTTGCCCAGCGACTGTAGGGCTCGCCCGGTGAGCCTGGGAAGTCCGTACAGCTTGCCGACTTCGATGGCGCGCCCCAGATCTGCCGCGGCGTTCTCGCGGGTTCCCCGGGCGCGCTGGGCGCGCACGCGCTCGAGTCGGAGTTCGCCCTCTAGGGCGGCGAGTCCCTGTTTCTCGCATCCCCGAATCGCACGGGTGATCAGCGTCTCGATGGAGCCCGAGATGTCGCGGTTGCGGGCCAGCAAGATCAACGCGCGAGCGAGGTGGGCGATGCCCTCACCGTGCCAGGCGGGGGCCCACTCGGCGGCTCTCGCGAGATCCGGTGCTTGTTGAAGGACCACGGCGCTGTACTCGAGCTCGTCGGCCTGGTCCGCGATGCGCTTGGCGAGGTCGACCTGGGCACTGACCCAGCGCTGCCGCAGTGCGTCGGCATCACTGTGCGCGTCGGCCTGTTGTCTCGAGAACTCGCGGACGGCGGCCCAGAAGCCGTAGACGCGGTGTCCGCCAAGATCGGTGACTCGGAGAAGACTGGCGCGCAGCAGGGCGTCGACCCGACTGAGGGCCTCGGGACCGAGTAGCGCCTCGGCTGCGGTCGGGGTGATGGGGCCGCGAAACCACGAGAGCTGCATGAGCGCGTGTTGTTCGGGCTCGGTGAGGAGCATCCACGAGTGGGCCATCACCTGTGCCAGGCCCCCGTGGCGATGGCTGCTCTGTTCGTCGCTGAGCAAGTCGAGCGGGTTCTCGAGCCGTTCCAGCAGCGCCGCCGGACTCAGCAAGCGCATGCGCGACGCGGCGAGCTCGAGTGCAAGCGGTACGCCCTCCAGCTTCGCGGCGACGGCCTCGATCTCGGACATGTCGGAGGGCGTGGTCGAGAAAGACGGGTAGGCCCGCTTCGCTCGATCGATGAACAGGGCGGCGGCGTCTGGACCGTCCAGGCCCCCAAGCTCCAGCGTGCGGCCCATGTCGAAGTCGATGCGGCTCGTGAACAGCCAACGGCTCTGCGGCATCGCGTCGATGCACGTCGCGATCAGCGCGAGCGCGTCGGGTTGGAGCTGCTCGAGGTTGTCGAGGGCGAGCACCAGTCCATCGCGTGAGCGCAGGGCGTGAACCAGGCGCTTCCGGGCATCGGTGGTCGGCAGGCCAAGGCTCGCGGCGAGGGTCACCGCCACCTCTGTCGCATCGGTACAGGCGGTGAGATCCACGAATTGTATGGGCTGGCTCAGGCTGCCCAGGAACTCGCGAAGGAGGGTGGTTTTGCCGGCTCCACCCGGTCCGAGCAGCGTCAGCGTGCGGTCGTCGCTCTGCCACCACAAGGCCAGAGCCTCGAGCTCGTCGACGCGTCCGAAGAAGCCTGCCGAGGTCTTGAAGTCCGGAGCCACAGGCTTGAGAACGAGGTGGTAGCCCTGCCCGTACAGTGCCGTGAGCACGCGGGGTGTCGACGGCTCGATCTCGACCTTGCGACGTAGGCGGTGCACGGTCAGGTCGACGGTGCGGCTCTTCACGGTCGGCGCGTATCCCCACACGTCGACGAGCAGCTGCTCACGCGTGGCGCTGTGCCCGGGCCGAGCGGCCAGGTACTGCAGCAGCTCGACCTCGCGTGCCGTCAGTCGCACCTCACCGCTTGCGGTACAGAACATCTGCCGCGAGACGTCAACGGATCCGGTCTGAAGCGTGATCACGCCGCAAGCTTACCGCATCGACGGCGGTGCCAGCGCTATTCCAGGTCGCCCGCGAGCCACTCGCCGAAGCGCTCTCCGACCATCAGGGTGGGCACGTGGATGTTGCTGGCCGGAATGGTTGGGAATAGGCTGGCATCCGCGACCCGAAGCCCGGCAACGCCCTCGATGCGGCCGCGCGCGTCGGTGGCCTCGCCCATGGGTACCGTCCCGCACGGATGGTAGCCGCTGTCGCAGGCGTACGGGGCCCAGCGGCGCAGCAGGTTCTCGCGACGGGCGACGAACTTCGTCGGGTAGAAGCACCAAGCGAGATCGCGCATCGCCTCGGTGTCGGCGAGCCGGCCCAACATGCGCAGGCCCTTTGCGGCGAGTGCCACGTCATCGGGGTGGTCGTAGAGCTTCGAGTGGATGACTGGCAGCGCGTGTGGATCGGCGCTGTCGAAGCGCAGGCTGCCGACGCTCTTCGGCTTGCACAGCGTCATCATCAGCGACACGGCCCGCGGCGAACCCCACTTGGTCGGAACGCAGGAGCCGGCCTGCAGCTGCAGGGTGTTCTTGTACTCGGCATCGGGCTCGAGCAGCGCCACCGCCTGAATCAGGGGATTGTCGGGCTGCCAGCCCGCTTCGTCGCTTGGGCGGAAGAACAGGGCGCTGCCCGGGTGATCGAGCAGGCGAGACCCGACCGCGGGCACGTCCTTGACCACCTCGACGCCGAGGCGTTCGAGCTGCAGCTTGGGGCCGATGCCCGAGCGAATCAGGATGCCCGGCGTGCCAAAGGCTCCGGCGCACAAGACGACGCGATGGCAGGCGATGGTGCGAACCTCGCCGTCCCGCTCGACTTCGACGCCCTGCACGCGGCCGTCCCGCACGATGACGCGGTGCACGGTGCTGCGGTCCTGGAGGGTGAGGTTGGGTCGGGCGCGAACCTCAGGCGTGAGCCAGGCCTCTGCGGCAGACAGGCGCCGTCCATCGATCTTGTTCATGGCGTGGACACCCGCACCGGTAGCGCCAGGCGCGTTGGTGTCCTCGCAGGAAGGCATGCCCAGCTCGGCGCAGCCCTCGAGGAACGCGGCCTGCCACGGGATCAGCTCGGATGGGGGGTGGCGGCGGACCTTGAGCGGGCCGTCCGAACCGTGGTGCGCTTGGTCACCGAAGTCGAGGTCGCTCTCGAGGCGCTTGAAGGCGGGCAGGCACTCGTCCCAAGACCAGCCATCCAGGCCCATGGCGGCCCACTCGTCATAGTCCTCGGGCTGGCCGCGCAGGGCGATGCAGGTGTTGACCGCGGAGCTTCCGCCGACCACGCGGCCTCTGGGCATGGGCAGCGTCGGCATGCGGGAGGAGGGGCGGTGGCTGAAGCCCCAGTCGTGCTCGGTGAGTGAGTTCTGTCGGCCGTTCGCAAGGTCGTCTGGAATGTCCTGACCGTAGTCCGGACCCGCCTCGAGCAGCAGCACATCGAAGTTGCTTCGCTCGGTCAGCCGCGCGGCGATGACTGCGCCAGCGGCGCCAGCTCCAATGATCACGGTGTGCACTCGCCCTCCACGGTTGGGGACTAGCACGTGGGACCTCCTGGCCGGGGCTCTGCGGGAACCACGCTGCCTTCTGCGGTGACGAGGGCAGGCTCGCTCGCCTGTCGCAGGGAGAGCGGGCTTGCGGCGAGCAGGCCCCAGGTCATGGGCACCAGCGCGACGCCCCAGAACGCTGGGTCTGCAGAGGCACCACTGCCGATGCCGGCGAGGGCGATCCACGCGTACATCGAGACCATCGCGATGGCATCGAAGCGGGTCGTTGTCGCACGGGGCGGGGTTGCGGCGGTTCCGAACAGCGCGAGGGTCGCCGCGAAGATCACAGCCGTTCCCCAGATCTGACCGAGCAGCAAGTAGATGGGTGTGATGAGGACCGCGTAGGTCACGAAGACCGCTACCACCGACAACAGCAGCCGTCGGAGAATGGGCTTGACCGAGGTGGTGCCGCGGCTTCGAAGCGCGACCCAGCTGCCTGAGATCACCGCCCAGCCGACGAAGTTGTCGACCGGAATGCCGAGCAGGTAGGCCGAGTGGTACGGCGTCTCGGTGTTCCAGTGCCACAGACCGCCTGCCCTGGCGATGGGCTCGAGTCCGAGGTCAAAGGACAGGGCGACGAGTGCGGTGAGTGCGGTGGTCGAAGCCATCGACGTACTGCGGCGCGCTGCGACCTCTTCGCTCACGTAGAGAATCACACTCCATCCGAGCAGGACGCCGACGGGGACGCCGCCGGGCAGGTACATCGAGAAGCCCTCGTAGTGGTAGGCGGAGGACGGCAGCGCGAGAAAGCCCATCTCCACGAGCCAACCGAAGGCCGCGGCCAAGGGCAGACGCAGGGCCCGAGGCCTGTCCCCACTGCGTAGAGCGAGCGCGAAAGCAGCGACAAACAACACCACAACAACGGCTTCGAAACTCAGTGCAAGCATGGTGACCCCAAGGGGCCCACGACGTGTGGACCGGCCTTGTCGAAAAGGTAGGATCCACCCGGGTCTGCAAATGTTTCAGACCTGTTCCAGGCCTCGCTACGTGTCGCCACCCATGCGGTCGAGCCAGTCGTGGAGCGCATCGGCGTCGACGAACGCGATGTACAGCGCGAACATCGTGGCAGTGAAGGTGCCCACTGGAAGCAGGATGAAGAAGGCCGCATGCATCGCGAAGCCGAGCGGAAAGGTCCACCACTGCCAACGTCGAACCCACAGACCCACGACGAAGAAGTACTCCAGCGCGATGACGGCGACCGACGCGAGCATCATGGCGGTGTGAAAGCCCGGAATCGTGGACGCATCGCTGCCGAGGTACAGCGTGTGCATCGCCATCTCGAGCCGATCGCCGGAGATATTGCCCCAGAAGCTCTTGTCCCACGCCGTCCAGAAGTAGACGGTACTGACGTGCAAGCCGACGAGTCGCATGCCCCACAGCGGTGCACGCTCGACGGGGGCGGTGCCACGCTTCAGCGCTCGCCAGCGGTCCCAGGAGTACGAGTGGCCGCACGGGGTGAGGGCGCACAGGGCCGTGGAGAGAGCGAGGATCGCCGTGTGGTGGTGCGTCCATGGCTCGACGCCATTCGGCCCAAACCAGAACACCATCGCGAGCACAGTCGCGGCTGCCCACGCGGTCGAGATGCGGCTGTACACCCCGAGCAGCATCCCCGTCGTCGAGAGATAGAACGATGCGGCGAGCGCGAGCCGGGCAGGGGAGGCGTCGACGAACGGGGCGACATCGGTACCCCATCGGGTCCACAGCAGCAGTGCCAGCAGGATGCGCAGGATGGCGGCGCCACGGGTGGAGCCCTCGTAGAACAGCACCCGATCGCTAAACCATCGCCAGATCATCGGCGCTCCAGCGCGCGGAATCGAGGCTCATCCAGCGTGCACAGATTCACGCCCTCGAGTCGGTCCATCGACCGCCAAGTATGCATCGACCCGCAGTCGCCATCGACCCGCAGGTCTGCGGGGCGGCGAAGCTTGCGACACAGTGTCTCCCCCGTTCGCGCGACCTGGGCCTCACTGGGGATGAACGTGATGTAGCGCGGGGCCTCTGTGCGGGTCGTGCGCAGGACCTCGAAGCGGTCGATGTCAGCGCGAGTGCCGTCGGGGCGCTGTTCGTAGAAGCGCACGCGGCAAATGTCCTGGCCAAAGCCTCGGTACATGCGCCAGGTCTTGAAGCCCGGCATCTTCTGCATGCCCAGGGCTTGGTGCGTGACCGGACCGACCTGCAGATACACGCCGACGGCCAGGATCGTCAGCAGGCGCAGCTTGGGGATGGGGCGGGATTCGGTCACGTCGAGGGCAGGGTAGCGCGAGATCGAGGCGAAGCCTTCGTTTGCGGAGCCAAGCGCACAAAGACCACATATCGCCCAATTGATGTAATAAACGCATTCTTTTTGTGGCATGCGAGCGCATGTCGGCCTAGAACAGGGTTCCTAATGAATGAGGGGTATGCGATGTGGTTGACGATCATCTTGACGATGTGCGCTGGAGTTGCCGAAGCCAAGCCTCCAAGTGCGTCCCAGGACGCCGAGTTCGCTGAGCTGCGGGCCGAAGTCGATGCGCTGTGGGCCGCGATGCCGACGGCGGGTCACGTGTTCACGCGCTGGGGAAGCGCCGAGGCGCTCCCTGACACCACGGTCGTCACGACAGGCCACGGCTTTGCGTCTGGCGTGAATGCGGATGAAGCCGGCGTGGGCGAGATGATGCTGATCCCGAATCAGGACCCCGATGCCTTCCTGGGTACCCAAGGTCGACACTTGTCGCCGGTGGTGCTGATGGCTGGCATCTACGAACTCGGCAGTCGGCCCGAGAATCCCGATGGGCAAGACAGGCCCCCGTACCTCGCGGGCGCCACCCTCTACTCCGAACGGGTCACCGCGACGGTGTGGGACACGCAAAGCGCGCCGGCTGGATGGGAGGTGCTCTACACGGGGATGGCCTACGGCGGATGGGCGCACGCGCCGCTCCGGCTTGACCCCATTTGCGTGGACTACGCCGCGGCGACGTACCGCGCGCCGGCCGCCGACTACCCCACGGGCGTGGTGTGGGTAGGCCCTGTTTACCAGGCGGTCGACGGCCTGCGCCGAACCGAATGCGCGGTGATTCGAAAGCTCTAGGCGATACTGCCTAGGCCTCGGGCATCTGCACGTTCATGTGTCCGATGAAGGTGCGTTTGCCGAGCTTCACACCGTTGTGCCGCAAGATCGCGTAGGCATTGGTGATGTGGAAGTAGAAGTTCGCGAGGGCGAACTGGTGCAGGTAGTCGTTCGCCACGACGTAGCCGCCTTGCAGGAAGGGAAGGTAGAGCTTCGCGTCGGCCTTGCCCTCGAAGTCCTCGGCTGAGAATCCCTCGATGAACGCGAGGGTCTCGCCAATGCGTGTGCGAAGCTCGGCGAGGGTGGTCTCGACGTCGTCGTGGACCGGGGCCTTGGCCTCGGCAAGGCGTGCGGTGGCGAGCTTTGCAGAGTCGCAGGCGGCCTGGATCTGCCGAGTGAGGGGGTACTGGTCGATGTGGAGGCGTGCGGTGAGCAGGTCCTCGACGTCGAAGCCGCGCTCAGTGGCGTAGGTCTCGGCCTCATCGAGCCAGCGCTCGAGGTTCTTGAGCATGCGGATGAAGGCGGGCACGGATTCGTCGAACAAGTTCACGGGACACTCCTCGGGGATGGCGATGGCTAGACACCAGGGGCCGAGAGGGAAGGCGGCGGGGCCTGTCGATTGTGACTTCGGTCACAGGTGGCGCGATTCACCTGGATGGATGGGGTGAATGGCGTTGTGTGCGCACCTGGGCGCGTCGGACGGCTCCTCGAGAAGAGGGTACGGGGCCTCGCGTCTAGGCGCGGGAACTCCTCCGTGCGCCTGCCCCGCGTTCTTCGGCCTCGGAGCTCTGCTCTGAATCGGGTCGCCGAGCGCGCTCATTCAATCGGCCGATGACGACGTATTCGTCGTTGCTTTCGGCCTGTTTTCCCTCTATTGTGCGCCCCCATCACCATGGGCTCTGGCTGGGATGTTCCTCGTGACCCGCCGACCCAATGCTCTTCGAGGTCCTTCAAATGGACATTCTCAAGCTTGCCGCCGTCTCGGTTTCGGGCCTTCTACTGTCGATGCCCGCCTTTGCCGGAGGTGTCATTGACCCCCAGCCTTGCGGGTTCAGGGTCAACCCAGTGGGCACCGCACCTGCGCCGTTTGCTGCCCGGGGTTGCGGGGCGACGACTCTGCAGACGGGCGTGGTGATCGAGCCGAATAGCTCCCATCAGATCAAGTTCGGTGTACTCAACGGTACGGCGGCCGGCGCGAACATGACCGACCCCTTCAGGCTGTGCGTGCCGCTTCCGGTGGGGGCTACTCCGTCAAGCCCAAACATGTACCTCTCGACCTCTGATGTTCCCCTCGAGGGCGTGACGTGGAGCCTCAATACCGCTACCGCTGATGCAAACATCCAGGGCGACTATTGCAGCTCGTTCTATTCCGCGGGACTGCGTCCTGCGTCGCTCGCTTCGGGCCAAAGCCTCTACGCGACGGTGGACGTGACCTATGGCGTCTCGCTGACGGGCGAGGCGAGGTACTTCAGCGAGAGCGGAAGCACCGGCGTGGCGAACTACTGTGACCCGGTTGATCAGACCTGCGAGTTCACAGCGCTGCGGCCCTTTGTTCAGCCGATCGCCGTCTACAATGCCAATGTCGACGGCTGCGGCATCGACGTGCGTGCGGTCGGCGCAACCTTCTCCGAGCCTCGCTGCACCGACAACCCGCAGCCCGCCACCGCGGCGGCGATCGAGCCCAACTCGACCCATCAGCTCGCCTACGGCATGCAGGTCGCCGAGAACGCTGACCTCGGCGGCACCTACATGATTCGCCTGCCGCTACCGAACGGGCTGGGTACCGCGAACCCGCGTCTCTACCTCAATGGCGTGGCGCTCTCGGCAATCGACACCACCTTTGGGCTCAACGCGGTCGGTGCCGATGCCAACATTCAGGGCCACTACGAGGCGACGTACAACGGTGGAACCGCAGCGCTGGTTCCCGGTGACCAGCTGACCGTTCTCCTCGACGTCACCTTCGGAACTTCGGATGTCACCTTCGTCAACGCCACGGGCGCGGAGGGCATGGTCGGCACCGACTGTTCTCAGCGTGACCGGGGCGGCAACCTCGTCAGCAACGGCTCGGTCTGTCCCTTCGACAACCTCCAAGCTCTCACCGTCCCGGTCAAGCAGTACGTCGCTCGCATCGACGACTGTGGCTTTGTGATGGACAACTCTGGACCGCTCACATCGCTCACCTGCGAGATGGCCTCGCCCCAGACACTCGGTCCCATCGACCCCAACACAACGCACAACCTGACCTACGGCGCTCGCGTGCCCACCGATGCCGATACGGCGACTCTCGGTGGCATGTTCTCGGTCTGCCTGCCGCTCCCGTCCGGCGTGACCTACGCCAACCAGTCGCTCTCAGTTACCGACCGTAGCGGCACGACGGTGCAGCCCGCCATCTTTGACGACAGCTCCGGAAGCCTGTGCGCGACCTTGAGCAGCCGCTCGCTCGTGCTCGTGCCCGGCGACGTGATGTGGGTCACCGCGGACTTCACCTTCGGAACGACTGACGCGCGTTTTGTCGACACAAACGGACAGCCAGGCTGGGTCGGTACCGACTGCAGTGACATGCTCGGCAACGCGCAGGCCTGCCCCTCCGACACGCTCCCTGACCTCACCGTCGACGTGCGCGAATACGTCGCACGCATCGACGACTGCGGCTTCGTGATGGACAACCCCGGTCCGCTCACCTCGCTCACCTGCGAGATGGCCTCGCCGCAGACCCTCGGTCCGGTGGAGCCCTACAGCACGCACAACCTCACCTACGGTGCCCGCGTGCCCACCGACCCAGACACCGCCACCCTCGGCGGCATGTTCTCGGTCTGTCTGCCGCTGCCGCCGAATGTGACCCACGCGAACGCCTCGCTGTCGGTCACGAACCGCAGTGGCACCACGGTGCAGCCATCGGCCATCTTCGACGACAGCAGTGGCAGCCTGTGCGCGACGCTGAGCAGTCGCTCGCTCGTGCTCGAGCCCGGCGACGTGATGTGGGTGACCGCCGACTTTACGTTCGACCTGTTCGACGCGAACTTCGTCGACACGAACAGCCAGCCTGGCTGGGTGGGCTCCGACTGCTCAGATGGACTCGGCAATGCCCTCGCTTGCCCAGCTGACACCCTTCCCGACCTCACCGTCACGGTGAAGCAGTACACCGCCCAGGTCGATGGCTGCGGCTTCGAGTTCTACGACACCGGCGACACACCGATTCCGCCGCGCTGTACGCACAGTCCCGCTCCACAGGTCGAGAACGCCTACGCACAGGGCACGACCAAGAAGCTCGTGTACGGCATGTTCAACAACAACGACTTGCGCAGTGCGGCGACCTTGGCCGGAAACTACCGGATCTGCCTGCCGATTCCGAACGGTGTGAGCTACGCAAACGAGACCTACTACGCGACGATTGGTGGCACGACGAGCGTGCTCGCCGGTCGCGATGTGGTGTGGGGCCTCGAGACGGCAGGTGCGGATTCGAACAAGCAGGGTGATCTCTGTGTGACGAGCCGTCTTCCCGGCGTGCTCGAGCCCGGCGACATGGTCTGGGCGAGCGTCGACATCACGTTTACCGAGAACATCGTCACCTTCGGTGATGAAGACGACAACCCGGGCTGGGTCGGCACCGACTGCAGCCAGGGCGGCGGAAACGCCAGTGTCTGTCCGACGGACAACATCCCGCTGTTGAGCTTCATCGACGCCACCGAGCCCGCAGTCATCTCGACGCTCAGCAGCCGCGAGATCACCACCTCCGAGGACCTCACCAGCGACACGGTGCTGTTCACGCTCTCGCGCCAGCCCTCGGCCGATGTCCGCTTCGAGGTCAGCTCCAACGACCTCGGCGAAGGCATTGTCACGAGCCCGAGCACGGTGACCCTGACCCGGTCCAACTGGGACAGCGGCGTCAAGGTGGGTGTCCAGGGCGTCAACGACGACCTCGTCGACGGCAACATCACCCTCGCCCTCGTGCGCGGCCCGACGGCAAGTGCCGACACGGCCTTCAACGACCTCGCCGAAGTCGAGATCCTCTGGAACAACGCAGACAACGACCGCGCCGGTATCGTCGTCGACCCGCTGGTCCTCTCGACCTCCGAGAGCGGAACCAGTGACGACTTCACGGTGGTGCTGTCGGCACAGCCCTCCGCCGATGTGACCATCGACATTGCGGGCCTGAACACGACCGAGGGCTCGCTCTCGACGACTTCGCTGACCTTCGACGGCACCAACTGGGACCGTCCGCAGACCGTGACCGTGACCGGCGTCGATGACGCGGTGATCGACGGACCTGTGACCTACACCCTGAACCTGGGACCGGCGCAGAGCTCCGACCTCGCGTTCAACGACTTCGCAGTCGATGATGTCGACGTCACCAACGCCGACAACGACTCTGCCGGCTTCACCATCACGACCGACGCGGGCGTTGGTGGCGAAGCGGCACTGTTCACCAACGAGACCGGAACGACCGACACGGTCGACTTCGTGCTCAACACCCAGCCCACCGACACCGTGACCATCGGCTTCTCGTCTTCGAACACGGCCGAGGGCACCGTCTCGGCGGCCTCGCTGGTCTTCGACGCGACGAACTGGGACCAGGTGCAGACGCTGACGGTCACCGGCGTCGATGATGACGTCGTCGACGGCACGATCGGCTTCGACCTCGTCGTCGATGCGGTCGTCTCGAACGACACCAACTACGCCGGCATCGACCTCACGGACATCCCGTGGGACAACGCCGATGACGACGTGGTGGGCTTGGTCTTCGACATCACTCCCGGAACGACGCTGACCACGACCGAGGCTGGCGGAACCGACAGCTTCACCGTCGCCCTGTCCAGCCAGCCGCTCGACAGCGTCACCGTGCCGCTCAGCTCTTCGGATGCCACCGAAGGCTCGGTCCCGGCCTCGCTGGTCTTCACGACCACCGACTGGGATCAGGCGCAGACCGTCACCGTCACCGGTGTCGACGATGCGCTTCAGGATGGCGACGTCGCGTACGTCGTGCAGATTGATGCGATGACCTCGAACGACCCGGCCTACGACAACCTCGACCTCGACGACATCGACGCCATCAACATCGATGACGACACCGTCGGCGTGACCGTGGCTCCGACGTCTGGAACGACCACCGAGGCTGGCGGAACCCAGGACTTCACCGTGGTGCTGACCTCGGCTCCGACCGCCGACGTCACCGTGGCCATCGCCTCCACCGACGCCTCCGAGGGAACGGCTTCCACCGCTTCGCTCGTGTTCACCTCGGCCAACTGGTCCACCGCACAGACGGTGACGGTGACCGGTCAGGACGACAGCCTGGTCGACGGCGACATCGCCTACCAGGTGACGACGACTGTGACCTCCAGCGACTCCGCCTACGACGGCTTTGCCGCGGACGATGTCGACCTCATCAACGAGGATGACGACTCTGGCAGCGTGGTGATCAACGGTGGCGCGACCACGCCGCTGCAGACCACCGAAGCCGGTGGCACCGACACCTTCACGGTCGAGCTCGCCGCAGAGCCCACCGCGGACGTCGACGTGGCTATTGCGGTGGCGGATGCGACCGAGGGCACCGTGTCCACGGCGACCGTCAGCTTCACCGCAGCGAACTGGAACACGACGCAGAACGTGACCGTCACCGGTGTCGATGACGCCATCGTCGACGGCGACATCACCTACACGATCACGCTCACCGCGACGAGCTCGGATGCCGCCTTCACCGGCGCCATCGGCACCGTCGACGTCGAGAACCTCGACGACGACAGCGCCTCGATCATCGTGACGCCGATCGACGGTCTCGAGACCGACGAGACCGGCCTGTCCGACAGCTTCACCGTCGTACTCGGCACCGCCCCGAGCGCGGACGTCACCATTCCGGTGGCCAGCGCGAACACGGACGAGGGTGAGGTCAGCGTCGCTTCGCTGACCTTCACCACCGCCAACTGGGACACGCCGCAGACCGTGGATGTGACCGGTGTCGACGATGACCTCGTCGATGGCGACATCGTCTTCATGGTCGAGCTCGCCGCAGCCACCAGTGCCGACACCGCCTACGCGGGCGTCGATGCGACCGATGTCGAGGTCACCAACTTCGACGACGACGGTGGCGACACCGGCGACGGCGACACCGGCGAGGACATCTGGGTGCAGGGCGGCTGTGACTGCTCGACCTCGTCCACCGGTGGCTCGATGCCCTGGATGCTCGGCTTGCTCGCCCTGCCGCTGCTTCGCCGGCGCCGCGTCGCCTAAGACCCCCTTCGCAGGGGCCTTCACGGGCCCCTCACTTCTTTCGGAACTTGGAGTTTCGGATGCGCAGTCTTCTCTGTAGCCTCGCTGTTCTCTCTGCCTCGCCTGCCTTTGCGCAGAGCTACGACGCCCACGGCTTTCACATGGCCGGCGACGATGGCGACCTCGCTGATCTGCTCACGACTTGGCGCGCAGAGCGGCAGGTGCAAGGCGCGATTGGCTTCTCGGGTCTCTTCGAGTACGCAGAGTCGCCTTTCGTGCAGTTCCGGTCTACGGGCAGTGGCGACCCGGTTCGCGAGCCGTTGCTCGACAACATGCTCGCGCTGAACCTGGGCATCCAGGCCGGTCTGCACGAGCGCATTGCGGTGGCGCTCTCGGGTCCGATCTACTTCACGAGCACAGGCCTCGACGGGGGTCAGGGCCCCTCGGGCGGTGACTTCCGCCTCTCGGTGCCCGTGGGCATCGTGGTGGCCGGCGACGCCGATGGCGGCTTTGGTCTCTCGGCGATTCCGTTTGCGAACCTGCCCATCGGAGCGTCGGACCGCTTTCAGGGCGACGGCGGCTTCGGTGGCGGTGCCATCGTGGCGGCGAGCTACGGCGGCGGTCCGGTCGATGTCAGCTACAACCTCGGCATCGAGGCGAACCCGAAGCCCGACTTCCACAACCTGCTCGGTGGAACCCAGCTGCTCACCGGCCTCGGTGGCTCGTTTGCGGTGAGCGACAACTTCGGTCTTCGCGGGGAAGTCAACTTCCGCCCGAGCCTCTCATCCAACGAAGTTCCCGTTTCGAACAGCCCTGGTGAGCTCCTCTTCTCGGCCCGCGGCCTGGTCGGTGACTCCGGCTTGTCGTGGACCGGTGGCGCTTCGACCGCGATCACCAAGGGTGCCTCGGCGGCGTCCTACCGCATCTTCGCGGGTGTGAACTACGCCATCGGCAAGATCGAAGATGCTGATGGCGACGGCATGATCGACTCCGAGGACGCCTGTCCCGAAGAGGCCGAAGACAAGAACGACTACAAGGACGACGATGGCTGCCCCGATCAGCTCTCCGACGTGCGCCTGGTCGTGACCCATCCCGAGGGCGGGCCGATGGCCGGCGTTCCCGTGCGGATTGGCGATGAAATCCTCGGACGCACCGACGAGAACGGTGTGCTGGTGCTCAAGGACATGATGCCTGGCACCGCCGTCGAGTTTGGCCTCGAGCCGTCCGAGAAGACGGGCGTCGCCGGTCACGTCGACAACAACTTGGTCCTCGAAGAGGGCGACAACAGCGTGGCCGTCGACCTGGTCTGGCTGCCGGGTGCCGTGCGCGTCATCACCAAGTCCAGCGAAGGCGACATCATCGATGCCACCGTGTCTTTCCAGGGACCGCGTCACCGTGAGCCCGAGGGACTCGGCGACGATGGCGAGGAGATCTTCGTGCTCTCCCCCGGAGACTGGCGTCTGCTCATCTCGGCCGACAGCTTCGGCACCGAGCGCAAGGAGCTGACGATCAAGGCCAACCAGCTGTCGCTCGTCGTGGTCGAGGTCATCCTCGAGCCCGCCGTCGTGCAGCTGACCACCGAAGAGGTCGTCATCCTCGAGCAGGTTCAGTTCGACGTCGACGAGGCCGTGATCAAGCAGGAGTCGCAGGCGCTGCTCAACGAGGTGGCGAACAACCTCCTCGTCAGCCCCGAGATCGTCAAGGTCGAGCTGCAGGGTCACACCGACTCGCAGGGCAAGAACAGCTACAACCTCGACCTGTCGCAGCGTCGCGTCGATGCGGTCATGGAGTTCCTGACCAACGCCGGTGTCGATGCCGCTCGCCTGACATCGGTCGGCTACGGCGAGACCTGCGCCCTTGGTGACAACAAGACCGAAGAGGGCCGCGCGACCAACCGTCGCGTGCAGTTCATCATCCTCGATCCCGCTCCCGAGGGCGGCGTTCCTTGCCACGAGGGTGTGCCTGCCCGTCGCGCCGAGGCCATCACCATCGAGCGCACCGTCGAGCAGCCGCAGTAGTCGGACAGCGACGTCGTGGTTTCGGCGTCGCTTCCGGTGCTTGCATCGTGATGATCCCCATCCCTTCGCCCTCAGCACGCATGGCATGACGATTGCTATGATGGAGGGGGATTCTGGAGATCATCATGCGGCAACTTGCTCTTCTTTCGGTTCTGGCCCTCTGGCCGACCGCTGACGCCCTTGCGTGCGGCGGCTTCTTCTGCAATCGGGACTTCCCGATCGACCAGGCCGGCGAGTCCATCGTGTTCGGCGTGGACGAGGACCAGGGCGTCGTGACGAGTCATGTCTCGATCGCCTACGAGGGCGCGAGCGAAGACTTCGCGTGGATTGTTCCCGTCCCCAAAGAGCCCGAGCTGTTCACGTCCTCCGATGCGCTGTTCTCGGCGCTGAGTGCGCGTACCAAGCCGCAGTTCTGGCTGAACTGGGAGACGAACGGCGTCTGTGACTGGGGCTTCCAGAATGATGCCGCTCTTGCCGGGGGAGGGGACACCGGTGCCTTCGCCTCCCCCGAGAGCGATGGCGGCGAGAGCGTCACGGTCGTGGCCCAAGAGCAGGTGGGTCCGTACGACACCGTCGTACTGCAGGCCACCGACTCGACCGCGCTGCTGACCTGGCTCAACGACGCGGGCTACGACCTTCCGAACACGCTCGATAGTGTGCTGACGCCGTACCTTGCTGATCGGCAGTTCTTCGTGGCCCTGAAGCTCTCGGCGGGTCGCGAGACCGGAGACCTGGTGCCGCTGGGCATGCGCTACGCCGGCAATGGCGCGAGCATCCCGATTCAGCTGACCAGCGTCGCGGCCACGCCCGATATGCCGCTCACCGTCTACGTGCTTGGCGAGGACCGCGCGGTGCCCGACAACTACCTGCACGTCACCATCAACGACGCGGCGGTGAACTGGTTCGACAGTGGCTCGAACTACAGTGACGTCATCTCGATCGCCGCCGATGAGGCGGGTGGACACGCCTTCGCCACCGACTTCTCCGGCGCCACGGCCGACATGCGCGGCTCGGTGTTCAACGAGCAGTACTACGATGCCGACGCCCTTCGTGCCTCGACCACGCCCTTCCAGTGGCTCGACCAGCTGCTCGGCATGGGACTTCCCCCGAGCGCGGCCTTGCTCGAGACCTTCAAGGCTGTGATTCCGTACCCCGCAGAGCTCGCCAAGCAGGACATCTCGGCGGCGAACTTCTACGACTGCCTCGAGTGCTACTCGGAGTATGTCGACTCGAGCGCCTTCGACGCGAATGCGGCGACCGACATCTTGGAAACGCGGCTGATTGACGGCCTGCGCGAAGCGGAGTTGATGCTCGCATCGCACGGTCACATGACCCGCATGACGAGCTCCCTCGATGCCGTCGAGATGACCGTCGACCCGCAGTTTGTCTTCAACGGGGACCTTCCGCAGACCATGAGTCACATTCGCGAGGCCACCCTGCAGATCAACTGTGGCATCGGCGAGGGATGGGACAACGCCGAGCGCGTGCTGATCCTCGCTGATGGGCGCGAGATTCCGCTGCCTTCGCAGCAGTGGGTCGAGAACCACGACACCACCGAGTTCGAGCTGATGTCCGAGCTCACCGAGCCCGCCGGCATCTTGGTCGAGGACTACGGCGATGCAGGCGATGGCGAGGTGATGCTCGACTACCGTGAAGAGGCGGCCACGGCGGCCCGACGCTTCAACCGCGCCGGCTGTGGGTGCTCGACCACGTCGCCGATGTCGGCTCTGGGTGTGGGCTTGCTTCTACTTCCCCTCGGATTTCGTCGCCGGAACTAGGCGCGATCGCCAGCTTCGACGGCTATCTTCGTGACCACTGGAGAAACGATGCGCGCTGCACTCCCCCTCGTTGCCCTTCTGTCCATGATCCCCACTGCCGAGGCGCTCGCCTGTGGTGGCTTCTTCTGCAACCGTGACTTCCCGATCGACCAGGCCGGTGAAGAGGTGATCTTCGGCGTGGACGAAGACGCGGGAACCGTCGATGCGCACGTCTCCATCGCCTACCAGGGCGCGAGTGAGGACTTCGCTTGGATTGTGCCCGTGGCGAATGTCCCCGAGCTGTTCCCGTCTTCGGATGCACTGTTTACGGGCCTTCGCACCCAGACCAAGCCGCAGTTCTACTTGCAGTGGGACTACAGCGGTGAGTGCGCCTGGGACATGCTCTACGACGATGCCGAAGCCGATGCCGACGGCGGACCGCCGAGCCCGACGACCGGCGGCAATGGCGTCACCGTGGTCAATGAGGAGCGCGTCGGACCGTACGACTCGGTCACACTCCAGGCCGAGACCGCAGATCTCCTGCTCTCCTGGCTCAACAACGCCGGGTACGACCTGCCGACCGACCTCTCGTCGGTGCTCGAGCCCTACGTGGCCTCTGATCAGTACTTCGTCGCGCTCAAGCTCTCGGCGGGCTCCGAGACGGGTGACCTGGTTCCGCTCGGCATGCGCTACGAAGGCCGCACCGCGAGTGTTCCGATTCAGCTGACTTCGGTCGCCGCGACCCCCGATATGCCGCTGACCGTCTACGTTCTCGGCGAGGCGCGCTCGGTGCCCGACAACTACCTGCACGTGCGCATCAACGAGGCCGCCATCAACTGGTTCACGGGCGGCGACAACTACGCCGACGTGATCTCGCGAGCGGCGGATGAGGCGGGCGGACATGCCTTCGCGACGGACTTCTCGGGCGCGACTCGTCCCGGCTCGATCTTCAACGAGTCCTCCTACAACGAGGGCCAGCTCCTCTCGGCCACGACGCCGTTCGAGTGGATTGACCGCCTGATGGGCATGGGTTTGCCGCCGAGCGCCGCACTGCTCGCAGCCCTGCAGGACGCCATTCCGTACCCGCAGACCCTCGCCGATGAGGGCGTGAGCGCGAGCAACTTCTACGACTGTCTCTCCTGCTACAGCGAGCATGTGGACTCGAGCAGCTGGGATGCAGCCGCGGCGACCGAGGCCCTCAACACCGGTCTGATCGACGGCTTGCGCGAAGCGGAGCGCATTCTTGCGGCCCACCCGCACATCTCGCGCATGACCAGCTCCCTCGACGCCGACGAGATGACCGTCGACCCCATCTTCGTGTTCAACGGCGACATGGACCAGGACGCCAGCAACGTGCACACCGCGACCCTGCAGTTCGACTGTCTCAGCGGCGAGACCTGGGAAGAGGCCGACCGCACCTTGATTCTCTCGGACGGTCGCGAGATCAGCCTGCCGTCGCAGCAGTGGATCTGGGAGCACGAGACCAGCGAGTTCGACGTCATGGAGCCCCTGACCTCCCCCGCAGCCGTGGTCATCGAAGACCTGGGCTCGGACGGCGATGGCGAGATGATGTTCGACTATCGGGACAGCGCCGCTGCCGAGGCCGAAGACTTCCGTGCCGAGGGTACGGGTGCCTGTGGCTGTGCAACGACCTCGCCGGTCGGGACTGTGGGCCTGCTGCTGGGCTTGTTGCCCCTCGCACTCCGGCGTCGCGAAGACAGATGAGGTGGCTGCTTCCGCTGATCTGTCTCGCGGCCTGTGAACCGGTGGAACGGGCGCCTTGTCAGGTCCGTGGGGACGCAGAGCTCGAGCTGACGCCGTCCGATCGAAGCTTTGGTGAGTTCACGTCGGGCGATGACATCGTCTTCGGGCCTCCACCCCAAGGCGGCGCGCCATACGCGGCGCTGACCGGCCGGGTCGATGGCCTCGATCTGGTCGACGGCGTCACCCTCGAGCTCTGGGGCGAGGATGTCGAGAGCGGTGAGGACCTGGGCTCGCTGTCCTACGAGACGCGCTTGGTCTGTGCGAACGTTGGTGATTCGGCCGGCAATTGGCTGGCGACAGACGTGCACTTTCGCTTCTTTGGTTGGAACCTCGACCAGCTCGGTGGACGCGTGGCGGAGCTGTCGATGCGGGTGACCGACAAGGACGGAATGAGCGTCGAGCAGAGCGTGGTCGGCGAGCTTGTCGAGGACATGGACTAGCGGTGTTGCAGGGCGCGCTTCTGAGGTATTGAGAAGCATGCGCCTCCTGCTTCTGATCCCGCTCATCGCCTGCTCTGGCCCCACCGAGGACTCGGGCTTGGTCTCGAGCATCACCCTGACCTCTCCGGGCACGACCCCCGAGGTGGGTGAGCTGGTGGATGTGGATGTGATCTTCATCGATGGCGCGGCGGATCGCGTGGAGTGGTCGCTCGACGGTGAGCGCGTCGACTGGGGGCCGGTGAGCGGCACTGAACGCGAGACGTGGACCTATGCGGCTCCAGCCGAGGCGTACACGCTCGGGGTGAAGGCCTTCTACGGCATGGAGTTTCTCGAGGACGAAATTGCGCTCACAGCGGTGCCAAACACCGCCCCGGTGCTGACCATCACCTCGCCCACCGAGACGAACATCGCCGTCGATACCCTCGTGACCCTCGGGGCGACCATCGAAGACCGCACCGAGCCACCGCTGACCTGCACCTGGTCCGTGGGGGGCTCGGTAGTGCGCACGGGTGAGGTCGAGGACGACAGCTTCGCATCGGCCTGGGATGCGATCTCGGGGAGCTGGGAGCTGGCGATTCACTGTACCGATGGCCTGGGCCTCGAGAGCACGGCCACGCACACGGTACAGGTGCCTTAGTGGTCTCACTCGACGACGCACGAGACGTACTGGCTGAGGCCTTCGGACACTCGGAGTTTCGGCGTGGGCAAGAGGCCGCGGTTCAGGCGGTGCTCGATGGACGCGACGCCACCGTGCTGCTGCCCACGGGTGGGGGCAAGTCCGCCTGTTTTCAAGTTCCTGCCGTCGCCCTGTTTCGGGCCGGGCAGGGGCTGACGCTGGTCGTGAGTCCGCTCATCGCCTTGATGGAAGACCAGGTCAGCGCGCTCCGCGAGCGGGGCATTCCGGCAGCGGCACTGCACTCGTCGATGAGCTGGGACGAGCAGCGTGCGGTGCTCTCAGGTGCCGACGAGCTGGCGTTGCTCTATGTCTCGCCGGAGCGACTCGCGGTGAAGCGCTTTCGGAGCTTCTTGTCGCGGCACCGCCTCGCCAGAGCCGCCGTCGACGATGCGCACTGCGTGTCCGAATGGGGCCACGATTTTCGCAAGCCGTACCGGCAGCTGGCGGTGCTCAAGCATGAGCTCGGCCTTCCCGTCGTGGCACTCACGGCCACCGCGACTCCCGAGGTGCTCGACGACATCCGTACCAGCCTCGACCTCGATGACCCCGTGCACGTGCAGGGCAGCTTTCTGCGGCCCAACCTGACCCTCTCGGTCGAGCTTCACAAGGGCGACAAGGCCCGGACAGAGCGCGCCAAGCAGCTGCTCGAGGGTATCGGTGAGGGACGGGCGGTGATCTACGCCGCGACGCGCAAGCGGGTGACCGCGCTCGCGAAGGACCTCAAGACGCGCAGTCGACGGGTCGCGCACTACCACGCGGGTCGGACGGACGGGGCGCGCGCCAAGGCGCAGGCGGACTTCGAGTCCGGCAAGGCCCGGGTAATTGTCGCGACCACCGCATTCGGCATGGGCATCGATCAGCCCGACGTGCGGTTGGTCTTGCACGTTCAGTCACCCGGCACCCTCGAGGCCTACGCCCAGCAGGCGGGCAGAGCCGGTCGAGATGGGCAGCCAGCGCGATGTGTGTTGCTCTACTCCGCCGGCGACAAGCGTACGCATGAGCGCATTCGCGGCTCACGACCGACGCCGGGTCAGGTCCAGGGCTGGAAGGCGCTTGCCGACTACATTTACGCGACCGACTGCCGCGAGTCCCGGCTCGCCGCCCACTTTGGCGAGCAGGCGCCCCCTTGTGGACGCTGCGATGCGTGTGCGTCAGGGGACCAGGTCGTGGACCAGGTTCAGGCCGCCCGCAAGGCCGTGCGTGAGAAGCGAACCGAGACCCGCGAGCGCCGCCAAGAAGAGGACGCGGTGTCCCTCACCGCCGAGCAAGAACAGCTCGTCCTGGACTTCGTGGAAGCACTCAAGAAGCCACTCGGCGTCACGACGGTGGCCAAGGGGCTGCGCGGCTCGCGGGCCAAGGCGGTCACCCGAAAGGGGGTCGCGCGTAATCCCCACCATGGTGCGCTGAAGGCGATTCCAGAACGCAGCCTCGTCCGGGAGATTTCCCGGATGCTCTCGGAGGGAAAGCTCGCCAAACGTGGTCGCAAGTACCCGACCGTGTGGATCCCAGAGAAGAGGGTTCGGCCGGTGCGCACGACTCCGAGGGTTCGCCGTGCATCGAGTGATCCGCCGCTCGTGGCCGCTCTGAAGCGCTTTCGAACCCGCGAGGCTCGGCGGCTGCGATGGAAGCCGTACCAGGTGTTCACCAACGAGACGATGGGCCTGATTGCCGATGGCCGCCCCTCCAGCCTAGTCGAGCTCGAGAGCGTGAAGGGCATGGGTCCCAAGCGCATCCGTCGGTTCGGTGAGGGCATCCTCGGGGTGCTCGCCGAGACCTAGGATAGGTGCTTGAGGGCCTCGCGCCTGGACAGGCCTGAGAGCCGGTCGCCCTGTGCCTCGACAAAGTCGCGGACGGCGTCGGGATCGGTGCGTCCATACTGTCGAAGCGACCAGCCGATGGCCTTGCGAATGAAGAACTCGCGCTCGTGCGCAAGGTCTGCGGAGTAGCGAAATAGGCGCGCGCTGTCGGTGTCCGCCTTGTGGCGCAGCTGACCGATCAGCGCGGTGCGACGAATCCACAGGCTCTCGTCCAGAACCCATTGATCGGCGAGGGTGCCAACGACGTCGCGCTCGTCCATCCAGACCTTGCCCACGAGGTGGGACGCAATCTCATCGACCAGGTCCCACCAGGCGCCGTCGCGGACCATGAACAGGTAGAGCGGCAGCGAGTCGATGGTGACGTAGCGACGGAAGGCACGCGCGTACTGAATGGCGATGTACTTCTCTTCGCGGTGCGGCTGCGCCCACAGAGCCCGAACCGCTTGCTCATAGACCTCACGCGAGCTGGGCTTGAACGCCTTGGCCCCTCGCGTGACCGCCTTGAGCGCCGGTCGCTTCACGCCGTAGAAGGGCATGTCGGTCTTGAGGTAGGCGGCCATCGCGGGAGCCGCTTCGGGGTCAGCCCGCGCTGTGAGCTCGGCCCGGACCCAGGCAATGAGGTCGTCGATCATGGTCTCGGTCTAGCACGCGTTAGTCCGCCGGGGTGGGGGACCAATGCAGCTTCGCGATGGACGTGTCGCGGTGATCCGGCCGGCCGAGTTGTCGGACGCTCGCCAGCTTCAGGCGGTCAATGCCGCGATTGTGCGGGCCGACCGTGGCGTGGTGATGGAGGTGTCCGAGATTCGGCCCACCGACCATTGGCGGGCCCACATCGCTCGCTTTCTGCATCCGGGTGACCTGTTGCTGGTCGCGGAGGTGGACGGTGTCGTCGTCGGGAGCCTGGATATCGAGCGAATTCCCGTGGACTCGCTGTACCACAACGCCGAGTTGTCGATGGGGGTGACCCCCACGCACCAGGGGCTGGGTCTTGGTCGGGCCTTGGTGGATGCGGGCCTCGAGTGGTCCATCGACCATGAGATCGGCCGACTCGAGCTGTATTGCCTGGCCGACAACCACCGCGCTCTGGCGCTGTACGAGAGCGTCGGCTTCGTGCGCGCCTACCTGCGCAAGGCGTTTGTCCGCCGTCGCGACGGCCGTGTCGTGGACGACTGGTACATGGAGTGGACCCATGGGTAGAGTGGCCGGGGAGGGCGCGATGCGATCCGTGCTATTGCTCGCACTTTTGTCCGGCTGTGGAACCTGGGAAGGGCGCGAGCCCGGCGAGTGCAGTGACGGTGCCGACAATGACGGCGACGGCGACTTCGACTGCCTCGACGCCGACTGTTTTGGCGCGCCGGTGTGTGTGGGCGAGCCCGACGACGCCGACACCGACACCGACACCGATGCAGACTCCGATACCGACGCAGATGCGGACACCGACGCAGATGCCGACACCGACGCAGATGCCGACACCGACGCGGATGCCGATACCGACGCGGATGCGGACACCGATGCGGATGCGGACACCGATGCGGATGCCGACACCGATGCGGATGCCGACACCGACGCAGATGCCGATACCGACGCGGATGCGGACACCGACGCAGATGCGGACACCGACGCAGATGCGGACACCGACACCGACACCGACGTTGTCCTCGGGTTTCCGGACCGATTCTTCGCGCCCTACGTCGATGCCTCGCTCTACCCCGCGCTTCGTCTCGCGCAGATCCAGCAGGACACCGGCGTGGACCACTTTGTGCTTGGCTTCGTGGTCGCCCAGGATTCGCGGAGCTGCACCCCGACTTGGGGCACCTACTACGGCATCGAGGTTGGCCCCGACGCCTGGGATCGCGGTCAGCAGTACTTCCTCTACGACGAGGTCGACCGCGTGCGTGCGAATGGTGGCGAGGTCGTCATCAGCTTCGGGGGCGCGGCCAGCACCCCGCTTGCTTCGGCGTGTCGAAATGCAGCGGCCACGGAGGTCGCCTACCAGCAGGCGATCACTTCGGTGCATGGCTCTGCCCGCACTGTGGTGGTGGACTTCGACGTCGAGGGGTCGTGGCTCTCGGACAGTTCCGCCGAGACCAAGCGAAACGCAGCGATCGCCAGCCTACAGTCGACCTACCGGACGAACGGAGGCGAGCTGAAGGTGTGGCTCACTTTACCCGTGCTGCCCAGCGGGCTGACGGGGGAGGGCGTGTCGGCGGTGCGCGCAGCACTCGCGGCAGGCGTGGACCTCGCCGGCGTCAACGTCATGACCATGGACTACGGTGACGGCGCGGCGCCCAACCCCCGCGAGCAGATGGGCGAGTACGGCATCGATGCCATCACCGCACTCCATGGCCAGCTCGACACGCTGTACCGGGGTGCGGGAGTGAGCCTCACCGAAGCCGAGCTCTGGGCGAAGATTGGCACCACGCCGATGATTGGCCTCAACGATGTGCTCTCCGAGACCTTCGACATGACCGACGCCGAGCAGACGCTGACCTTCGTCGACGACAAGCAGGCCGGGCGCATCAGCCTGTGGTCACTCAACCGGGACCACCCGTGTCCGACTGAGACGACGGTCCAGCTGACCTGCTCGTCCACCGCCTCCCAGACCACCGACTGGCAGTACAGCCTGCTCTTTGACCGGATGGTTCCGTGAAGTGGTCCTGCCTGTCGTTCGACGAGCTCGACGTGCGGACGCTCTACGACCTGCTCGCTCTCCGCCAAGAGGTCTTCGTGGTCGAGCAGGACTGCCCGTACCTCGACGCCGACGGCTTCGATCAGTCAGCCATGCACCTTCTTGGGCATGACGACGACGGCGAGCTGGTCGCGTATTGCCGCTTGTTCGAGCCCGGCTTTACCTACACCGAAGCCTGCATTGGACGGGTGGTGACCTCGGCGAAGATCCGCGGAAAGGGCCTCGGCCGTCCGTTGATGCGCCAGGCGATGGGTGAGGTCGCGCGACTCTGGGGAAGCGTGCCGGTCAAGCTCTCGGCACAAGCTCACCTCGAGCCGTACTACAGCTCGCTCGGCTTTCGCGTCTGCGGCGAGGGCTACCTCGAAGATGGCATTCCGCATCTGCCGATGCGCGCTGGCTGATCGCTACTGTGAGCGCTTGCGGGCCTCGCGCATCACGTCGGCGACGGTGTTCGGAAGCGTCTTGGTCGCAGCCGTCTTCTTCAGCCACTCAGGCAGCGAGCCGCCCGGATCCGAGCAGATGTAGTACTTGGCCTGAGTGCCTGTAGCGCTGGGGCTAAACACCCAGGCGCCGTAGTTGGTGACCGGCTCGACGGCACCGGAGTGGTTCGTGTCGATGTCGGTGGCCAGCGCCGGGTAGGCGGTGCGCCAGTCGAAGCGGTCCCACTTGAAAGCCTTGGTGTCGCCGCTCGAGAAGTCGGTGCCCGAGAGCACCCAGAACCGGTCCGAGGCCATGGTCCAGCCGGGCACGTCGAGGTGCTGGTAGTAGTGCACCGCTGGACCGTCGCTGCCGAGGACCTTGCTCGCGATCAGGGTCTCGCTCGAGAACTCTTTGGCCGCGGGCACGTCGGTGATGACCTCGTAGATCACGTCGGCGCTGACATCGACATCGGCGATGGCGAGCAGGCACTGGGTGCCGCCCACTTCCTTGAGCTTGAGCTGCATGGTGCCGGTCTCTTTCTTCGTGTCCTCACCGAGGTCGGACCAGCCGGACTCGGCGAAGAGGGTGTCGAAGTCGGCGGCGGATGCCGAAGCGAGAAGAAGGGCCAGCCACATGGCATCTCCAGGGGTGAAACGCGTTCTACCTTGTGAGACGTCCGAACGCGCTGGTCATTTTAGTTGGCGTGAGATCTCTTGACTCAGCGTCTCGAGGGAGACCGGCTTTGTCAGAAAGGCACACATGCCGGCGTCGGTGCAGCGATCGCGCACGTCATCGCTGGCCGACGCGGTGAGGGCGACGATCGGCACGGTCTCGCGGGCGAGGATGGTGCGGGTGGCTTCGAAGCCGTCCATCTCGGGCATCTGGCAGTCCATCAGCACCAGATCGAAGCGGTTGCGCGCGACGGCATCCACGGCCTGGAGGCCGTCCTCGGCCACCTGCACTTCGCAGCCAAGAGTGCCGAGCATGCCGCGCAGCACCATGCGGTTCACGGGATTGTCTTCGGCGAGCAAGACCCGAGCGCGTAGCCGGACGGGAGGCGGTGTGGCGGTGGTTCCGCTGTCGGGGTCGACAAGCACGTCCCCGGTGAGGGCGGTCAACAGGTCGCCGGGCAGCACGATGCTGTCGATGGCTGCGTCGCCCGGAGGCGTGGGCCGTGAGCGCCCAATCCAGACTCTGTGCGGTGGAATGCGGGGGAGCGTGGCGAGCGACACACCCTCTGAAACGACCAAGGCATCGAAGTCACGGTCCGAGAGCCAGCGCTCGGCCTGCTCGATCGTGGTCGCCGCGATGACGTGGTAGCCCCAGCCCTCCATCCAATGGATCATCGCGGAGCAGAGGGCCTCGACGGGGTGCACGATCAGTGCGGCCTGCCCGTGCATGGGCGTGGAGCCGCGCTCATCGACACCGGCGGCCGGGAGCCAGGCGGTGAAGCAAGTGCCGTGGTCGGTGTCCTCGAGCTCGAGGCTGCCCCCCATCGCCTGCATCAAGCCGCGTGCGATCGAGAGGCCCAAGCCCGCGCCTCCGCGCCGGGTGTCGACCTGCTCGAAGGCCTGAAACACGCGCTGGCGGTCTGCGCCGCGAATGCCGGGCCCGGTGTCCTTCACCTGCAAGCCGACGCGCTGGCCACGCACCACCACGTCGATGGCGATGTGGCCATCGCGCGTGAATTTGGCCGCGTTGGTGAGCAGGTTGCCGAGGACTTGGTTCAGGCGCCGAGGGTCCGCGAGGATCGGCGGGACCGTTGCGGGGCCCACGTAGAGAAGCGGTACGTACGCGCGTCCGGAGGTCTGCAACGCGGTGAGCTGATCCTTGATGGCGTTGATGACATCGACCTCTGTGCTCTCGACGCTTGCGGTACCCGCCCGCAGCCTCGAGACGTCGAGCAGGTCGTCGATGAGCGTCAGCAGCGAGCTTCCGGAGCGCTGAATGACCTCGGTGGTGCGTCGCTGTTCGGGGGTGAGTGGGGCCTCGAGAAGCAGGCGAGAGCCACCGAGCACGCCGGTCAGAGGTGTGCGCAGCTCGTGGGTGAGCACCGCGAGGAAGCGGTCCTTGGTCTCGACGGCCGTCTGTGCCTCTGCGAGGGCCTTCTGGAGCGCCTCGTGGCTCTCGGCCTCTCGGGCGAGCTGGGCACCGACGAGTCGATCGCGGTGGGCCAGGGCCGCCGAGGCGACGGTGGTGGAGACGCCAATCACGAGCAGTACACCGCAGACCCGCGCCGAGGTGTCGACCGGAATGCCGGCCTGGATCATCATGCCGAAGCTGAACAGGGGCAGTCCGGCAGTCCAGGCCATCGCCCAGCGCCAGGGAAGCAGCAGCACGCCGACGGTGACCGCCAGCGCCAGCCACATCGACTCGAGCACGCTCTGTCCATCGACCCAGTGCATGAACCCCGCATACGGGACCGTGAGGGGCGCAATGGCTGCGCACAGGCTGCCGATGCGGCTGTAGCCGCCTTGTGCGAGTGCGAAGGCGATGCCCGCCAGGACGGCGAAGACTGCGTAGGCCACGGCACTCGGCGCACCCTGAGACACGAGCACGGCGAGGAAGGCCGCAACCGCCAAGGTGAAGGCGGTCGGATGCAGCATCGCGAGACGTCGGCTCGTCTCGAGGTCCGAGGCGGTGGGGGGGTGAAACCACCGATCGAGCCAGCGCGGTTGGGGTGCGTCCACGTCGGTCCAGTGCTCGCCAAGCCGGCATGGCCTAGTCGCTGGGGTCCATATGCCGCGGCAGCCGGTTGATCTCGTCGAGTCTACGACAAGCTTTTCGCCCGCTCAGTGCGAGCGAATGCGGAAGCGGGCGGGGCAGTATTCCAGCGCGCTGTTCACCGGCTTGACCGAGAGAATGTAGGTTCCGGTGTCGCTGTGGTCGGCGGTCCCACCGAACGCGAGCTCTGCACCTGCGGCCGCCAGGGTGCCGGTTCGGACGGTGCCGTGCGGTCCCTTGATGACGGCCTCGTACTGCACGCCTTGCCCCCGCTCGAGCAGCTCGATGGTGACGTTGAAGTGGTCGAGCAGCCCGTCGTGCGCCACGATCGAGAAGGTCTCGATGTCGGAAGAATCCCGGCTGATGATCGACACGACATCGTCGGTGCCGCGCCAGCCGAGGAACACCTTCTTCGCGGCGCTCAGGCGAACATCGGTGCTGTCGTTGGGCTCGTAGCGATCGTCGGTTCGGAGGACGTCCACGCCCTCGTCCACGGTCTGGTCACAGTCGTTGTCCACGCAGTCGTAGGTCTCGACCGCATCGCTGTGCCGCCTGGCATCGGCATCATCGCAGTCACCCTGCTCCTCGGTCTGGCCGTCACCGTCGTCGTCGAAGAGGTTGGTGCCCTCATCGACCGTACCGTCGCAGTCGTCATCGCGGCCATTGCCCGTCGGCGGCTCTTCGTCTTGGGGATGCACGCTGGCGTTGTGGTCGTCGCAGTCGCCGCTGCTTCCGGCTTGCACGTCTGGCTTCCCGTCGCAGTTGAGGTCCGCGCCGAGGGGCCCAGGCAAAAAGCCATCGCCGTCGCCGTCGACCACCATCGCTCCTGGGTGGATGGCCGCGTCGAGGTCGTCGCAGTCGTCGCCGCCCGCCCGGGCGTCCTCGAAGCCATCTCGATCGCGGTCGTGGCCATTGGCGCCATCGCAGTCGCTGTCGATACCGTCACCGCGGACATCCTTGGCGCCGGGATGCACGCTGGGGTCCTGGTCGTTGCAGTCCCCACTGCACGCGAGTGAGCCGTCTCCGTCCTCATCCACGCAGGGGGGCGTGACCTCGAGCGCCGCGGTGTGTTCGGCGAGCAGGACATCGTGGCTGTTGAGCATCGACAGGCTCAAGTCGTAGTCGCCCTGGCTCAAGCTCTCGAAGCGCACCGCGAAGCCGTCGACTGCGGCCTCGCCCGACGCGCTTCTGGTGGCTCCGCCGCCCTCGGGCGTTGCCTGTACGACGAGGCGAGTGCCGTGAAAGTCGCAGGTCGGGCCGCTGGTCGCGCTGATGCGAAGTGCGGTGGGCTCGCCTTCCACGGCGGCTCCGTCCACCGAGACCCCAAGTGCAATCGCGCTCACCTCGGTGATGTCCACGTCGGTGTACTGGTCCCCGTCGGCGATGATGAGGGACCCGGCTTCGCGCATCGGCACCGCGACGACGAGCGTGTCCTCGAACCATCCGACGGACTCGGTCTTGAGCAACCTGGCCTGACCGTCGTTGACCTCGATGTCTCGGGCCGGACCGGCACTCACGCGAATGTCTAGCTCCACCTCACCACAGTCGGTCGACACGACGGTGACCGATGGCGCGCTGCCGCCGCCGAAGCAGCAGCAGCTGGAGGAGGCGGCAAGAACAGTGACAGCAGTGGCCAGCAAGATGCGCATGCCGACAGTCTACTCTCCGAGACCGGCGCGGACGCTCGTGAGCGCCCGATGCGCACTAGCTCGCGGGCTTGTCCTCGAAGCGGTGCATCCAGTTCTGTCGGTGCAGGCCGAGGCTTCGCAGAAGCTGAATCACGCGGCTACGGTCTTCGTCACCGCGGATCCGGTCCACGTACACACTCTCGAGCGTGTCCATCGCAATGGTCTCGGGAGCTTCCGTGAAGGTCAGGCGGCGCTGGCTCTTCGGGTCCATGACCTCGAGGGCGCCGAGTCCATCGAGCACCGCGAGCAGTCCACGCCGCGAGAAGACGTAGCGCTCGCGACGCGACACGCCGAGACTCGGGGGCTTGCCGTCAGCGGGCATCGCCATGCGCACGAGACCCGCGTGCAGGGCGGCCAGGCGCGATAGGAACTCGCCCATGCCAGGCACCGTCGACAGCGAGGCATAGGGCGTTCCGAACGAGGGACCGCCACGCCAGGGACTGCCGTCGATCTCGACATTCGGCTGGTTGCCGAAGATCAGACGCTGCAGCATCTGCCGGTACTCGACCTCGCCGGGTGACTGGGCCTGCCAGGTGGCGGTCCAGCGGTCTTTGTAGGCCGGCGAGAGCACGGATCGGCCTTGGTATTCGGCAGGGTTCATCGTCGCGAAGATGCGGAAGTTCGGGTCGACGGGGCAGTCGCCGTTCGGCCCAAAGCGCGTACCAGGACCCTCGGTGAGCACCAGGGTCGGGTTGCGCTCGAGCACTGAGTTCAGCCGCTCGAGCACCTGGGGTTCCGCCAGGTTCACCTCGTCGAGGATCACCCACCAGCCATTGCGCATGGCTTGGGGGATCAGGCCCTCTTGGAAGCGCCACTGCGGGGGCTGGATGCCCTCGTTCGCGGCGATCTGCTGCTTCTCGACGCCGGTGAGACCGCGATGGGTCTGCTGTGCGCGCTCGAGAATCATCCGGGACTCATCCTCGAGCAGCTCGAGGTGGTTCATCATCTCGTCGACGGGCAGGCGCACCTGCTCTTCGTTCGGGATGTAGCGGCCGACGAGCTCGGAGGTGTCGGTCTGTCCGTTGAGGTTGATCCGCACGAGCTGATGGCCGGTCAATGCGGCCAGAAAGCTGATCGACGAGGTCTTCGACGTCGCGGTCTCGCCCTCGAGAAGGCACGGCATCTTCAGCTTCACCGCCCGTGCGAGGAAGCGCAGGGTGCGCAGGGTCGGCGCGTCGAGGGTGTAGTGCGCGAAGAAGTCGAGAGAGGGAGTGAGCGGCCCCGGAGGCCGTCGGTCGAGCGGGATGTCGAGCACGCGCAGGGTGTGCTCGTCGAGGATCGCGATGCTGGGTGCCGCATCTTCGATGCTCTCGACCGCCAGTGGCACGACGTCGTCATCGGCTGAGGGCTCGTGACCTGACGCAGCAGCAGAGCTGCCGCTGAGCATGGCCTGAAACGTCTCTTGGTCGATCACGTCAATGTCGAGCGACTTGGCCTGGTCCACGCGGGAGCCGAGCGGGCGCTCACCGATGACCAGCAGATCGACAGAGTCGTCGAGGGTCGCCGAATAGGTCGCACCGGCATCGGCGACCATGCGCCGAAACTCAGCCCGCGACACGCCATCGAGCGTGCCGGTCAGGCCGACGGTTTTTCCGGAGACGCTCATCTCAGTCCTCCTCGGAGTAGGGACGGCCGAGACGCGCGAGCGCGGCCTTGGCGGCGTTCTGCACGTCGGAGTCGTCGTCTTCCTCGGCACGCACGTTCAGGGCCTCGCAGAACTCTTCGAACAGGCCTTCGTCGACGACCGCTGGGTTCACGGCACCGAGCAGGTCGCAGGCGGCTTCGCGAGGAATCCAGCCGTCGTCCTCGAGGCGTGCCATGGCGGCCTCGATCTCGGGACCGGCGTTTGCAGGGGTGAGCGCTCCGCCCAGGATGGTGCTGCCCGCGCGGGCCAGATCGCGGTCGTCGCCGGCGGCGAAGCGGCGGGCCATCAGCACGCCGAGGTCGGGGTCGGACTCGGCCAGGCGACGCAGAGCCGCGGCCTTGGCTTCAGTACCACCGCCCTTGGGCCCGGCGACCACGCCAGCGAGGAAGTCGGCCACGCTGGGTGCGGTCCACGGGCGCTCGAGCATATCGGCGGCCTGGTTGCGGCAGTCCGAGTCGCTGTCGTGCACGCTGATGTGGTGGATGAGGTCGCGGTATGGGTCGGCCTCGGAGCCGAGCAGCTGAAGAAGGCGCAGCGCGTCGATACGGACCGGCCAGTCACCGTCCTTACCGGCCAGGCTGGCGAGCTCACCGGCCTTTCCGCGGAGGTTGGTGAGCGAGCCCTTGGGCATGCTCGAGACTTCGCCCTCGTGGGCGAGCAGGATGCGGTGCACCGCGCCGAGGCGCTTCGGCGTGCCGCCGGTGAGCAGCAGGCCCGCAGCGGCCCAGCGGCGCAAGCCCATTGGAACATCGCGGGAGTCGTCGCGTGCCATGGCGTCCATGGCGGGTCCCATCAGCGCGGGCTCGAGCAGGGACAGGTAGACCGCGGCGTAACCACGGGTGTCGGCGTTGCCGCCCGAGCCCGATCCGAGCGCGGCGAACAGCGCGCGAGTCGGAGGAACCAGGCCCATCACCTGTCCGGCGAGGGCGGCACCAGGCTCGGTCTTCGAGAGCTGTGCAGCGCGGTAGGCGAACTGGTAGGACGTGCTCATGTCGTTCTGCCACTTCGGGGCCGTGCGCTCGACCTGAATGCCGAGGATGGTGCACGCCAGGGCGGCATCGCGCTGCACGTCGCCGTCGTCGTCAGACAGCGTGGCGATCAGCTTGTCCTTGAGAGCACTTCCGGCCGCACCCGTCTTGCAGGCCGCCATGCAGGCGCCCTGTCGCACGCGCCAGTCCCCTGAGTCGAAGAGCTCGGAGATGGCCTCGACGGCGTCTTCGCCGGCGGCGCCGAGGGCGTAGGCCACGGGGATCATCGCGTCGGTGTCGTCGATGCTGCCCATCACCTCACCGAGCGAGGCGGCGTGGTTGGCCGACATCGCGGGATGTCCGATGAAGAAGTGACCGATGGCGCGCTTGACGTCGTCGTCGCCAGACTCCATGCGCTCGAGCAGTTCGCTGCCGTCGCCGCTCTTGTGGGCATCGATCATCGCCGTGAGGAGCTCGAAGCCCTCTCCGTCGGCGCCGAGGCCCGAAGCCGCAGCAGCGGTGCGGTCCCAGTCGTTGATGCGTGCGAGTGCGGTGCAGCGGGCGTGGTCCACGCTCGAGTCGCTGTCTTCCCATGGTCCGCGGGCCAAGGTCTCGACGGCG
>JAGSGY010000014.1 GCA_023954855.1 Pseudomonadota bacterium | reverse complement strand
GCAGCGTGGTCCCCTGCAGGTGCAGCGTGGTCCCCTGCAGGTGCAGCGTGGTCCCCTGCAGGTGCAGCGTGGTCCCCTGCAGGTGCAGCGTGGTCCCCTGCAGGTGCAGCGTGTTCACCGTGACCGTGGCCACCGGCCTCGCCAGCTGCCATGCCACGCTCGACCGCATCGATGGCAGCGACGTTCACCCAGCGCGAGCCGTGGTGATTCATGACGTCGGGTGCCACTGCTGCGAAGAACAGGAACATGAAGGCGATGCAGGTGATCAAGATGTAGTGAATCACCGGCGGCTCTTCCGTCAGGTGCATGAACTCTTTGATGACGAGCCATGCCTTGACGAAGGCGATGCCGAAAGCGGTGATGAGCGTGATGATCATCATCCCCGTCATCTCGCCGATGAGGGGTCCGACGACCGATGCCAACAGGAGCACCAAGAGGATCGCCCAGATCCGGACGTAGGACTTCTCCAGCGGAGGAAGCATCGGAACGGTGATGTACTCGGCTTCGTGATCAGCCATGACGACCTCTGCCTACTTGGCGATGTAGAGGAGCGGGAAGAGGAAGATCCAGACTAGGTCAACAAAGTGCCAGTACAGGCCAATGTTCTCGACCCGGTGCAGCTCTTCGTTCTTCTTTGCGGTCTGGGCGATGAACATCATGATGATCATGCCCGCGATGATGTGGCTCGCGTGGATGCCTGCCGCTGTGTAGTAGAAGGACCAGAATGGCGCCGCCGTAATGGTGTAGCCATGCCCGATCTCGACCGACCACTCGTAGGCCTTGAACATCAGGAACAGGCCGCCACCACCCGTGGTCAGGTACAGCCACTTGGCCGCCGTCGCACCGTCACCCTTGTGGGCGTAGTGGTGAGCCTGCACTGCGAACAGCGACGAAGTCAGCAGCACGAAGGTGTTGACCGCTCCGATACGCCAGTCCGTGTGTGCCGCATCGAACGCCCACTCGGGGTGAGCCAGACGGTGCATCAGGTAGGAGGCGATCAGTCCGCCGAAGATGACGATCTCGGATCCGATGACCCAGTAGACCGCGAGCTTCGCAGTGGGAATTCCCATAACCGATCGGGTATTCGCGATGGGCTTGCCGTGCATGGTTCAGCCTGTTCGTGAGAAGTGGTGGAGCTAGCCGAAGGGACTAGTTGGGAACGTTCTGGGGCCAGTAGTCTTCGTCGCGGCCTTCAACGGCGTACTCGTAGGGGCCACGGTACACAGTCGGGAGTTCATCGACGGGCCAGTTGCCATGCGGCGGAGGCGACTCGGTGGTCCACTCGAGGGTGCAGCTCTTCCACGGGTTCTTGGTGGCCCTTTCGCCGAAGAACATGCTGTAGAAGAAGTTGAACAGGAACACGAACTGGCCAAGCAGCATGATGACTAGCGACACCGTCGCGACGATGCGCAGCGCCTGAAGGTCAGGCGTCGAGAGCTCGGCGAAGTGGTTGTAGTTGTAGATGCGGCGATGCTGGCCGGCGGCACCGAGAACGAACAACGGGATGAAGATGCCGTTGACCGTGACCGCGGTGACCCAGAAGTGCACGTAGCCGAGCGTCTCGTTCATCATGCGCCCGAACATCTTCGGGAACCAGTAGTACAGCGCCGTGAAGCTACCGATGATGGCGATCGGGAAGAACGTGTAGTGGAAGTGCGCGATGACGTAGTAGCTGTCGTGCAGGTAGATGTCGGAGCCCGAAGCGCCGAGCGGAATACCCGTGACACCGCCAATCATGAACAGGGCGATGAAGGACAGCGCGAACAGCATCGGGGGCTTGAAGCGAATCGAGCCGCCGTAGAGCGTACCGATGAAGAGGAACATCATCTCGGCAATCGGAATCGAGATGAGAACCGTGGTCACCGTGAACACGTTCGCCATGCGGGGGTCGATGCCAGCGATGAACTGGTGGTGCGCCCAGACGAAGAACGACAGGATGCCGGTGCCGATGGCCGTGTAGAGAATCGTCTTGTAGCCGAAGAGCTTCTTGCGGCTGAAGGTCGTGATGACCTCGGCGACGATGCCCGTAGCGGGCAGGAGCACCACGTAGACTTCGGGGTGACCGAAGAACCAGAAGAGGTGCTGCCAGAGAATCGGGTCACCACCGGCCTTCGGGTCGAAGAAGTGGGTGCCGAGGTTCTGGTCGAAGCCGAGCATCACCGCACCTGCGATGAGCGGGCCGACTGACGCCATGAACAGGATGCTGGCGATGCAGATCATCCAGACGATCATCGGCACGTCGAACCAGCGCATGCCCGGAGCGCGGCTGTTCATCGCAGTCGTGATGAAGTTGATGCCACCGATCAGGAAGGCCACGAACTCCACTGCAACCGCAATCAGCCAGAGGGTAGAGCCCCACGGCGTCAGGTTGTAGTCGGCGTTGGCGGAGAGCGGCGGGTAGGCCGTCCATGCGCCACCGAAACCACCCTGCGGCACGATGAACGAGATGATGATGATCACCGCCGAAAGGGCGAAGATCTGGTACGACAGCCGGTTCAACCGCGGGAACACCATGTCATCGGCGCCGATCATCAGCGGGATGAGGTAGTTGCCGAAGGCAGCGATGAGCACGGGCATGGCGACCCAGAAGATCATCACGGAGCCGTGGTTGGTGATCAGCGCGTTGTACTCGGTTGGCGACACCACACCGTAGAACGGCACGCTCAGGCCCGGGAAGGCCAACTGCATGCGGAACACGTAGGGGAAGAAGCCGCCGAACAGGGCCATGAACATGCCGGTAAGCAGGTACTGCAAGCCGATGATCTTGTGATCGGTCGACAGGAGGTACTTGCTCACGAAGCTCTGGTCGTGACCGTGATCGTCGTGCGCACCGTGGTCGTGATGGACGCTGGCGGGCTCAGACATCTCGTTCCTCGATTGCGGAAGAAATCCGCTCTAGGGCCCACACAAACTCGGACCGCAGAACGGTCTCGCGAATCGTGTGATGGCAGAAGAAAGGGGTCAAGTTCAGCTGCCCTTGTTGCTCGCCACCCAGGCGGCGTGCTGTTCGGCAGTTTCGACATGAATGCGGGCGCCCATGATGCCGTGTCCGATCCCGCACATCTCTGCGCACTGGATGTCGTAGACACCGGCCTTCGTCGGCTCGAACCAACCCGTGATGACACGACCGGGCACCGCGTCCTGCTTCAGTCGGAAGACCGGAACAGAGAAGCTGTGCAGCACGTCGCGGCTCTCGAGCTGGAAGTGGTAGGTGCTTCCTTCCTGCACGTGCAGCTCGTCGACGGTCTTGATGTCGTCGTCGGTGCCGAGCTCGCCGTCTTCGCCGGGATGGACGAAGGACCAAGCCCACTGCTGGCTGACCACGCGAATGGTGGCATCAGCCTCGGGAAGGACCTGCTTGACGTTGTACCAGACCTGCACAGCGAAGAAGATCACCGCGACATCGCAGAGGATGATCAGCGCGTGGGGAATGTTCACCCAGCGCTTCAGGTGCTTCTCTTTGCCCGTGACGTACTGGGACTTCACGCCCTCTTGGTACCGGTACCGGAACAGCAGGTACCAGAACATGCCCTGAACGAGCAGGAACCAGCCGCCCACCATCATGTGGATGAACCAGAACAGGAAGTCGATGTCGCCTGCGAAGGTGCTCGCAGGCAGGACCAAGCGCTCGATCATGGAAGATCTCCAGTCAGCACTAGGGTGATGAACGCCGCCGCAGTGACAAACATCACCGATCCAATCATCGTGAAGATGAAGATCTTGCGGAGCACGATATCAGGGTTTTCTTCCGCGGCCATGGCGGCTCTCCCCTAAGGAGTGGTTGCTACTTGAGAGTGCGCATGTACGCGATGACGTCTTTCATGGCTTGCTCGTCGGCGAGAGTCTTCGCCATGGGAGCCATCTGAGCCCCCTCGACGTCGTCCTCGTGGGCGCCGCGAACGCCAGTCTTGAAATTGGTAAGCTGCGTGAGCGCGTACCAATCGTCGGTCTGGGCAATCGGAGGTGCGTTGAGCGCCTCGTTGCCGCTGCCGTCGGCCTGGTGGCATGCCACACAGGTTCCGAATCCAGCTTTGCCCTTCTCGGCATCGCCGTCGAGGGTGGCTGCGGTCTTAACGGCCGGCATCTTGGCCACGTACGCGGCGATGCGGTCCACCTGACCATCGTTGGTCAAGGTGAGCGCCATCGGGCGCATCTTCATGCCCATGATGTCGTCGAAGTGGGTTCCCCGAACGCCGTCCTTGAACTTGTGGACCTGGCGACCCAGGTACCACTCGGGCAAGCCGGCGATGGAAGGAGCACCGACACCGTCGTTGCCCTCGCCGTCCACGCCGTGACACTGCTGGCAGTAGTCGACGTAGAGCGCATCGCCCTCGGCATCTGCCGCGGAGGAGGTCACGGTCGCCAGCGCGTGGCCCGGGTGTTCACACCCGGTTCCGCCGGCAAGCAAGGTCACAGCCGTCGCAAGGACCGCTAGAGTGGACTTCACCTTCATCAGTTGGTGCTCCTGAAAGCTCGGCAGATGCCAGCACACGCCATCGACGCGGAGCGCCCTCTAAGCGTGCGCTGCATTGGCGGCAAGGGAGAGAAAGGCATGCTCAGTGGCCCCCGAGCGCGATGAGATCGATCAGCATCGCGCCGAAGACGAGTGCCAAGTACTTGACCGATCCCTTGAAGACCGACCAATCGACTTGGGGATCCTGGTGAATCAGCGACTTGACCACGAGCCAAAGGAAGTAGAAACCGCCAATCGCAGCCCCCGCGCCGTAAACCGGGCCAAGAAGACCGAGCCACCAGGGCGCAAGAGAAACTGCGAACAGAGCGATCGTGTACCCGAGTGAACGCCAGCGAGTCCGCTGGTCGCCGATCACGTTCGGCATCATCGGGAAGTCGGCGGCGGCGTACTCTTTCTTGCGGAAGATCGCGATGGCCCAGAAGTGGGGCGGCGTCCACAGGAAGATGATCAGGAAGAGAAGCCAGGCACCGATCGTGATTCCGCCGTCGGCCGCAGCCGATGCGATGAGTGGGGCCGTACCGCCGGCAGCGCCGCCGATGACGATGTTCTGTGGCGTACGTGGCTTGAGCCACATGGTGTAGACGCCCACGTAGAACGCGATCGTTCCGAGGCCGACAGCCGCCGCGAGACCACCGCCAATCCACCAGAGGATGACGGTCGAGAGCACGGTTAGGACGACGCCGTACCAGAGCACAACCTGCGGAAGGACCGCTGCAGCGGGCAGCGGACGCCGGCGAGTGCGCGACATCTTCGCGTCGCTCTCGCGTTCCCAGTATGCATTGAGAGCAGAGGAAGCTGCACCCGCAAGGGCAGTACCCGTCAGCACCCAGAACATGCGCGACCAGGACGGGAAGCCCGCCTCGGTCATGCCGAGCGCCGGGAGGCCCGTAAACAGGACCAGGGCCATCACGCGCGGACGGGTGATGTCGACGTAGAGCCGGATCGTGTCGCGCAGTGAGCGCGTCGTGGGCGCGCCGTCGAGCGCTTCAGGCACTGAGCTCAATTCGCCTCCAGGGGTTGGCCAGAGACGGAGGGCTGCGTGAGGGGAGCAGCCCAGACCTCGTAGTTCAGCCAAGTCGTCGTCAGCACGATTGCTGCAGCACCGCCGCTGTGTGCGAGGGTGACTTCGACCGGCATATAAAGCAGCACGTTGGCGATGCCAATGGCTGCTTGGGTGACGACCACGAGAAAAGCGATCAGGCTCGCCTTGCCGACCCGCCCTCGAACCCCATTGACGAGCAGGTTCAGGAGCGCGGCACCCAGCAGGGTGTAGGCGATGATGCGGTGACCCACCTGCAGGCCAATGAGCCCCTCGAAGGTCGGGAACCAGATGGGGCCGTTACAGCCGGGCCAGGTGCCACAGGCGAGGCCCGCGTGGCTCGCAGCCACGAATCCGCCGAGAACGAGCTGGGCGGGAACCAGAAAGGCCAGCTGCGCGGCAGCGAGGCGTTGGACCACGTCCACGGAGGGTCGGGGGATCTCAAGCGCTTCGTCCCAGAGGACCAGCGCGTGAAGCAGCAGTGTCAGGCAGAAGGTGTTGCCGGTGACGAGGTGGCTGGCGACGGTCCACTCTGCGAGGAGCTCCAGGACCGTCAGACCACCGAGCACCACCTGAGAGGCCAGAGCGACCGCCGCAAACAGCGTCAGAGGCCACAGGCGGCGGCGCAGCGTGCTGTCCCGAAGAACGGCCCAGGCAAGGGCGACAAAGCCCAGCGACACCAGCCCAGCGAGCACACGGTGCCCGAACTCCATGTAGACCTGGAAGTCGAACGCAGGGATCAACTCGCCGAAGCAAAGCGGCCAATCCGGGCACGCAAGACCGGCTCCAGCCACCCGGACTGCGGATCCAAAAACCAACAGCACGTACGTCGCTGCGGTCAGGACGGTCGCGAAGACCGCCAATCGGCGCGCATGTGGCTGGTTCACGGAGACTCCAAGTCGTAAGCGGAGGCTTTATGTCAGAGCACATCGGTCGATCAACCGAGCGCGCCATACCTGCTGCGCCGCGCGACGAATAGGCCGGTTACACCGACCGTTTTCAGCACGCAGCACAAGGTTGCACAGAACGAAAAGAGCCCCTAGGCCAGACGGCGTAGGGGCTCGTTCAGATCGCGCGACGGCTATTCCGCGTCGATCCCGTAGTCGCTGGTGCCCGCGTAGAGCGTGCCGTCGGGAATCGCCCGCTGGCAGATGAAGTGGCCGAAGCGCGTGTCGTACCGCTCGACGGACGTCGGGGCGTCGGAGGGCAGGCCAAGACACCACTGGTCTTCGGCGTCGCGATCGAACACGGCGGCCAGGCGGCTGTACTCGTCGGCATCGGGCTCGCCGGCAGGACAGTAGGGCAGCTCACCATCTACGGCGGTGAAGGACGGCACACCATCGGCATCCACCGACTCCCAGAACCAACCGGAGTCTCCCTCGGCAGGGGTAAGCGTGTGCGAGACCACTCCAACGAAACCGGCGTAGGCGTCGATGTTGGAGGGAAGTGCCGTGGTCAGCTCGCTCTGGAGGTTGGACTGCCCCACGAGGCTAAGCAGCGAACCGAGGGCCTCGTCGTCGGCGTCGGAGAACCGGGGGAACATGTTTCCGCCACCCCAACCCCAAGGGCCGCAAGCATCGGCAGCAGCGTCGCCCCACGTGAGCGGCGTGAGCTCGGCGTTGGAGAGCGCCACGGGCTCGTCGTGAACGATCACGATCTCGACGCCGCCCGCTGAGAGCGGCGTAAAGTAGTTCTGCCCATCATTCGCGACGAGCTGCTCGGGGCAAATCGAGCCGATGCGCCCGGTGATCTTTACGGCCACGCCGTCAGGATCCTCGACTGGATCGTCCGCCACCGCATCGAAGCAGTCGCGATTGTTGGCCGCAACGGCGATCGACTCTACGTCGACGTCGAGCAACTCCGCCATGAGGGTGGTGGCCTCGGCCGTCGAACAGGCGGCCACTGAGGGCGCGAGTTCCCGGCTGTCGCCAGATCCCACGTAGGGTTGCCCCCAGCCATCGCGATCGGCATCGAGGAAGTAGTCGAACTGGGCACCCTCGTCACAACCTGCGACCAGGTCGCCGTCGCGAGCATGCCAGTTTCCGCTGATGCAACCAGTGAGCATCGCCAATGAAGTGCTGAGCGCTAGGATCCGCAAGATCCCTCCGGAGTTCGCATGGACTTTAGAACATGCGGGCCTCGTTGTCGCGTCAGCGCATTAAGATGCCCGCCTTTCCCTGGAGGTCTAGCTGTGATCGTTCTCCTTGCTCTGCTGAGCGGAGTGGCGCTGGCCGAGGATCCGACCATCGAGATTCCGTACGAAAAGTACGAACTCGAGAACGGACTCGACGTCATCCTCGCCCCCGACACGTCCACCCCGATTGTCTACGTCAACCTTTGGTACCACGTCGGTTCCAAGGACGAGACCGAGGGTCTCACCGGGTTTGCCCACCTGTTCGAGCACTTGATGTTCAACGGAAGCAAGCATGCCCCCGGCGAGTACTTCACTCCCCTCTCCGAGGTTGGCGGGACCGTCAACGGCTCCACCAACACCGATCGCACGAACTACTACGAGCAGGTGCCGGCCGAGTACCTGCCCCGCGCGTTGTTCCTCGAGAGCGATCGCATGGGCTGGCTCCTCGACGTGCTCGATGAGGGCAAGCTCGACAACCAGCGCGACGTGGTCCGCAACGAGCGCCGCCAGCGCTACGAGATCACGCCCTACGGCGAGGCCTACAAGGATCTCGTGGCGGCGACCTACCCCAAGGGTCACCCCTACCACCACTCCACGATCGGCTCGCACGAGGATCTTCAGAACGCCTCGGTCGAGGACGTGAAGGCCTTCTTCCGTACTTGGTACGGGCCGCAGAACGCCTCGCTGGTGATCGCGGGTGACTTCGACACCGAGGCCACCAAGAAGCTCGTCGAAGAGCAGTTCGGCGGCATCCCTCGCGGAGCAGACACCACTCAGCTCGAGCAGACCAAGACCGTGGTCGAGCCCCAGGAGATCCGCCAGTACCAGAAGGTGCCTGAGCAGAAGTTCTGGATCGCCTACACCTCGCCCGCCTTCTACGAGGCCGGTGATGCCGAGCTCGACATCCTCTGCTCGGTCCTCTCAACCGGCAAGGACTCGCGCCTGTACAAGAAGCTGGTCATGGAAGACCAGGTCGCCACCCAGATCCGCATCGGGCAGTCGAGCAGCAAGCTCGAGTCCATGTTGATCATCTCGGGCACCGCGGCAGCCGGCCACACGACCGATGAGGTCATCGCGGCCGCCGACGCCGTGATCGCCGACGCACTCGGCGAAAACCCGCCCACGCAAGAAGAGGTCGACGCGGCCAAGGCCCAGTTCGAGGTCGGCTTCTACAACGGCATCCGCACCATTGGTGACCGCGGCGATCTTCTGCAGCGGTACAACTACTTCACGGGCGACCCCGGCTACATCGACGACGACCTCGCTCGATACCTGCCGATCACCCCCGAGGCCGCTGTCGCCGCAGGCAAGGAAGTGCTCGCCGGCGAACGTGTGGTCCTGCACATCTGGCCCGAGGGCGACAAGCCCGAAGAGGAGGCGAACTAATGCGCGCCCCCATGATGATCGCCCTCGCTCTCACTCTCGGCGGCTGCCCCAAAGAGGCACCGCCAGAGACCGCCGTCGAGGCACCCGCCCGCTCGATGCCCGAGGCTCTGCCCGGATCCGAGTTCACCGTGCCGAAGCCCTCGGTTCACGAGCTCTCGAACGGCATGCCCGTCTTCGTCGTCGAGAACCACGAAGTTCCGCTCGTCGACGTTCAGATCGTCTTTGACATCGGCACCTTCGCCGACCCCGAAGGCAAGGAGGGCGCCGCCGAGGCGACCTTCGACATGCTGAACGAAGGCGCCGGTGACATGGATGCCGCCACGATCAGCCGCTCGCTGCGGCAGATTGGCTCGTCGCTCTACTCGGGCGCCGACCTCGATGGCGCGTCCGTCAGCGTGAGCGGAATGTCCAAGAACCTCGAGCAGTCACTCGACATCTGGACCTCCGTGCTGGTCGAGCCCACTTTCCCTGAAGCGGACTGGAAGGTCCTGCAGAACCAGTGGATTGCCGGACTCGAGGCCGAGCAGAACGACCCGACCGCACTCGCGCTCAAGCTGCATTACGCCAAGGCCTACGGACCCACGTACCGGGGACGGGCCGCGGACGTGAGCACGGTGACCGCGCTCGAGACGGCCGACATGAAGTCGTTCTACGAGACCTACGTGGGCCCGGGCAACGCGCGGATCCTCGTCGGCGGTGACGTCGATCCCGAGGCCGTCGTTGCGCTGCTCGACGCGCGCCTGGGGTCCTGGAACAAGGACGTCGACCTGACGCGTCCCGAGCCGGTGCCGGTGCCCGTCGAGTCTTCGGTCGTCTACTTCGTGGACGAGCCAGGAGCCTCGCAGTCGGTGCTGCGCCTGCTCACGCCCACGTCGACCCGTATGGCCCCCGACTACTACGATCTCGACGTCGGTAACCGTGCCTTTGGCGGCGCCTTCGTCGCGCGCGTCAACATGAACCTTCGTGAGGACAAGGGCTGGACGTATGGAGCGCGCTGCTTCACGTACTACCCGCACGGCACGGGGTTCTGGGGCTGCAGCACGAGCGTGGTGGCCGAGCACACGGCCGACTCCATGAAGGAGATCCTCGCCGAGCTCGAGGGCGTCCTCGGAGACAAGCCGCTCACCGCCGATGAGGTCGCGTACATGCAGTCCTCGGTGAAGAACGGCTACCCCGCCGGCTTCGAGACCACCGGCGCACTTCTCTCCGCACAGGTGGATATCCAGCGTTACGGCCTGCCCGTCGACTGGACCGCGAAGTACCTCACCGGCGTGGCTGCCGTGACCCCCGAAGGCGCCAACGCCGCGCTCAAGACCGCCATCGACCCGGGCAAGCTCGCCTGGTTCGTCGTCGGCGATCGTGAACAGGTCTACGACAACATCGCCGCTCTCGGCATCCCCATGGTCGAGCTTGACCGTGAGGGCAACCCCAAGGGGGAGTGATGGGAATCGATTCCGAATTCATCTGGTTTGATGGGGAGCTTGTGCCCTTCGACCAGGCCAATGTGCACGTGCTCTCGCACACCCTGCACTATGGGCTCGGCGCCTTTGAGGGCATCCGTGCGTACACGCAGCCCGACGGAACCCCCGGCATCTGGCGCCTCGAGGAGCACCTCGAGCGCTTCCTCGACTCGATTCGCATGATGCGCCTCGATTGCGCGTACTCGATGGACGACCTCATCGAGGCCTGCAAGCTCGTTCTGAACAAGAACGGCTTCAAGTCGGCGTACCTGCGTCCGATCGCGTTTCTTGGCAAGGGTGCCCTTGGCCTCGGAGCACGCGGAAACCCCCTTCACGTCGTGATCGCGGCGTGGGAATGGGGCGCGTACATGGGTGAAGACGGCCTGAAGAACGGCGTGCGCCTGCGCACATCGACCTTCGTTCGCAATCACCCGAACTCCACGATGCAGCGCGCAAAGGTCGTTGGACACTACGTGAACAGCATCATGGCGCGCTGGGAGGCCAACGACGACGGCTTCGACGAAGCGCTGATGCTCGACCAGAACGGCTTTGTGGCCGAGGGCACGGGCGAGAACGTCTTTGTCGCTCGCAACGGCGTCGTAATGACCCCTCCGTCGCTCAACATCCTGCCCGGCATCACCCGGGCGACGATGCTCGAGCTGATGAAGGAAGAAGGCATTCCTTGCCACGCGCGTCTGTTCGCGCGGGACACCTTCTACGTTGCTGACGAAGCCTTCATGGTGGGAACGGCGGCCGAGGTCACGCCGATCCGCAGCGTGGATCGCATCGTGCTCGGCCACAACGGCGAGACGGCCCCTGGCCCGATCACCGCGCGCCTGCAAGAGCTGTACAACAAGGCCGTTCGCGGCCAGCACCCGAGCATGACGCGGTACATCACCGTCGCATAGCTTGGTCGGCGCGGCCCTCAGCCGGGGGTCGCGCCTACTTGCTCAGCCTGTCCCACGGGGGACCGGGCACGAGCGGCACCACTCGATCGCGCAGACTCGCGGGCAGTCTGGCATCGCAGAGGTCCCGAATCTCGTCCACCGAATAGCGAATCGACGCGTGGTTCAAGACCAGGTGGACGTTGTTGAACAGGTGCGCGCGCTCGATGATCTCGTCGAGGTGAATGTGCCCCTTGCTGCGGGTCGCCTCGACGCCTACGCGGTCGTCGAGGAACGTCGCCTCGAGAATCAGCACTCGGGCGTCTCGAACCATCGGCTCGCGATCGACGACATCGATGAGCGTGTCACCGCAGAACGCCAGCTCGACATGCTCCTCCACCACATCGATCGGCTCTCCCGCCTTTCGCATCGCGGCAATTTCTCGACCCGGTCGTCCATGGAGCTCTGGCTTGAGCTTGCGACGCTGCTCAATCAGGGCGTACCCCACCGTCGGAACCCGGTGATAGGCCTGAAACACACGGGCAATCCGACCCTGACTAAGCTGAATCACGTCGCCGGGGACGACGCCCTGCACGGTGCAGTCGAGCGGCGAGCCATCAAGTCGACGCCAGGCATCGAGCAGGTCTCCGAAAGCCTCGACGTTCTTGGCGGGCATCACGTAATGCGGCGGCGCCATGCCCATCATCGAACGGGTCGCGCAGTGGTTGGCCACCCCGCCCATGTGGTCGAGGTGGGCGTGCGTGAACAGAACGGTCGGCCAACGAGGAGCCGTCGGCGGGCATCGGCCGATGTCGAAAGCAAGCTTCCAGCTCGGAACTTGGATGCAGGTCTCGAGGCCAGCGATGGACACGGCGTCGAGCCTCAGGCCTGGCAGGTCGAGTCTCATGCAGGCCCTATAGCCGGACGACAGGCAACCAACGCACTACATGTCAGGGCACCTCGGAGTCCGCATGTTCCCGAAGCCCCCAGGGTCGATTCCCGCCACGCCGCTCGACGTCGCCGAGCAGAAGCTCGCCCGCGTGCACGAACACGCCGCCGAGTGGTCCAAGGCACCGATCCAAGAGCGCATCGACCTCGTCCAGCAGCTGCGTGAGACGGTGGCAGCGCAGACCGAGCCGTGGGCCGAGGCCGTGGGGCGCGCAAAGGGTGGCGCAAAGGGCAGCGAGGAGTGGGCAGAAGCCGTTGGAGATGGCCCAACCGTCACGCTGCGAGGGCTCTACCTCCTCGAGGACGTGCTCGTTCGACTGCGCGACAACAACGACGTCGGCATTGGTAAGGACCGCCTCTCCACGCGTCCAGACGGCCGCGTTGTGGCCAAGGTGTTTCCAAACTCCATCCTCGATCAGCTGCTGTTCACCGGCTTCACCGCCGAAGTGTGGATGCAGCCCGGCGTCACGGCCGACACCCTGATGGCCTCGGCCGCCGTGCAGTACCCGGACGCCACCCATGAAGGCGAGACCGTCGTGGTCCTCGGCGCGGGGAACATCAGCTCCATCGCCCCCCTCGACGCCTTCTACAAGCTCTTCGTCGATAAGGCCGTCTGCGTCGTAAAGATGAATCCGGTCAACGAATACCTGGGCCCGATCTTCGAGAAGGCCCTCGCCCCGCTGGTCGAGCGCGGCTTCGTCGAGTTCATCTACGGCGGCCTCGAAGTGGGTGACTTGCTCTGCAAGCACGAGCTCGTCGACGAGATCCACATCACCGGCTCCGATCGCACCTACGATGCCATCGTCTGGGGACCGAATCCGGGCCAGGACGAGCGCAAGGCCGCCGGCGAAAAGGTGAACGCCACCCCAGTGAGCGCCGAGCTCGGCAACATCACGCCGATCGTGATCGTGCCCGGCGCGTGGTCCTCCAGCGACCTCAAGAGCCAAGCTCGCAACGTCGCGAGCATGGTCGTGCACAACGGCTCGTTCAACTGTGCCGCCGGCAAGCTGCTCGTGACCCCCGCGGGTTGGGATCAGCGCGACGCCTTCATGGATGCCCTGCGCACCGCCCTCCGGGACGAGGCACCCGCCCGCAAGGCCTACTACCCGGGAGCGCACCAACGCTGGAAGCGGTTCACCGACACCTACCCGACCGCCGAAGTACTCGGCCCGGCCCCACACGAAGACGTCGTCCCATGGACCCTCGTGAGTGGCCTGAAGCCCGACCAGGAAGAGCTCGCGTTCACGATGGAGCCGTTCTGCGGCGTGCTCTCAGAAGTCGCCATTCCCGGCAAGAACGCCGTCGACTTCCTGCCGGCCGCGATCGAGTTCGTGAACGAGAAGGTCTGGGGCACCCTGTGCGCGTCGATCATCATCCACCCCAGCACGCGTCGTGACCCGGCGAGCGAGCAGGCTTTTCAAGAAGCGCTCGATGAGCTGCGCTACGGCTCGATCGCCGTGAACCACTGGGCCGGCGTGGGCTACAGCCTGTCCGAGACCACCTGGGGAGCCCACCCGGGCCACACACCCGAGGACATCGGATCGGGCTCCGGACACGTACACAACGCCTTCATGTTCGATAAACCACAGAAGTCGGTGATCTACGGCCCCTTCCAGCCGATGCTGAAGATGCCGTGGGCGTTCGACCACAGCCGCAAGGGCCCCGTTCTGATGGGTATGGCCAGGCTGAACAGAGCCCCGTCGATCCTGAAAGTGCCGGCCATCGCATGGCACTCGCTCTGGGCCTGAAGCCAAGGCCAAGCCAAGCCTGAGGCAGTCCCCCGCAGCCGCGTTATCCTCCCGCCCTTCTCGGGAGCTTCGCATGTTTCACGACTTTCTCGTCCTCGGTGGTGCCGGCCTTGTGGGCCTCCAGGTCTGCCGCCAGATCGCCCAGCAGCTCGAGCCGCGCCGAATCGTGGTGGCATCGCTGCGCGAGCGCGAGGCCCGCGAGGCCTGCGCAACCCTCGAAGACGAGTTTGGCGACGCCGTGGCCTTCGTCCCCGCCTGGGGAAACCTGTTCGTGCGGCGCGCGATCGCGAACACGCCACGCAACCAGGTTCTTGGCGATCCCGCCATGCGTCGCGACCTGCTCGAAGAGCTCTACGGAGACTTTGACGTCGCGTACAAGAAGAACCACCTCGTCGGCATGATCCGACTGCACCGTCCCGAAGTCGTCGTCGACTGCGTGAACACCGCCACGGGCCTTTCCTACCAGAACGTCTTCGTCGGCGCGAACAAGGTGCTCGAGCGGCTCGACGGTGACAACTACCCGAAGGAAGGCGTCGAAGACCTCGAGCACTTCCTGCTCTCTCAGTCCGTCCCGCAGCTCATTCGCCACGTGCGATTCCTGCACCGCGCCACCACCGAGTACGGAACCCGCGTCTACGTGAAGGTCGGCACCACCGGCACCGGAGGCATGGGACTGAACATCCCGTACACCCACAGCGAAGACCGTCCGTCCCGGGTGCTTCTCGCCAAGACCGAGGCCGCCTTCGGGCACACCGGACTGCTCTTCCTGCTCGCCCGCACGCCCAACTCGCCGATCGTCAAAGAGGTCAAGCCGGCCGCAATGATTGGCTACAAGGCCGTGCGGACCCTCACCGTCACCGACAAGCACGGCAACTCGAACCTCTTCCAGCCAAAGAAGGTCAAGGTGGGCGGCACGCTCGACCTTCGCGACGGCGAAGAGGCTTACACCGCCGCCGGCGAGCTCACAGTGAGCGTAGTCGACACGGGCGAGAACGGCGTGTTCACCCGCGGCGAGTTTGCGGCGATCACCGCTCTCGGTCAGATGGAGTACATCACGCCGGAAGAGATCGCGCGGGTCGTCACCCTCGAGATTCGGGGAGCGAACACCGGCCAGGACGTCATCTCCGCGCTCGACGGCTCGGTGCTGAACCCCAGCTACAAGGCCGGCTTGGTCCGCTCTGTGGCCCTTCAGGACCTTCGCCACGCCGAGGCGAACTCGGAGCTCCCCTCCATCGCTCTCGGACGGCTCGGCCCCCCAGAGCTCTCCAAGCTGCTCTTCGAGGCCCAGCTGCTCAAAGAGACCTTCCAGAGCCTGCGCGGCATCCTCGAGCATGAAGGCACGGACCGCGAGCCCAAGGCGATGTCCAAGGCGGTGAGCCAGACGCTCGAGAAGAGTTCTGTGCGTCACATCGCTCCGTCGATTGGCATCCCGGTCCTCGCCCAGGACGGAAAGTCCCTGCTGCGCGGACCCCGGGTGAACGTGCCCGAGGTCGTGGGTCTCAGCACCACGGTGAGCTTGGACGACAAGGCCCAGGTCGAGAAGTGGGCCCAGAAGGGCTGGATCGATCTGCGTCCCGCAAACATGCGGACCTGGCACAACCGCGTGTCGAAGATGGTCGAGGCCCGCATCCTTCTCCGCGATTCCGGGTCAGCGGCCGCATCCATCCACTCCTACCTGCCGACCGAGTTTGAGATCGGCGAGGTCGTGGCCTGGATCTTCAACAACGAGATGGGTGGGCACCGCATCAAGTGAGGCAGCGGAGTAGACTCCCAGCATGACCTCACTCCTCTTCATGCTTCTCGCCTGCGGCAGCCCCGATGCGCTACCGCAACCCCACGACCCACCGGCCTGGCCGATGCGCGACAAGAACGTCCGCGCAGCGCCATCGAATGTGGTTCCCGACCCCAACGGGCCGCGCTTCGCGCCCTGGGTGGAAGAGCGGGTGAAGATCCAAGACGCGGACGGCCATGGCCCGACCCCGGGCACCTCCGAGTGGACCGCCGCCGTGCACGCCAAGCTGTTCGCGGACGTCGAGGACGCCCCCGACATGAGCAGCCCCGCGTGGGGACGCGCCGTACTCGAGCTTCTCGTGGACGAGCCCGACAAGGCGGCGACGGAGGCTGCGGAGCCCGACGCCGCTGAGGCAGGCGCCGCAGAGCCTGAGGCCGAAGCCACGGACGAGGTGGAAGTGCCCGCTGCCCCCGCCGCACCCAAGGACGACGAGCCTACAGCTCCCTAAGCAAGAAGAGCCACCCGAAGGTGGCTCTTTAAGCGACTGATGTGGCCTCAGCCGGCCAGCTGCTCCAGTGCGAGCGTGTAGTCGTAGCTCGTGCCCGGATCGTCGCCCGACGTCCAGATCATCACACCGATGTAGTAGTCCTGCCCCGGCTGGTAGACCTCGTCCGGGTACTCGTTGACCTCGGGCTGGTTGAAGTAGCCAAGGCCGAGAACTTCTTCATCCGCATCCATGATCAGGATGTCGAGGTCAACGGACTCCGCCCAGTCGAGGGTAAACAGCAGGGAGGTCGGCTCGGTCACCTGGAACTTGTAGCCGTCGACATCCGCATCCCAGGTATCTGGGTTGCCCTCGTAGACGATGCCTCCCGAGATGATGTCCACAAAGCCCGGACCGGACAGCATGCCGAGATCCTGGAAGGTGCCATTGGCAATGTCGAGGGAGGGCACGTTCGAGTCTGCGACCGTGTCGTTAGGCTCGACCTCGTCGACTTCCCAGCCAATCACCAGCGGTGCGAAGGCATCCAGCAAGAGCGGGGTTGCGACTTCGACGGTCTGGACGACCTCTTCGGCGGGCATGGTGACGGCCAGCGCGGTCTCTGTGTACCAGGTGCCAGCAGGTAGGCCATCGTTCAGGCTGTTCCAGTCGCCCGCGAACAGGAAGCCGTTAGAGACTCGTTCGTCGACTTCGGTGACACCACGAGGCGCCGTCAGCGTTCCGCACAGCGGCTCGCCGTCTTCGTCCGTGTCGAGATCTTCGAAGCCCTCGTCGACGTCGCCATCTTCGTCGTTGTCGAGTCCGTCGCAGAGCTCGCCGTCTCGGATGAAATCGCCACAGGTCAGGCCCTCATCGACCTCACCGTCGGCATCCTCGTCTTTGAGGTCGCAGGTCTCGCTGTCGGTCCGACGGACAAAGAGGACGTCGTACTCGGACACCCACGTCCAGTTCGGCCCGAGCTCAAAGGTCTGCGCCGTTGTTCCGCCGAGCGGGTTCCCGCGGGCGAGCGGATCGTTGTTCGGGAACACGCCAACCAACACGCCGGCATCATTGGGGTCGAGCCCCTTCAACACGAGGTTGTACGGCTGGTTGTCGGCACCCGAGACACCACCGAGACGGACGTAGTAGGTCACGTTGGGCTCGACGGTCCACTGCAGGCGTGCCTTTCGGCCGCGGATGAGACGCTCCTCGACGAGATCGTAGCCGGCCACCGGGTTCTCGGGATCCTCGGGCTCAATACTCGAATCGTAGAGCTCAAAGTAGGTCGCCGCGCTGTTCTCTGCGCCGGGAAGGCGAAGCTCGAAGTCAGCCTCGAAGCCGTACTCGCTGCTGATCGCAAGCCAGTCATTGTCGGCGCCGTCTCCGGGCACTCCCCCGTCATTCACCGACGCGTAGAGCTCGCCGCTCACGACGGTGACCGCGTAGGTGAGCGGGGCGATGACCGTGGCGTCACGCCGCTGGCGGTTTGCGTTGTCGTCGCCCTCGTCGGAGAACACCGCCGGAACGTGGATCTCGCCGTGAATCGACGTGCGGTCGATACCAGTCTCTCCGGGCACGCAGCTCATCAGCAGCGCGGTGGAGAGGAACAAGCCACTCTGGCCAAGTTGGATACGCATTAGAACTCCCCCCGAAGGACGACGCGCATTCGGCGTGCATCCTGGCGGTCAAGGACTTCACCGAAGGTCTGGTCCTGGCCCGTAGCTTCCGGGTCGTAGGCCGTTCCCACCGATGTGATGGTGCGGTCGTTGAAGACGTTGAACAAGTCGGCCCCGAGCATCCAGTTCGTGCGACCGATGGTTGCCTGAATGCCAGCTCGAAGGTCGGTCTGGGACTGCGCCGGCAGGCGGTAGCGGCCCTCATTGATCGACTCGTAGTTGTTGTACCCGTCGTAGTAGTCGTTGAAGACCAGCTTGCGGTACGGAAGTCCCGCATTCATGCGGAAGTTCCAGCCGAGCAGGTAGCCGAAGGACGCGTTGCCCACCGACACGACGTTGTCGCGGTTGTAGCTACCGCTCATCTTGAACGAATGCGGCCGGTCGTAGCCGAGCAGCCCGTTCTCGAACTGCCGCTGTTCCGGGATGTCCGCCACGCCGGTCGCTTGGTCGGCGCTGTTCGTTCCCATGGCGCGCGCCCAAGTGTAGGAGCCGAAGAAGGTCCAGTTGTTCGTGAACGCCTTTCGCGCGGCGAGCTCGAGGCTCGTGTACTTGGTGTACACATCGTCGGGAGTGCGAAGACGGTAGATGGCCGTGTTCTCACCGTTTCGGGAGCCGATGACGTCCGTGCCGTCCTCATTCCAGATCAGGTTGACCTCGTCGTCTTCCCAGAAGTTGTGCGCCTCTTCGTAGATGAAGGTCGCATCGAGGCCGAAGCCGTCGCCGAGCTCGCGGGAGATGCCGAAGTTGAACTCATCGCTGTACGGGTTGCGCAGCTCGTCGTGCTTGAGGAACGTGTCCGAGGTGGTCGAGTTCGGCTCGGGATTCCAGTCATTGAGCTGGTCGCTCCAACCGTAGACGCTGTAGCCCGAGGACTTGTCTCGCAGCAGGTCGGCGATGGCGAGGAATCCGGTGTCGTAAAAGCGACCGTAGTAGGCTCGGGCAGCAGTCTTACCGTCGCCGGTCAGGTCGTACGTGATGCCGAAGCGCGGCGACACTGTGATGCGGGTGAAGACGGACTCTTGCGCATCGTTGTTGAGCGACGAGAGGTCCATGCGAACGCCCGGACGGAGCGTCAGTCGTGGATGCGGCTTGTACACATCCTGGATGTAGGCCGAGCCAATCACGCCAGTGAACGTGGACTCCCAGTCGTTGTCGTACTTGTAGAGCTGGGAGGGCGAGTACTCGTCCAGATTGGACGGGTCACCCTCATGGCCGTAGTAGACGAGGCCATTCTCGATGCCCGGGTAGACGTAGTACGAGCGCAGCATCTCAGCCTGGATACCGGCCTTCGCCTTGTGCTCACCGAGGAAGTCGGCCCAGAGGGTCGCATTCGAGGTCAGCGACGCCCGGTTGCGCTTGTTGAAGCTCGCGTAGCTGAACTCACCCACCGAGAAGCCATCGGCGTCCCAGGCCAGCCAGTTGCCGGGAATCGGGTTTCCGTACTGGTCCTCGGTGAACTCTTCAGTGCAGGCGCCGACGTCGTCGAACTCCTTGCAGTCCTTCCAGAGGATGGGGAAGAAGCTGATGACGCTCTTTTGGTAGTAAAGCTGCGTCTCGAGCATGAAGTTCGAGGACGGAGTCCACTGGTGACCCGCAGACCCGAGCCAGCCGCCCTGGTTCTGAACCTGCTCGCCGGAAGGCAGTGTGTAGGCGCCCTGATCGACATTGTCGATCCAGGTGGGGTCGGCTTGGAGGTGGCCCCAGACGCGGTGCTCGTCGGTGGGCTGCGCGGTGATCTTCCCGAACAGGTACAGCGAGCGCCAGTCGCGAGCGGGCATCGGGTAGGTATCGAGGTCGCGTGGGACCTCGTCCTGATCGACGAAGGTCGAGCGCACGAAGCGGTCGGCCTGCACGCTGGTGAAGAACCAGACCTTGTCCTTGAGGATCGGGCCACCGAGGTTGACCGCGAGCTGCTGCTCGAGGTTCGAGTCTTGGCTGTCGCCCTCGAGCTTGGGAGCAAGGTTCCAGTTCGGGTCGCCGTACATGACCTGGGCGTAGCCCTCGAAGTCGTTGCCGCCGGACTTGGTGACGATGTTGACCGCGCCGCCGAGCGAGCGGCCGTACTCAGCGTCCATACCTCCGGTGATGATCTGAAGGCTGTCGATCGCGTCGTAGTTCATGTTCATCGAGAACGTGTTCGTCAGCGGGTCGGTCGTGTTGACGCCGTCGATGTAGAACTGGTTCGAGGAGTCGAAGCCGCCGTGCACGTTGGCGTTGCCGCCGCCGACCACGCCTGGAGTCACGGCCATCGCCGACTGGTAGTCGCGCCCAGCGGACGGAAGGTCACGCAGGAAGCGGGCGTCGAGCGTGGCACCCGTTGTGGTGCTCTCGACGTCAATGGCGGGGGCCGAGCCGACGACCGTAATCACCTCACCGGAGTCCTTGACGGCCATCGCGACGTCGACCGACACGGTCGACCCGAGCACGACGCGGAACTCGCCGGAGCTCCAGTCATCGAAGGAAGGGTGCTCGACGGTCACCTCATAGGTGCCAGGCGGCAGCGCGTTGAAGCGGTAGCGGCCCTGGTCATCGGTGATGGCCGAACGGCCGCCGAGGAGGTCGGCCGAGATCAGGTTCACGCCCGAGTTCGGGACGGGGAGGCCATCAGTATCAGTGACGACGCCCTTGATCGTTGCGTTCAGGTCGACGGCATAGCCGGGGAGGCTTGCCGTGAGTGCGACCAGGGTGAACGCCGCGCGGAAGTTGCGAGACATGGATTCTCCGAGGTTTGGCCAGGCCTCTCGGGGGGGCGAAAGTCGGCCGCGCGGAACTTAGGCCGAAGAATCGGGAATGTCACGATTCGTTTGTGGAGAAACAGTCCGCTCGTCGTGGACGTAGGCGGCCGCTCGATGGGCAGCTACCGCGTGCTTTGCCCATTCCCCCACCGGCTCGTGCCCAGATCGTGCTATGGGACCGCCCTCGGAGGCCCCGTGAAGCTGACCGGTCGTATCCTGCATCTCGTCGACAATGCCGAGCTCCTCTCTGCCCAGCTGGGTGGCGAAGACGCGGCTCTCAATGACACACCCTACGTGTACGGCGTCAACACCGACGCCATGATCTCGGGACAGGCGTGCACCCTTGGCTACACGCCAGAGGTCCTCGGCCCGTACTTCCTCGAGAACTTCCGCGATGCGGTGGCCAAGGACAACGTGCGCAACGGCGGCTTCCAGGTCGTCGTCGGTGGACACGCATACGGCTCGGGCTCCTCGCGAGAGGTCGCCGTCGTGGCCCACCAGGGCGCTGGCATCGAGCTTGTCATCGCCGACAGCTTCCAGCGTATCTTCCAGGAAAACATGGTCTACGGCGGCATGCCGTTCACCACCGACCGCACGGTCGTCAATCGGCTCGAGAGTGGCGAGGACGTCGACCTGACGGCCTTCTTCGCCGACCTCCCCCCCTTCTTCCGCGCGGTTGCCGAAGAGGGTGGCCTGATGTCCTACGGCACCAAACTGCTGGCTGGCGAGATCACGCCGACCTACGCCACCGAGCGTGACGCCCGTCCACTGAACGTCGTCGAGAAGCTCATCGCCCGAAAGGCGTGGCGCGGAGAGGGCCAGGAAGACGGAATCGCCAGCGTCGGCCCCGGCGACCAGGTGCTCGCGCGTTGCGCCTTCCGCGGCATGCACGAGTACACCTGCGGCATGGTCATGGCGCTGTACGCAGACGAGTGGGGCGACGCCCCGGTCTACCGCCCCGAGCAGGTCGCAGCCTTCGAGGACCACTTCGTTCTCATCGGGCACGAGGCCGTGCCGGACTTCGCAAAGAACGCGCGCCAGGCCCCCGCCATGCGCCTCACCGACGAGATGGTCGAGGCCTGCGAGAAGAACGGCATTCGCCTGCACGGCCCCGGCCGCCCCTTCCCCGCTGGCGTCTGCCACCGCCTCGTGGTCGAGGACTACGGCCTGCCCGGCGACATCATCGTGCTGACCGACAGCCACACCCCCACCGCCGGCGTGCTCAACGCCTTTGCCTTCGGCGTGGGCTCCACCGCGATGGCCTTCGCTCTGCGCACCGGCCTAATTCCGGTGACCGTGCCCAAGGTCGTGCGCATCGACATCAGCGGCAAGCCCGAGGGTGGGCTGACCCCGAAGGACCTGATCCTTCACCTGATCGGCGACCCCTACTTCCGCGAAGAGCACTGGCGCGAGACCCCCACCGACACCTGCGTGGTCGAGTTCGGTGGTTCTGCGCTCGCGCACTGGAACGTCGATGAGCTCTCCGTCCTCACGAACATGACCGTCGAGGGTGGCCTGATGACCGGCGTCGTCGAGCCCTGCGCTCCGATTGTCGAGTTCCTCCAGGAGCGCCGCGGCGTCGACACCACCGACGCTCTCGTCCACGCAGACGAGGGTGCGAGCTACGCCCGTGTCATCAAGGTCGATCTGTCCGAGGTGCCACTCACCGTCGCGACCCCCGGCGACAGCCGCAACCGCGCGCCCCTCTCGGCTCACGAAGACGTCAAGGTCGACAATGTCGTGATCGCCTCGTGTACGGGTGGCTCCTTGGCCGACCTGCGCGCCGCGGCAGACGTGCTTCGCGGCCAGGCCCTGGCCGAAGGCGTTCGTCTGACCGTCACCCCATCCTCGACCGACGTGGCCAAGCAGGCCGAAGCCGAGGGCATCCTCGACATGATGCGCACCATGGGCGCGGTGGTGACCCCACCCGGCTGTGGCTCCTGCATCGGCAACGGTCCCGGTATTCCCCTGCCCGGCGAGACCACGGCATCGACCACGAACCGGAACTTCGCCCGCCGCATGGGCGCGCCCGGCCCCGTGTACTTGGTGTCCCCAGCCGTCGCAGCCGCCAGTGCGGTGACCGGCCACCTCGCCGACCCCCGGAACCTGTAGATGCGCGTCGTCACCTGGAACGTCAACTCGCTCCGGGTGCGCATGCCGCAGCTGCTGCCCTGGGTCGACGAGGCCCAGCCCGACGTACTCTGCCTACAAGAGATCAAGGTCACCGAGGACAAGGTGCCCTCGGCCGAGCTCGAGGCGCGCGGCTACGTGCACAACGCCTTCTGGAGCGAGCGCACCTACAACGGCGTCGCCATCTTCTCGAAGCTCCCGATCGAGGATGTGCGCAAAGGCTTTGCTGCGGGGCACGACCACCCCGCCTTCATGCCGAACAAGGATGGCAACCCGCAGACGCGACTGATCTCGGCGGTCGTCGGCGGTGTGCGCATCGTGAACTGCTACGTGCCGAATGGCTCACGCATTGGCAGCGAGAAGTTCGCCTACAAGATGGCCTGGCTCACCGCCCTACGCGCCGACCTCGAGCAGTTCAAGGGCACCGACGTCTTGGTCACCGGCGACATGAACATCGCCATCACCGATCGTGACGTCTGGGACCCCTTTGAGTGCGACGGCCAGCTGCTCTTCCACCCGGCAGAGCGCGACGCGCTGAAGCGCTTGCTGTCGTTCGGCATGACCGATGCCTACCGCCATGCCCTTCCCGACACGAACGAGTTCTCCTGGTACGACTACCGCCGGGGAGCGTTCTGGAAGAACCAGGGCTTTCGCATCGACCACATCTTCGTCACCGAAGGCCTTCTTGAGCGCATCACCGCGGCACAGATGTGGCGCGACGTGCGCAAGCTCGACAAGCCATCGGACCACATCCCCGTGGGCATCGACCTCGGCTAGAAGCGCAACAGCGTGAACTTCACGCGGTGGCGATCGCCAGCGGCCTCGCCAAACCAGGCCTCCGCGCTGGCGTCCACGGTTCGTGCATCAAAGGACGGTGGCACCTTCGCCCAGAGCGGACGACGGCCCCGGTCCAGCACGTCAGCGAGGAGCGGGAGGTCCTCGAGGGTGGTGCGCGTCTTGTTGTAGTCACCGCCCCATGGCGGGTCGATGAAGGCCAAGTCGGCGTCGACCTCGACCGTGCGCGCGTCTGCTTGGACGAAAGTGACCCGATCGGCCACGCCGTAGAGCTTGGCGTTGTGCTTGGCCATAGCCAGCCGCGTCCCATCAAGGTCCACTGCCGTGACCCGGCAGCCGGCGCGCGCAAAGCCGATCGCGTTGCCGCCGATACCGCAGCTCAAATCGAGTACATGCCCCTCCGCGCGCTTGCCGAGCCGAAGAGCCAAGACCTCGGGGGTCAGTGAGAAGCGCCCTTCCTCGTCGCTGCGCACACCGCGATTGGTGAAGCCAGGAGTCGAGTCCCGCCGGGCCCGCGCTTCACGGGTGCGTCCATCTCGAATGGCTGGGCGCTTGAGCCGGGGGCGCACGTACACGGCGAGCTCAGCGCCAAACCCGAGGCCGCGTAGGCGCGCCATGACGTCCGCTGCCCGTTCTCGCGGCAGCTCGGCGATCCACAGCTCTTCGCTCTGGGAAAACTCGGGTCCGAGCAGGCGAAGTGCACTCACCCATTCCGGCACACCGCGAACCTCGACTCGATGGACCGCCACGCTCAGCCGCGGCGACGACGCAACAGAAGGCCGAGTCCAAACACCGAGAGCCAGCCCGCACCGGTGCTGCCCTGCTGGCAACCGCAGCCTTCGACGCCGATGGAGCGGCCCTCGTAAACGAAGCCGTCATCGCTGGTCTCGATCTCTTCTTCGGGCTCCCAGCCCAGCCCGCGGAGCGGAATGTCCAGGACCGGCTGGAGCGGGTCATTGCTCGTGATGCGGAGCATCGCGGTGGTCTCGGCGACCTCATCGGGGAGGAAGCTGACGACGACGCCGTCTTCGTTGCCCGGCTCGGCGTAGAAGTAGGTCGGGAAGACCGAGATGGTGTCGGACCCGACAATCTCGACGTTGCCCTCGAGGTACATCTCCCCCTGGTTCGCGAGCGGGACCTCGAGGTTCAGCGTATTACCGACCAGCACCTCGCCGAAGTCGTGGCTCGTGTCGGGCGGGATCAGCGACGGAAGCGGGTGGTTGACCTGCACGGGCGAGAATACCCGCGCCTGACTCGCATCGATCAGATCGATGGGAATGTCGAAGGCGGCAACCTCGAAGCACTGTCCGATGACGCACAAGTCGACGGTGGGTACGAGCATCAGCGACAGCACCGCGTGCAGATCCCCGTAGTAGGTCGCAAGAAGCTCAATGTAGCCGGGGTGCGATGCGGGCACGTCGAAGAAGCTGACGTCGCCGTCGAAATCCATCGCCAGCAGATCCGCGCCATCGGTCGTGTCGATGCGCAGGCCCGTGAGCGAGGCCTCCGCCGCCGGGAACAGGTCAAGGGAAAAGTCGACCTCGACACCCGTGACAATGGACTGGCGAAGGTTGAAGGTCTGCAGACTGCCGCCCGCCGCCTGAACGTTCGCAGACTCGGGCGTGCCCTGGGGTAGCAACAGGCCGTCGAACACCGTCACATCGGCAAAAGCAATGCCCTCGGACCACAGAGGAACTGTGTCGCTCACGCCGAAGATGTCGTAGCCGAGCTCTAGATTCATGCTGATGTCGGTGATGAGCGACAGCATGCCGCCCTCGACCTGCGACTCCCACATCTGGCCAAGCGGATCGGGCCAGTCCATGAGCGAGGCGGACGAGATGTCGGTGATCGCACCACCGTCGGAGGCGATGAAGAAGCGCACGGTGACCGGACTTCCGTTTGGAAGCTCTCCGGTATCGAACTCGGCGGCCGACCACACGTCGACCTCGTCGGCGAAGACCACGGGCTGATCGGGCGACTCGTAGGCCAGAGCCACCGTCGGGGCGAAGCCGAGCACCAAGGCACACGCCGCCTGAGGGGCTAGCCGCTGGGCAATCGCTGGGAATCCACGCATCCGTTCCTCCGCCGCACAGAATAGTCGACTAGGACGCCGGCGGCGTCAGGAACCGCCCTGCCACACCAATCGACCCGCCGCATCGTCCGGCGAGAAGGGATCGACGAAGATGTAAGCCATGCCACCGGGAGTGATGTCGAAGCTGACGAGCTTGGTGGTCAGTTGGAGCGCAAGGCGCATTGGACCTTGGCCTGTCGGGGATTGGGGCGTCTGGTCGCCATGCAGCCACACCGCTCCGCCGCCGAGCTTGTCGTGACGCAACTCGGCCAGCGCGTCGGCCATCGGCATGCCCTCGTTCTTGACCCGCCGCATCAGGCCGAGCTCATCGAGAGGCTGCTGCACGGTCAACAGCTTGCGACGGTACACGCGCACCGTCGGTGGTCCGTCGTAGAGATTCTCGTCCTCGTTCGGGTGCAGGACCACGCGGTTCGCACCCTTCCAAGGATCCCAGTCTTCGCACCGCCCACCCGTGGCATGGCAGATGAACACACTGAGCTTGGTAAACCGACCGAGATCGAGCCAGGGACCGGGGTTGATCTGCGCCATGTGGCACATCGCATTGCCGCAGACGCCACAGCGCGGCCACTCACTTGCGCGGATCCCACGCGGGTGCCCCCCAAACGAACCCACGACGGGCTCGCTCGGCTCGGTCTTCTTCGCAAGTCGGTAGGAAACCCAGGGGGATCGCGTCGTCATGCCCGCAGTGTGCCAAAAACGAGCGCGGCGCGCACCTACTCGTCGGGTGAGTGCGCTTCGACTTCGCGGTCTTTAGGGGATGGACCCCACATACAGCACGACCGAAAGCGAGCCGTTCTTGAACCGGGTGATCTCTTCGACGGGCAAGTCCAGCGCATCCTTGGTTCGCGCGGTCGGCAACAAGATCGCGATGCGCCAGCCCGACCACTCTGCCCGCATGGCGCGCCCGAGATCTCGGTACATGGCACCGATGACCGACTTCTTACTCACCCGCTCGCCGTAGGGCGGGTTGCAGATGATCAGCCCGCTCTCACAGGGCGGCTCGAGCTCCTGGAAGGTGCTCTGCCGAAGCTCGACACGATCGTCGACCTCGGCGCGACGCGCGTTCTTCAACGCAGCGGCGATCACACCCTCATCGCGATCCCCTCCCACAATGGGCGCGGAGGCGTCGAGCACTCCCGTCGAGGCTTCCGCGCGCTCCTTCTTGAACGCCTTCGCGTCGTGGCACGGAAAGCGCTCGAAGTTGAAGGACCGACGCGCGCCAGACGCTCGCCCCATCGCAATCGTCGCCGCCTCGATTGGGAAGGTACCCGATCCACACATCGGGTCGACCAGTGCCTCTCCAGGGTTCCAGTCGGCGAGGCGGAGCATAGCGGCGGCAATGTTCTCTCGGATCGGCGCGCGCCCTGCCTCTCGACGCCAGCCTCGCTTGTTCAGCGGCTCACCCGAGGCCTCCATCGAGATGATGACCTTGCCCTCGACGAGTCGAACGTGGACCACTGCCTCTTCACGCGGGGGCCGCGGGCCGGGAAGACGAGGCCCGCGCAGAGCGTCGCGGATCGCGATCTCCACCTTCTTGGCGACCGGTGCGCGATGACGGAAGCGACTGCCGGAGTTGGCGACCGCCACCTTCACGGGCTGGTTCGGATGAATGAAGGACTTCCAGGCTCCCGCGCGGGCCACGCGCCCCACATCCTCCAGATTCTCAGCCCGGCCACGCGTCACTCGAATCCGAACGCTACTGGCGACGCGGCTGTAGAGGTGGATCGCGCGCATGGTGATGGCTCCCGCATCGATAGCGATCCCGCCCTTGTCCATCCGACCGTGCAGACCGAGGTCGGCCAACTCGTCCGCGAGGGCCTCCTCGAGGCCAGGGGTGGTCAACACGAACATCTCGCGGGTACCAAAACCTGGGTTGAGTCCCCGAGCCGTGCGGCTCGAAGGGCGCTTTCGCTGTCGCGACTTGGCCACGGCTCCTCCGGTCCCGCCTCCTATCTCTTCGACGTGGAGCGGCGCTGAGGAAAAATTGGATCGACATGGAACCGAGAGGGCTGTGGTACAGTCGGTTCATATAGGTACACATGAGCGAAAAGACCGTCGACACCCGTGGCCGCAACGAACCCCGTGGCGGAACGATCATCGCAGACCGATACCAGGTCGACCGCCTCATTGCGCGCGGCGGCATGGCGGCGGTCTATCTCGCCCACCACATCAAGCTGAATCGGCCGATCGCGCTCAAGATCCTGAGCCCGCCGCCGGAAGCAGATGATGCTGGGGCCTTCGAAGAGCGGTTCCGCCTCGAAGCCGAGACGCTCGCGTCTCTGGATCACCCGAACATCGTCATTCTCCACGACTTTGGTGAGACAGACGACGGGCGCTTCTTCCTCGCCATGGAGTACGTCGAGGGCAGTCGCCTCTCAGACATCCTGCGCGACGGACCCGTCCCTGTGGACCGAGCCCTAGGCCTGATCATGCAGGTGTGCGCCGCTCTGCGGTACGCCCACAAGCGCGGTCTGGTCCACCGTGACCTCAAGCCGTCGAACCTCCTCATTCGCGAGAAGGATGAAGGCGTCGAGCAAATCAAGGTCGTGGACTTCGGACTGGTGAAGCTCACCGAGGCTGATCAGTCGATCACCCGTGCGGGCCTGATCCTCGGCTCGCCGCACTGCATGTCGCCCGAGCAGGTCAAGGGCCTCGACGTCGACCACCGCGCAGACCTGTACGCCACTGGCGTGTTGCTGTTCCGTTGTCTCACTGGGCAGTACCCCTTCCATGGGCCGAACAGTGCCGCGACCATGATCGCGCACCTGAACCAGCCCGTCCCGACCTTCTTCTCGGTCGCACCCGACCTCGTCGTCCCCGCAGGACTCGAAGAAGTGGTTCGCAAGTGCCTCGAGAAGGCGCCGAACGATCGGTACCAGAACATGGCCGAGCTGATGGAGGACCTCGCGGTCTCCATGAACGTCTCGCCCGACAACTTCCGCTCGGTCAGTCAGTCGCACTCGACGATCCAGCGCGCCGCACCCGTCACGGGTCGCAGCACCGGCCGCACACTCTTGATGCTCGCGGGCCTAGTCATCGTACTCGCCGGAGCCATGGGCGCCGGCGCCGTGCTGATGTCGCAGACCGGCGGCGGATCAGGCGTCGCATCGGGTGGCGGCGGTAGCGCCGATGGCGCCGAAGCCGTCGTGACCGCTCCCGCTGGCGACGAGAAGACCGAGGGCACCGAAGAGAAGCCCGAGGGAACCGAGGCTGCCGAGGGTACGGAAGAGAAGCCCGAAGGCACCGAAGGCGCAGAGGGAACGGAAGGCACCGAGGGAACCACCGAGGCCGAGCCCGAGCCCGTCGTCGAAGTGGCCCCCGCTCCTCGTCCCCGCCCGCGTCCCCGTCCCCGTCCGCGCCCCCGTCCGAAGCCGGAACCGGAGCCGGAGCCGGAGCCGGAGCCCGTGATCGAAGAGGTCAAGGCGCCCGCCGGCTACGAAGGCTTGCCCAAGGAATTCTGGCCCGACCAGTAGTCGGCCGCCTCCTTCCTGCAGCTCATCGTCCGGGGCATCGAGCCTCGACGGTGTAGATCCGTGCGCGAAAGCGCGCATGGTGCGAGCCCACGCCAAGGCCAAGGCAAGCCGGCGAGGCGCTTCTAGCGCGACTGTTGCTCAGTTCGAACGCCAATTTCGCACTTCGTCATGAACCTGTGAAGGCGCAGTCTCACTACATCCGCAGAATGAGGCCTAGCGCCCCCTCCCCGCGGACCCCCCTCTCGGGGCACAATCGGGTGTACGAGGTGCAGACATGAAGTTCGCTCGCGCATTCGGAATACTCGCACTCGCCCTGACTCTACCGATGACGGCGATGGCAGATCCGAAAGACGACGCCCGCCGTCATTTCATGGCAGGGCTTGAAGCCGCGAAGGCCGAGCAGTTCGAGGTGGCTCTACAGCACTTCCTCGCTGCCCAAGATGCCTTTCCCCACCCGGCCACGCTTTACAACGTGGCCCGCACCTACACGGACTTGGGCGACTACCAGAACGCCCTGACCTACTACCGTCTGTTCCGGGATCTCGATCCCAGCCGAGCCGACGAGGTCGATCCGGTCATCGAAGCCATCCAACTTCGTCTGACTCAGCGTACTGCGCCGACGACGGTCACCGTTGGAACGCCCACAGTCGCTACGACCGGCGGAGGCTCTGGCCCCCGTCAGGTCATCGACTCGGGCCCGTCTCTCGAAGAGATTGCGCGTCTACAGTCGATCGCGGCGGAGCTGCAGGCCCTGTCCGACACCATCGAGACGCGAGCCAAGAACCCCGCCGTCATGGGCGGTGGTGAGGGCAGCTTCGATGGCGAAGGCGGCGAGATGGGCGGCGAGGGTGCCCCCCCCGTCGACACCGGCCCAATTCCCATGCTCCCTGGAGGTGGCTATGCCGAAGGTGCGTATGAGCGCCTCGTCGTCACCGCGTCTCGCTATGGGCAGGACCCTCTCGACTCGCCGTCCACGCTGACGGTCCTCACCAGTGAGGACATCCGTCTGTCTGGCGTCACCAACATCCCGGACCTCTTCCGTCGGGTGGCTGGCGTCGAGGTCATGAATCCTCGAGTTGGCAAGAGTGAAGTCTCCATTCGAGGCTTCAACAGCCAGCTGAGCAACAAGATCCTCGTTTTGATCGACGGCCGCTCAACGTACCTCGACTTCGTGGGCACGACCTTCTGGAATGGCTTGCCGGTCACCCTCGAAGAGATCGACCGCATCGAGATCATCCGTGGACCAGGCTCGGCCATCTACGGCGCCAACGCCATGAACGGCGTCGTGAACATCATCACGAAGACGCCTGGCGAAGGCGGCAACATCGCGAAGTTCGAAGTCGGTAGCCCTGGCTACACGCGGGCCGTGGCCGGCGTGTCCGGACGCAGCGGAACCACCGCATACCGCTTCGGCGCCGACTACTCGCAGAACGGGCGTTGGGAAAAGGAGTTCGAGGACGGCGAGTTCAGCGGTCTCGAGACCTTCACCGACAACCAAGATCGGGGACAGCAGACGTTCCGGGCCAACGGACGTCTCGACCAGACCTTCCTCGACGGCGACGGCTTCGCATCTGTCTCTGGCGGATTCTCACGGCAGAGCTTCGAATACGTCAACATCGGCGTGCTCGGTCCATACGGAATGGAGGCCGATCAGGCCTTCGTGCGCGGCGACATCTCGTACGGCCCACTCCACGCGCGTGCCTTCTACAACCACGACAGCGGCTTCACAGGCCCGTGGGCGCAGCCTGCGCACACGCCCTACGAACTCAACACCCACTTCAAGGGCACCACGTTCGACGTCGAGGTCGAGACGAGCGGAGAGTTCGACACTGGACCCGTGGAGCACCACATCAACGGCGGTGCCAGCTACCGAAAGAAGACGGTGGCGGACTTCTGGTTCCTCGGCCAGGAGCTCGGAGACGACCCGTACATTCAGCACCACTACGCGGCGTTCCTCCAGGATGAGATGTCTCTTGGGCCCGCGAAGCTCGTCGCCTCTGTGCGCTACGACCTGCACCCTCTCATCGACAAGGACAAGACCTTCTCGCCTCGAGGCACGGTCATTCTCCGCGTCGCAGACAAGAGCTCCTTGCGGCTCAATGCGGGTACCGCTTTCCGCGCCCCGAACATGGCCGAGAGCTACACCGACTTCAAGCTCTCGACGGGTCGAGATGGCGTCTACATTCAAGACGACGGCAGCACCGATCTTAGCCCCGAGCGCATCGTCACAGCCGAGCTCGGCTTCCACGACGAGTCGACGCTGTTCCACACCGCCGATGTCGCCCTCTACTACAACCGCGTCACCAACTTCATCTTCCTGCGCAGCGTGACTCCCGCGAGCGCGTTCTACAACGAAGACGAAGTGGGCTACCTCGCCGGTACTTCGGGCTGGGTCAACACCGCACCCGTCGTGAATGCGTTCGGTGCGGAAGCAGAGGCCGAGTTCTTCCCGATGGACGGCCTCGACATCTACGTCAACGGCACGTTCTCCCGACTCATCGAGACCGAGAATGGAGTCTCTGAAGGCGACACCTCGACGAGCCTTGTGAAGGCCAACGCCGGTGTCATGTACCGCACGCCCTTCGACCTCGACCTCTCAGCGGACGCGATGTTCACTTCGGCTCAGCTCTGGCGTCAGCGCGAGTTCAACGACAGCGGCCAGTTGGTCGTCAACAGCCTTCCCGTGCCGTCGAGGGTCTACCTCAACGCACGAGCCGGCTTCCGTCCTTTCGCGAACGATGGTCTCGAGGTCGCAGCGTCGGTCCAGAACATCCTCGGCTTCGTCAATCCAGTGATTGAGCACCCAATCGGCCATCGAGTCGGCGGGCGCGCGATCGGCTCCATCTCGTACAACTTCTGAGGCACCGAATGCGCATCACTATCGCCACTGTCGCGATCCTCGCACTCGCCGGATGTGAGTACTCGGCCCCACTGTCGGGTGACTTCGAGACGCCACTGAATGTGCTCGCGGGCACGGTCGCGGCGGACCAGGTCGATGACCCGACACACACGATCCTGTTCATCACCGACTCGTCCAATCCCGGACCACCGGAGGGCACGGGCGGGCCTGAGACCTTCACCACCGTCCCGGGAAGCCACTTCACCGACCCTGACGCGGCGGGCCTCTCTGGTGCCCCCTGGTCGCTGACCAGTGTTCCAGACGGCGACTGGCTCGTCACCGGCTTCATGGACCAGGACAACGACTTCTACATCTCGACGACCCTCTCGGCGCTCGCCGGTGCGACCTGCGGTGATGTGCTCGGCGCCCACGTCGTCGATGTCGAGACGCAGGAAATCGCGGTCGTCCACACCGAAGGCGGCGAACTCGTGGACGACATCACCGTCGCCCTGGCCGCACGCCTGACGACGGAACGTCCCGCATTTACGCTCGAGAACGAGGCCATCGACGCCAGCCCCGGAAACGGACCGGCTGTGAGCATCGCCGTCGCTCTCGAGGGCGGCGCCATTCCGCAGCAGTTCAAGCTGAGCGCGACCGCGGTGCACTCCGATCTGTCCGTCGACCCCATCTATGGACAGCTCGAGCAGCCCGATAACGACGAGCGCTACCCGCCGTTCGAGTACCACCTCGACGGTCCGTTCAACCCGCTCGAGCCGGCCGCGTGCCAGACCGGGTTCCTCGGTCGTTTGGTCGACGCGAACCTCGACGGCGTGCCTGACGAGCTTCCGGGCTTCGAGGGCCTGGGGCTCTACGACATGTGGCCGCGGGTATACCTCAGCTACGCGGGTGATGAGGCCGCAGAGGGCGAGACTTGGGCAGCGCAGGCTGCGATCAGCCCCTTCATGTACGGCGTCTACGACGGAACCCGCTGGCCCAACGGGGCCCCGCAAGGCTTCGACGACGATGGCGACGGCACGGTCGACGAGGCCTTTGACATTCCGCTCAACTCGCAAATCTACTTGCCCGAGCTCTCGGTCACCTGGCTCCCCGGTGCTCTGCGTACTGCAGCAGACGGCACAAGCGAGACGGTCACCAACCCCAACGACATCCCGCGGGGCGCCTGGGAGATCAGTGTCATCACCGAGGCCGGCCAGACGTGGACCATCCCCAACGACTTGGCGCGCTTCCCGAGCCTCGACGACAGCTTCGTCGCCGAGAAGCAAGGCGCTATGCTGATCGTACAGGACTAAAGCGGCGTATCACCCGGCTCAGCTCTTCGTGGCTATACAGAGCCGGGTAGAACGCCAGCGAGACCAGCGAGAATGGCCCCACGTTCATGAACACGTGGATGGCCACGTGGAAGACCACGCCGAGAATCGCGAAGATCTCTCGCACGTAGAGGCGGTTGAACCACCGCCTCGCTCTGCCCTCACGCTCGCGGGTGGCGGCGTAGTAGACGGCCAGTAGCCACAGTGGGGCCAAGATCTCCCAGAACCAGGAGGTCGCTGTGCCGAGCTGCGTGAGCGGAAACGCGCTGGCGATCCACCGCATGTCGGCGCGATGCCAGCTGGGCTGCTGAAGGATGTAGTAGAGCGCCGAGAAGTCGCCGCCGGGCGTCCAGTGACTCGACACTTTCTGCAGGCCAGTCGTCCAATAGGTGAGCACGATCTGGTAGACGAAGAGCCAGCGAACCCAGGAATGCTGCGGCGTGTCATCGGTCCAAGACCCCGTGCGCAGCTTGCAGTCCACCGACAGGGTGCGCGTGGTGGGCGCCAATACAGCGAGGAACAGCGCGTTGGAGAGCAGCAGGTCGTAGCTGCCCCCCGTGTGCGAGTTGATGCCGGTCACTGCGCGAAAGCTGAGCGCCGTCACCAGTGCAGCAAAGCGTCCCCCGACGCCGGCAATCATCGCCGTTCCGCCGATCAACGACAGCGCGACCAGGCGCCAGACCACGTCCGGGCGCACGCCGCCCAGCAGCTGCACAAGCCAAGGCCCCTGCGGATGCGAGCGGTAGCCGCCGTCCGCGATGTCGAACCAGAGCACCGGCACCAGGCCGTGAATCACCACGGAGCCAATGGTGAGCACCGTCGTGAGGCCGAGAAGAATGCGAACGAGCGCCAGCGGCGTGGCGGGCTCGCGCTGATCGAAGAAGCGCACAAAGCGATCGACGAGCCTCATCGGTTCACCACTCGCGCGGAGATGTAGCGCCCCTCGATGTCCATGCCCGAGCGCGCCTCCTCTGGCGAGAGGGTGCGGTACTTGTAGAACACGCTCATGAAGGCATCGGCGTCCGGATAGTCCTCGAGGGCGCGGGCCGCGTAGTGGTCCGAGAAGCGCCGGTAGGTCCCCGCGTACTGGCTCCATCCGTAACGAAACTGGGCCGAGCGCATGCGATCGTGGTCGAGCTCAGTGCCGAGCCAGGTGTACTCGTCCGAGCGCGCCCGGTAGATGGTCTGCCAGTCGCCATCGATGCGCACGCGAAACTCAAGCCGGGCGGGAAAGCGGTGCGGGGCGACGAACATGCGCCAAGACTGCTTGGCACCTGTGTACTTGAAGTACGGCCCGAGCGGCGCGAGCACCTTGGTCCGTGCCTTCATGAAGCCCGTCGCGAAGTCCCAGAGGCGATCCTCGAACTCTTGCTGGGTGACGTCAGCGCCCATGGCATTGACGCGGTCGGTCCACGCCCGAAACTCGGCCTGCACCGTCGGATCCTTCCAGGCGCTCCGCGACATGCCGCCACCCGGAGCGGGCATGGCCATCAACGAGATCGCCACCAGGTGAAAGGCGATGAACGCCGCCCGCACGTACGCCCAGGCGCCGGGTTTAGAGGGGGAGGTCGCCATCGGTCACTCGCTTGTGGGCTCCGGTGTCCTTCAGGGCTCTTGCAGCGGCGAAGGTCGTGCCGGCAGACCCGACATCAGCAGAAGGCACTCGAAGCTTCAGAGCCGCCTTCAGGCCCTCGGAATCGCCGCGCAGAAACGGGTTGGTCGCCCGCTCTTGGGCCATCGTCGACGGAACCGTGCAGCCCCCCTCGGCCCGAACCGCCCACACGTGACGAATGCGCTCGGCCAGCGCCACATTGTCGGGCTCGATGGTCCAGGCAAAGCGAAGGTTGTCTTCGGTGTACTCGTGCGCGCAGCACACCAGGGTCTCGTCCGGAAGTTCCGCGAGACGGGAGAGGCTCGCGTGCATCGGCTGCCAAGGTCCGCCGAACAGGTAGCCGCAGCCGCCGGTAAACAGCGTGTCTCCGCAGAACACCGCTCCGTCGAAGACGAAGGTGATGTGCCCCTCGATGTGGCCCTCGGTGAGCCAGGCGGTGCCGTTCACCTCGCCGACTCGGACGCGATCGCCATCCTCGACAGGCTGGGTGAGGCCAGGAATCTGGGCCGCCATCTTCTTGCTTCCCACGACCGTAAACTCGGGGAGTCGGCCTCTCTCGGCAAGATCGACGTTCACACCGATGTGGTCGTGGTGCGTGTGGGTGTTGAGCACCATCGTGGGCGTGAGGCCGTGCGCACTGCAGTACGCGAACACCTCGGTGGCACTCGGTCCGTCGACGATGGCCGTGACGCCGGTCGCCACACACTCGAGCAGCCAGACCAAGTTGTCCTGCGCGGCGGGAACCTGGTGCACCCGCAGCCGTCCGTGGGCCACCAAAAACGGTTCGCGCGGACGCGTCACGACGTGCGACATGCGACCTCCCTCCGCCGCATACCTCGGACCGGCAAAGCTCGGCACCCTTCTGTCGGTTTCCACCACCGCGAGGACCGGATATGCGTGCGGTTTCCCCGGGACGAAGCCGTGCAGGACCACCCCATCATCCAGGACGAGCTCGAGCTGCTCGACCGCGTGCGCATCCTGCTCGAAGAGCAGCCTTACGACCTGCCGCCTTCCGAGGCCGGGATCGTCGCTGAGCTCCTGCGCATCCGCGATGAGATCGTCGATGCAAAGGAAGAGGACAAGGGCGCGTTGATGGAGCAATACCATCGGCAAATCGCCCTTCTCGAGCAGCTTCGTGAGGCCCGCAAGCGTCCTCAGGTGGATCCAGACTCGCCCTACTTCGCGCACATCCGGCTTCGCGAGAACGGCCGCGAGCGCGATCTCTGCCTGGGCAAGGCCACCCGAATCCAGCGCGGCATCCGCATCGTCGACTGGCGAGACGCCCCGATCTCGAAGATCTTTTACCGCTACCAGCAGGGTGAAGAGTACGAGGAAGACATCGGTGAACGCGCCCTGATCGGCGAGGTGGTCGCACGTCGGACGGTCGCGATCCGTGGCGGCAAGCTCGAGGGCATCCTGTCTCCGGACGGGAGCTTCAGCCTTCGCAAGGACGGCGAGTGGCACGTCGACGCCATCGAGGCCCCGCGCATGGCCGGTGGAGAAGGCGCCGCCATGCGCGCCCACGACAGCGGCAAGGGCATGCATCGTCGGCTCGGCACCGACCTCGAGGGTCACCGTCGTCGCAGCGACAAGCGTCTGCCCGACATCGCCGGCCTCATCGACACCGAGCAATTCGAGCTGATCACGCAGCCCCAGTCCGGCTTTGTGGTCATTCGCGGAACGGCCGGTTCGGGCAAGACCACCGTCGCGCTGCACCGCATCGCCTACCTCGCGTACGACGACCCGCGCATCGACTCGAAGGCCACCATGTTCGTGGTGTTCTCGAAGGCGCTTCGCGACTACGTCGCCCACGTGTTGCCCGCCCTCGGCGTCGAGAACGCACAGGTCCGCTCCTTCGGCGACTGGGCCCGCGAGCAGCGTCGCAACCACTTCAACAAGCTGCCGCGCAAGGTCCGCGACGACACGCCCGCGGTCGTGCTCAAGCTCAAGAACCACCCGGCCATCCTCGCCGCACTCGAAGAGCAGGTCCGGACCGTCGACGGGCGCAACACCCGTGAGCAGGCGCTCGACGACTGGATGAGCGTGATGGTCAACGCGCCCCTGCTCAAGCGCGTCTTCGCCCGTGTGGCGCCAGGAAGCATGAGCGATGCCGAGATCGACCGGGTCACGACCTGGGCCCGCGACCGCAACGAGGAGCTGGTGAACTGGCTCGAGGGCGAACGTGAGATCTCCGTCGAGCTCGACGCCGAGGACGACGCCCTGCTGCTTCGCGCCTGGCAGCTCCGGGTCGGCCGCCTTCGCCGCCGAGGACGTCCGCTCGTCTACCGCCACATCGCAATCGACGAGGTCCAGGACTTCAGCCCGATTGAGGTCCGGGTGTTGCTCGAGACCCTCGACAAGAACCGCAGCATCACCCTGGCTGGCGACACCCAGCAGCACGTCATGCAGGATGCCGGCTTCACGAGCTGGGCCGACTTCTTCGGGCATCTGGGCGTACGGGGCACCGCGGTCAACACCCTGAGGATCGCCTACCGCTCGAGCCATCCCATCGTCAGCTTCGCGGTCGATCTGCTGGGTGAGTACTGGGAAGACGACAACGTTCCGGTCACCACCCGCGGCGGTCCGCCAGTCGAGCTGTTCAAGTTCACTGACCACGGCGCCACCGTGGCGTTTCTGTCGGACGTGCTGCGCGACCTGATCCGCGCCGAGCCGCTCGCCAGCGTGGCCGTGCTCACCCCGGGTCGCGACATGTCCCGGCTCTACTACGATGGGCTCGACAAGGGCGAAGTGCCGCGTCTCCGACTCGTCGAGGACCAGGTCTTCACCTTTGCGCCCGGCGTGGAGGTCACCGAGGTCCAGTCGGTCAAGGGGCTCGAGTTCGACTACGTGATCCTCGTCGAGACGAGCGCTCAGCGCTATCCGGACACGCCGACAGCCCGCCGCGTGCTGCACGTCGGCGCCACCCGCGCGGTGCACCAACTGTGGATCACCTGCGTGGGAACGCTGTCTCCGGTGGTCCGCGAAGCGGTCGCCAAGCTTCCCGGCTAGTCCGGCGAGGTCTTGGCGGCGGCAATCGGCCAGAGCAGCGCCGGCACGAGCATGTAGACGGCCATGAACAACGCGACCTGCCGCGCCGAGAGACTCCAGGCATCGACCACGACGCCGGCGACCCAAGCACTGCCGGCGGAGGCGAGCGTCATGAGTCCCCACTCCAGCGCGAACACCCGTCCACGAAAGGGGCCATCCGCAGCGCGCTGTGCCAGGGTTCCGGTGAACACCCAGATGGTGCCGGTACCCACGGCTGCGAGAAAGAAGCCGAGGGCCGCCACCCAGAGATTTGGCGCCCAAGCAATCAGTACGTAGGACCCTGCCGCACCCGTGAATGCCACGGGCAGTGACAGGCGCATCGCCCGGGTTGAGTCCCCGGTCAGATTGCGCGTGCCCATCGAGCCCAGGAGCGCGCCGAGTCCACGCGCCGAGTAGAGAAGGCCGATGAACAGCGGTCCCGCGGTCTTGGGAAAGACGCCATTTCCGAACACCGGCAGCATGACCAGCACCGCGGACTGCACGGCCATCGCCGGCTTCACAGTCAGCACCGTCGCAAGCCAAGGGGACCGGCCCACATAGCGAAGCCCGTCGACAAAGCCTCGCTCGGTCCCTGCCTTTCCTTCAGGCGGCAACGACGGAAGGCCCCAGAGAAAGGCCACCGACAACAGATAGGTCAGGCCATCGAGCAGAAACGCCCCGTGGATGCCTACGATCTGCGTGAGCAGGCCTCCCAGCGCGGCACCAAAGGCCAGCATCACCGACCACGTGCCGCCCGAGAGCGCCATCGCCACCGGAAGCTCGTCCGCGTCGGTGACCTGGGCAATCACCGCGGTACGCGCCGGGATGAACAGCCCCGCGAAGCACATCTGCAGCGAGAGCACGGTGTAGAGAAGCGGCAGCGACTCGAACTGCCACGCCGCCATCAGGCCCAGCGCGAGCACGGCACGCCCGATGTCGCTTCCAATAAGGATCCACCGGCGATCGAAGCGGTCCGCGAGGGGTCCGGCAATCGGCGTCATCAGGAAGATCGGAAGGGTCTTGCCGACAATGACCCCCGCAAGTGCGGTCGTCGAGTCCGTCAGTTCCTGTACGACCGTGTAGAGCGCGATCAGCGAGAACCAGTCGCCGAGGAAGCTCACCACCTCGCCCAGCCAGACGCGGCGGAAGTTGTCGTTGCTGGTGACCAGCTTCCAGTAGGACGGGGCGACGCTCACCCCCGGGCTGTACCCCGCCGAGCGGGTGCGAGCGGCGCGAATGTCCGAAAGTGTCCGGCAGTGTTGTCAGGTCCAGCCCATCGAGTGACCCGCCGGCCATGTGGCTCACCCTCGCCAGTCTCGCGCTCGCCTCTGGACCCGACGTTCCCGACGTCGACACGTCCACCATCGCGATTGATGGGCGCATGGATGAGGCGATCTGGGACCAGGGTGCCGTCGTCACCGAGTTTCTTCGCTACCAGCCCAACGAAGGCGGCGCCCCGCCCGGAACGACCGAGGTCCGGTTTCTGCAGGACGAGCGAACCCTGTACATCGGCGTGCGGGTTCGCGACTCTGACCTACCCATTCGCGCCCGCGTGTCGGCACGGGAGCGCATCAATGCCGACGACCAGATCGGCATCTACCTCGACCCGTTCCAGGAGGGCGGCAGCGGGTACATCTTCTACTTGAACGCGATCGGCATCCAGCAGGACATGCGCGTTCTACCCGGTAACTTCAACCCCAGCTGGGACACCGTCTTTCGCAGCAAGGGAACCCTGGTTGGCGAGCATGGCTACGACCTCGAGATCGCATTCCCCTTTCGGTCGCTCAAGTACTCGGGCGAAGACGGAAAGCAGGACTGGAGCCTGATCATCACCCGCAAGATCCCCGGTGAGGGCGCGAAGTACGCCTTCCCGGACATCGAGCGCAATGTGCCTCGTGTGTTCAGCCAGGGTGCTGCGATGCGTCTCGACCCTCCCGCAGCCGGCTCGGGCCTCGAGATCCGCTCGGAGCTCGCCCTGATTGCCCAGAGCCGACGCAACGACGAAGACCACATGACCTGGGACCGCCCGTCGCCCCAGACGATTCGACCCGGCCTCGATCTCAAGTACGGGCTGACGCCGAACATCGGCCTGGGTGCGACGCTGAACCCAGACTTCAGCCAGGTCGAGAACGACGAGACCCCGATCGACGTGAACCAGCGCTTCGCCTTCTCGTTCTCGGAGCGGCGCCCCTTCTTTCTCGATGGCGCCGGCTTCTTCGCCGATCGGGCCGCCACCCTCTACTCGCGCTCGATCGTCGATCCTCTCTACGGCGTGAAGTCCACAGGACGTGAGGGCCGCACGTCTGTAGGTGTGCTGCACGCCCTCGACCGCGCCCCCGCCGCGTCGGTCCACCAGTACGAGACCCCCGGGTTTACGCCCGAGGACGTCGATGGCGCCATGGCCTCGACCTCTGTGGCTCGCACCGCGCTCGACATCCTCGAAGGGGGCCATCTAGGCGTCACCGTGGCCGACAAGCGCGTCATCGCTCAGGACGGCCTGCGCGGCGCTCACGACAGTCTCGCGGCCCAGCTCTACACGCCGATCGGCGAGCGCTGGACCTTCGCCGCCGACACGCTCCACACCCTCACCGGTCGGCCAGGCGAGGACGGCCTGTACGGCCACCGCGGAGGCGTCTGGCTGGCGCGACAAGCCGCCGAGGGCTTTGGCACCGGCATGTTTGTACGGTCGAGCTCACCCGGCGTACGGCAAGAGACCGGATTTCTCACGCAGAGCGGGTTCACGGACGGCGGCGGCCACGCCACCTGGACCTTCGAGCCCGAAGGCATCATCAACACCTGGACGCCCGGCGTGTCGGCGAACTTCCGACAGGAAGACGAGGGCGACCACCAGCGCTCGATGTCCCTCTACGCAGACGCGACGATCGCTGGCGTGTACGACCTCGACCTCGCCTTTGGGGCGTCGGACACGCTCGAGTCTGGCGTGCAAGTGCCCGGACGATGGGTCTCAGCAGGCTTTGGCGGCTACAGCACGAGCTGGCTCTCCTGGGACGTAGACGGCTCCTTGTCGCGCACCATCGACTGGAGCACGCTCGGACGCGCCTCGCGCTTCGGCAGCACCATCGAGGCCACGCTTCGGCCTACTGCCGGCATTCGCCTCGACAACACCCTTCGCTATGACCGGCTCATGCCGGAGGACGGGTCAGCCCGACAAGCCACCAGCATGCGCTCCCGGCTCACCTGGCAGTTCACCCAGAAGCTCGGCGTCCGCGTGCTCGGCCAGCACGTCCACGCCGGTGACGACGCCCCAAACCTGACCAGCTCGGTCCTGTTCACCTGGCTCCAGCACCCGGGAACCGCCATCTACGTGGGCTATGCCGAGACCACCCGACTCGGTGCGCAGCCACAGGCTATGAACCGGACTGTGTTCGCCAAGGGCACCCTGCTCCTCCGGATCTGATCTGTCATGAAGTCGCGTCTCGCCGCTGTCGCCATCGCCATCCTCGTCGCCATTGCCGCCGCCGCGCTCTGGCTCCCGAACGTCTTGAACCGCGAACCGGCGGTTCCGCCCATCGACGCGGCGTGGGCCCTACTCGCACCCGAGCTGACGCCCAAGCACTGCGCTGCTCCCGCCGCCGATGCCTACTCGGCTCGCGACATCCACTGGCTGCACGCCACGCCGACCGGCATCAGCATGGCCTCGCCTAAGGAGAGCGGAAAGAACGCCCTGCTCGGTATGTTCGAGCCCATCGGCACCCTCACCTGGGATGCGGAGGGCTGCACCGTGGGACCCGTCGAGACCTACACCGTCAGCGTGCAGGTGGTCGACGCGGAGGACACCCCCGTCGAGGCCATAGTCGCATCCTGTCCGTGGACCGACATCGTCACGACCACCGACGGCGCGGCGACCCTCGAGCTTCCCGTGGGTGCCCGCTGCAAAGTGGTGGCCTACGTCATCGACGGCGATGATTTTCAGAAGTCGCCGGCGCAGCCGATCGGGGACCACGAGGCCTTCAAGCTCACGATCGACCCGAAGTCCATGCCGATCTCGGATCAGCAGGCCGCGACCAAGAAGGTGCTCGACCGCATCGGCAAGCTGCTCGATCGCGGGCCGTACACGCTCACGCTGCAGGCCACCGAGGACCCCGAGATCCTCGCCGTCCTCGAGGGCTGGAAGGCGCAGTACGAAGCACGCCAAGATGTCGCGATGACCCGCATGCGCACGATGGCCATGGAAGACGACGGCTGGATGCGCCTGAGCCGTTAGGAACGGTCGCGGATCTTCTGCTCGATGGCCAGCCGTAGCGCGCGTACGTCGATGCCCTCTAGGTAGGCCTCGGCGATGGCATCGACATCCTCCGTCGGCGCCGGACGAGGGCTTGGCGCCGCCTCGGCTCGCGACGGCAGGTCCTCGCCAAACAGCGCGGTGAACACCTCGCGCTCCTCGGAGAGCCCGTCTCCATGCACCCAACCGCGGGTGAGCTCGGCGAAACCCGTCTCGTCGGACACATCCCCCGCCTCGAGACCCACCGCGACCCGGTCTGGCCCGAGTTCAGCCCCAAGACCCGGCACCGCCTTATCGGCCTCGGCGACCGCAAAGGGCACGGACACGCCGGGGCCCCACAACGTGCAGACCACCACCACGTCCGCGCCGAACTGCACAGGAAGTCCCCCGACGTCGTACGCGACCTCGTCAAACTCCTCGTCCCGCTCTTGAGTGACGGTGAACTTCGCCTCGAAGGCTTGGCGCGTCAGCTGAAAAGCGACGTCGACGTATTGGCCCATGCTCCCTCCGGTCGGGGCTAGGCTACCGCAAACTGCCTCTCGACGAGCCGGTGGTAGAGCCCGCCGCTCGCGACGAGCTCATCGTGGGTGCCCGTCTCGGCGACTCGGCCGCCCTCGAGCACCACCACGCGATCGGCGTCGCGAACCGTCGACAGCCGGTGGGCGATGATCAACGTCGTGCGCCCTTCCATGAGCCGGTCAAGGGCTTCTTGGACGAGGTGCTCGCTCTCGGAGTCCAAGGCCGAAGTCGCCTCGTCGAGCACAAGAATCGCCGGGTCTTTCAGCAGCGCGCGGGCGATCGCCACCCGCTGCTTCTGACCGCCGGAAAGCCGCACGCCGCGCTCACCGACCAGGGTCTGGTAGCCCTCGGGGAACTCGCTCACGAAGTCGTGGGCGTTGGCGGCGCGGGCGGCGGCCTCGACCTCGTCATCCGTCGCATCGATCCGGCCGTAGCGGATGTTCTCGGCAATCGAAGCCGCGAAGAGGATGGGCTCCTGCGCCACCAACCCGACATGCTCGCGCAAGCCTCTGGGCTGCAGCTCTGTCAGCGGCACCTCGTCGACGGTAATCACGCCATCGAGCGGGTCGTAGAACCGCGAAACCAATGAAGCAATGGTGCTCTTGCCGGCACCCGACGGTCCGACGACCGCCACGACCTCACCCGGATGAATGTCGAGATTCACCTCGGTCAGCACATCGACGTCCGGCCGGGCCGGGTACGCGAAGCGCACGCCGTCGAACTGCAGGTGTCCGCGGACGGAGTCGAGCAGTCGGCCCTCCTCGGTCTCGATCCCCGCCGTCTGATCGATGAGCTCGAAGATGCGCTGCGAAGCGCCGGTCGCCTTCATGAAGTCGGCGTAGAGGCCTGCCAGCGCACCGAGCGCCATGGCGACCATGAAGGTGTAGAGCAGGAACTGTACGAGCTCACCTTGGGTGAGCAAGTCGGACATGACCATCCGTCCGCCGTACCAGACAACCAGGCCAATCGCGGCATAGCCGGCAAAGCCCAGCGAGCCGTGGAACACGCCCACAGCCAACGCCCGCTTCGCCGCCACCCGGTAGCTGGCCTGAACCGCCTCGCCATAGCGCTCGACCTCACGCGGTTCGCGGGCAAACGAGCGCACGGTGCGCACACCGGCGATGGTCTCTTCGGCGACGGTCGTGGAGTGAGCCAGCGCGTCTTGGACCTGCTTGGAGAGGGACCGAAGCCGTCGGCCGAAGACGGATGCACCGATGGCGACCACGGGCACGACGGAGAGCGCGACGAGGGCCAGCTTTGGCGAGGTGTAGGCGAGGATGATGACTGCGCCGACCGCGGTCATCGTGAAGCGAAGCGCCATGGAGACGTTCACGGTGACCGTGTTCTGTAGCACCGTGGTGTCCGCCGCGAGGCGGTTCGTCAGCTCGCCGATGCGGGTCAGGTCGAAGAAGCCGACATCTTGGCTGATCACGGCCTTGTAGAGGTCGGTCCGCAACGCAGCCACGATGCGCTCGCCGGCCACGGTGAACAACCACGACCGAAGCATCGAGAACACGGCCTGCACCAGAAAGACCACGATCAGGAACGCGGCAACGTAGTCGAGTGAGCCCGGATCATCGCTGCCGAGGATGGTGTCGACCATCGTGCCGACGGCCTTCGGAAACACCAGCGTGGCCGCTCCCGACACCAACAGAGCGAACGTCGCGAGACTCAAGATCGGCAGCTGGGGCCGAGCCAGCGCGAGAATGCGGCTGATGGGAACGTGATTGGACTCAGCCATCGGAACTCCACCGGGCACAAGGCGGGAGCGGCTTCGCGCCATCTCACCGCCAGTCAGACCCTCGGGAATACGAGGCGCGTCGACCGTGCTGGATTTCCGAACCTAGGCGCGGACTCCGCAGCGGCAAGCCGCGAAGCCCGTGGATCGCTAGTTGTTGTTCTGCTGAACCGCGCGGAACGGATGCAGAAAGCCAGCCAGCGACGGGGCATTACGCGTCTGAATCCACAGCCGTCCCGTCCCGGAGAACCGACAGACGAGGCCCTCGGAGGAGAAGAACAAGCTCTTCAGTCCACCCGACTTGGTCACGTTGAAGGTCAGCGACTCGTCGAAGGCCACGATGTGCCCGGTGTCGACCGTGTAGCCGCCATTGACCTCGACCTGGTGAATGGCGCCGTACGACGCGATCCACAGGTCTCCAGTGCCCGACGCCTTGAGCATGATCAGGCCTTCGCCGCCGAAGAAGGACTTCGCCCCTCCCCACTTGGCGCTGACCTCGATGTCGGGCGTGCAAGCGCAGTACGAGCCGCGCTGCACGATCACCGTCGAGTTCTCGAGGCGGATGTGCTCCATGTCGCCGGGCGTGGAGGGTGCGACGTCGAGGCGCTGTGCCTCACCGGTGCTGGTGTAGGTGTTCAAGAACACCGACTCTCCGCTCATCGCGCGCTTGGCGGCGCCGAGCAGGCCGCCCTTCATGTTCGTCTCCATCTTCAGCGCGGGGTCCATGCCCATCATTGCGCCAGACTCGGTGACGACTGCCTCGCCCTCGTCCAGCAGCACGTGAAGAGAAGCGTAATCGGGCTTGTTGCGAATTTCGTGCTTCATGATGCCCCCTATCCCTGCCGCATCGGCAGCTTGGCGCCGATCAGTTCGCCAAAGGCCTGTGGATTGCGTGTCTGGATCCAGAGTTTGCCGGTGCCGGTGAAGCGGCAGACAAGGCCCTCCCCACCGAAGATGAAGGCCTTCCAGCCTCCGCCAAAGCGGGTCACCTTGAACTGGAGTGAATCCTCGAAAGCCACGATGTGGCCGGTATCGACGATGTAGTCACCATCGACGTCGATCTCGCGAATGCCGCCGAAGCTGTTGAACACGCACGGGCCATTGCCCGACGCCTTCAGCATGATCAGGCCTTCGCCGCCGAAGAAGGTCTTGGCCCCTCCCCACTTGGCGTCGATCTCGACGTCGGTTCCGCTGCACAAGTACGCCGTCGACTGCAGGAAGATGGTGTTCCCCGACAGCTCGTTCTGCATGATGTCGCCCTGAAGCGAGGGCGCGAACGTGACCTCACCGGGGGAGCCCTGCGCGGTGAAGTGGTTCTGGAAGAAGGACTCGCCAGCGACCATGCGCTTGAGCCCGGACATCAGGCCACCGAGCAGCCCCTGTCCTTCCTTCTTCTTGGTGGTGGTCTCCATGGTCACGTGTGTGTCCATCGAGACCATGGCGCCGCCCTCGGCCACAACGGTCTCGCCGGGGTCGAGGTGAACGATGGCCAGCGCGTAGGCAGGCCCGTGTTGAATATCGATGTTCATCGGGCCTCCTTACGGCAAGAACGGGGTGATCCAGGACACAAACGAGCCGAGGTTGCGGCTCTGCAGCCACAGGGTCCCGTCGCCCTCGAACTCGAGCACGAGGCCCTCGCCGGAGAGCAGCGACGCCTTCCAGCCGCCGACACGCTTGATCTTGTACTTGAGGTCACCTTCAAAGGCGACGACGTGGCCGGAGTCGACGACGTACTTGCCGTTGACCTCGAGCTTCTCGATCGCGCCATAAGCGTTGATGAGAAGGTTTCCAGCCTTGCCTCGGCACTTCAGGAAGAAGGCGCCCTCACCCGAGAAGAGCATGGAGAGCCCGCCCCAGACGAGCTCGACATCGACATCGGGCGTCGACGCCAGGTAGCTGGACGCCTGAACGGTGACGGCCCTGCCCTCTTCCATGGGCACGTCGACGACATCACCCACGAGCGACGGTGCGAGCATGACCTGCTGCCCGTCTTCCTTGGCACGGAAGTGGTTCACGAACATCGACTCGCCGGCGAGGAACTTGCGAGCCAAGCCCGTGAGCGCCGCCTTGATGAAGCCGACGATGCCGCTCTTACCGACGCCGTTGAAGTTGGTGTCTACGGCCACGCCTGTGGACATCGCCACCATCGCGCCGCTCTCGGCAATGAGCTTTTCGCCCTTTGCCATCGTGACCACGGCCATTCCGTAGGACGGCCGTGAGTCCAGTTCGATCTCCATCGATCCTCCGCAGTTTCCTTCGAGCCCGGGGCCCCACCACACGTGGGGTGGTCGGCTAGGGGCCCGTTCACTGGATTGCCGCGCGTAAATGCGCGAGCGTTTCCCGGCTACAGTCGAACTGCTGTGCCACAAAGTCAACCGGGCCGGCACGAATGCACGACGCGGTGTCTCGAATCCGGTCCCAAGCGGGCCGATCAGTCTTTGAGGCCCTTGTAGTCGAAGCCAACGGTCAGCTGCTCATCGAGCGCGAGAAGCTTCTCGAAGAAGAGGGGCTGGCCCTCGAGCGGCAAGCTGACCGGAACCGGCGCTGCACCCTGTCCGAGCGCGCCACCCGCGGTCTGCATTGCGGCGGACTGCTGCATGTTCGCGGTCGCCGTCTCGATGTAGGTCACATCGGCGGCGTTGATGACGTTCGAGAGGTAGTCGACGTGGCGAAGGCTGCCGTCGTACGACTTCTTCGGAATCTTCGCGTCAAAGGGCGCGTACACGGTCCAGCCGACGTAGGTGGTCGGCACGTCCGGAAGCGGCAGCGTGGCACTGAACGAACCCGTGCCCGTCGCACTCGGCGAGGCACCGTCCTCGACGTAGACCACCTCGACCCCGTAGGCCGCAAGCGCACCTCCGGTCGACACAGAGCGAATCAACGGAACGAGCACGCGGCCATCCCCCGCCTTGGCGGGCTGCACGGCCTTTCCGCCCACCGACGCACTCCAGAGCTCAGCGTTCTCGGGCATGGTGAGCCGCAGGAACTGCTTGCGGTTGTTGCGAACCTGGTAGCGAACGCTGGTGATGCGACGGCCATCGCGGGTCCACATCGTGCGGGCCTGCGCCTGGTCGAGCAGGGTCACAAGCACATCGACATCGTCGTGCTCGGTCACCGAGAGCGGAATGGTCGGGTCCTCGGAGAGGTACTTGTAGCCGAGCAGCACGGGCTGTCCGGTCACGCCGAGGATGGCGCCGGGAAGGGCACGAACGTCGATGGAGGTCGCGTTCTGCACGGCACCCGAGCTGATCTCGAGGTTGCCGCGCGCCTCGACGCCGAGCCAGCCCTTGGACCGCTCCACGCCCACTGGCTTGGCGATCGGAGCACTGGCCGACACGCTGCCTTCGCCGACGACCTGCTCCATCTTCATGGTGAGCGGGTAGGCGCCCTCGGCGGCGTAGTTGAGCTCGACCGAAAGCAGTCCTTCATCATCCACGGACCAGTCGCGAATACCCGAGCCCTGCACGTCGAGCAGCGTCATGCCGTCTGGTACCTGGGCCTGGAGCTTGTCGACACCGGCGAAGAGGATGGTGTGGTGAATGGTCGTCGTCGCTTCGAGCAGACCTTCGCCCATGCCCACGAGCGTGAAGACCTCGGCGTAGACACGGGGATCGAGCTTCTGCTCCTCTTCGGGGATGTCTCGCTGCCAGGACACCGCGAGGCTTCCGGTGGCAGGAAGGGTCGCATCGAGAACGCGCTGGGCGCGCCGCTGAGAGACAGACTGGACCCGCGAGTTTGCGACCGTGAAGTCGAGGTCTTCGGTGGACGGAACGGAGAGCTCCACCGTCGTTCCCGCCGACGGTGCGAGCTGGAACGAGAGGCTGCTTGATCCCTGCGAGGACATCACGCTGGCGGCGAACTTCACCTTCACGTCGAAGCTGCCCTTCTTGTCGGTAACCAGCGTGTACCAGCCGTTCTGAAGCACCACCGACGCCTCGGCGCCGTTGATGGTCGCCCGATCGACGGCGACGGTGGCCGGCAGCAGCGGGACCTGCACCCAGCCCTTCTCGCGCAGTACCTCGACGTTGAAAGTCGCATCGAACACCGCTGACCGCGGCTCCTCGTCCTCGAAGATGACCTGTCCGGCGTAGCGGGCGGAGGGCACCGCAAAGTGGCGAGGGGCCTCTTCGGGCTTCTCGGGACGGTCCTTGGTCTGTTCGTACAGACGCAGGAAGTCGTTGAGCTCCATGACCACGCGCTCGGGGTGGTCCTCGGCAAATGCGGGGGCTCCGAGTGCGAGCGCGAGTACCAGTGAGAGTGCACGAGTCATCGGTTTCTCCTGTCTTTCTTGGATGTCTTGGCGCGGACCACGACGCTCGGCGTCGCTCCCGCAGGAAGCAGTAGCTTCTGGTAGAGAACGGTCTCGCCGCCCAGATTGGGCACGACGATGGAGAGCGAGGTCGCGGTGACCTCGGGGACATCGGGCTCTTCGGCGAAGATCTCGATGGTGTCTGGCTCGTGGAAGGGCTGCGCCGGCTCGGGCGCCTTCTTCTTGGCCGAGATCGATGGAAGGCGGACGCGCGCCCGTTCTCGCTTGGCGAGCGAGACACTCTGGGTGTAGTTGCGGCCGCCCAGGTCGTGAACTTCTTCCAGGAGGACCTCACCGTCTTCGTCGGCCCAGTCGTCGGACTCCTCGTACTCTTCGTACTCGGGCTCCGGCGAGGGCTCGGGTCCGTAGTCCACCGGCGGTGGTGGCGGCGCCATCGGCGCGGCTGAGGGAGTCGGCATCGCCGCGGAGGTCGGAGCATCGGCCTTTCGACCCCGCCCGCCACCGCGCCGACTGCGGGAGGACATCGTTACGCCGGGCACGCTCTGCACCGCGCGAACGGGCACACGCTGGATTTCTTCTTGGGTGATCACTTGCCCTGCCGAGGCCCGCTCGACCTCGACGACGGCACCCGTGGCCGCACCGCCGCCTCCACGACCCCGGCCCTGCGCGCCAAGCCCGCCGGTCATCTCTGTCGACCCGATCAGGCCACCGGCAAAGCCATCGCTCGACGGCGACAGCTCCGAGTAGCCCTCGATCGTCACGCCCTCGAAGGCGAAAGCCGCGCCGTCGCCCATGGCGCCCCCCGTAGCCAGTTGACCGTCGCGGTAGTGCGGCTCGCCCTCCATCGCCTCGGTCATGAAGTCGCGATCGGCGTAGTCGCCGGCGTTCGCGTCGAGCACGTCCCGGCCATCTTGATCGAGACCGCTGATGTCGACCACGGCATCTGGACGTCCCGAGGGGTCGAAGACGAGCATGGGCTCTTCGGTCACGACCACGCGGTTCATCTCCGCACCATCCGGCGTGACCAGGGCACCGTTCACCACCTCGGTCTCGAAGTCGTAGACGGTGGTCTCCTCGCCGGACGACCGACGATTCTCGCCCTTCTTGCTCTTGCGCTTGCCTGCAGAGGACGCGGTGCTGCGCGACTGCTCGTAGTAGGCGTTGTCGGCCACGGACTTGCGAGCCTTCTCTTCGAGGGCCTTGTACTCGACCGACTCATCCTGCTCGAGCATCTGCAGCTTGGCGTTCACCTCGAGGTACTCATCGTAGTAGGCGCTTGACCCGCCGTAGTCGCCTTGGACCTGGGCCTCTTCTGCGCGGCGACGAAGGTCTTCGGCCTTGCGCTCATCATCGAGGCCGCGTGCCCTCGCCTGATCCCGAATGCGCCTAGACATCGCGATGTCGGCCTCGCCCTGGTAGTTGCCGCTGACGAGGTCGAGGTTGGACTGCAGGCGAGCCACGTTCTCGTTCTCGCCGCCCATGTTTCGCAGGTCGTCGAGCGCCACCTGCGCCTTGTCGAAGTCGTTGTCCATCCAGGCGGAGACGGCATCCTGAAAGAGGGTGTCGGCCTGCGCAGCCCCCGTTTCGCCGACGCCGAAGCCGTAGGCCAGGCCGTCGCCCGCCGAGAACGCGGGGACGCTTCCGGCCTCGTTCTCGTCGAGTTGAGAGGCGTAGCCGGGGGGTAGGTAGAGCGTCACACGACTCAGCGCGACGTCGGCGGACAGCGTGGGCAAGCCGAGCTCGCGGTCCTCGCTCAGACCCCACTCGTCGACCTCGCCGATAAACGCGACCTCGACGGGAAAGGTGAGCAGACCCTCGACGGTCTCGACGCTTCGCAACAGCGGGATGCGCCAGCTGCCATCGTCCCCTTCCACGGGAAAGGCCGTGTCGGCACCGACGCGCGCACCGAGGAAGCTCATGCCCTCCGGAGGCTTGACCTCCAGCCACTGCCCGCGCTCGTTCCGAACTTCGTAGAGCGCCCGCATCAACACCCGCCCCTCACCTGAGGTGGCGATGGTGTACTGGGCCACGTCGACCACGGTGGGCGGCCCGGAGACCGGCTCGAAGCGGAACAAGCCGAGCTGTCCTGTTCCCCTGCCCTGCCCGACGAATGCCGATGTCGGCGTCCCTTCGATCAGCCCCTGACCGTACTCAGGAAGCTGCGAGGCCGCGCGCGGCTGCCAGCCATTCAAGGTCGGCACGACCTCTTGGTCGCCGCCCCGCGCAATCTGCAGCGAGGTCTCGACCCGAAACGCTTCGGGGACCAATGCGGGCGCCACCATGGCGGCCTCGATGCCACCAGACACGGGCTGCGTCCAGTTGACCTCGACGTCGACCCGCTGAGAGGTGGGCTCTTGCAGCTCGATCACGACCTTCCCGCGCGCCGTCGAGAAGCTGCGCACATTAGGCCCGGTCACCTCGAGGTCCGCGCCGACGCCAACCGCAGTGAAGGCCACGGTCTTGACCTCACCGCGAAGCACCTGCCACGAGAGGCGGGCTTTGCCCTGCAGATCGCTGTCCATGACGGTGAGGCCGACGCCTGACTGGCCGGTGATCAGCGCGCGCCGGTTCCTCGGCTGCTGCACGCCAGGGCGCTCGAAGTTCACCCGCATGCGCTCGGCACCGGTCCACCATGACTCGTCGATCTCGGCGGCTGCGGTGGCCTCGAGTCTAAGCTCGAAGTCCTCGGAATCCAGCTCGACAGACCCGAGCGCCGAGCGAAGCAGCTGTAGATCGACGGGCGTGCCGGGGGTCCAGTCGTGCAGTACCGCCACCGCCTCGACCGTGGCGTCCTCGTCGATCCACCCGTACAGATTCCGCCCGCCGGAGTTCGCGTGCACGCCCAGTCGCGGCTGGTCGAGCTTGAGCGACTCCATGTGCAGGTTCGAGCCCATGAGGCGCCCGGCGAACCAGCCCGGTCGGTCCGTCTTGATCGTCCACTTCACCCGCACGCGCAGACCGTCATCCAAGGTCTCGAGTACGACCTCGCGATCGGTGACGCGTGGACCGGGGGCCCGCTCGGGCTTCGGCTCACGCGGCTCGAGCATGCCGTGGTGGCGGTTCCCCGACAGGTACGCAGAGCTCCCCCACGCCGGCATCGCGAGGGCGAGCAGGGCGCAGAGTCCGAGATGCGAGAGGTGGGGGCGTCGTCTCATTCGGCTCCGGAACGCAGAACTAGGGTGGACCTTACACAGAAACTGAGGTTCCAAGATCACAGGGTCCCGTAAACGGTTCGGCCCAAAATCCAGACGCGGGATATGGGCGCCGGGCACCCGGGCCTGCACGGCTCGGGACAACAGCGGAGAATCCAGTGGCCATCGACTGCGGCGCACTCTTCGAGGACTGCGAGTCCCTCGCACAGCTCACCCCAAGCCCCCTTGCCGCTGGCATGGAAGGCTCTGCGATCCTCGCGATCGCCGGCCAGGTCAAAGCGCGCATCGCGTCGGGCGCGGACGTTGCGAACTTCACGGTCGGCGACTTCAAGCCTGGGGTGTTCGCGATTCCCGAGGCCTTCTCGAAGTACATCGGCGAGGAGCTCGAGGCCGGCCAGACGAACTACCCGCCTGCCATCGGCGTTCCCGAGCTGCGCGAGGCCATCCGCAACCTCTACGAGCGCGAGCTCGGCCTCAAGTACCCCGAGGGCACGGTCCAGGTCGGCTCCGGCGCACGCCCGCCGATCTACAGCGCGTTCCGCATCCTCGTCGAGCCGGGCGACCTGGTCGTCTACTCGGTTCCGAGCTGGAACAACAACTACTACGCCTACCTCAACCAGGCGCGTAGCGAGGTCATCACCGCGAGCCCCGAAGACGGCTTCATGCCGACAGCCGAGGCGCTGGCCCCGTACCTGCGCGAAGCCCGCGTGCTCTGCTTGAACAGCCCGCTCAACCCGACGGGAACGACGATCAGCAAGGAAGTCCTCTCGGACCTCTGCGTGGCGATCATCAACGAGAACAAGCGCCGCACCGCCGTCGGCCACCGCCCGCTGATCTTGCTCTACGACCAGGTCTACTGGCAGCTCACCTTCGGCGAGCACAAGCACTGGACCCCCGTCGAGCTCCACCCCGAGATGGCCCGCTACACCGTGTTCATCGACGCGATCAGCAAGTGCTGGGCCGGCACCGGCATGCGGGTCGGCTGGGGCGTGGTTCCGCCGTGGATTCGCGGCCGCATGAAGCCCCTCGTCGGCCACATGGGTGCTTGGGCAGCCCGTCCCGAGCAGCTCGCCACCGCCCGCCTGCTCAACGAGCCCGAGACCATCGCCCCGTGGATGGATGAGTTCAAGGGCGCCGTGCAAGAGCGCCTGACCACGCTGCGCGACGGTCTGTGGGCCATGCGGGACGAGGGCATGCCCGTCGATGCCCTCGACGCCGAGGGCGCCATCTACCTGTCGGCCCGCTTCGATCTGCTCGGCAAGACGGCCCCCGACGGTCGCACGCTGACCAGCGACGAAGATGTGCGTCGCATGCTGCTCGAAGAAGCCGACATCGCCGTGGTTCCGTTCACGGCCTTCGGCTACCCGCCAAAGAGCGGCTGGGTGCGCTTCAGCATCGGCGCGGTCACCGTCGAAGATGTGCAGAACTCGCTCGTACGCCTGCGCGCTCTACTCGAGAAGGTCGCCTAGAGTCGTGCTGTCCGGGGTGAATCGGGGTAATGGCCCCGCCCCGGAGGCCCGATGACCGCACCGACCCTCTCAGACCGCGTGCTCGGACTACAAGAGTCCGCAATCCGAAAGCTCGATCTCACCGTCGCGCTGCACCCGAATGTGCGGTGGTTTCGCGTGAACATCGGTCAGCCCGACATCCCCACCCCGCGTCCCCTCCTCGAGGCCGTGCACAACTGGGATGTCTCGGTGGTCTCGTATGGCCCCGCCAGCGGCATTCCCGCGGTTCGCCAGGCCGCGGCCAAGTATCACTCGCGCTGGAGCCCCGGCCTCGAGTCCAAGCACGTCGCCGTGACCCAGGGCGGCTCTGAGGCCCTGCTCTTCGCGTTCACCGCCGTGTGCGACCCGGGCGACGAGATCTTGGTTCCCGAGCCCTACTACACCAACTACAACGGCTTCGCGTCGGTGGCTGGCGCCAAGGTCCACCCGATTGCGACCAAGCTCGAGAACGGCTTCGCACTGCCGTCCGACGAGGAGATGGACACCTACGTCACGCCGCGAACCCGGGCCATCGTGTTCTCGAACCCGGGCAACCCCACGGGTGCTGTGTACGGCAAGGAAGAACTCGAGCGCCTGCTCGCCTGGGCGAAGCGGCACGGCATCTTCGTGATCGCCGACGAGGTCTACCGCCGCATCTGGTTCACGGAGCCGCCCACCAGTGCGCTCGAGTTCGAAGACGCCCGCGACCACGTGATCTGCATCGACTCGCTGTCGAAGACCTACTCGGCTTGCGGCGCCCGACTGGGCTTTCTGATCTCGCGAAACGCCCAGCTGATGGAGAAGATCGAGCGCTTGGGCCAGGCCCGCCTCGGCCCGCAGCCCCTTGCCCAGCAGTTCGCCTTGGCCGCGCTGTCCCTTCCCGCCGACTACTACGAGGAAGTGCGCGCCACCTATCGCCGCCGTGTCGACGCGCTGATGAACGCGGTCTCGAAGATCGAGGGCGTGCGCACCCACCGCCCCGAGGGCGCCTTCTACGCCATGCTCGACCTGCCCGTCGACGATGCCGAGACCTTCGCCCGCTGGCTGGTCGAGGAGTTCCGTCACGAGGGCGAGAGCCTGGTCGTGGCCCCCGGCCCCGGCTTCTACTCGGACCCGTCGTTGGGCCGCACCCAGGTGCGCGTGGCCGCGGTCCTGCGCGAAGCCGACCTGCGCCGGGCGATGGAGCTGCTCGATCTGGCGCTCGCGAGCTACCCCGGACGGACGGTCTAGCCGCACTCGCGGGTTAAGCTGGGGTCCTCACGGAGCCCTCCATGATCACGTTCCTGCTCGCCACTGCTCTCGCCGCCCCCTCTGGCTTCACCGTCACCAAGACCGACGTCTCGGGATGTGAGCTGTCGAAGGGCCCCGCCGACGACCAGGGTGATGTGCCGATGTACGCCGAGTGCGTGTGGCCCGACGTCACCGTCGACAAGTTCCACAGCGTGTTCCAGGACTGGACCAAGCACGACGACATCTTCAGCAGCGTCTCGGCATCAAAGGTCCAGCGCGACGGCGACAAGAAGCTCGTGTTCCAGACCCACGTGGCCCGCGGCATCAGCAACCGAGACATCCTGCTCTGGGGCGAGCTCACCCAGAAGGGCGAGGGCTGGCGCTACGCCTGGACGAAGGCCAGCGATGAGCCCCTCACCGCCGCAAGCGGACACGTCGTCTGCGAGCGCAGCGACGGATGGTGGGAAGTGCAGCCCCGCGCCGAGGGTGGCGTCAACGTGACCTACGAGCTTCGCTACGATCCGGGTGGCAGCGTGCCGGGCTTCCTCGTGCGTAGCTTCCAGACCTCTGGCTTTGCCGCCGTGGTCACCGAGCTTCACGAGTACCTGAACTAGCGGCGCTTCAGCTCGAGCTGCGCATCGCCAAGCGCGGCCGGACGGGCATCACTCGAGGTGATGTCCTCATAGATGAGCGTGTCCACGGACGGGAATGCGACCACGGTGTGGATCGGGTCGCGGTCATCGAGGTCGAGGTCGAAGTGCATCGGGTCCTGGGACCGATCGATGGCCCAGGTCCCCGAGTGCACCGCGTCGCCGATCTTCACCTGCATCGCCCCGCCCTCGCGCAGCTTCAGCGTGAGCGACTGGTCGAAGGCGGTCTTGCCCTCCCAGGTGCCGAGCGCTGGATCGACCGATCCACCGCAAGCCACAAGGAAGAGCAGCCACGCCACGCTAGTGCGAGCCCTTCTTGTGGCGGAGCTCCTTGCCCTCGCCCAAGTGCTGGTTCCACGAGGCGGGGTCGAAGCCGTTGTCGACCTCCTCCATCGTGATGCAGCCGGGCACTGGGCAGACGATCTGGCAGAGGTTGCAGCCCACGCACTCATCCTCGTCGATGACGGGCACGTGCAGGCCCTGCTCGTTCGGATGGATGCACTGATGCGCGCCATCGTGGCAAGCGACCATGCACTTGTTGCAGCCGATGCACGAGGCGGGGTCGATCTTGGCAATCGACTCGAAGTTGAGGTCGAGATTGCCCCAGTCCGAGTAGGCGGGAATCGACTTTCCGACGAAGTCGTCGAGCGTCTCAAAGCCCTTGTCGTCCATCCAGTCCGACAGGCCCTCGATCATGTCCTCGACGATGCGGTAGCCGTGCAGCATGACCTCGGTACAGACCTGCACCGAAGACGAGCCGAGCAGCATGAACTCTGCGGCGTCCTGCCAGTTCGTGATGCCGCCGATGCCGCTGATCGGCACGTTGAAGCCCGGATCACGGGCCAGGGCCGCACACATGTGCAGCGCGATGGGACGCACCGCAGCACCACAGTAGCCGCCGTTCGAGGACTTGTTGCCGACCACCGGACGCGGCACCAGCGAGTCGAGGTCGACGCCGATGATGCTCTTGATGGTGTTGATGAGCGACACGCCGTCGGCACCACCCGCCTGTGCGGCGAGCCCGTGCGGAACGATGTCTCCGACGTTCGGCGTCAGCTTCACGAGCACGGGAATGGTCGAGTATTCCTTGGCCCAGCTGGTGATGCGCTCGTTGACCGTCGGCTCCTGACCGACCGCCGAGCCCATGCCGCGCTCACACATGCCGTGCGGGCAGCCGAAGTTGAGCTCGAGACCGTCCGCGCCAGCGTCGATCGACCGCTGGATGATCTCTTTCCACTCCTCTTTGGTCTCGACCATCAGCGACACGATGACCGCGTGGTCGGGGTAGTTCTTCTTCACATCGGCGATTTCGCGGAAGTTCACGTCGAGAGGACGGTCCGTGATCAGCTCGATGTTGTTGAAGCCCACGCCGGAGCTGCCCTTCCAGTTGATGGCGCCAAAGCGGCTCGACACGTTCTGGATCGGGGTTCCCAGCGTCTTCCAGACCGCGCCGCCCCAACCTGCGTCGAAGGCGCGCTTGATCTGGTCGCCCGAGTTCGCCGGCGGCGCCGAGGCCAGCCAGAACGGGTTCGGAGAGCGAATGCCCGCGCAGTTCGTCGATAGATCAGCCATCAGTTCGCCTCCGTGAGATGGGCGTGAATGGCCCGTGCGGCGCGCTTGCCTTCGTCCGCGGCGTTCACCACTTCCTTTCCGCCGTTGGCGCAGTCGCCACCAGCAAACCAACCCGGACGACCCGTGGCCTGGTTCTCGTCGACCGCAATGCGGCCCCACTGGACTTCGATGCCGTCGACATCGGCAAGCAGGTCACCGAGCTTCGACTGGCCAATCGCCATCAGGACGAGGTCCGCCGCGAGCTCGAACTCACTTCCCGCAATGGGCTTCTTGTCGAGGTCGAGGCGCTGACAGCGCACTGCCGTGACCCGCCCCTCTTCGCCGATGAACGCGATGGGCACGGCCTGGTACTGGGCCAGCGCGCCTTCCATCTTGGCTTCCTTCCACTCGTGGGTGTAGCCACTCATGCCGGCTTCGGTACCGCGGTAGACCATGGTCACCCGATCGACGCCGAGGCCGATGAACTCGCGCACCGCGTCGATCGCCGTGTTGCCGCCGCCGATGATCAGCGCGTTCCAGACGCCTTCGAGGTCGAAGGAGCCGAGCTTGAACTGCTCGATGGCGTCGACCGCACCGACGATGCCGGCGAGGTCAGAGCCTTCCACGCTCATCAGGCGGTCGGGTCCGAGGCCGAAGCCGACGAACACTGCGTCATGGTCCGCTTCGATCTGCTCGAAACTGATGTCCTCGGGGACCGACACACCGGTGCGCACGTCGATGCCGCCGATGCTCAACACCCAGTCGACCTCTTCGACCGAGCGGGCCGCAGGCATCTTGTAGGGAGCGACGCCGGTGGTGTTCAGGCCGCCGAGCACGTCGCGCTTGTCGTAGATGGTGACCGCGTGGCCGAGCAGCCGAAGCTCATGGGCCGCCGCGAGCGATGCGGGGCCGCCACCGATGAGTCCGACCGACTTGCCGGTGTCGGGGCCCGCCGAGAAGAAGTCCCACTCCTGCTCAAAGGCCTTGTCGGTGGCGTAGCGCTGCAGCTTTCCGATCTGAATCGGGGGCACGCCCATCGCGGTGTAGACGCAGTCCCCAACACAGAGAACCTCGACGGGACAGACCCGAGCGCAGCTCATGCCGAGGATGTTGGAGTCGAAGATGGTCTTGGCCGACCCCTTCACGTTGTCGGTGGCGATCTTCCGGATGAACTCCGGGATGTTGATCGACGTTGGACACTTGGTAATGCACGGCGCGTCGTAGCAGTAGAGGCATCGGTTGGCCTCGACCAGTGCTTGCGCCTCGGTGTACGGGCTCTTGAAGTCTTCGAAGACCTCTTCAGAGCGTCCGTCCGGAAGCTTGCTCATTCCCTCTCCGTCAGGGGCTATCCCCGCAATGAACCGCCAGCTTAGGATTGCCGGGGACGCAATTGCAAGCATCGAGGGCATCGGGTTTTCCCACGCCAGCGGCAGGTGTCGGCGCTATGGTCTCGGCATGCGAATGCTCCCCCTGCTCTTGCTCGCCTGCACCGCCGAACCCGTGGAAGAACCGTGGGACGGAACCGTGCGCGAACGCTGCTTCGAGGGCGTCGGCGATCCAGCAAAAGGACTGCCGGAATACGACGTATTCGAGCCGACTATCGGCAGGCACTGCGCGGGTACCGACCACCAAGACATCGCCGCCGTCGAGCGCTTGGTGTTTCTCGGAGACAGCGTCACGGTGGGCACCCCTCCGACCGACCCGGAGGACTTCTACGCTGAGCTCGTCTCGCGCGCACTGCAGGACGAATGGCCGGGCCTGCAGGTCGACTCCTGCGCAGAGTGGGGCGCACGAGGACATCACCTGATGTCCGACCAGATTCCTCGCTGCTTTCCCGAGCCCACAGACCAGCGCACGCTCGTGGTGATGACCCTCGGCGGGAATGACATGTCGAACGCCGCGCAGGACATCTCGGCCGGCGCCACGGTCGAGGAAATCATGCCCGACGTGGAGGAGTGGTCGAACACCTTCCGCACCGCCATTCAGTGGTTCCGCGAGGACGAGGCGACTCGCTTTCCGGGCGGCGTGGACGTCGTGTTCGCGAACATCTACGAGTTCACCGACACCACCGGCGACATGGATGCCTGTCCCACAGCGGCCACCTTCGGCGTCTCGGGCCAAGCCCCCGAGATTCGCAGCGCCTACGTCTCGATCAACGAACACTACGTCGAGACCGCCGTGCTCACCGGCACCGATGTCGTATTCAGCCTCGAGCACTTCTGCGGCCACGGCTTCAAGAACGAGGACCCCGACAACGAGTGCTACCGCGGCCCGGGCACCGAGCGTTGGTTCGACGGAACCTGCATTCACCCAACGCCAGAGGGCCACGAAGCCCTTGCCGACCTGTTCCTGGACGTGATTCTCGACCGGGTACCCGAGTAGAGCTTAGTCCTCGCTGAGGCAGGCGCGAACCTGATCGCAGTCCGTCGCCTTCACCGTACAAACAAGCTCTTCGCGGATCGCGGCGGAAAACTCAGTCGGCTGCTCCATCCCCTCCCACTGTGCAGCGATGTCGCACTGCATGAAGCAGTGCATGCCTTCCTTTGCTTCAGCGATGCCGCAGTGCACACTCGCGCGGTCACAGAACGACTTGCAGTCGCTCCACAGGTCGTACTCCGGCCACCCGGTCGCCTCGGTCTTCGCTTCGCCATCGACCAGCGCCACGTCGACGGCCTCGGCAATCTCTGTGACGGAGGCCGGCTCGTCGGCCACCTCGCCACCACACGCCAACGCGAAGCCGACGCACGGGAGAAAGGCGAAGAGAACCGGAGCGACAGAGCGGATGGAGGGTGCCATGCCGCACGATACACCCGCACGCCGGCACGCTGATAGACTGCCGCTTCACCCGGGACTTGCATGCTGTTTCGCGACACGAACTTGAACGACCGACAGGTCGACCTCCGCCTCGAAAACGGCCGCATCGCCGCCGTCGCCGACTCGAAGACACTCGCTCCCCTTCCGGGCGAAGAAGTGCTGCTGAACGGGCGAATCACCGCTCCTTTCGCCGAGCCCCACGTCCACCTCGATGCCGCGCTACTCGGCGCACGCATGCCGAACCGCTCGGGAACGCTGCGCGAAGGCATCGCCAACTGGGCGGTCCTGCGCGAGGAACTGACCGTCGAGGACGTGCGGGAGCGAGCCATCGAGACCGCCGAGATGTACGCGCAGACCGGCACCCTTCGTATCCGCACGCACGTCGACACCGGCAGCCTTCTCGCCGTCGAGACGCTCGTGGGCCTCAAGGCCGAGTTCGCGTCGCGCGGCATCGATCTGCAAGTCGTGGCCTTCCCGCAAGAGGGCATTCTGCGCGCACCCGGTCGCCTCGAACAGTGGGAAGAAGCCGTGCGCATGGGCTGCGACGCCGTGGGCGGCATTCCGCACTTCGAGCGCACTACCGAGGAGGGCTGGGACAGCGTCCGCCGGGTGTTCGACCTGGCCGAACGCACCGACACGCTCATCGACTTCCACTGCGACGAGACCGATGACCCCCACTCGCGCAACCTCGAGGTGGTCTGCGCCGAGACCCTCGACCGGGGTTGGCAGGGCCGGGTGGTCGCCGGGCACTGCACCGCTCTGCACAGCTACAACGCCCCCCACGCCGCCAAGGTCATCGAGCTCGTCGCTGAAGCCGGCGTGCAGGTCATCGCCAATCCCCTCGACAATGTGGTGCTCCAGGGACGCTACGACACCTACCCACGCCGACGGGGCATCACCCGTGTCGATCAGCTCTGGGAGGCCGGCGCGCTCGTCGGCATCGGGCACGACTCCGTCCAAGACCCCTGGTACCGCCTGGGCACCGCGAACATGCTCGACCCGGCCTACATGCTCATCCACGTGAGCCAGCTCACCAGCGAGCACGAGATGCGTCGGGTCTTCGACACCCTCAGCGGCGACAACCATCTGCCGTTTGGGGGTCCGCCGAGGCTCGAGGCCGGCGAGCGTGGCCAGCTGTTGTGGTGGGCCGAGGACGATCCCATCGAAGTCATCCGTACCCGGACACCTCCGCGCGTCTTTCGGTAGAGTCGACGCTCCGAGGAGTCGCATGTCCGAAATGCCCGCAGCACCGGCACTGTCCGAGGCCGTCGAAGAGAGCAAGAAGCAGATGCTGCTTCGCTACGCCAAGCACGGCGCTGCGCTCACGGCAATGGGCACCGGAAGGGTCATCTCGCGCACCCTGTGGTGGGGTTGGTGGGGCGGCGTGCTCGGCGCCACCGTGTTCACCGGACTGTGGATGCTCGGCCTGCTCACCTTTCCGTGGCCCGACTACCAGACCCCCATCACCGTGGTTCTCGCGGTCCTCTACGTCGGCGGCGGAGTGGCCGCCTGGGGCTACGCCGGGATGTGGCGTGGAGCTGGGCGCTTCGTGATTGCGCTCGGCGTGGACAACGGATGGGTCGTCAGCCTGCTCTCAGCGATCTTCGACAAGATGGTCGGCATGCTGCGCGCCTCGCAGCGGGTCGACGCCGCCATGGACAAATCTGAAGTCTGGCTTGGAGACCTTCCGCTCGAGCGCTGGGAGGCACTGCTCTCGAGCGCCGTCGCCGCGGTCCTCGGCGAGACCACCGAAGGCTCGACCCGCATCATGCGCTGGATTCGGCGCTTCGTCCTCAAGCAGATCCAGCGCTTGCTGCTCACCATCGTGCGCAAAGAGATTGCCGATGGACACGGCGGGGGCGTATCGATGGCTCGAGTGCGCGAGGTCGGTTTCGAGCGCGCCGCCAAGGAGTTCAAGAAGGCCATCCAGGGGCTGATGAACAAGCAGCTCCTGCTGATGACCGCCATCTATCTGGGCATCGGCACGCTGATTCCGATTCTCGCCTGGGCCATTCCGCAGTTCACGACCGCCGCCTAGTCGCCGCGCCGCATGGCGCCAGCGCGTAAGGTGACGCCTCGGAGTCTCCATGATCTACAAAGTCGTCGGCGTCGCCCTTTACCTGGCGGTGCTTCTCGGAATCGGCGTGCTCGCCAGCCGCCGTACCAAGGACATGAAGGACTACTTCGCGGGCGGCAAGAAGCTCGGCTTCTGGGCCGTCGCCTTCTCGGCTCGTGCGACGGGCGAGAGCGCCTGGCTGCTCCTCGGCCTCACGGGAATGGGCGCCACCGTGGGTGTGCGTGGCTTTTGGGTCGTGCTCGGCGAAGTCCTCGGCGTCGTCGGCGCGTGGATGCTGATGTCGAAGCGCTTCAAGCGGCTGACCGACACCTACGACTCCCTCACCATCCCCGACTACCTCGAGTCCAGGTTTCGCGACAAGAGCAAGCGACTACGCATGGTGGCCGCCGCTGCCCTCGTCGTGTTCGTGACCATCTACGTCTCGGCCCAGATCGACGCCACAGGCACCGCCTTCGAGAGCTTCTTGGGCGTGAACTACTTCGCGGGCGCCCTCATCGGCTTTGGCGTGGTGATGGCCTATTCGGTTACCGGCGGCTTTCTGGCCGTCGTCTGGTCCGACGTGTTTCAGGGCACGCTAATGTTCCTGGGACTCGTGCTGCTGCCCATCGTCGGCGTGATCGCCATGGGTGGCCCGAGCGAAGTCACCTCGACCCTCCACACCATCGACCCGAGCCTGCTGTCGCTGGCGGGGCCCGACGGCTGGACGGCACCCGTCATCGCCTCGACCCTCGGCCTGGCGCTCATCGGCCTCGGCTTTCTCGGTTCGCCACAGATCTTCGTGCGCTTCCTCGCTCTCAAGGACCCCGGCGAGATCCCCAAGGGCACGATGGTGGCCTTCGTGTGGACCCTACTCGCCGATGCTGGAGCCGTGCTCGTCGGCATGGTGGGACGGGCCTACCTCGACCAGCCCGGCGTGCTGATGACCGGCAAAGAAGGCGTGCTCGGCAACGGAGGTCAGAGCGTTCTGCCCTTGCTCGTCGAGGCGGTGATGCCACCGATGCTCATCGGCCTCTACATCGCCATTGTGCTCTCCGCGATCATGTCCACCGTCGACTCGCTGCTCGTCGTGGCGAGCTCCGCCGCCGTGCGCGATGGCTACCAGAAGGTGCTCAACCCCGACATCCCCGACGAGAAGCTGATCACCAAGAGCCGAATGGCCACCCTCGGCCTCGGACTGGTGGCGCTGGCACTCGCAATGTCAGTGGCCGTCGTCATGGAAGAGCGAACCATCTTCTGGTTCGTGATCTTCGGCTGGTCGGGCATCGCCGCCACCTTCTGTCCGACCATGATCTTGTCGCTGTACTGGAAGGGCATGACCGCCAACGGCGCCCTTGCCTCGATGGTCACGGGCTTTCTGTGCGTGCCGCTGTTCAAGTTCGGCGGCCCGTCCTTCCCCGTCGTGGGTGAGCTGCTCGGTGAGCTTGGTGAGCTGCCGCCGGCGTTTGTCGCCGCCGGCGTCGTAGGCATCGCAGTAAGCCTGATGGACCCGTCTGGCCGGGCCCGCGTCGAAGGCGTCGGCGCCGAGATCGACGAGGCAGCGGCATGAACACCCCCACGCTTCACACCGCCAGGCTTGTGCTCGAGCCGGTCTCGCTGGCCCACGTTGACGGCCTGCAGCGGCACTTCGCAAACTGGCAGATCATCCGGCGTCTCTCAGTAGCCGTGCCCTGGCCCTACCCGGACGATGGCGTGAAGACCTTCCTGGAGGGTGATCTACTGCCGCGCATCACCGCCGGAAAGGCGATGGCCTGGGCGCTGCGGGCAAAGAACGAGGATGGTTCGCTGAGCGAAGCCATCGGACTACTCGAGTGGCGTCGAGACCCCGCATCGACCGACCACCGGGGCTTCTGGCTCGCCGAGGACTGGCAGGGCAGCGGGCTCATGACCGAAGCCGTGATCGCCTTTCAGGACTACATCTTCCTCGAGCTCGGCCACGACCGGCTGGTCGTCCACAACGCCGTCACCAACACAGGGTCGGGTCGCATCAAAGAGAAGACGGGCGGAGTGCGCCTCGGCATCGTTGAGCTGGCCCACCACGAGGGCATCACCGATACCCAAGCCTGGGAGATCACCGCCGAGGCATGGCTCACGCTGCGCGCCGACTGATCGAACGCCAGCGCCTGCGTCACCACTTCAGCAAGAACTCCAGTAGCTCGTCATCGCTGACATAGACCTCCTCGACCCCCTGCATGTCGATCAAGGCATCCATGACCTTGTCAGCTTCCCAGCCCATGCTGAGAAGCGAGGCGAGCAGCTTGTTGAGCTCGACCGCGTCCACGCCCTCCTCGGGCTCGATCCATCCCCGCTCGACCCAGTCGCTGAGAACCTGCGGCACGGGACGCGGCGTCGGGTCCTTGTGGAAGATCTCGGGATGGCGACGCCGAAGAACGGCCATCGTCTGCGCGGGCAGCGCCTCGTAGGGCTGACCGAACTCGTCGACCAGGCCACGGGGATTCGCGCCGAGCTCGAACAAGGCCTCGACCATCTCGGGTCGGTTCCGGTGCACCCAGAGCGGCGTCTTGTCCGAGTACTGGCTGGCGTGCCAGGGGTTGACCTTCGCACCGAGCGCCGCCCACCGCGACGCGCTCTCGGGGTCCGTGCACCGGGCTAGCGCGTGGTCCGGCATGCGATACGCCTTGGCGTCGACGAGCGCGCGCATCAAGACGAGGCTGCGCTTCACGGAGGTCTCATCAACATGGCGATTGAGTCGGCGCAGCAGAAAGGCGGCCGCGGGTACCTGTGCCGCCGCCTCGATGGGCGGCAGCTCGAACAGCCAGCGTTCGACCTCGGCCGCGGCGCTGATCAGGCCGGCTTCGACACCATCGTGGGAGCGAATCGCGTCGCGCAGACCGCCAAAGTCCCGCCGGGCCACGTAGTCCCGAACGGCCTGCAGGCTCAGCTCGTTGTACTCGGGGTGAGGACGAAGGGGCTCCTTTGGTGGGCGCTTTCCCGTGCGCACCCAGGTGGGACCGCGCTCGCCGAACGCGAGGACCTGGGGACCAAGCAGCACCGCGCCCACACCGTGCTCGGAATAGTGACCGTGATCGTCGCCCGCGTAGTGGCCACTGACCTCGACGTAGACCTGCCCGTCCTTCTCTTCGGTCGAAAACGACACCCCGCCCCACTCGAGCTTCGGCCGGACCTTCTCGGGGTAGTAGCTGTTGATGGTGCGCTCGATGGCAGACCACTGATCGACAAAGAGACGGATCGTACGCCGCTGGGCGTCGGTGAGCGCCGTCTCGGGGTGCGGCTGCGGTTCTCCGGCTGTGGCGGCCGCATAGCAGGCGTCGAGCCAGGCATAGGCGAGCGCGTTGGCGGCCCGGACTTCGACCTCGTCGAACGGAAGCTCTTCGTGGAGATGGACCTTCGGCCGAAGGTGAGACCCGCGAGGCCAGTGAATCGAGACGCGGAGTGGCTTGCTCATGGCTCGCCTTGGTCGTGCCGCTCGCCATCCACCTCGGGCTCTCCCACCGCGAGCACCACCTCGATCCGCTCCCCAGGTCGAACGTCCACCTCAACAGCCTCGCTCTCGAACATCAGGCCGTCGCGAACGCCTTCGACCGAGAGCGCGCAACGCACGGGCGCCTCGACGAATGCTAGAAAGCGCCCATCCTCCCCGACCGCTTTGATGACCCCGCAGCCGATCACCCGCGTGTCATCATCGAATTCCGCCACCACACCTTCGACGAGTGCGGTGGGCCGGACGTCTGAGTCGCAGCTTCCGACCACGGGGAGGCTCGTGGCGTCCCACTTGACGCGCACGGTGCCCTCGCCCGGAATCCAAGCGGGCCCCGTGGACATGGCACCGCGAAGAATGGGCAGGACCAATTCCGAGTCGAAGATCACACCCGTGGGCAGGGGTCTTCCGCTGCGGTCCAAGCGCGGCCACTCCAGCTCGACGCCGGCCGCTTCCCGGATCGGCGTGGCGCACCGTAGGACCGCCATTCCCGCGGCAAACGCGCGCTCCACGACCTGCTCGCGCGTGTCCTCGCCCTTCTCAGGCAAGGGAACTCGCTCGAACGCCTCACTGGACGGCTCTAAAGCATCAGCGTCGCCAAGCTCGGCACGGGGAGTCGCCGCGACCTCGACCTCGGTCGACTGCGCGCCCAGCCACAGAAGGGCCAGGAGCGCCAATAGAGACGCGACCGCCGCGAGCAACGCCAGCGACCGGCCGCGACCGCTCATCCCTCGAAGACCGCATCCGTCACGTGCAGCGCCGCATCGATGATCGCGAAGGCCTGAAGCAGCTCTTCCTCGGTGATGCTCAGCGGCGGGTTGCACATGAACGAACCCCAGCGAACGAAGGTAAACAGCCCGTTATCGAGGAATTCCTTGCTCAAGGCTTTCATCGCGGGATGGGTCTCGTTGTACCCGCAGATCGGGTCGCCCTTGCTGTTCTTCTGAATGTCGATCATGCCGAACAGGCCGATGCAACGACCACCGCGCACTGAGGGATGCTTCTCGGCAAGACGGTCCATCTCGGAGCGCATCACGCTCTCGAGCCGCGCCGCGTTGTCGACCAGGTTCTCCTCGACGAGCACGTTGATGGCGGCGAGTGCCGTCCCACACGCGAGCGCATGTGCGTTGTAGGTCAGCCCACCCCAGAACACGTTCGTCCGGAAGTGCTCTGCGATCTTGTCAGACACCGCCATGGCACCGAGCGGAACGTACGAGCTGGTCAGCCCCTTGGCCATCGTGAGGATGTCCGGGACAATGCCTGCATGCTCGAAGGCGAACAGCTTTCCGGTGCGACCCCAGCCCGCCATGACCTCGTCGCAAACCAGCAAGATGCCGTACTTGTCGAGCAGCGCCCGCAGGCCCTGAAGGTAGCCCTTCGGCGGAATGAGAATGCCGTTCGTGCCGACCACCGTCTCGATGAACATCGCGGCGATGGTGTCGGGGTTCTCGTACTGAATCACCTCTTCGAGGTAGGTCAGGTTCCGGCGCGTGATCTCCTCTTCGTCCTCGGCCCAGTCCCAGGTGTAGGGGTACGGGCCCATCACCTTCACGAAGCCGGGCGCACCAGGCTCGTTGTGGGTACGCCGAGGGTCGCCAGTCAGCTGCATGCAGGCGTTCGTGGCGCCGTGGTAGCTGCGGTAGCGCGACAAGATCTTGAACTTGCCGGTGTACAGGCGCGCGGCCTTGATGGCGTTCTCGTTCGCCTCGGCTCCACCCAGGGTGAAGAAGAAGGTGTTGAGGTCGCCGGGGACGAGCTCAGCCAGTCGCTGCCCGAGCTTGGCACGCGCCTCGGTGGCCGAAGCGGGAATCGTGTAGATCAGCGTATCGGCCTGGTCCTTGATCGCCTGAATGACCTTTGGGTGGCTGTGGCCGATGTTTACGCTCATCAGCTGACTGTTGAAGTCGAGCCACTTCTGACCGTCGGGACCGTAGAGCCAGATCCCCTTCGCCGACGAGATCGGCATCGGCGAGACGTTGTCTCCCGCCGTCCACGTGTACATCGTGTGCTTCTTGCACAGATCGATCATCTCTTGCGAATTCATCAGCTCATCCAGGTCTGGTCGGACTGCACAGCCCACTTGGTCGTGATCTTGCGCGGACGCGTGAAGAAGCGGAAGCCATCCCAGCCGGTGATGTTGCCCGCCCCGAACTTCGAGTCGTTCCAGCCGCCGAAGCCGAAGGGCTCGCGGGGAACCGGCACGCCGATGTTCACGCCGCACATGCCGGCGCTCACCTCGTTCATCACCTTGCGGGCGACGTCACCGCTCGTGGTGTAGACCGCGCTCGCGTTGCCGTAGTCGCTGCTGTTCTCGAGGGCGATGGCCTCTTCGAGGTTCGCGACGCGGACGATCGACAGGACCGGCCCGAAGATCTCCTCGACGCGGGCCGGGTTGTCGGCGTCGATGCCATCGAGAATGGTGGGACCGAACCAGTAGCCGTCGTCACCGCTCGCACCGCGTCCGTCGACGAGGACCTTGGCACCGCCGGCCTCAGCGCGATCGACGTAGCCACGGATGCGGTCCACCGATGCGTCCATGTTGATGGCACCGATGTGCTCGCCAGGGACGAGCTTCGCCGCGCGCTTGGCCACTTCGTCGATGATGTGGTCGACGTCGCCGACGGCCACGAGCACCGAGGCCGCCATGCAGCGCTGTCCGCAGCAGCCGGTAAACGAAGCGACGACGTTGTCGGCCGTGACTTCGAGGTCGGCGTCGGGCACGACAATGAGGTGGTTCTTGGCACCGCCGAGGGCGAGAGCGCGCTTGCCAGAGGTGGCCGCGCGTCCGTAGACCAGCTTCGCGACGCGGGTCGAACCGACAAAGGCGAAGGCGTCGATGCCGGGGTGATCACACAGCGCCTCGACGACCTCGCGGCCGCCGTTGACGATGTTGAAGATGCCGTTCGGCAGTCCTGCCTCGGCGAACAGCTCCGCCAGGCGAATCATCGACAGCGGCACCTGCTCACTGGGCTTGAGGATGAAGGCGTTTCCACCGACCAGCGCCTGCGGAATCATCCACAGCGGCACCATGATCGGGAAGTTGAAGGGCGTCACACCGGCGACGACGCCGACGGCCTCGTACACGACCTGGCAGTTCACGCCGCGGGACACGTCAAGCTGGGTGCCCGCCGCGAGGTTCGGAAGCGAGCAGCCGTACTCGACGCACTCAATGGCCTTGAGGACCTCGGCCTTGGACTCGCCGTAGGTCTTGCCGTTCTCGTGAGAGACGAGCCAGGTGAGCTCTTCGACGTCGCGGTGCATCAGCTCGCGAAGCTTGTAGAACACGTAGGCGCGCTCGCGGATCGGCTGGTTGGCCCACGCCGGCTGCGCGGCCTCGGCAGCCTTCACGGCGGCATCGACTTCTTCGTAGCCACACATCGGCACCGTCGACATCGCCTTGCCGTAGCGCGGATTGATGACGTCAATGCGCTCGCGACCGGGGGCATCGACCCACTCGCCGTTGATGTAGTTGTCGTTCCGGACGTACTCAGTGAAGTCGTAGCTGGTTGCTGAGAAGCGCATCAGGCCCCCTTGGAAGGCTGGATGGAGTCGTGGGGAAGCACCTTCATGAACAGCAGGTGCAATCCGCCTGCGAGAAGGAAGCCCACGAACCATGCGTAGGTGTAGATGGTGTCGAAGATGGCAGGGACCGACTCGACGAAGCCGGCCTGGTGGGCGAAGCCCGGCACATTGGGTGCCACGGCTATCACGAGTGCGAGGAGCGCCCAAACGTTGAATCCGTTCACGTATCGATACGGCCCGTTCGCCTGGTAGAGCCCATCGACGTCGAGCTTGGTGCCGCGAACCAGGAAGTAGTCGGCAATGAGAATGCCGCCGATCGGACCGAGCAGTGCCGAGTAGCCGACGAGCCAGGTGAAGATGTAGCCGTCGGTGCTCTCGATGAGCTTCCACGGCATGATCACAAGACCCACGGCTGCGGTGATGTAGCCGCCGAGCTGGAAGGTGATCTTGGAGGGCATTGCGTTGATCATCGCGTTGGCCGGCGAGACCACGTTGGCCGCGATGTTCGTCGAAAGCGTCGCAACTGCGAGGGCGAACAGCGAGATCATCACGGTGAAGCCACCGCCCATCTTGCCGGCGAGCACGGTTGGATCGGGCACCGCCTCCTTGAAGATCACCACCGTCGCGCTGGTCACCGCCACCGAGATGAAGGCAAACAGCGTCATGGTCAGCGGCAAGCCGATGGCCTGGCCGAGCACCTGGTCACGCTGTGACTTGGCGTAGCGGGTGAAGTCGGGGATGTTCAGCGACAAGGTGGCCCAGAAGCCGACCATGCCGGTGAGGCTCGGGAAGAAGACCGACCAGAACTGGCCTTCCTTCTCGCCGCCGGGCTCGAAGGCACTCGGGGCCGAGAGCATCTCGCCGAAGCCGCCGGCCGCCACGTAGGCCCACGCGAGAAGCGCCAGACCAATGGCAATCAGGAACGGTGCCGCGTAGGTCTCGAGCACGCGAATGCTCTCGATGCCGCGGTAGATCACGGCGATCTGCAGCGCCCAGAACAACAGGAAGCAGAGGAACTCGGTCGCTGAGATGCCGAGAAGCGGGAGGTCCGCCATGGCCATGCCGCCGCCGAGCACCACGTCGAGCATCTGGTAGATGGCGTAGCCACCGAACCAGGTGTTGATGCCGAACCAGCCGCACGCCACGAAGGCGCGAAGCATGCTGGGCACGTGGGCGCCGTTGATGCCGAAGCTCGCCCGCGAGAGCACGGGAAACGGGATGCCGTACTTCGTGCCGGGATGCGCGTTGAGCACCATCGGGACCAGCACGATGATGTTGCCGAGCATGATGGTGCCGACGGCCTGCCACCAGTTCATGCCGGCATCGACCAGGCCACCCGCAAGGGTGTAGGTCGGCACGCAGACGACCATGCCGATCCACAGACTCGCCATGTTCAGCACGGACCAGTGCCGCTCCTCCATGTTGGAGGGTCGAATGTCGTCGTTGATGAGGCTCGGATCCGGGTTGACCGGCTCCGTGAGGACTACAGATTCCCAGGCTTCCAACTACTTGCTCCCAGAGCGGTCGACGGGCGTCGGCTCGGCCTGCTGATTCTTGAGCATCTGCGCGTCCCAGTACTTGGGGAAGCACGGGCGATCGATGTACCGGCCGGTTCCGCGCTCGGTGCGCAGCTCGCCGTCATGCCAGACGATGCGCCCCCGGGACAGGGTCGTCTTGCAGACACCGGTGACGGTCATGCCCTCGTAGATGTTGTAGTCGATGTTCTGGTGGTGGGTGTCGACCGAGATGGTGCGGCTCTCGTTCGGGTCCCAGACGATGAGGTCTGCGTCCGAGCCGACCTCGATAGCGCCCTTCTGCGGGTAGATGTTGAAGATCTGCGCACAGTTGGTCGACGTGACCTTCACGAACTCGGACGGCGTGAGGCGACCGGTGGTGACGCCGTGGTGCCAGAGCACGGACATGCGGTCCTCGACGCCGCCGGTGCCGTTCGGAATGCTGCGGAAGTCGTCCTTGCCCGCTTCCTTCTGTGGCGTACAGAAGCAGCAGTGGTCGGTGGCTGTCGTGTTCAGCAACCCGGACTGAAGGCCGCGCCAGAGCGCCGCCTGGTGCTCTGGGGACCGGAACGGCGGGCTCATCACGTGGTGGGCCGCGGTGCGCCAGTCGGGGTCACGATAGACCGAGTCATCGATGATCAGGTGCTGTGCAAGCACCTCAGCGAAGACCCGCTGGCCTTCGAGCTTCGCGCGCTCAACCGCCTCGAGCGCATCGATGCAGCTGGTGTGCACCAGGTAGACGGGCGTGCCGAGCACCTCGGCGATGCGAATCGCGCGGTTCGCAGCCTCGCCCTCGACCTCGGGGGGACGGGAGAGCGGGTGGCCTTCGGGACCGGTGAGTCCCTTGTCGAACATCTCCTGCTGCAGGCGGTAGACCAGCTCGCCGTTCTCGGCGTGCACCGTCGCGAGCGCTCCGAGCTCACGGGCCCGCGAGAAGCTGTTCACCAGCACCTCGTCATCGCACATGATGGCGTTCTTGTAGGCCATGAAGTGCTTGAAGCTGTTGACGCCGTACTCGGTGCTCAGCGTGCCCATGTCGTCGCGAACCGTGTCGTCCCACCAGGTAATCGCTACGTGGAAGGAGTAGTCACAGGCGGCCTTCTCGGCCCAGCCGCGCCACTTCTTGTAGGCGTCGAGGATGTTCTCTTGGGGTGCGGGAATGACGAAGTCGATGATCATCGTCGTTCCGCCGGCTGCCGCAGCACTCGTGCCCGAGAAGAAGTCCTCCGAGGCCACGGTGCCCATGAACGGCAGCTCCATGTGGGTGTGCGGGTCAATGCCGCCCGGCATCACGTAGCGACCGGTCGCATCGACGATCTCGGCTCCCGCTGGGGCGTCGAGGTTCTCGCCAATGGCAACGATGACATCGCCGTCGCAGAGCACGTCTGCGCGAAACTCGCGATCAGCGGTGACTACGGTTCCACCGCGAACAAGAACGGCCATTTGGACTCCAGGCGGCCGGACCCGGCGTCCAGCGGCAAGCGTTGACGGCTGCGAGGCTCCGCGGCCGATGGGGGAACTGGGATGAAGCCCAGTGGAACCGCGGACTCTACTTGACCGCACAAGTCCAAGGCAAGCCCGTTTGCCAGAGTTGCGAGTGGTCGGAACGCGGACAGATTCTGGCCCTTCCCCGCGGTACACAGCCGCATGGACTTCGTCCCCGTCTCATGGCTGGTCGTCAGCCTCACCATCCTCGTGCTCGCGCTGCTCGGATGGTGGCGAGCGAGCACCCGCATCACCCGTGGCAACGCGGGTCGTCAGCGGCGCGCACAGTGGGGAGAGGACGATGCCGAGCGCCTGCTCATCGCCGACGGCTTCACCATCGTCGACCGCCAGGTCACTGGCGAGTGGTCCTACTTTCTCGATGGCGAGCCAATCACCGTCCGCTGCCGGGCCGACTTTCTGGTGTCGCAGGACGACCACCGCTTCATCGCCGAGGTCAAGACTGGCGAGCGGGCCATCGACCCCACCAACCCCTCGACCCGGCGCCAGCTGCTCGAGTACCAGCTGGCCTTTCCCGTCGATGGCATCCTGCTCCTCGACATGGAGAGCCGCGAGGTGTTTGAGGTCTACTTCGACACCGATGCCCGCGGCGACTTCATCTACGACATGGATGAGGCCTAGGCCCTGAGCAAGAAGGCCCCCCACCGAAGTGGGAGGCTCTGCTCACTCGAGCGCGCGAACTAGTCGCAGACGGTCTCGAGCATGAGGCGAGCGACGACGTAGGGATCGATGTTCGAGTTCGGACGACGATCCTCGAGGTAGCCCTTTCCGGCCTGTGCAACCTGCAGCGGGATGCGAATCGACGCGCCGCGGTGGCCCACGCCGTAGCGGAACTCCTTGTAGGAGCAGGTCTCGTGCAGACCGGTGAGGCGCTGCTCGATGCCGGGGCCATAGTTCGCGATGTGGATGTCAGCGCGCGCCTCGAACTTCGGCATCGACGCGAGGATGGCTTCCATGCCGCCCTCTTCGCGCATGGCCTTGGTCGAGAAGTTGGTGTGCGCACCAGAGCCGTTCCAGTCGCCGCGAACGGGCTTGGGATCGAGCGTCATCGTGACGCCGTAGTCCTCGCCGATGCGGTACAGCAGCCAGCGAGCGACGACCATGTGGTCACCGACCTCGAGAGGACCGGCGGGGCCGATCTGGAACTCCCACTGGCCGGGCATGACCTCGGCGTTGATGCCAGACAGCTTGAGACCGGCTTCGAGGCACGCGTCCATGTGCTCTTCGGCGATCTCTCGGCCGAAGACCTCGTCGGCGCCAACGCCGCAGTAGAACGGGCCCTGGGGTGCCGGGTAGCCGCTGATCGGCCAGCCGAGAGGACGGTTGTCCTCGAACATCACGTATTCCTGCTCGATGCCGTACCAGGCCTCGTGGGCGGCGTGACGCTCGGCCACCTCGCGCAGCGGGGCGCGTGTGTTCGTGGAGTGCGCGTTGCCCTCGGCGTCGTACACTTCGCAGAGCACGAGCACGTGGGGGTTGCCGCGGATCGGGTCCGGGCACGAGAACACGGGCTTGAGAATGCAGTCCGAGGCGTGTCCCTCGGCCTGGTTGGTGCTCGAGCCGTCGAATCCCCAGTCTGGGTAGTCGGTGGTGCCGTCCGCGAGGATCTTGGTCTTCGAACGAAGGGTCTTCACCGGCTCAGCGCCGTCCACCCAAATGTACTCTGCCTTGATGGCCATATCGGTCTACCCCTGAAAGCACGTACAGACGCGGCCCTTGCGACCACACCCCCGGCATCTACGCCGGGCGTTTGAGGTAGCCCTTGGACCGGTTGGGTGCATGCAAAATGAACGGCAGTTCACCGGATGAAACGGACCGGTCGCAGGACTGACACAAAGGTCCTTTCTAGAACTCGTCGCCCTGGGCAAGCTCCGCCTCGAGCGTGTCGGCCAAGCCGGCCACGCGAGACAGGTACAGCTCGAAGTCATCCATGTCGAGGTGGTCGAGAACCGCGTTGTAGACAGCAACGTAGACGTCACCGTGCAGAGCGATCGTCGCGAGCGGAAGCTCTGCGTTCTTGCGCAGGAGCTCGATGGGATCCACGCCCTCGGCGCGGGCGAAGGCGCTCTTGAACTCGACCATGCGACGGCCGAAAGCCTCGTAGGTGCGCAGCACGATCTTCTGGTGGCGACCGTCCTCGTAGGACCACACCATCGACAAGACCTCGGGCTCGTCGTGGTGGAGCTTGTAGCTCCGGCGCATGTGTTCGCGCACGTCATCCCAGCTCGCCATGTGTCCTCCGTCGCCGACTAGAAGCGGTCGGTGCCGCGCTTCGCCTCGAGCGTGTCGGCGACCATGCTGACATGCTCCACGACGAAGAGCACCCCTTCGATCGAAATTGGTTCGAGCGGGAGCTTGTGGACCAGCACGAGCACCTCTCCGTGGCGTGCGATGGCCCCGATCGGAAGGTCGAGATTGCGGCACAGGGCGTCGCCTGCGGAGAGCTCCACCGACGAGGCAAAGGCCGACCGCACCTCGAGCATGGACTCCCCCCAAGCGTCGAAGCGACGAACCCAGCATCGCTGCGCCCGGTCTTCTCCGCGCTCGCCACGAAGCTGGACCAAGACCTGGAACTCATTCTCGGACGTTTGCTCAAATCCGTGCAGGGGGGCGCAGGCCCCAAGCAGCTCGCTCCAGGTGGCCATCAGCGCCGCCGACGCACAAGCGCGAGCGGGACGAGCCAGAGCGCTGTGAACGGTGACGGTGTCGACTGGCAGCCACAGCCTCGGTCGATGGGAGTGCGCGGGTCCACGACATCGCCGGTGTCGCCACCTCCGCTGTCGCCGAATGGCCCCGTGTCGCGGCCGCCGTCGATGAGCTCTCCGAGTAGACGAGCAGCGACTTCGTCGCGCACCGCAGCGTCCCCAATGGTCTCGAACGGAAAGCCAAACAGGGCCACGTTGTTGCCGAGTGCCCCAGCGGTCGCCCCATCCCCGTAGGTCGCGATGACGGTCCGGCTTGTGTCGAGCACGTCTGGCCACTCCACCGGGTACGGCGCGCCCGCGCTCTCGCCGAAGTCCATGGCGCCGACGCCGTCGAGTAGGCCTGCGCCGGTCACGACGGTGGTGCCCGCATCATCTGCGGCCATCCCGGCGCCGAGCACGTTTGCGGCGAACTCCTGGTCGGCGGCATCGCCGCGGGAGTCGAGGTCCCACAGGATCTCGGCACCGCTCGCCCACAGCGCGCCACCGGCACCGACAAAGGCGGTGAGCTTGGTCTGCTGGGCCGCAGTGAAGGTCTCGTCCGAGGTCGATTCCTCGCCAGCCACCCACACGACAACCCCGTAGTCATCGATGTTCAAGCCATCGAAGACCTCGTCAGTGACGGTGTCGAAGGGGTAGCCCGCAGCACTCACCGCGCGCCCGTGAATCGCGGCCGAGTCGCCACGGTTCATGCGGGTCAGGTCCATGCCTTTCACGGTACCGACCGGACCCACGTCGCGCGTGACGAGCATGCCGTTGTCGAGCCGGTCGAAGGCGCCGACAATCAGCACATCCGCTGAGCCGCCGGTCGAGCGGCGCGCGCCCACCACCTCGGTAGGGAAGGACCAGCCGCCGGCGTTGACCGCAACGACCCGAACAAACACCGTCGTTCCAGTGGGCACGTCGATGAGCGTCGAGGTGCCGGAGACCTCGGTGCCGTTGTCCCAAGAGAGGCCATCTGCCGAGGTGTAGATGCGGTAGCTCGTCGCCGGATTTCCGAAGGGCGTGCCCGAGATGCCCGCCTGCCAAGAAGCCTCGAGCTCACCGGAGGCATTGTGCGTGATCGACAGGCCGATCGGAGGCTCTGGGGAGAAGGCCGCAGCTTCGCTGTCGCGCTCGGCGAAGTAGCGCACGATGGCCCGGTACATCGCTCTTGATGCATCTCGGCGATAGGTCGGGCTCTTCAGCGCGACGATGTCGGTGTCGCTGTCGTGAAACGCAAGCTCGATCAGCGCTGCAGGCATCTCGGAGTTGCTGTTCGGGTTGACCTCCGAGAAGTTGGCATAGCGGTGGCCTCGGTCGGTCCAGCCGGAATCCCACAGGGTGCGGCTCGTGTCGACGATCTCTTCGACGAGCAGGTCGCCAAGCTCTTCAGAGCCAGCCGTCGCCGCGCCGTCGTAGGTGTAGACACTCGTGCCCACGCCGCCACCGGCATTGCTGTGCCAGGACAGGTAGAGCGCATCCTCGCCAGTCGGGTGCTCCCAGGCAGCCCAGCGTGCACGTGAGCTCGGATCGGAGCCATCGCCATCGTTGCCGGGGTCGTACACCGACGTGGGGGCGCCGTTGTATTGCGTGTGCAGGATGGCGCCCTGCTCCCAGCGCGGACGCCCGGTGGTGCCGCCATGGCGGGTGACCTGCCCGGTGCCTCCGCCGATACGTACGGCATCCGCAGACAGGTACTTGCCCGCCTGCGATGAGTCGCCGACCAACTCGACCTTGAAGCCCTCGACGCCCTGGGGAAGCCAGAGGGTATCGACGTACTGCCAGGTCGCTCCGTGCACCGTCTGGTCGAAGTGGCGGTCGATCACGCCACCGGGATGGGTGATCTGGTAGTGCGCATCCGTCGCGTTCTGTGAGTGCGAGTCCCACGACACATAGACGGCGTAGAAGTCATCGACGGGGACCTCCGGAATCCAGGTCGCCACCGCGCCCCCGTCGGCCGGCAAGCGCCGCGTCGTGCCCGCATCGAAGGGGTTCACGCCATAGGCGAAGGTGTTCGCATCGGCGAAGCCGTCGTTTCCGTCGAGACCGTCGCCAAAGCCGCTTCCCGTCTCGGAGTAGCCCTCCCCATCGTTGTCTGCGATCGCCGAGTTCGGGTTCAGGTCCCGCTCCTTGACCGTAAACACTTGAGCGCCCGCATTCTGGAGGTAGGCCGTCAGGAACTGGTTCGCGCCCTCGGGGTTGTGGAAGTCCTCGACGGTGTCGAAGAGGTTTCCGCGCTGGGTCGAGAACCGGCCCAGGGTCTCGTAGTAGATCCACCCGTGGCACTGGGACAGGTACACAGCCTTTCCGGACAGCTGTCCTTGGCTCTCGCCCACCACGTCATTGTAGGGCGTGCGGACGGCGCGCTCGCCCTGCTTGTCGAGGGCTCCGGCGACCGGTGGAATCAGGTCCTGGAGCGACCGCACCCGACCGGTCTCGGGATCCCGCGCGACGACATCGACGGACAAGGTGCCGAGCGGTGCCCGGCCTGCAGCGTCCTCGAGAAGGACGTCGTACACATCGGAAGACAGGCTTTCATCGTGCGAAAGCTCGACTTCAACCTCGAAGTGCGTGGGGGTCTCTGCAAAGGCAGAAAGCGACAACGCGAACAGAAGAGAGAGTGACATGGAGAGAACTCCGAACAAAGAGAGATCACCTGGCTATAGTCCCGCTCCTTCGCCCGCCACAAGAGGCTCGATGCGCATCACGACCTGGAACCTCAACGGCATCCGCGCTGCCCTTCGCAAGGGCTTCGCCGAGGAGCTGGAGTCCATCAACCCCGACGTGCTCTTGTTGCAAGAGATCCGCGCACTGCCGGAGCAGATGGGGGCCTGGGCCGCACCCGAGGGCTGGCACGTGCACTGGCACCCCGCCGAGAAGAAGGGCTACTCCGGCGTCGGCGTGCTCTCGCGCACCCCGATCGAGGACGTCCAGACCGGTCTCAGCGCAGACGACCCTGACTCCGAAGGACGGGTCCTGTCCGTGCGCACCGGCGGCGTCCGCGCCGTCAGCATCTACCTCCCGTCCGGCTCTTCCGGCCCCCACCGGCAGGAACAGAAGGAGCAGTGGCTCAAGCGCTTCTCGCCGTGGGCCGCCGCGTTGGTCGATGGGGAGGAGCCGGTGGTCCTCGGCGGCGATCTGAACATCGCCCACACCGCGAACGACATCCACAACCCGACCGGCAACAAGAAGAACTCGGGCTTTCTGCCGCACGAGCGCCAGTGGTTCACCGACCTTCTCGACCAGGGCTGGACCGATGCGCTGCGCAGCCACTTTGGCGATCAGAAGGGTCCGTACACCTGGTGGTCGACCCGTGGACGCGCACGTGAGCTCGATCGCGGCTGGCGCATCGACTACCTGCTCGCCAACAAGGCACTCGGGCCGCGATGCGGCGAGGTCCGGATTCGCCGCGACGCCGGCATCACCATCTCGGACCACGCGCCGGTGACGCTGGAGCTGAGCTGAGGACGGTGGCCAAGCCGGCCGGCATCCCGGTCTTTCCGCCGCACGACGAGCCGAGCGGTGATTGCGTTCTTCGACGCCTGCTCGACGAAGAGCCCAAGCGCGCCGCCCTGGGCTTTCCAGACGCCTTCGCCGGCGGCATCGCCCACCGACTCGACATCTCCACGAGCGGAGCGCTGCTCGTCGCCGACAGCCCCGAGGAGCTCGTGCAGCTGCGCGAGGCGTTCGCCGCAAAGGCGCTCACCAAGACCTACCGCCTGCTCGCGCGAAAGGACGTACGCTGGTCCCGCAACCACTGCGAGGCCGAGCTTGCGCACGATCGTCGCCGCAAGAAGCGCATGGTCGTGCGTCGGGGCCAGAACACCCCTCATCGCGGCAAGTGGATGCCCGCCGAGACCTGGTTCGAGCGACTCGACGGCCTCCTCTTCCAGGCAACCATGCACACCGGCGTCATGCACCAGATTCGCCTGCACGCCGCGTACGTCGGCATTCCGATCGTCGGCGACGCCCTGTACGGCGGGGGTCCCACGCCCGAGGGGGCTCCGCAGGGCATGACTTTCTACCTTCACCACGTAGGCCTGGTAGGCGATGGCATCCAGACCACGCCCGTCCCCCTACCCGAATGGGCAATGGTGGATACGAACACTGCATCGGAGGATGCTTGAGCGACGAATTCCACGACGACGACGACGCCACTCGCCGCCCATTCGACGGCTTCAAGATCGAGATCGATCCCAAGAAGGTCGAAGAGGCCATTCAGCAGATCCGCGACCGGGTTCGCGAGAGCTTCAAGAGCGGCCGCTACACCAAGGTGCGCATCTCCTACAAGGGCCGGCAGCTGCTGCCCGACGTTCCCTTCGCGCTGTTTCTCGCCACCGAGGGCGCAGCCTTCTGGTTGACCTCGCCGCTGCTCGCGGTGTTGTTCAACCTCGGCGCCAACACGGTGCTCGACGTCGAGTTCCTGCACGAAGCCGACGAACTCGTCCAGGAGGGACTCTCCCACTACCTGGACGGCGAGCTCGAAGAGGCCGAGAAGTGCTATCGCAACGCCCTTGAGCGCCGCCCCGATGATCCAGCCGCGCTCTACAACCTGGGCACGCTGCTGCGGGTCACCGGTCGTGCGGAAGAAGCCCTCACCGTGCTGCGTCGAGCGGCGATGGGCCCCGAAGGGCATCCGGATGTCCTGCGCGCGACCGAGGCCGTCGATCGCCTCACCAACCGCAAGAAGACTCTCTAGGCAATGGCCGCCGAGAGGCCGCCTGGCTCGGCCGACCAACCGTGAGGCGGGAAACGAATCGGCAACCCCCACGGCCGACACGCTGCCGACGTGCATCTCCTGGGCTATCGTCTCGCTGTTGGAGGAGCGTTGGAGCTGGTCACCGCGAGGATTCTCACTTCTGGTGAGGGACGTCCGCGTGTTCATCCCGAGCAAGTGATTGATCATCCCGAGCTGGGTTTGCTCGCCGTCACAGACGCGCCGGGCGGACGTGCAGGTCAAGCACTTCCCGCCAAACGAATCGCTCTCGAGGCGGTGTTCAACCACATCCGCAAGCACAAGGATGTGCTCGACCGCTTCCGCGAACAGCCCACCAGCGAGCTGCGGTCACGCATTCTCGAGCTCGTCGAAGAGGGCTTTACCCGCGCCGCCCAAGAGCTGTACGCCTTCGCGCGCCGGTACGACGACCTGCGCGTCACCCTCGACGTCGTCCTGCTGCTCGGACACGAGGCCTTTGTCGGGCACGTCGGCGACGGGCGTGTCTTGCTCGTGCGCCGGGGACTGGTGCACCAGCTCACCGTCGATCACACCCAAGCCGAAGCCTCGCCGAGCGAGGCCGTGCCGTCCGAAGACGGCGGTGCCTCGAGCACCGGAAACCGCGCGAGCGTCCGCTGCCTCGGCCCCTCGCCGACGGTTCGCGTCGAGTCGATGACCATGGAGGTCGTCGCTGGTGACCGCTTTGTCGTCACGACCCCCCACCTGTACGCGTCGCTCAGCAGCTCGGATATCCAGAGCGCTCTGATCTACGAGCATCTAAAGAACCTACCTGCAGCAATCCCCGGACTCGCCCCCAAGCGGGCCCTCGCGCTCGCCGCAGCCCAGATTGGTGGCGGCGCTCCTTCGGGTGCGGATGCCGGTCGCCGCCGCCTGGCCCTGCTCGCACCGATGCCGCTGTTCACGCACTGCTCGGAACGCGAGCTGCGAGAGATCGCGAGCAGCACCACCCCCCGGCGTTTTCACAAGGGCCAGAGCCTGTTCCGAGAGGGCGACCCCGGCACCGAGCTGTTTCTGTTGATCTCCGGAACCGTCGACATCGAGCGCGGAGGCTCGCGCATCGTGACCCTGCAGCCGGGCTCGAACTTCGGCGAGATGGCGATGCTCGACGAGCCCACTCGGTCTGCCGGGGCCATCGCCGCCGAAGACTGCGAGCTGCTGGTGATCAGCCGCGAGGCCTTCTTCGCGATGCTGCGCAGCAACCCGATGCTGGCGGTGAAAATCCTCTGGAACATGCTGCTGTCGCTGTCGGCAAACCTCCGCCGCACCAGCGCGCGCCTATCCGAGGTCACCGACCCCACCGCGAGCATGGTGCCCCACGAGGACGAAGACTCCGTGAACCTGCTCGGCGACACCTTCGAGCTCGGTGATCTCGAAGAAGAAGACGACGCCAGCGAGATCGTCGGCCTCGAGACCCTCGACGAGCTCAACGCCCTGGAAGAAGAGGCCTACTTCGACGAAGACGACGACTCCGAAGAAGAAGAGGCGTAATCAGCGCTTTCGCGCGACGGCGAGCCCATCGCCTGCCGGCAGGATGTGGGCATCGAGCTCGGGATGCGCGAACAGCGCCTCGTTGAATGCCTGAACTCCGCGGGTGGCTTCGTCCGACGCCTCGCGCGTCACACGGCCGCCCCAGAGCGCGTTGTCGAAGATGACCAGGCCACCAGGACGCAGTCGCGGCACCGCAAGCGCGAGCATCGCGGCATAGTCCGCCTTCTCGACGTCCACGAAGAGCACATCCCAGCTCTCAGTGTTGGTCTGCAGATAGGCCGCACCGTCGCCGCTCACCCACTCGAGCCGCTCCCCGAAGGGATGCCCCGTGTAGAGCACTTCGCCGACCACGACCTCGTGCGCATGGTGCTCGACGCAGACCACGCGACCGTCCTCGCCCACCGCCCGCGCAAAGAAGAACGCGGAGTAGCCAAAGCCAGAGCCGATCTCGAGGACCTGCTTGGCGCCCACCATCCGCGCCAGCATCTCGAGCCAGCGACCGGCGTTGCGACCCACAATCGGAAAGTCCCGCTCGCGGGCGTAGAGCTCCATGCGGTCGACGAGCGCGTCGGACTCTCCGGCGAGGTCGAGCACGTAGTCACGCATCTCGGCGTCGAAGGGCTCCCGCAGCGCGTCGCGGGGAACACTCACTTGGCCGTGACCTCTGGCGTGCCGTACAGGCCCTTGAAGAAGCGCTCCGAGCGGGGCTTTCCGAGCATCGACGGCGTGCTGTTCTCGCCGTCGGGACAGGAGTTGAGCGAGAGCCAGACGAAGTGCGCCTTGCCCTTGATCTGGTCGAAGCGCACGAACTTCCAGGCCCGGCTGTCCTCGGAGTTGTCGCGGTTGTCGCCCATCACGAACACGTGCCCTTCTGGGACGGTGATCTCGCGATGGTTCGAGAGTGGCCCGCCGAGCGCACTGGCGTTGGTGTAGGTCCAGTGGTCGAGACCCGCGAGGTCCTCGTGGTAGCTGCGGACTTCGCGGCCGTTGCAGTACTGGTCGAGGAAGGTCTGGCGCTCCTGGTACTTCATCGTCTGCTCTTCACCGTTGAGCACGACCTTGTTGTTGCGCACGCTGATGCGGTCACCGGGAACGGCCACCACGCGCTTGATGAAGTTGACGCTCTCGTTCCGAGGAAAGCGGAACACGATGATGTCTCCCCGCTCCGGATCGCCCCAATCCACCAGCTCAAAGCGCGGAATCACCTTGAAGCTATCCATCATCGGCACATCGAGAACCGTACCCGGGACCCACAAACCGTAGCTGGCCTTGGTCACGAACACGTGGTCGCCAATCTGCAGCGTCGGCAGCATCGAGCCGGACGGAATGCGAAACGGCTCGAAGATGAAGGTACGGATGAACAACACCGCAAAGATGGCCGGTCCCCAGGTGCGAACCTGTTCCGACAGCCACGACATCTGACCCTCGGTTCCCGCGCTCGGGGGGGTCTTCTTGGGCGCCTCGTCGGGACTCACACTCACCGGCTCTCCTGCAGTCGAGCCTCCCTATCGGGTTACCAGATGCTGTGCCCACCCTCGACAGAATACGACAAGCCCTGGCTCGCGAGCCGTTCACCGCGCCGACCCTCGACGACAAGCGAGATGCGGCGGTCGCAGCGATCTTGAACAAGGACCTCGACCTTCTGCTGATTCGTCGAGCCACGAGGGAACGCGACCCGTGGAGCGGCCATCTGTCCTTCCCCGGTGGTCGTCGAGACCCCACCGACTTCGACATGCTGCACACCGCGCGCCGCGAGACCGTCGAAGAAGTGGGACTCGATCTGTCCAATGCCGACCTGCTCGGACGCCTCGACGACGTCGCCACCAAGCGGCCCGTCCAGATGCTCGTCCGGCCCTATGTCTTCGCGGTCGAGGACTACGGGGACCTCAAGCTCGAAGCCTCCGAGGTCGCTGGCATCCACACCCTTCCCGTCGCCCATCTGCTGCAGGGCCGAGGACGCTCGTCGTTCACCTTCCAATGGCAGGGCAACGACGTCGAGCTTCCCAAGGTCGACTTCGACGACGTGATGCTCTGGGGGCTGACCCTGCAGCTCATCGACGACCTGCTTCACCGACTCGATGGCCAGGGGACGGGCCTTCGGCGTCCCACGCTTTCCTGACGCGACAGGCCCGTGCTTCGGGCATGCTGGCCACCATGCAGAGGATGCCATGACCTGGATGCTGCTCGCCGCCGCGTTCGCGACCCCAGACTGCAACGCGCTCGACGAGGCCCTGACGCGCGATGAGCCGGGCCACTGCGGCACGCCACTGCTCCACGCCGCCCGTGCGCACTGCCCCGACGTGCTCGCCGCACACGGTCTTCCCGTCGTGACGCCGATGCGAGGGGGACCTCCCGCGCCTCCGGGGGGCAAGATCACGCGCGATGTCGAAGAGACCTGGCCGAACTTGATCGAGACCACCAACTTCGCCGTGAAGTGGGGAAGCGACGGCACCGTACGCACCGAGGACGTGCAGAAAATCGCCGACGCCTTCGAGCTCGCTTGGGCCGAGGAGGTCGTTGCCTGGGGCTACCCCGCTCCCGAACAGAGCTCTGCCTACCGCTTCAATGTCTACATCGGCGACACCGGCGGGCTCGCACCGAGTGCGCAGGGGAACGGCGGCTACTTCTGGTACGACAACGAGGGCTACCCGCTGATCGTCATCAACCGCGGCACCCTCCAAGACGAGATCTGGGCCGGCGACGTGGCCACCCACGAGTTCTTTCACGCCATCCAGGGCGCCATCGACACCTACCAATACGACGGCGCCGGCGCTTGGTACTACGAGGCTACAGCGAGCTGGGCCGAGACCGAGGTGTTCGGCACGACGACGAGCAATGCCGGCTTTCTGTTTGGCTTTGCCCTGCTCCCCGAGCTCAACGTCGGCTTCTTCGACTACCCCGACGAGGGCTCGCTGCAGGAGTACCACCAGTACGGTGCGTTCATCTTCATCTCGCACCTGAGCGAGATCGCTGGCGACGACGAGATGATTCGCAGGTCCTTTCTCGAGGCACCGCGCGGAGGCGATCCGCTACTTGAGCTCGACGACCTGCTCGCAGAGCACGGAACGACGCTCGAAGAAACCCACACCGACTTCGCGGGCCGGATGGCGACCTGGGACTTCCCGGACGGGGACATCTACGAAGCCGCCTACCGCCCCTACTCGGATATGCAGGGCGGACACCGCATCGAGGACACACTCACCGTGGTCGCCGAGCCCGCGACGGTCACCCCCGCACACCCACCACAGGCCTACGGCGTGAATCTGTGGCGTCTGCAGACCGCCGGCTCGGATGTGCAAGTGACCTTCACGCCCACGAGCGCTCCCACGGCCTGGCACCTCACCCTCTCGGGGATGCGCGACGGCGAGGGCGTGCAGATCGCACTCCCGACCGATGGAACCACCGTGACGACCGAAGACATGGCGAACCTGAGTGACGTGCACTTGGTGGTCTCGGCCATCGGAGGCACCGCGGACTACACGACCTCCTACGCCTACACGCTCACCGTGGCGCCCGCCGACTTCGAGCCGCCAGACACCGGCTTTGACCTCGAGCTTCCCGTCGCCTGCGGCTGCTCGACGGGTGGGGGTGCATTGGGATGGTTCGTGCTCCCGCTGCTCGCCCTACGGCGTCGACAAGGCCGTGACGGAGCCGAGAAACTCTGACATCCTAGGCATGGACCCGAGGGAATCATGCTCTGGATGCTCATCAGCGCGACCTTCGCCGCCCCCTCCTGTGACGCCCTGGAGGCGTGGCTGAGCGAGCCGTCAGCTGAGCGCTGCAGCACGTCGACCCTTCTCCGTGCCCGCTCGGCATGCCCAGACGTCCTCGCTCGCCACGGTCTTCCGGTCGTTGCGCCTCATCGAGGAACGCCCACTCCCCCGCCAGGCTCGACCAAGGTCACCCGGGACGTGCTCGACACATGGACGAACGTGCTCGAGACCGACAACTTCGCGGTGAAGTGGGGCGACGACACGACCGTCAACACCGCCGACATCCAACGGATTGCAGACTCGTTTGAGGCCGTCTGGGCGGAGGAGGTCGTGAACTGGGGCTACCCACCACCGGAGCACTCGACGACCTACCGCTTCAACATCTACATCGGCGACACCGGCGCGCCATCACCCAGCGCTGCGGGCTACGGCGGCTACTTCTGGTACGACAGCGAGGGCTACCCGGAGATTGTCCTCGAGCGACTCGCGCTCACCGATGTCGACTGGGCCGACGACCTCGCGGCGCACGAGTTCTTTCACGCACTCCAGGGCGTCATCGACACCTACGACTACGCGGGCGCAGGCGGCTGGTACTGGGAAGCGACCGCATCCTGGGCCGAGACCGAGATCCGCGGAACCAAGCCGAGCAACTCGACGAACACCCCCTCCGTGTTCCTGCTCCCGGAGCTCAACGTCGGCACCTTTGGCGACATCGATAACGACACGTGGGCCGACTACCACCAATACGGCGCCGCGGTGTTCGTGCGCCACATGACGACGCTGACCGAGGACCGCGACATTGTGAGGCGCTCATGGGTCGAGGCGCCACCGTATGGAGATCCCCTGCTCGTGCTCGACGACCTGCTCGGTGAGCACGGCACCTCGATTGGAGCGATGCACGACGACTACACCAGCCGTCTACCCACCTGGGACTTCCCCGAAGGCGACGTCTACGAGCTGGTCTACGACGACTGGTCGGGGGGTGCAGACGACCACCGCCTGCAGGGAACGCTAGCCTGGGGTGGGGACCGAGTGACGGCCGCTCCGGACCATCCGCCGCAGTCCTTCGGGGCGAATTTGTGGACGCTCGACACCGGTGCCGACGTCTCGATTCTCGTGACCCCACAGTCCACGCCCGACGCATGGTTCGCAGCGATCTCAGCCCGCGACAACGGTCAGGCGGTGCAGATCCCGATCCCCGTCGGTGAGGTGTACAACACCGAGGGCATTGCGGCGCTCACCGACGTTCACCTCGTGGTCTCGCCACGCGCGGCAACCGATGACTACACCTCGACCTACACCTATTCCCTCGTGGTGGACCGACCCGTGGTCGAGGAGGAAGAGCCGCGGGCCTGCGGATGCACAAGCAGCCCGTTCTCGGCGTTTGGATTCGTGCTTCCGCTGATCGCGATGCGGAGGCGACGCTAGTCGTTCAGCCAGCCGGCGGCCTCGGTCGCGTAGTAGGTCAGAATGGCGTCGGCACCGGCGCGTTTGAAGCCCAGCAGCGCTTCGAGCACGCACGCGCGCTCATCAATCCATCCGTTCTGGCCTGCGGCCTTGAACATCGCGTACTCCCCAGAGACCTGGTAGACCGCGGTGGGCCGCTGGAACTGCTCCTTCACGCGCCAGAGTACGTCCAGGTAGGGCATGCCGGGCTTGACCATCACCATGTCCGCGCCTTCGAGCAGATCGAGCTCAACCTCGAGCAGTGCTTCGTTCGTATTGGCGGGATCCATCTGGTAGGTGCGCTTGTCGGCGCCACCACGAGGCGCAGAGTCCAGTGCATCGCGAAAGGGTCCGTAGAAGGATGAAGCGTACTTGGCCGAGTAGGCCATGATCATCGTGTCCGCGTGGCCATCGGCGTCGAGCCGGTCGCGAATCGCGCCCACTCGCCCATCCATCATGTCCGAAGGGGCCACGAAGTCCGCGCCCGCACGGGCCTGACAGGCGGCCTGCTGCACGAGGGCTTCGATGGTCTCGTCGTTGAGGATCTTGCCGTCCCGCACGATGCCGTCCTGGCCGAGCGAGGAGTAAGGGTCGAGCGCCACGTCCGTGATCACCAAGAGATCGGGGAGCTGTTTCTTCAGCGCACGCACGACACGCGGCACCAGACCGTCGTCATCCCAAGCGGCGTCACCCCGGTAGGACTTGTGTTCATCGGCAATCTTCGGGAACACCGCGATGGCCGGCACTCCGGCTTCGTAGGCCTCCGCAGCGCGCTCGAGCAAGGTCGGAAGGCGTAGGCGCGACTGCCCTGGCATCGAGGCAATCGGCTCGTCGGCCCCTTCACCGTCCTGAACAAAGAAGGGCTGGATGAAGTCGGCGGGGCTCAGGCTCGTCTCGCGTACGAGGGCGCGAATTCCCGGTCCAGAGCGGAGACGGCGGGGACGAAGCGAAGGGTAATGAGCCATGAGACCTCCAGACGGGCAGAACTAACCCGGGCCGAGTCGCCAAGCTGAGGCACACTGTCGCCGGAGGCCGCATGCGCATGCTGTTCGCGCTGCTCCTGCTCGCCGGCTGCGAGCAGAGCGCTCAACTGTACGAAGACACCCAGAAAGTCGACGAGACCAAGAAGGTGATCCAAGAAGTCGACACGGCCATCGCCATGTACCGCACGCGCAACCAGCGGCTGCCGAAGACGGTCAAGACCGTCTACCCGCGGCGGGCCGAGCCCACCGACGGCTGGGGCAACGCGTTCGAGTACGTCCGACCCGGAAGAGGCACCCGGAAGTGGGACGTCATCAGTCTCGGTGCCGACGCCGCCGAGGGAGGAGTGGGGGTCAACGCCGATCTACGGGCATCAGACTTCGACGGCTAGCCGAGCGCGATTAGGCGGCCTGCGCTCCGAAGCCGGCCTTCTCGATCGCGGCGATGACGGCGGCGCGATCGGCGGCACCATCCACTTCAACCGCACCCGTCTCGAGCTCGACGCGAACGTCCTCAACGCCCGCGACGCGCTTGACGACGCGCTCCACGGAACCCTTGCAGCCGCCGCAGGTCATCCCAGTCACAGTGTACGTAAGCGTCATTGTCCCTCCTCCGTTCGTGTGTAGCATCGACGCATCCTGGAGATTGATGCACGACCTCGACTATCCCTCGCTCGCCGACTTCGCCTCGACTTGGGCTGCCCGACGCAGTCCAGGTCCGGTGGCCTACGCGCATCCGACCGGTCCGCCGACGCTTCCGGCCGGTGCACTGACCGATCGGCTCGAAGAGATCCTCGACACCGTGGTCTCGCTGCAGCGTGCTGAGTGGCTCGTCGACGGTGTCTATGCCGGGCCCAATGCGATGAGCGAGGCGTATCGGGACGTGCTGCATGCCTCGCGCACCCTCGGAATCGCCGTTCCTCCCGCCATCGTCAGCGGATGTGGCGGTGCGTCCCAAGGCACCTTTGGGACCGATGTTCGGCCGACCCTGCGGCTGTCTTCCTTGTTCTTTGCCGGGGCTACCGAGGGCCAGCGTCGCTTCATTGCCGGCCGGCTGTGCGGTCACATCGACGCCCACCAGGTCACCTGGGGAACGCTGTACGCGCTCATCGTCGATCACGATGGCCTGCGTCGCGTCGCACGCCGCAACGTCGGCCCGGCCCTTGAGCTCGTCCTCGCCCCCCTCTCCCTCGGCGCACGCCTTGGCTTGTCGCGCTGGCATCGCGCGGCCGAGGTCACCGCTGACCGGGCCGGGCTGCTCTGCTGCGACAGCGTCGAGGATGCATCGACCGCCCTTCTGCGCATTGCGCTCGCCACGCGCCCCGACGTCGATCCTGAAGAATTCGTGCGCCAGCGCCAAGCGATGGGGGCCGACCAGGAACCAGGGCGGTGGACCGAGGTGCTCTCGAGCGCCCCATGGCTTCACAAGCGCATCCGCGCCCTCGAGCTGTTCGCACGCTCGCAAGCCTTCGCCGATGCGGGTGGCACACCGGTCGGCGAGGAGCTTCTCTCGACCGAGGCGCTGAACGAAGCGACCGCCGCGCTGCTGGGTGTCGCATGAGCATCGAAGAAGCCCTGCTCGCGGCCGGCGAGACCGGTGCGGCGGCGATCTGGCGCACATCACGACGCGATCTGGCCGGCCCACTGCGCTTGCTGGTGTTGGCGCGCGACGCCGCGGTGGCCCGTCGACTTGCTGACGACCTCGAGGACGCGACCTGGCTCATCGACGCGAGGCAGGTGACGGAGGTCTCGCTCGGGCTGCTCGACGACCTGCTCAGCGTCCACGCGGTGATTTGGGCCACCCCCGCCCACGCTCCCCTTCCCTCGGCGGAACGCGAGTTGCTCGATGCGCTGACCACGGCGCCGGAGCACCGCAGCGTCGTCCTCGCCGACCGCGATCTGCTCGCGCGCATCTCAGACGACCCGGCCACCGAGGCGGAGGAGATCAGGGCCCGGATCGCGAAGCTTCTTCCCGAGAACTGGCCCCTCGACGCCTCACTCACGCCGAATGACGAGCTCCGAGCACAGCGGACCCAGCAGGTTGCGGGCACGCTGATCGACGGCGCTCTCGCGAAGCTCGATCAGCAGGCCGACTCCGTCAGGACAGAGCTGGCGCAGGTGGCGACGCTGACCGAGAAGGAAGACGAAGCGCTCGAACGCGCACGCCGCGACGCAGCTCGTGTGGCCGCCCACGTACTGGCCGCCATGCGCCGCCACACCGAGCAGCTGCTGATCGACGTCCGTGATCTGCTGGTCCGCGTCGAACAAGACCTGCCTGCACAGCTGCACGATGTCGACGACCTGGACCTCGCCCGCCGTGCCCTTCCGCACTGGCTGCAACACGTCATCGACACTGCTCTGGACCAAGGCTTGTCGACCTGGCGTGTGGCGGTGCTCGCGGATCTCGCCGAGCTCGAGGTCGACGCTGAGACCACCGATCAAGCCGAGCTCTTGCTGCCGACACTCCACCCGCCCCCGTTTACTCGCGAGACTGGCTGGGGGCGACGGCTGGCCATGACCGCCGCACTCGGCGGCGCAGCACTGTTGGCCGCTGCAGGCCTCTGGGTTCCGACCCTGCTCGCGGTCGGAAGTGGCTTTGCCTGGTCAACATGGGCAGGGGACAAGGACGAAGCCGACACCCGCGACGCGCTCATCGACGGCGCGAGCGAGGCACTACGCGGAATGGGTCGCGACGCCGAGCGCGTCCTCAACGAGCAGATCGAGGCCATGGCCGCCGAACAGGCGGAACTTCAGGACGAACGCACGGAGGCCGCCGCACGCAGCCAGGACGCGTTCCGAGCCGAGCTCGAGGTCGCCCATGCCAGACTCGTCGCACAGCACGCACACCTCGACAGCACTGTGAAGCGTCTGAAGGAGCTGGCATGAGCACCGAAGCGCTCGAGCGCTTTGCCGCCCGCCGCACGGCCGCGGCCGATCACGTCGAGGCCATGGCGGACAGCCTCGACGCCGCACCGAGCCCCATCGCCGCAGCCGAGGTGCTTCGCGCTGCCGCCACCCGCGCGCGCGCAAACCGCTTTCACGTGGTGTTGGTCGGTGCCTTCTCGACGGGAAAGAGCACGCTCCTGAACGCCATCGTCGGTGAGCCCGTGCTGCCGGTTCGGGTGAATCCATGCACCGCCATCTTGACCGAGTTGGTGCACGGGACCGAGCCCGTCGTTGACGTCCACGGGGTGGACGGTGCGGTCGAGCGCATGTCCACGGAGCACTTCCTCGAGACCTACCAACTGGCCGCAGACGATGTCTCAGAGGCCGGACGGGAAGTCGCCGACCGCTTCGGCAAGGTCGACCGCGCAGTCGTGCACGTCCCGCTGCCCCTGCTCGCGAAGGGCGTGGTCCTTGTCGATACCCCTGGGCTCGACGACGATCCACAGCGCACCGCTCGCACCTTGGACATGCTCCCGCGCGCGGATGCGGTGATTGTCGTCCTCAACGCCCTCCGCTTTCTCACCGAGCTCGAGCGCCAGACGATTCGCGAGCAGCTGCTGCCTTTAGGCCTGTCGAACCTGTTCTTCCCGGTCACGATGGCCGATCTGCTGACCCACGTGGCTGCCGACGCGGACCAAGCCCGGCACGCCATTCGAGTCCGTGCACGCGAGCAGCTCGCACCGCTCACCATCGTGGACGAAAGGGACCGCTTCGACGACCGCTTCTTCCTGCTCGACGCCCGCGGTGCGCTCAAGGCGCGAGCCTCCGGCGACAGCCTCGAAGCCTCCGGTTTTGAGCCGTTCGAGGACGCCCTGACCGACTTCTTGGTCGACGAGCGGGGCCGTGCCCAGCTCGAGCGCCTCTACGGAGCCGCCGCGCACGCCCGCACTTCAGTGCGCCGCCAAGCCCAGCTCGATCGCGCGAGTGCAGCGGCCTCGGTCGAAGAACTCGAAGCCCGCCAAGCCGAGCTTGGTCCCCGCTTCGACGAGCTGGAACGCGTGGCTGTGCGCGTCGACCGCACGGTGGCCCACTTCATCGAGCGGCAGAAAGTACGGGTCTGGCAAGACCTACGAACGCACCTGGTCTCGCTCCAAGAGGGTCTGCCAGACGCCATCGCCGACATGGAATTGCCCGGCCTGGCAGGCCTGGACCTGCTCACCAGTGCCGGCCGAGCGCGGGCCGAGGCTGCGCTGCAGCAAGGCTTGGAGACTTGGTTCGCCCATCAGATGGATGCCTGGCGCGAGTCCCTTCGGCCCAAGCTCACGGCGGCCCTCGACGACCTCCGCGTGGAGCTAGCCGCGGAGGCGCGAGAGTTCGACAGCGTGACCGACGCCATCCTCGACGGCTTCGCGGGCGCCCATGTGGCCCTGCCGAGTCCCCAGACCGAGGCCGAGGCCATGGACCCGCTCGAGCGCTGGTTCTCGGTGGCCGTCGGCGCCGCCCTGCTCTCTCCGGGCACTATCGCTGCTGCATGGACCGACGGCTATGAAGGCGCGCTGAAGGGTGCCGCAGGCCGGATTGGCGCTCGGGTCGCGCTCGTCGCGATGGGCGCGCTGCTTGGACCCGTCGGCTGGGCCGGCCTAGTGATGTACGCCGCGGTCGATCTGCTGCTGGTCTTGCGCACCGGTGGGGGGCAGCTTCGACGGCTCCGCCGGGTGTTCGCCGACCAAGTGGGCGGAGGCCTGGTCGCCCATGCAGATGCCCAGCGCGAGGCCGTCGAAGCGCAGGTGGTCGAGGCGCTGCAGCCCCTAAGAGAGGCGGTCGTCGCCGCGGCCCGCTCGGACGCCGAAGAGCTCAAGGAATTGCTCACGACCACGATTACCGCCCGCCGCGAAGCTGCCGACGACGCCGAGAAGCGCGCCGCCAGCTGGGACGCCATCGAAGAGGCCCTCGACGACGCCATGACCGGCCTCGACACGACGGTTCACACATGAGCCTTCCCGACGCGCTCGCGAGCGCCCTCGACACGATGGGCGACGACGCGGAGTCCCTGCGCGCCGCGTGGACGGCCCCCTACACCGTGGCCATCGTCGGCATGACCGGCGTGGGCAAGACGACCCTGGCGAACCGACTCACCGAGCAAGCCGCTCCGACAGGGCTTGGCGGCGTCACGCGCGGCGTACAGCCACTCTACGGCTCGCGCTGCGTCGTGCTCGACACGGAAGGCATTGACGACACCCGCATCGCCCGCGCGATCTTGGCAGCCCCTCTACAGCGGGCCGACGCGGTGATCTGGGTGCTCGACGGTCGAGCGCCCTCGACCGCCTCAGAACGTCAAGTGGTCACCGAGCTTCTTCCCGAGCACACGCCCGTACACGTCATCGTCGGTCGCGCTGACCTGCTGGAACCCGAGGAGCGTGACGCCGTCCTCGCCCGAGTCCACCGGCTTCACGCCGGAGCCGCATCAATCATTGCGCTCGACCTCCGCACGGACCCGATCCCCGACGCACTCACGTCCACCGAACTGCCCTCCTCGCCGCGAATCGCCCAGATGCACGACGCGCTCGAGCGTGCCATCGCGGCCCTCCCTGGCCCGCCAGACAGCACCGCCTTCCTCCACGACTTGCGGCGAGCCTGGCGCTCGACGGCCCACTCCGTCCGAGATGCCGTGCTGGCCGATGTGAAGAGCGGCACCCTTGCGGACGCCACCACCGCGCTGGCCACCGTCCAGCGTGCAGCGCACCGGGCCCGCACACACGTCGGACATGCCCTGGAACACGACCCGTTCCTCGACGGACACGGCGTACGCCCGCCCCAGTTCCCGAAGCTGGAGGCCACCGACGAGAGCCCCATCCACGCCCTGATTGCCGGGATGGGGGGTCAGGCTGCAGCCAAGCGTGCCGTGACCGCCGCGACAGCCCAGTGGTTCTCTGACGGCGATATGGCCCTTTTGGACTGGCAGACGGACCACCTCGAGCCCGCACTCGCACGCCGCGCTGCCCAAACCGACTCGCAACGGCTATTACTGCGCGCTGCACAGGAAAGTCTCCCCTCTCGATGACGTGGCTCAAGCAACTCTTTCCGGTCCTCGGTGTTCTGCGCGGCTACACCCGAGAGGACCTGCGCGGCGACGCCCAGGCCGGCCTCACGGTCGCCGTGATGATCATTCCGCAGGCCATCGCCTACGGCTTGCTCGCGGGGGTGCCTCCCCAGGTCGCCTTGTACGCATCGGTCGTGCCGATGACGCTGTACCTCATGCTCGGCACCTGCCGTGAGCTGTCGGTCGGCCCCGCCGCACTCATCTCGTTGATGTCCGCGCAAGCCGTGCAGATGGTGGCACCCGAGGCCGCCGAAGCATCCGAGCTCTGGGTTGCCCTCGCGGTCCTACTCGCGATGATGGTCGGGGCGGTTCAGCTCGGCCTCGGCGTCATGCGCCTCGGCATCATGGTCAACCTGCTGTCTCGACCCGTCGTGAACGGCTTCATGTCCGCCGCAGCCCTGATCATCGCTGCATCCCAGCTCTCACTCGCTCTCGGCGTTTCCATCCCTCAGGGCGACTTCTTCCACGTGCTGGGCGACGCGATCTGGGCACTACCCAACGCGCATCCCTTGACCGTTGGCGTCTCCATCGCCTGCATCTCGGTCCTCATCCTCCTCAAGAAGTTCGCTCCGAAGGCGCCAGCCGCGTTCCTCCTCGTGGTGGTGAGCACCATCGCCAGCGTCGCTCTGGGCTTCGAGGCGAAGGGCGTCACAGTCGTCGGCGCCTTCGACTCTGGCCTGCCGACGCCGATGCTCCCCGTCCTTCCGAGCACCGACATGCTCAAGGCCCTCATGCCACACGCGGTCGCGATCGCATTGGTCGGCTTTATGGAGTCGATCAGCGTCGCAAAGACCTACGGCTTCAAGCACCGCTACGATGTCGATGCAAACCGTGAGTTCGCCGCGATCGGCATCGGCAACCTGGTGGGTGGTCTGTTCGGCGCCTACGTCTCTACCGGCAACATCAGCCGCACGGTTGTGGCCGCTCAGGCGGGGGTACGCACCCAGCTCGCCGCCGGCTTCACGGCCTCGGTCGTACTCCTGACGCTCATGTGGTTCGCGCCCGCATTCACCTACCTGCCGAAGCCCGCCTTGGCTGCGATCATCATGGTTGCCGTGGCGGGAATCATCGACTTCCGCGAGCCGCTGCGCCTGCTGCGCTTCCGCAACTACGATGCCTTCGCTCTCGGCGTGACCTTCATCCTCACGCTGCTGTTCGGCGTCGAGATCGGCATCCTGTCGGGTATTGCCACTTCGATTGCCCTGCACCTGCACCACACGTCCACGCCGCACATCGCGACGCTGGGTCGGGTGCCGGGAACCACGCACTACCGCGACATCCGCCGTCACCCCGATGCGCGAATCGACCCCGACGTCATCATCCTGCGCATCGACGAGTCGCTGTACTTCGCCAATGCACCGGTCCTCAAGGATGCCGTCGAGCACGCCTCGAACGAGCACCCCGACGTGCCCGAAGGCATCATCCTCGACTTCATCGCCGTGAACGACCTCGACGCCACCGCCCTCGAAGTGCTGGAGCAGATCGCGGACGAGCTGCACGAAGCCGGTACGGCACTCCTGATCGCCGAGCTCTCCGGCCCGCTCCACGACATCATGGAAGCCAGCGGAACCCTCGATCACATCGGCGAAGAGTGCATCTTCCACAGCATCGAGGAGGCCGTGCACAGCTTCGGCCTGCAGCCGGAGCCCACCGAAGAGGGCGAGCTTCCGATCGAGTTCCGCGCCTAGCGCCTACTTCTCGACGACCGGCGCTTCGGACTCTTCCATCAGCGCTTTCTCCACCGTCGGCGTCTCGGGCACGGCCTCTGCTTTCTCGACCGGTGGGCGCACGTCGACATGGTCGGGAAGTGCGGCCAGAGCCTCGTCGTAGCAGGCCTCCCAAGCTGGCTGGACGCGCTTGAAGTACACCTTCCGGAACGGCCACGGCGGCGCGTTGAGGTAGGTCGTGAGCTCGACCAGCGTGCCATCCGCCTGCTCAGTCAGCTTCCAGCGGGTGACGAAGCCCTTGTTTCCCGCATGATCGAAGTCGACGAGCCGCGGCGCTTCCGTCTTGGAGACGACGGCGGTGAGGCGCCGGTGCATCGAAGCCACGTCGTAGGTGAGCTCCACCGACGCCCCCTGCCCCTTGCGCACGCTTCCGAAGGCCCAGTCCGAGGCGCACGGAAGGATCGCCTTGAAGGTGTCGAGGTCCTCGAGCGCAGCGTGCACAGCCTCACGAGGGGCGGGCACCGTGGCCGAGGTCACCACATCGGCATTTGCGTCTGCGTAGGGAGAAGCCGCCAGGGCGGAAGCGAGCAGGACAGTCAGCACAGGCACTCCAGGATGCCCAGTGGTACCCGAGAGATCGCTGCTTTGCCAGGTGGAGGTCCAGGAACGGCGTCGACCGGGAGGCCTTGCCCGGGGATATGTTGGGAAAGGGTGAGCGGCGCCGCTCCTGGATGTGAGGTAGGACCGCGGAACTGGATTGCGGTTCCCCTTCGATCGGATCCTTTTGACGCGCAGGGCAGACCACGATAGTCGGCCGGGTCGCCAGCACGGACCCCCGTGCGAGGAGCTTTCTATGGCTAAGAAAAAGAATCTGGCTCGCCAGACCATTCACGTCGAGTGCACCGAGCAGAAAGGCTCCGGTGTTCCTGGAATGTCGCGCTACACGACGACCAAGAACAAGCGGAACACGACTGGCCGGCTCGAGCTGATGAAGTACAACCCGTTTCTTCGTCGGCACACCCTGCACCGCGAAATCAAGTAGTTCAACTCGCAGGTGAGCGGCCCACGATCCTCCTGATCGAAAGCCCCCGCCACTTGCATTCAGCACCCAATAAAGGAGCGCGTAATGGCGCGTTATCGTGGACCCCGGCTCAAGAAGTGCCGGGCAGTGGGCACGGTGCTTCCCGGATTGACGACGGCGGCAACGCTTGAGCGTCCTTTCCCTCCGGGACAGCACGGTGCACGTCGCAGGGGTAAGCCCAGCGACTTTAAGATCCGCCTCGTCGAGAAGCAGAAGGCCCGTTGGCACTTCGGCCTGCTCGAGCGGCAGTTCCAGCGCTACGTGCGCGAGGCATCCCGCCGCAAGGGTCCTTCCGGACTCAACCTCGTCAAGCTGCTCCAGAGCCGCCTCGACAACGTCGTCTGGCGTCTCGGCCTGGCCGCGACCATTCCGGCCGCACGTCAGCTCGTCGTGCACCGTCACATCATGGTGAACGGCAAGCGCGTCGACCGTCCGAGCTACCAGCTCAAGGCCGGCGACGAGATCAGCGTGCGCGAGAAGAGCAAGAGCAAGAGCTTCATCCTCGAAGCCGTCGAGCGCTCGGCAGCAATGCCGCGTCCCGCATGGCTCGAGTTCGACCCGGCCAAGGCCGCAGGCAAGCTCATCACCGCCCCCGAGCGGAGTGACCTGCCCTTCGAGCTCAACGAGCAAGCCATCATCGAGTTCTACTCGCAGAAGCTGTAGTCTTCCGCGGGTCGAACCCCGAAGAGCCCCGTCATCGCAAGATGGCGGGGCTTTTTCGTATGCGCGCGGTCGATGCTGGCCAGCCCGCGCCGCAGTCATCGCCGCCCGTCTTCGCCAGCGGTCCCGTGGCTCGTAGTGGGCCGGGCGCACCGACGACCCCTCAGAAAGAAGGGCCCGAGGACGACCGCGGCTTTGCGGTCGGCCCCGGGCCCAGACGAATGGCGACCTAGTTTGCGGGAACGCTCACCGTCGAGCCGTCGGGCAGGTGGGCCAGGATGAAGGGAGCCCCCACTTCATCGAGGACCGCAAAGCCATTGACTTGCGTGTCGGCACCCAGATTCGGGAGATCGAAGGTGAACTCGTAGCCACCGTCGTCGTTGGTGTCGATACCCACGCGGATTGGGCCCGCGGCGTACTCAACCGTGCCGGTCGTGCCGTAGTTGACGTTCTCCAGCAGCAGCGTCGGACGACCGCCACTGAAGCGCCAGATGTCGACCTGGCCCACTCCGTCTGCGATGTGGGACAGTTGCAGGCGCGTACTTCCCTGCGGGATGCCATCGACGTCATCGACAAGATCAAGCGGCGTGATGTTGAGCACGTCGCCGTATGCAACCGCCGAATACAGCGTGTCTGCCTCAAGTGTCAGGTCGAAGTCGAGCACGGCATCAGCCGCCGTGAAGCCCGCCTCGGCCACCTTGAAGTTGTATAGACCCGGAGCGAACGCGATGTACGACGTGCCCTCCGTGAATGCGAGGTCGATCACCCCCGACCGCACATCGTCGACGAACACATCCACGTTGGGAGCGTCCGGAGAGGCATGCAGGACTCTGACGCGAGCCGGCTGGTACGCGTCGAGTGTCACCGTAGAACCATCGTCGAACTGGGCCACGAGCACGGGCCCGGTCGCCGGGAGCACTGCGAACACGTTGACCAACGTATCCGCGCCGAGGGCAGGCACGTCAAAGAGGAAGTCGGCGGACCCGTCCTGGTCTGTGTCGAGCCCCAGCGTGCGAGCTGCGTCTGGGACGTCGACCACATCGGTCGTTCCGTAGGTGAGGTCTGGCACAAGCAAGCCACTCGCCGACACGTTGAGCACGTCGACAGTGCCCACGCCATCTGCAGCATGGCCGACGAGAATCCGCACGTCGCCCGTGTTGATCGCGTCGTAGTCGTCCACCAACAGAAGCGCGTCTATCGTCGCAAATGCGCCGTACGCGACTGCGGTGTAAAACTCTCCAGGCTGCAGGTTGACATCGAAGTCGAGCACCTCGGTTCCCAGCGCTGCACCGGTCCCGACCACCTTGAAGTTGGTGAGTCCGGCGTTCAGCTCCACATAGGTCGTGCTCGTCTCGTAGGGCAGGTCCACGATGCCCGATCGGACGTCGTTGACGAAGACGTCCACGTTGGGGGCATCGGGCGACAAGTGAAGCACCCGCACGTTTGCCGAAGGGGCCAAGTCGACCCTGGCCTCGGAGCCGTCCTCGAACTGCGCATGCAGGAAGGGGGTACCGTCCGATTCGGTGACTGCGAAGACGTCCACCAAGACTTCGGAACCCAGGTCCGGCACAGCGAAGATCAATTCGGCGACACCGTCGTCGTTCGTGTCGAACCCGAGGTTGTACGCACTCGCCGGCACATCGACGACGTCGCTCGCGCCGAAACCGAGGTTCTCCGCGACCACGTTACCAGTGCTCACGTCGTAGATGTCGACCTCGCCGACACCTACAGCGACATGGGCGATCTGAAGTCGGATGTCGCCGGTGGCGATGTTGGTGTCGTCATCGGTGAGCGGCAGCGCGGTGATGTTGTTCAGCGCGTCGTACGCGACCGCCGCGTACTTGGTGCCCTCCGCCAGCGGGAGGTCAAAGTCGAGGACCGCCGCCGTGGCCGGCTGGCCGGTC
>JAGSGY010000097.1 GCA_023954855.1 Pseudomonadota bacterium | reverse complement strand
GCCGTTGTTCCAGAAAGTAAAGCTGTTGCCGACGAACAACACCCGAGTGGGAGGAACGGTGTCGGTGTCGGTGTCGGTGTCGGTGTCGGTGTCGGTGTCGGTGTCAGTGTCGGTGTCGGTGTCGGTGTCGGTGTCGGTGTCGGTGTCGGTGTCCGATTCCGGGGGCGAGTCCTCGCCTGAGGCGACGGTGGTGCAGGCGATGGCCACGAGAAAGGCTGGTGAGCTGAGTAGGAGCCAGGGAGCGGTGCGCATGAGTCCTCGGGGCTGGGTCGTGGAGTATCCCACACGCCAGACTGCGGTCGGACGAGGAGTCACCGATCCGCGACGATGGTCATCGATCGTAGTGCATGGCAAGACACGAACTCTCTGAAACAGCGGGTCGGCGGATGGCACGAGCGTTGCTTCCTTGTGGACAACACCTTGGAGGCATCATGTTTCGCTCGACTGTCCTGCTCCTGCCCCTCGCCGCCTGCGCCCCCGCGCTGGACGAGGCCACATGTGAACCCAGTGCCTACGCGGGCCTCGCGGACGTCATGGTCGAGGAGTGCACGACGCTCGCCGATGCTGACGGCGACGGTTGGGCGCCAACCGTGGAGGCCTGCGGAACACCGGAAGAGCAGCCCCACGTTCGTGGCTCCAGCGACGCCTCGGTCCTCGGGGGCACCATTCCCGCCATTGCCGAGGTCTCGGTCGACGGCGGGGGACCGATGGTCACGCGGAGCCACGGGGGCGCCGTAGAGGTGGAGCTGGAGCTCACGATGGACTGTGTGACCCACGACTGTGGAGGCGCCATCCGGCAAGTCCTGGTCGGCGTGGGTGGCCGTGGAGACTCGGATGCCTGCGTCCACAGCGGGGTAGGTCATGCCGGTCCAATGGACAAGTGGGCCACGGTCTCCATCCCCGACGCCCCCGGCGTCTACTCGATTCGCTACGCGCACACTCAGGCCTATAGCTGCGACGACGCCGGCGCGGGATGGTGGCGTATGCGGTCCATCTCTCCCACCACCACCATCGGCGTGGTCGAGGTCACGGCCGAGTGCGGCGTGATCGATGCCACGGACACGGGCCTGGAGGACACTTCATCCGCCGTCGAGCCGCCCTGTCCCAATGTGGCTGACCTGGATGGACACTCGTACTCGATGTGCTCGTTCAGAGGGTCTGCATACGAGGCTGCAGACACCTGCGAGGCTGCGGGCATGCATCTGGTGAAGGTGGACTCGTACGAGGAGAACGCGTGGTTGCGCGATTGGATTCGGGCTGACGGATCTGGGCAGGCGTTCTGGCTTGGGATCAGCGACGCGGAGGTCGAGGGTGATTGGCGCTGGCACGACCAATCGACGCCGCAGTTCACGGCTTGGAGCCCCGGGGAGCCGAACAACGCGGGCAACGAAGATTGTGCCGCGTTCCGCAGCATCGCTGATGGCACGTGGAACGACATTTCGTGCGACCTGCAGGCGGCGTTCATCTGTGAGGGTTGATGTGACGGGCTGTGGCTACACGCCAAGCGCCGCCTTCCTCCCCGAAGCTGCGGAGAACATGACTGACTATGGTGGGCATGGAGGTCGCATGCGCACATCCCTGGTCTCACTTTTGGTTTTGGTCGCAGCCTGCGGTAGCGAGCCACAGGCCGAACAACCGACATTCGCGGGTCAGCCCGGCCAGCACAGCGTTTCGGTGGTACAGGCCGAGGGCATCGTGCGCGAGGCCATCGTGTACGTGCCGTCGTCGTACGCGAGCGATGCTCCGGCACCCGTTCTTCTGAATTTCCATGGCTTCGGGGGCACAGCGGCCGAACACCTTGAATGGGCGGACTTCCGGGAGCTCGCGGACGCCGAAGGCTTCATCGCGGTCTATCCTCAAGGCTCCTTGCTCGAAGGCGAGACGCACTGGAACCCGTCGTTGCCCGGCCCTGGGAACAAGAGTGACGCCGAGGACTTCGACTTCGTCGTGTCGTTGCTCGACCAGATCGGTAGCGACTACGCCGTCGATAGAGACCGGGTGTATGCCACGGGGTACAGCAACGGTGCGATGATGGCCTATGCACTTGCTTGCTTTGAGGGCGAGCACGTGGCTGCGATTGCCGCCGTGTCCGGTGCGATGCTAGACGACATTGGCGTCGACTGCACGCCGCCGGAAACCTCCGTGCTGCTGCTCCACGGCACGCAGGACTTCGTGCTTCCCTACGCTGGGGGCGATGGGTTTGGCTCGGTGGACCAGGTGGTGACCTTTTGGCTTGGGGTCAATGGCATCGATGGGCCTGGTGAGGAGAGCAGCACGGCGGAGGGCACCGTCTCCGGACTCCGCCACGAGGGCGGCGGCGTGGCAGTTCATCGCTATCGCGTCGAAGGTGCCGGTCACGTCTGGTTCGACGTCACCGTGGATGGGGCCTCTGTCGAGCAACTCATCTGGGCCTTTGTGTCGGGTTTTGAACGCGGCTAGCGGTCCCCTGTGTGCGCCGAACAGTACTCTCATTTCGACTCTCAGGAGGTCGGCCGGTGTCTTTCGAGCACCGCTGGGATGACGGCTGCCATGTTGTCTCTCCCTTTCGACCAGCTCTGTTCCGGACCAGACCCCGAGATTGCACCGCGAGTGTAAGCCGAGCACGGGTTCGTCGTTCCCGCCGCGAACCTGGAGGGTCACTTGCACCGGAATCACGGCCTCACGCCGATCTTCTCTTGTCGACGTGCGCTCGTCCTCGCTCCTTTGGGGCCACTACGCGCCGCAGTCGGTGCGCTGGTCCTCTCCATGGGCGCCGCCGGATGCAGCGACTATGGGATCAGCGGGAGCGCAAGCGACAACGAGGGGGGCGACCCGGCTCCCGAGGTTCTGGGCTCTTGTGACCTCACTCCCCCGGGCCCCCCGACCGTCGCCAGCCCTGGCGTGTGCGTCTCCGAGCCTCAACCAGGGACGTTCACGCCGGTTGTGGAGTGGCAGTGGTCCAACAACGAGCTCCATGTGGGCTTCGATCAGGTCATGGCACAACCCGTTGTCGCCAACCTAAACGATGACAACGGTGACGGTCAGATCGATGCCGCAGACGTTCCGGATATCGTGTTTGCGAGCTACGCTGGCATGGAGTTCCGGGGTGCTGGCGCGCTCGTTGCCGTGAGCGGTGCGACGAAGGATCTGCTCTGGTCGATCCGCGAGGTTGGTGGACACCAGCCGTACGCAACGACGAGCGTCGCCGTTGGCGATCTTGAGGCCGACGGTGTCCCTGAGATTGTGTTCTCTAGCCTCGACGGTGTCACGGCCGTGCATTCGGACGGATCGCTCGCATGGCACGCCGATGTGGAGGCTCACATGTTCGGGATGCCGGCCATCGGGGACATCGACGCGGATGGCATCGCCGAGGTGATGTACGGCAGGACGGTGATCGGTGCCGATGGAGGTATTGTGTGGGCGGGTGCCGAGGGCGGCGGGGCCTTCGCGTCGAGCTACGCCGCCGATCTCGACGGCGACGGGCTGTCTGAGGTCGTGGCCGGCGCCGTGGTGTACAGCCACGACGGAACCGTGCGCTTCCACAACCCCTTCGGGGACGGTCTGACTGCCCTCGGTGACCTGGATCGGGATGGTCGGCCCGAGCTCATCACCGTTGGGGACCATCAGGTCGGGGTCATCGACGACGAGGGGATCGTGCTCTGGACTTTCCCTCTCTCCGACTTCGGCGGCGGGCCGCCGACCGTTGCGGACTTCGATGGCGACGGCGAGCCTGAGATCGGTGTCGCGAGCAAGGAGTTCTACCGAGTACTCGATGCTGACGGCACTGAGCTGTGGGCGAACGCGGTCCAGGACTACAGCTCCGGAAAGACAGGTTCATCTGTGTTCGACTTCGAGGGCGATGGTGGCGCCGAGGTGGTCTACGCCGACGAAGAGACCCTGTGGGTCTTCGACGGCGCCACGGGAGAGGTCGAGATGGCCTGGGACCACCACTCCAGCGGGACCCTGATGGAGTACCCGGTCATCGTGGACATCGACTCGGATGGTTCCGCTGAGATCATTGTGGCGAACAACCACTTCTTCTCGCAGGAGAGCACTGGAATCGTGATCATCGGCGATGCCGACGACAGTTGGGCCCCAGCGCGTCCGGTCTGGAACCAGCATGCCTACAGCGTCACGAACATCGCCGACGACGGCAGCGTGCCAGTGAATCTAGCGCCCAACTGGAACAGCTTCCGGGCTGGTAGCGACCACACGACGGAGGGCTACGACCAGCCCGATCTCGCCATTGGCGAGCCCACCGTCTGCTCGGCCGAGTGCCACGACGAGCGGCTCGTTGCGTGGGTACCCGTCGTGAACCAGGCCGAGGCGACCGCACGGGACGTCGTGGTGGAGATTGGTGCGGAGCGCTTCGTCCTTGGCGAGCTCGCCGGAGGCACGGGGACCTGGGCTGGGCCGGTGATGCTGTCGACGAGTGAGCTGGAGGAGGGCGTCGAGATGTTCGTGACGAGTGCCGGAGCCCTTGAGTGTGACCTGGCCGACAACCGGCGGACGTGGACCCGGATGAGCTGCGCTGGCTGAGGTCTCGACTTCGGAGGCGCGGATCGCGTCACGCCGGCGGCGAACCCGACAGCACCTCGGTGTAGGTTCCCGTGGTCGCGGTGCCGCCCTTGTCTTTGGCCCACTCCCAGCCCACCTGGACGCCCACTGAGAAACCGGTGGCAGTCACCTCGAAATCGGCCCAGGGGACCGACTCGACCTCGGCTGCGGGGTCAGGCGGTTCCACGTTCGAGAGCCAGTCCACCGTGGTCACGCTCAGCGGGTCGACGAGCTCGCCTTGAAACCGAACTCTCGGCTCGTCATCGTCTCCGGAGAAGACTCTGATATCGCCGTTGAATGGCTGTTGATCGAATGCCTCATCGGAGGTGGTGAGCAGCACCCGCGCCTCGACCTCAAGCCACTCCGCTTCGTCGGTGCATCCGACGTGGGCCACGAGTACGGGCTCAGCGGTAGCCTCGACAGTGAAGGTCGCGCTCGTAGGTTGGCCATCCATCCAAGTCGCGCCCCATGTGACGTCGGCGTAGTTGGCAATCGCATCTGCGAGCGAGAGTCCGAGCCGCTCGTCATCCAACGTGGCTTGCTCGAACGACTCCGAGCAGACGTCATCGGGTGCATTTTGGTCGTCCAGTGCACCGCTCCAGCCGCAACCCACAAGGAACGGGAAGAGAAAGCGCGTCATTGCTCTGAGGAACCGCATGCCTACACCACCTACACTGCCTTGTAGCGTAGAGCGTCGGGCAAGAAACGAGAAGGAACGGATGAAACAGCGCGGCGCCGACCCCGCCCGCATGCTCGCAATCACCGGCTCACCTCGACTTGCACCGAGTAGCTGACCACCGCGGGCATGTCCGCGCGCCTGGCTGGTGCGAGTTCGAGCACGCGGATGCGGTTACCGCGCACCTCCGCCTCGGTCTCGAACCTCGAGTTGGTATGCAGCACGACCCGCTCTCGATGAACACCACCCGTCCGCGCGATCAGGTGAATCTCCGCATCGCCGGCCCACTTGCAAACCACGTCGACCGGACAACGCGAGTCCTGGGCGACGGATACGAGCTGCAGCGACACGTCGGCATCAAAGAAGCTTGTGGCTCGATCTGAACCGACCCAGCCGGTCTCGACCTCAGCCGGCGGATTCGCCAACGCCGTGGACTGCTGTGGCGCCGGCGCTGACAGGCTTGGAATCACGCTGGGCCCCAGGTCGACCTCAGGCGGCTGACGGCTGGCACATGCGGGGATGGCGGCCAGGAGACCGAGGAAGAGCAGATGAGGTGCTGGTCGGTACATGGGCGGCTCGTGAACGGGGGCGAGACGGTAACCCGCGGATGCGCCCTCTAGTCCGTGCACTGGACCACGCGTCGAGACCCGGGGGCTGAGCCGTTGCCTACAACAAAGTTCGATCCGAGCTGGCCTAGCGCGCGGTTTGGCTGCGACCAACGACAAACGATGCGGGAGTCGATTCCTGTGGGGCAGAGGCTCGACGACGCTTGCAGCCTGTGCCTGTCCGAACCGGCGAGCACCTAAGTCAGGCCACGGGCGCGAATGGCCCTCTGTCCCAGCACTGTCGAAATCAGGGTCGGGCCCACCCAGAGCACCCATTGCATAGAGCCGAACAGTCCCTCGAGGTTCACTACACTCGCGGCCGTGACGGCAGCTCCCAAGGCCCCGGACATGTGGCCGATGTGAACGGCGAGCCATTCTGGCCGAGACACGTCGCGACGCCAGCGTTTCACGGCCGCGGTCAACAGGACTGCAGCGAGTCCCGAGAATGCGAGACACACCAAGAAGAGGGGGTTCCCCGAGCGAAGAACACCTTGCATACCAAATGCCGCAAGCCACAGTGCGGCTGCTGCGGTCAGTCCGACGGCCAGGTAGTCGACCAAGTCTGGAGCCGTCTGTAGGGTGCCCCGAAAGCGCCGCAGCGCTCGCCAGCCCTCTATGATGGCAAACCAAGCGACCATGCCAAGGCCAATCATGAACACGTTGGCGCGGCGTACAATCGGCACCGAGATGGCGACCAACGACAGCAGCATGCCCACCGAGAAGAGGCGTCCCGCCCACACGTGAGCCCCGGGTCGCTTCGGGAGGAGGGCGGCTCCAAGGCCAGCTACCAGAGCCGCAGCCCCAAGCCCACCATGCGCTGCGATCATCGGGTCGATGGGCTACCTCCCAAAAGCACTGGACCCGGACCGTATAGCCGACTCTCTGGGGGCGGGAGATTGTCGAGAGGGGAGGCCGCTGTTCACCAGTGCCCAAGAGAATCTGGCTCGGACCGCCAGGCCCGAATCTTCTCGGTTGCATTGGCTTCGGTGCTCGTAGAGAACAGGGCTTAGCCTAGGGCGTGCTGAACATCGGGAGGTTCACCGCGATGCGCCCCCGCAGCTTCTGCCGTACCTGCGCATAGCAATGCTCCGGCATCGAACCGTCGGCGGGTGGGCTGCAGTCGTCGCCGCCCCGGTCGCCGCTCACCGCGTAGAAGCGCGTGTCTACGGTGAGTTGGATGCGCTCGCCCGTGTAGGCGGTCACCTCCACCCCCTCGCTGAACGAGGAGACGGGGGTACGTGGAGAAAAACGCCACCCATCTCGCTTCAGTCCAGGCGTCGGAAGGCGGTCTAGGGCGATACTCTGGAAGCGGGTGCGAACGTCGTCCAGCGACATGGCGGGGCTCAGCGGCTCGCTGAACACCAGTGTCAGGCTGCGCTCTTCGTCCGTGAAGATGAACAGGTGGGCGGCGAGGTCCTCGGCGCAGTCGATGCTGCCGTTGAAGTGGCAGTAGGGGGCGAAGCCGGGGCCATCGGTGCGGACTTCCGCCCTATAGCCCTCGGCACCCAGCCCCTCGAGCCAGCCGCGGATCTGGGCCTCGGCATCGGGGTGACCGGCGAGGGCAACTGCGAAGAGAAGTGTGATCATGGCCGAGTATACGCACGGAAGGTTCGTTGACCGCAGCTTCGCCGGGATGGCTCCGGCCCGGCCGTTGGTGGGCTTGACGACCACCTCGCCTGCACTCTGGCTGCGAAGCGAGGCGACGGGGACCACCCGGCGGCATGAGAGTTGAGCAGAGAAGCTTCGCAGCCCCCGCGATTCAAGCGCTACAATCTTCCATGCTCCGAATTCACGCGACTCTGGTACTCCCACTCTGCCTTCTGGGCTGTAAGAAAGCCGACCCGCCCACCTGCGAGGAGACCGAGGACTTTGCGTGCTTCACCGGGGTGTTCTCGGGCCTGCTCGGCGCGCGGCTCGATGGTGTGGAGGTCTGTGCCGTGGACCTTCCGGACATCCCCTGCGTGCGCTCGGATGACGACGGCGGATGGCAGATGCCTGGGCTACCGCTGGACATCGACGTGCTGATCACCGCGACGTATGAAGACGCAGTCCCCACGGTCTTTCCGCAGCACACGTCGATGGACTGGTACGACTGGTACAAGGTCATGGTGCCTCGATCGATCATGAACCAGCACGCCAATCGACTCGACGTCGAGCTCGATGACTCCCGTGGACACCTGCTGTTCCTGGCATGGGAGGGGCTGAATCTCGATGGGGACAACACCCCAAATGTCGCTGGGGTCGTGGCCACCCTGGACCCACAGGTGGAACCATTTTACGCTAACGGCCTCGGGCTGGCCGCATCCGATCTCACCGAGACCTCGGGCTCGGGTTCGGGCGGCGCCTTGAACCTCGAGCCAGGCGACCACGCACTCAGGCTCTCGGCGCCCGGCGGGGACTGCACCGAGCACTCCTTTCACTTCCTCGCGACAGACGGGGCCGTCCCTGTGCCCATTGTGGCTGGCTTTGCGACCGCCATTGATGTGATCTGCCCGCCGTAGTGGCTCTAGCGGCCGTTGATGACGAAGCGAGCGCCCCAGGCGGGAAAGATGTAGGTGACCTGCTCGGTGTCGACCAGGGCTTTGCGGAGGCGATGAAGGTCGACTTTCACGATTTCGCGCGGGGGTTTCTCCTTTGACCGAAAGAAGTCTTCCCAATGGCAGAAGACCACCAGTGGGGCACCGAGCTGGTCGAGGACGGTCGGCTGCCCGTCAGCCGCGTAGTTCGCGACGTCCATCGCCATCAATGCGACATCCACCGGGCGCTCGTCCAGTACTCCTGGCGGCACGGCCCCGGCGGGAAGTCCTGTGCTGGACGTCTGCACGTACACCCGATGGCGGATGGCACCGTCCTCCGCGAGGAAGTCGACCAGGAACGCCAGCGTTTCGCCCTCCTGAAAGTGGCCAACCCTCCGGGGTGGTCGATGGCGGTCGGCGCTCAGGCGCTTGGTCCACAGGTGGAAGAACAGCCACTGGTTGGGGTGTCCGGATCGAAGCGGAAGCACGCGAGCCCGGCCGTCAGCGATGCCAATCCACTCCCCCGGCTGCTCGTGGTCGCCCCGCTGCGCGTTCACCGGGTGGATGGGGACGGGGAGATCGAGCGGCGCGAAGGTGTGGGCCACCGTCTGGGAGGCAAGGACGACGGCATCCGGGTGGAGCTGGGGCGCGATGTATGGAAGGTCGCTGATGTGGTCGTAGTGACCGTGCCCGACCAGGACGGCGCGCACCTCGTCGAGCCCGGATACCCAGGGGTCGATCTGCACGGGATCGGGTGGCACCGTGCCGAAGCCAGCCCGAAGCACCGGGTAGTGCGACCAGTAGGGGTCAGTAAGCACGGAGATATCCCCGTGCCGGAGGAAGAAAGCGCCCACCCCGGTCCACTCGACCTCAAGGTCTTCCGGGCCGGCGATGGCCTCCTCTCCCGGGTGTAGTGGGAGGGGCTTGTGCGCTGCGCACCCCGCGAGCAGAAGTCCGAGGGTCCCGGCTCCCAGCCGTGCGCCGCAACCGTTCGCCCTTACCCATCCCATTCGCATTCCTCTCAGGCATGCTCCGCCGAGTTCCCTCGGGCCCGGGAGCGTCGAAGCAGCGTACCAGCGTCCCATCCTCTGACGGATGTTCTTGCGCTACCACCGCGCACCAGCAAACGAAGATTCGAGCGCGCCGGAGAAGGTGGGTGGAGGACGGGCACTGCTCCGCCCCTTGGAGGCGCTCTACGGTCGTGGCCCCCGCCCCATCGGGATAGCACCTCCTCTTGGAGGACCGATGATCCCCTTGCTCATCACCGCAGCCCTCGCCAACCCCCAGCTGAACGATCCGGACCGCGACTATGCGCTTGAGCTGACTGCCGAGGTCGGCTTGCTGGCGCCCGTGTCCCACAAGATCCAGTTCGGTTCGGACGGGGACTACCTGGACTACGTCAAGGATGGTGGGCAGGACAACCTGTTTGCGTTCTTCCGTCCGACGGCGGCCTTTCACTGGAAACGGCAGGTCTTCACGGTGCTCTGGCAGCCCCTGAACCTCGACAGCACTGTCGTGCTCGATGAGGACCTCAGGGTCGACGACCTGACCTTTGCGGCCGGCGATCCTATCGACCTTCGATACGGCTTCAGCTTCTGGCGGTTGTCGTGGGGCCACCGCCTGCTCGATAGGGACCAGGCAGAGGTCACGGTGGGCTTGGGCCTTCAGATCCGAAACGCGACCATCGGGTTCACACAGTCCGACGGTAGCCAGTCCGAGTTCAACCGCGACATTGGACCGGTGCCCTTGCTCGAGCTCGAGTGGAGGCGGCAATTCGACGATGGATTTTTCTTCGAGGCCGAAGTCGATGGCTTCTATGCGCCGATCAAGTACCTCAACGGCCGCGGTGTGGATGTCATCGGCGCGATCGCGGATGTGCAGCTGCGTGCGGGTGTGGACCTCATGGAGCCCACTCAGGCCTTTCTGGGGCTGCGGTACATCGGCGGTGGCGCGGAGGGCACCGGCACGCCGGATGGCACCGGTGACGGCTTCACGCGCAACTGGCTGCACTTCCTGACGCTCTCTGTGGGCTTTCGCGTCCGCTAGGGCATTCGGGCGGCTGCCCCGCTACCAATTCCACCTCTGACGGTCGGCGTTTGACGGCACGATTTCCCGCACGTGCTCGGTCAGGAAGGTCGTCAGCGCCTTGTACACGGCGTCGCGATCCGCGATCGTGTGCTCGCGCATGAGCGCGCGAAGCCGCGGATACTTGGTGTCTTCGTACCGGCCGAGGTCGGTCCAGTCCATCGCCCACCCCACGAAGTAGCGTTCCTCGATGGGGCCCTCTGACACCAGGTAGTACTCGTCGTGTCGTGGATCGCCGGCGATGTTTGCGAGCAGCTGGTCGATCTTCACCGACGGGCCTTCGAGCACCTGGGCGAAGTGGCCGGCCGCGTAGACGAGTGCGCCCGTGATCTCGTGGGCTTCGTTTCGCAGGCGTGCACCGGCAAGCAGGTCGGAGAGTTCGCCCGCCGTCATCCGATGTCGAGCCTTCGAGACGTACATCACGCGCTTCATAGTCATGGGGAACTCCGTTGGGACACTCTACCGCGTGGCTGTTCATGGGCGGTGCCTGGATTGTCGTGCGCGTCTGGCAGCATGACGCCGACGACCAACATTGGGCTCGGGGAGCTGGAGCAGCACCGCATCGTTAGCGGTCGTCGGCTGGGAGCGCAGCGATGAAGGCCTCGACGGCCGCGAGCCCAGCGTCGTCGACAAGCTCTGTGCCCAAGGGCGGCATCGATGGCTTTCTCTCACTTTCGTTTCGATTGGCCATCCGGTGTAGGACGTCGCTCCCATTGGGTCCGCCCAGCAGGTACCTGGCCGTGAGTACCGCCGGAGCATCGGCAACGGCCTGCAGGTCCGGGGGAAGCGAAAAGTCGAACGATTCCGGTGGCACGTAGCAGTCTGTGGCCGTGGCCTGCTGGTCCGCGTTGTGACAGTGGCTGCAGTTGCCGTGGAGGACGCCGAGCCCCGCGAGTTCGGTCGGGGGGACGTCGAGTTCCGTCTGCACTGGTTCGGTGAGATGCCCGGCGTCGAACAGCGCTTCGCGAGTGGCAGGGTCGAGCTGTGTTGCTGTGAAGCCGAGGCTGAACGTCGGGCGTCCGCCATGGCAGGCCAGACACTGGGCCGCGCCAGGAATGTCGTGGGTCGTGCCCGCAACGTCCGGCAGGGGTTCGAGCTGCCGCGCTGCGTCGTCCCCAGCCCAGACGTAGGATACCGCTGCCCAGCCCTCGGGGTTCTTGTGAATCAGGCGCGTCTCGAGCCGCTGACCATCACGTGCAAACTCCTTGAATAGGCGCGTGCCAACCGGAAACCGCCAGTCTACTGTGTCCGACGTGTCGACTTGGCCGCCCTCCGGCAGCAGCAGCCACCGTCGCTTGTCGGTACCGTCGGTCCACAGAGGAAACCGCGGTTCGAACTCGATGGCGGACTCGGCGACGGTTCGGCTGGCCATCTCGCGATACAGGCCCGTCTCTGAGAGCATCTCGGGGAGTGCTGCTGCAGCCGTGACGTCGACGTCACCGCAGTCCCGAAAGCTCTGACAGCTCGTGAGAAGGACCAGTAGGGCAAGAACGAGTGGCGGTCGGATGGCGACTCCCATGGTCTCCTGAACTCCATCTCTCAGAACTCTACCCGTGTTTGCGCCCGTTCGCCGACAGCGGCTTGAGCGGCGCAACCTCAGGCTGAAGGAGAGAGTCTCAGCGGTGCCCAACGCTGGCTTCGAACCTTGAGGCGAGCGCATCGACGGCAGGTTGCGGCAGGCGGCCGTGCGACAGTCGCAACCTTCGGGCCGTTCGTCGGTCGCAAGCAAACAGTAGGCTTTGGGCGGAAGCATCACGGGCTTGGTCCAAGCCCGTCTCGGCGCCGACACTAGGTTGAGACTCGTGGACTCAGTGTGCGTACCTCGAGCCATCCTCGGCCCCAGGTAGACGACCTAACCCTCAGTCAGAAGCCAACCGGCAATGAACTCCGCCGCATGAGCCTCGTCTTCACTCAACACGAGGGTTTCTTCACCGGTGAACGAGTCTTGAACGTCGGTCACGATCGCACACTCACTCGGACCATTTTCGTCGAGACAGCGCTGGTAGAGCGGCTCGCCGTGCCGAGGGTGGTGTACCAAATTACCTCGCAGTTCATCGTCTGACATCGCCGTCAGCTGTTCGCAGGTGTGGTCCCGAACCGGGCTCGTGGTGATGAACGGCGGGGCATCGGCGTCCAGCAACTCCAGGAAGTCGACGATGCGAAGCAGGTCTTGTCCCCCCGGTGAGTCGTACAGGTCATCGACATATGACTGGAGCGCGTCGTTGTACCCGGTTGGTTCTTCTTCCCCCAATCGCATCCACAGTGCGACGTTGTCGCATGTGCTCGACGCGTCGGCAGGTTGAATCTCCACGAGGTCCGGCCACAGGTGAGAAGGACCCGTCACTTGCGAGTTGGTGTGTCCGACGACCTGCAGTCGCGTGGATTCTCTCAACACGGGGTCTGGGTGATCTGCAACCGCCAGGTCGGGAACCAGGGCCACCCAGGTGGCGATCTGACTGCCGGCGCTCCGACCCCAAGCCGCCATCCGTGTCGGGTCCAGGTTCAGATCTTCGCTTCGGTACCGCAGGTACTGCACCGCACGCGCGCCATCGCGGTAGATCACGTCGAGCCGGCAGCCGTCGTTGTCTGCCGCGGTGCCCTTGCAGTCCCACGCAGGTTCGACGACGGTCTCCGAGCCCCCGTCGGACCGGAACCGATAGTTGATCGAGGCGACGGCAATCCCCTGCTCGAGGTAGCCCACCACGACGGACTCCCGACCTCCGATGTCGGTCTTGTCCTTGGCCCGAAAACCGCCACCGTGAATGAACATCACCACCGGCGCAGCCGTTGGCCCAGTCGGGGGAAGAAAGACGTCCATCGACGTCCGCTCCCCGTGTGGACCGTAGTGCGCATCGCGAAGCACCTCGTAGTCCGTGCCGTTGTACGTCACGGTCTCCAGCGAGCCTTCTTCGTCCAAGTAGCTCAGCGGCTCCTCGGCGTCGTACTCGGCATACCAGTCCAGCAAAGATGCTTGAAACGACGGAGGCGCCAGTTGGCCGGTATCTCCTGAACCGTCGTCCGAAGACACCGAGCACCCGGCGCCCAAAAGGCTGATAACTCCTACCCCACTCGCCGCGGACATCCGTCGGAGCATCGCTGCCCTCCCTTGTTCAGGTTCGAGCGCTGGAGGCTCGGACGAAAGGGCTAACGCAAGCCCTCGGAGGATATTGTCGACGAAGAGGCGACATGATGGATGCAGTGGATGTTGGGCGGGGAGCCGAGCCTGAATCAAAGCATGCGGAGCGTCGCAGCTCCGTTCGGCGCAGTCGGTATGAGCGGCCGCATGACTGCACGGGCCGCGAGAACGACGCGGACGAGGTCCGGTGCCTCCGCTCCTCGGGTCTCGCTCGCGAATCGGCCGGCCCTTCCGAAGCCGCAGCACCCGCTGACGGGCCGGGGGCCCTGCATCGCCGACAGAGTGTTGCCCCGTCTAGCGCTTGGTTCGGCGGCGAGCCGAGCGCAGCGAAGGCAGGTCGCCGCAGGCGGCCGTTCGTCGCGTAGCAAGCGATGTTAGGCGCCGGGCAATGGAGTTCGAACCCGCTACCCAGCGCTACTTCGGCTGAGTGGCACGTCGCCCCAGACAGGCCGCCGGGCTGACGGCGTGTTGGTGAGAGTACGCAGCTTTGACGACCTCCGAGCCGTCTTGCGGCCGCATTCGGCCGACCTCGCAGTGTACGACGCCCCACGCTGCGCAGCCGCTACTCGCTGGCAGCGGACGCCGCTCAAACCCGTCGACTTCGCACCGCCTCAAGGACATCGAAGCCGCGGGGAGCCGTCCGTGCTGACGAGGGGCGTTCGGCCGAAGACTACGCTCCGACTCACCATTCTCCTCCATTCTTCCCGCTCTGCGACGCCCAACTCATCGACCAGAAGCCACTCACACCCGGACACACGGCATCGTCGTGGGCGGGGGGGCATGAGAGGCCCGCCCCATGACACAGAGCCGCACCACTAGTGCGCCATGCCCGGCGCCTTGGTGTTGGCCATGCGCTGGCTCGTGAGCCGCCCCAACGATTGACATTGACTGCGACGGCCGTGCGGCCCCGCAAGAAGGCGCGGTTGAGCCGAGACTATAGTCGTTCAGGCGCAGACCCCGGTCGACCCGCCACACGCGCGCATGTCCGCGCGAAGCGCTGCATGCCCGGCCTGGTCCGTTCCCAACTGCCGACCTGCGCCGAGCTCGTCAGGATGCGCGGGGTGGGGGAGGCCTCTCAGAAGCCGAATCCATCGATCCAAACCTTCCAATCCGCGCCCGAAGGGCGGCAGCCTAACGCTGGCTTCGACTGCGAGGGCGCGCCGCAGGCGCGACCAGGTCGCGGAGCGGCCGGTCGTCACGTCGCAAGCGGTGTTAGGCGCGGACCAAAGGCCTCTCTTTACTCGATGGTAGCTACCCCTGAGCACCTCGCCCCACCCGATGCCCACAAGGCCCGGTCCGGGAAAAGCATGCCCGAAGCCACGAAGAGATGGATGCACCGCAGCACAAGGGCCTCCGACTGTCGGTCTTGCCGCTACGCCAGGGGCCCATGCGAAGCCCTACTCGCGGCGCCTTCGCCCTGGCGGAACGGCACCGACTGACCCCAAAAGCACACGCTCTCTTCACCACACTCATCGCTACTGCCCGCCACATCAGCCTGAGCGCGCCGCAAGCCGCGAGAGGCCTCGCCTGCGCCATCAGCGGCTCCTGGACCGCTTCGCCCGCCGGAGATGGCCGAGGTGTCTCCGCGAGCGGGCGAATTCCGTCAGGGGGTGGGAGATCTGAGCGGGACTGGGGTTGTCGCCTTGTGGTGCTCGCTTTGAAACATCTTGAAACCTCCCGCACGTTGGGCCGCCAGTACACTATCCGCGGAGGTTCCCTATGACCCGCACCCTTGCCCTTGTGTTCTGGCTCTCGCTGATTGCAGCCTGTGGCCCAACCGACACTTCCACAAGCGACACCAGCCCACCCGACTCGGATGCGGACGGCCTCACCGATGAGGAGGAGGCGGACCTCGGCACGGATCCGAACAACCCCGACTCCGATGGCGATGAACTCGGCGACGGCGACGAGGTTAATGTTCATGGCACCAACCCTCTGGACGGAGACACCGACGACGACGGGCTCACGGACGGAACGGAGGTGGCCACCCACCAAACCGACCCGCTCAATCTCGACTCCGATGGTGACGGAGTTCAAGATGGCACGGAGCTGGGCTTGACCTCGGCCGAAGGTTTCGACACTGACGCAGGCGTGTTCGTGTTAGACGCCGACCCCAACTCCACGACCGACCCTCGAAACGCCGACACCGACGCGGGCGGCCAATCCGATGGCGGCGAAGACGCCAACTTCAACGGTGTTGTCGACCAGACTGAGACCGACCCCAACGACCCCAACGACGATGCAGCGTAGGAACGCGCCGATGGCTTCAACCTCGGCCCGTGAGCTTCGGCCGATCAGCCGTCGAGCAGAATGGCGTGGCCAACGGCACGTGCCAACAGCTTGTACTTGCGGCCGCCCGCCCCCGAGCCCATGCTCAGGACCGGCCCGCGGTATGTCAGCGCCTCGGCTCGCCACGCCAATACTATGCGCCGCCGCCCCTGTTGGATGACGACAGCACGCTCGCGCACACCACATGTCGCCTAGCCCTCTGTCAAAGGGTCGGGCCGAGCCTAACGCAAGGTTCGACTGCGACCGTGCGAAGCGCGGAGGTCGCCGCAGGCGGCCGTTCGTCGGTCGCAACCAACGTTAGGCAAGGGTCGAAGGCGCCCGTGCCTCCGGAGTCGTCCTTGCACAGCGTAGCTAGACCTTTGGAAGGCGTCGTTCCCAGCGAATCGGGACGAACACACGGAGGCTTTCATCGCCTGGCCACCAATAGGGCACGCCCTGAGCCTCAAGTTGCTCACAGAGAAATTCCGCGGTGGCTCGGTCCGAGAATCCGAGGTTGAGCCCCGAACCCTGGACAGCTGCTTCCAGATCCTGCTCCGAGCAGTAGATCCAGCCGCGCCGACCGCCAGAACGGGCACGAAGCTCACCGACCGCGTCCTGCGCTGTGTAGGCCTCTCCAAACGACACCAAGACCCCGTGCACGCGAGGCAAGCTGTAGAGGACGTGCATGAGGGCGTCGGTGCTCGTGAAGTCCCCGAAGCTACGGCTTCGCGACATCGCCGTCGAAACCACCTCAGCCCTGATCGCCTCGAGTTGCTCCCGGTTGGCTTTGGACTCTGACGCCCAGCTCGCAACGTCGGGGTCCTCTCTTGCGACCTCCGAGAGGTACTTGCCAGGCATCTCACCGAGTCGGGCCTGAATCGTCATCAGGTATCGGGCAACCGCCGCGGGTCCCGGGGCAGGCGGTTCCAGCCGGTCTGCCGGCGCCGGAGCGGGGGGTCTCGGCTGTATGTGACGGCCCTCGAATACACTTGCGGCTGCGGCATAGGAGGCTGTCAGTTCTCTCGCCAAAGTTCCGGGCTCTCGAGCAGCGAGCCAGCGCCGCTTCACCTCGGGCCCGACCGGCGCGTTGAGGCACGCCAGCTCCAACAGCGACTCCTGCGCATGCAGGTGCTGAACGAGTTCCAGGCTGGCGGCCGCGACACTAGCCAACTTCGGATCCGCGCGGATGAGCCGGGTCATGGCGGCAAGCACCTCCGGCGAATGCATTCGGATGGAAGCGTGCGCCACTTCTACCCGAGTCGCGGACCGATCAAGCACGTCGACGCGACCGAGCCCCTGAATGACGCAGAGGAGCTTCCCGCCCGGGACCTCCGTGTAGTGGAGTACCTGGAAGAGTGCGGCGCCACCGCCCTTGTGGAGCAAGACCACGCGTCCATCGTCGGCGATTGCCTCAGACACCGCCCGTACGGAGGACGGTTGACCCACCGGAAACTGCTGGGTCACTGGCGCCGGAAAGTACACAGCATCTGACCGGATAGCGACGAACGGATGGTCCAAAGAAGCTCCCCTTGCTTGAGCATCGAAGGCCCTGCTGAAGCATCGTATCTTCGTCCGTTTCGAAGGCGAGCAAGACCTGCCTAACGCCCGGTTCTACTGCGAGCCGCGCAGCGGCAGGGGAGCGTAGCGACCGGTCGTCAGTAGCAACCAACGTTATGCTCGGGCGCATACGCCGCGAAACCTCGGAGGCCTGCTCAACCCGACCACATTTGATGGTC
>JAGSGY010000084.1 GCA_023954855.1 Pseudomonadota bacterium | reverse complement strand
CGGCCTCGAACAGGGAACACATCGCCGAGATGACGATGACAGCGGTGACGACGGAAAGAAGGGCAGCCACAAGGACTCCGGGACAGGCACAAGCTCTACCGCAGCACCGGCTTCAAGGCGAGCCCTCGGCGCTTGTCTTCAGCGGGAGAGCAGCTTCTTCTTGACCGTTCGGGTCTTGCCCGAGCGGTCGCAGGCCTCGAGCCAGCGTCGGCTATGAGCCGGCAGCGCTGTGTCGCTCTGGGCGAGCAGCTCGTTGAGCAGGTCGAGCAAGGCGGCGATGTCCTTCGGCGCAGATGCAGGGTCACTCCGGAGGCCGAGGTCGATGAAGCGGATGACCGCTCGCGCGTGGGCGGGACTCGCTTCACTGACCGGCTTGAGCGTGGTGAGCATGCGCTTCGCGTGGAGAATACCGGTCGGAAGCAGCTCCGCAAACTGGTCGCCGAGCAGGTCGATGTCGACACGGCCCTGCTCGAGGCCGTCGATGCACAGGTCGGCGGCGAGGGCCGAGACGGTCTTGCTGCGAAAGCCGATCGCCATGCACAGCAGGGCGTGTCCGGTCGGTCCACCGAGTCCCACTGCAGGGTGCAGGGCGGGCCGAAGCTCGGGGATGGCGGTCTTCGCTTCGTCGACGTGGTGGCCCAACAGCGTGAACGCACCCGCGTAGAACGGCTCCAGATCGAAGGGTGTGGCGGTGGCGAGCCAGGCGGTGGTTGCGCCGTCGACCTGCTCTCTCAGGTCCTTGGTCGGACCCATGTGCAGGCGAAGCTGCAGGGGGTGCTCCAGCTCGAGTGACGGCGTGGCCGTGCACTTCGTGGAGTAGAAGGTCCAGGAGTCGTGCTTCTCGGCGTCGGCGGTAACGGTGAAGCGTCGGGGGTCCTCGGCGACACAGGCATCGAGGGCGCTCTGCTCCCGCGGGTCTGTCGTGGTGAACAGCGCGCGGGCCTTCGCACGCGCCTCGGGGGGCAGGCGCATGAGGGCGAGCACGGCGTCCTCGTCGACCGTGAGCGCGGACTGTGCCGCTGCGCGCCGCATGAAGGTCGCGGGCTCGATGGCCCCCGTCTGGTGGGTGGGCGTCGACAGCAGGGCGTGAGGGGTTCCGCCAGCCGCCCTGTGGACGAAGTGGTCGAGGCGCCTGGCCAGGAACGACAAGGCCTTGGAGTGTGAAGAAGGCTCGCGCAACGGGCTCGGGATCGAGGCCGTGGACCAGGCCAGCACGACCCGCACAACCTCTTGATGCAGAGGGTTGGCCCAGGCAAAGCTCTGGCGCTTCCAGATCTGCTTGGCCCGCTTGAGCAGCGGCTTGTCCCAGGACCCGTCCGGAGAGAAGCGCGCCATGGCGTCCAGTGCGAGCTCGAGCCCCATGGCGTCGGCGGGATGCTCGAGGGCATGCGCGATGGCCAGCGCGGCCTGGTGGGTGTCCTCGGCCGGGGTGAGCGCGAACTGCGCGTCGAGTGGGTTGAGCGGCGGCCTGGGTGCGAACGTGACGTCCTCGGGTAAGTCGACATCTTCCGGCGCTGCGGCGCGGTGGCGAAGCGAGGCTACAAGCAGGTCTGCGCGCTCTTGGATGGCCGACTCGAGACCTCCGACCTTGTCGGCAAAGTCCAGCGCGAGGCCCTGCAGGTCCGCATCCTCGTGGATGAGCAGCTCGAGGCCGAGGGTCGCGAGCTGGACGGCATGCTCGGGGTCTTGCTTTGCGGCGCGCTCGAGCAGCTTCAAGGTGCGCTTCGCGGTGCTCTTCTGCGGTGCATGCAGCGCGGGCTCGATGCAGCCGAGCAACTCTGTGCTCGACAGCAGCTTCTTCTTGAACGCGGTCTCGATGGCCTTGACGGTCCAGGCGATGGTCTGCGGAACGGCGCTGCCCAAGAGGTGCATCAGCTTCGGTACGTGGGCCTTGCGCTCGTCGAGGGTGGGCTTGAGCTGGTCGTAGAAACGCTGGTACCAGCCGGCGCGGAACGGTGCGAAGTCGCGGCTCAGCGCGTCCAGACAACCGTCGAGTAGGCGGTCGCGCTCGACCTCGCCAGTCTCGGCGAGGGCTTCGAGGGCGGTGCTCCACTTGTTCTCGTCTCGGCGGTACTTGTCGGCCGAGGCTAGGCTCGACTGCTGATCGCCCTCGACCTCGAACACCCGGTAGATCGGGCCTGCAAGCACGATCGGGTGTGTACGCATGACCTCGGCTAGCGGGGCATTCGAGCGAAAGCCGCCTTGCACGATCGACGAGATCAGCGCGTCTGAGTCGGGCCACTCGATGAAGGCGTGCTGCACCAAGCACTCGACCTGCTTCCACTCGAGCATGTGGTTGGCGATCAGGGCGTCGATGCCCTCGGCGGTCATCCATGGAGGCGCAAGGGGACCGATGGCCACCAGGTCTTCGAGCGACACGCCGCCGGTCTTGCGTCGCTTGGCCACGAGCTGTTCTGCCGACGCGGTCGCCCAGCCCACAAGCCGCGTGGCGGCGCGCTGAGCGTCCGTGCCCGCCGCGTAGGTAATGGTGGCCTTGCCGTCCGAGTAGTCCCGGGTGGCCTCGCCGATTCGCACGCGCTCGCGCAGCGCTTCCGGGGCGAGCTCGGCCCGCTCGGCGGTGGTGAGGGTGTGCAGGTGGGCCAGCAACGCGTCGGGAGCCTGGTCGAAGAGCGGATTCATGTGGCGGACTCCAGCGCGTGAATCTCAGCGGCGAGGACGTGTTTGCACGGGCCGCGGCGGCCCTTGTGCTTCGCAAACCAGGTGCAGGTGCAGGTGGCGGGCTCGTGGTCGAGCCGGACGGTGTGGGTGCCGTCGACGAGAGTGCTCGTGCCTTGCCGCTGGACCCTGCCCTCTTCGAGCAGGGTTCGCGCGGCCTTGAGTCTCGGCTGGCGCGTGCCGAGTTGCTTCAAGGTCTCGGTCAGCTCGAACGGCAGCACCCGGTGAAAGTAGGCGGACTCGGAGACATCGAATCCGAGCAGGCCCTCTGACGCGAGCAGTGCCAAGGCCGCGTCGGCGTGGGTGTCTTCGAACTGGTCTGCGGCGATCTGCGCTTGCCAGCCGAGGGCGGCGCGCACCCGTGCGAGCGACTTTGTGGGCTTGGCCAGGTCGTTGAGGGCCTGTCCTTCCCCCGAGAAGCCGCGCCAGGTCTCGGGACTCAGGGTGAGGTTGAATCGAAGCGTGTCGCCTTCGAGCAGCCAGCTGCTCGCGCCGGTGAGCGGGTCCTGAAAGACCCGAAGCGAGCGGGCGAAGCGCAGGTTGTTCTGCAGGGCCCGAAGTCGGGCAAGGCCGGCGACTCGAATGGCTCCGGGGCGCTCGGTCGAGCCCAGACGCAGTCCACGACCGCTCGGAACCACCCACGCCGCTTCGCTGGAGCGTCCGGACCGAGGCAGGCTGCGCAGAAAACGGGTGGCGACGGCGGTGGTCAGGGTGGCCACGGGCGTCATGCGTCGGTTCACGGCCTGCACTTCGAGAAAGCCCCGCAGCCAGCGCAGGGGGAGGGCGACCTTGCGCTCGATGACGCTCTCTTCGCGGGTGGAGTCGCTGAGCTCGAAGGCTTCGCTGCCGATCTCGAGCCCAAGCGTGTCGGTGTCGCGGACCTGGGCGAGTGCGGCCCGCATCGGCGCGTTGAAGTCGACGTTGGTCGAGCCGTGGCGCGCATGATCGATGTCGAGGCCCGCCGGGAGGATGTCCGCTCGCGCGTACACGCCGCAGCAGCTGCTGAAGCCCTCGAAGCGCAGCAGGCCGTCGCCGAAGGTGATGACGGGGTCGGCCTCGATCAAGATCTTGGCGAGCATCGCGGCCGGCACGTGGTGGCGGGACTGGACCACGTCCGACACGCTTCGCATGGCGGTCGCGATGGCGGCCGGGTTGGTGAGCCTCGCCTCGAGGAAGGGCTGCTCGAAGCCAGCGGGGGCGCTGGTGGCGAGGTGAATCCCGGCGGCGTCGCGGACGGAAGGCAGTCGGTAGCGGTAGCCGTGTGTGAGCGCTTGGGCCAAGGCTGCTCCTCGGCGCATGATGGCACAGGGTCTGCGGGTGGGTGCTCCGAGTCGCTGGACTGCGCATCGAGCCATGTGCGTCAGGCCGGCTAGGCCTCGAGGCGGGCGCTGACCGCGGCGAGCTCCTTCTCGCGACCGAGAGCTCTCCATTGGGCGGCGGCGATTTCCCAGGCTCCACGGGCGCGCTCGCGCTCGCCTTCTCGGTCGGCCACGCGAGCGGCGAGCTCGGCGACTCGCGCGCTGTCTTCGTCGGTGACCTGGGTCTCTTCGTACAGGCGCTTGGCCTTGGCGAGCTCTTCGTCCCACACCTCGCCGTCTCTTGCGTGAACTGCAAGGGCGCAGCGCACGAGTGCGATGTCGGCGAGAATCGCCCGGTGGCCCAGGCGCTCGAACTCGGGCTGCACGCGGTCGAGGCGCGCAGCGGCCTGGTCGAAGGCGCCGCTCTCGAGGGCGACGAGGGCACGGTTGTACTGGGGGTAGATCTTGGACCACGCGCCGACCGAGGCGTAGAGCCGCTCGGACTCCAGGTACAAGGCGTCGGCTGCGTCGAGGTCCCCGGAGTAGCGCGTGACGTCTCCGGAGATGTTGCGGACCTGCGCCTCTCCCCAGCGCTGGCCGAGTGCACGCCACGCGGCGGCGGCGCGGTCGTAGAGCATGCGGGCGCGTCGATAGTCACCGGCGCCTTGGGCCAGCCAGCCGAGCTGCTCCTCGCATCGGGCGACGCCGGCCACATCTTCGCGGGCGGTGCAGATCTGTAGGGCCTCTTCGGTCGAGGCGGCAGAGGGCGCGATCTCGCCGAGCTCGACCTGCACTTCACCGAGGTCGAGCAGGCACTCGGCGAGAAGCTGGGGATCGCCGAGCGCGCGGGCGCCATCGACCGAAGCGGAGGCCAGTGACCGCCCTTCGGTGAGGTGCCCCTTGCGACGCAGCACCCGCCCCGCAAACCGGAGGGCCCGGGTGACGACCTCGGCCCACGCCGGTACCTGGCGGTGCACGAGAATCTGGTCGAGCAGCTCCTGGGCCTCGTCGGGCTTGCCGAGCAGCAGGGCCAGACGGGCGCGGATCAGCCACCCTCGGCCCACGCGCGGGTCATCGGCCGCGAGGCCCAGCAGGGCGAGGGCGGTGGCGTGCTGGGCGAGCAGGGCCTCGGCAACACTCCAGTCAGCGAGGGCCATGCGCCGGTCGACACCTTCGAGCAGTGGCCGGAGGGCGAGCTCGGGTTCGCCGGCCGCAATCAGGTGCTGGCCAATCCGGTCGGGCGTGCCGCCGGCTTGATGGCGAAGAGCGCCGACGGCGGCGCGGTGCCAGCGTGCCAGGCGCCCGGCGCGAGTGGCACGGTCGAGCAGGGCCAGCCGCACCCGCGGGTGCTGAAAAGCCCAGCCGTCCGAGGGGTTGTCGCTGTGCGCGAGACGAAGGTGAATCAACTCGTCTCGCACGCCGGTGTGGCGCTGCACGCCGGCCTGATCGCAGAGCGCGGTCCACTCGCGGGCATCGACGTCGTCGCCGAGGACCGCGGCCAGCTCGATACACTGGGTGGCGGCCTCGGGCCACAGGGCCATCGCACGCTCGACGCGCGCCGCCCAGACCGCGTCGAGGTCGGTGGGCATGCTCTCGGCTGCCGAGCTCAGATCGTAGCCCCGCTCCGTCGGCTGGAGGTCCCCACGGGCAACCCACTCGCCGACCAGCTGCACGGCGAACAGCGGGTTTCCTGCGGTGCGCTCGACCACCTCAACGGCGCGCTCCGGAGCCAGGCCGATCAGCGCGTCGACGAGCTCTGCATGGTCGGCCCTGGACAGTCGATCGAGCTCGACCTTCGAGGCACGGGGCATCGCGAGCAGGTCGTCGACCAGAGCGCTCTCGACGGGCCGCTTCTCAAGCAGCTCGGTGGTCACACCAAGGAGTGCGAGCACCGCAACCGAAGACTCGGCATCAGCGAGGAGGTGGCGCGCGAAGCGCAGGGCCGAAGCTGCCCACTGCGCGTCGTCAAAGAGCAGAACCACCACCCGGCGGCGCTCTCCGGGCTGCTGCGTCGGGCCGCCAATGTGCCGCAGCAGGCGGTGCCAGACGCCGAAGCGCTCGGCATCCGCGGCGACGGTCGTCGCCGAGTCGGGGGCGAGGGCGTCTCGGACGGCGGTGGCCTCGGCGGGGTCGCGCTCTCCGAAGCCACGCAAGATGCGCTTGAGGCGCGCCTCGGCGGCATCGGGATCGAGGTCGGCGCAGCGCATGAACCGAGCAAACATGGGGCCGACACCATCCGATGACCCTGGCACCTCGGCGTGGCGCGCGTCGAAGACGTGGGCGGCTCCAGACTCGTGGGCGCGGGTGGCGAGCCAGCGCATCAGTCGGGTCTTGCCGAAGCCGGCGGCCCCCGAGACCACCACGGCGCGCGCCTGGCGGTCTTCGTAGGTGGCGCGCAGGGCTTGCCACAACCGGTCGCGCGCGGGCTCGCGGTCGATGAGCGGGATGGTGCGCAGGCCAAACAGCCCGAGTCCGGCGTCTCGCAGGCGAAGAGGGGTGCGCGGGCGAGCCCGCCGCCAGGTGTCGGGCAGGGGCGGGGCCTGCCACCGGGGTGCGGCAAGGCCCACGCTCAGGCTTGCGGTGTCGGTCTCGAAGTCGTCGGCCTCGGCCGTGTCGAGGGACACCGTTGACAGCATTGTCCAGGAAAGCGTCGCCAGCGACTCGTCCAGGGCCGCTTGGGCCTCAGATCGCGGCAGTGCGGCCGGCTCGCTCGCCTCGCCCATCTGACGCAGCGTCCACGACGCATCGGCAGCCCGCTGAAAGCGGGCGCCGGGCTCCTTCTCGAGCAGGCAGCGAAGCCAGTTCTCGAAGTCCGGAGGCACGGCCACCGCCGTGCGCAGCGGTGGGGGCTCGGTGAGTTGGTGCTGCGTCGCGCCGGCCGCCAACGAGCGCGTCTTCGGAAACGGAGGGCCTCCGGTCACGAGCGCCCAGGCCAGGCAGCCAAACGAGTACAGGTCGGTCCACGGTCCGTAGCTGGTCCAGTTCGCGCGAAATTGCTCGGGCGCCATGTAGGCGGGGGTGCCGGCCAGCACCCGCTTTCCTTTGGGCAGGTCGATGCGTGCGTCGAGGGCGTGGGCCAGCCCAAAGTCGGTGAGCTTCGGCCGTCCGTGCTCGTCGAGCAGCACGTTGCCGGGCTTCAGGTCGCGGTGCATCACGCCGCGAGCGTGAGCGTGTGCCAGCGCGTCGAGCAGCTGTAGCAAGATCTGGCGCACCTCTTCCCACGGCAGCTGGCCGAGGTGCCTGGACAGCGTGCCGCCCATCACCCGCTCCATCACTAGCCAAGGAGTGCCTTCGGTGTGGGGTCCGACCGGGGTGGTGGCCTCGCCGTAGTCGAGCACCCCGACGATGTGCGGATGGTCGAGGCGCGCGGCCAGGCGCACCTCGTTGCGGAAAGACGTGCGAAAGCGCTCAGCTCTCGAGTCGGCGGCGACGACGAGCTTCACGGCGACCGGCAAGCCGAGGCGGCGGTGGGTGGCTCGGTACACGACGCCCATGCCACCGCGTCCGAGCGGTTCATAGAGGTCGAAGGCGCCGAGCGCGGCGATGGGGTGCGACCGGCTCACGCTCTCAAGTGTAGACCAAGCGCACGGGTGGCGCGGGGTCCTCTCGGCCGTCCCGCACAGAGCCGCACTACAGCCGAACGGGCCGGCGGCTCCGTGGGGATCTGCTTAGCGCTTGAAGGGCTCGAGTTTGGCTTTCAGCTCGCCAATCGTGCCCGACAGAAGCTCGATCAGCTTCGCTACGCCGTCGTCGCCCTTGTTCACGAAGCGGTCGATCTCGATGACCTTCGTCGTGGTTGCGAAGACGCTGTTCAGCTCGTGGTTCAGCTTGATTCCGCCGATCATCGGCATCTTGAAGATGTTGGCGAAGTCGGTCTTGTACATCGCGATCAGGTCGTCGGGATCGGCCACGCGGTTCTGGATCTCGGCGGTGATCTTCAGCGTCGCCTTGCTTCCGAGAATCGCCGAGGACAGCGCACCGGAGCCGGTCTTGCGATCGAGCACGGTGGTGACGGTGTGCAGCACCGGGTCGGTCACGGTCTTGAAGCGCACGTACTGGCGGTCATCACCGGCGCGGAACTGAATCGACGGGTAGCCCTGACGGGCCATGGCGCGCACGATCTCGCCGATGAGCATCTCGTCTTTCGACTCGCGCATCTCGGCGCTGTGCTGGAAGGCTGCAAGTAGTCCAAACATTTCGGCCTCCTCAGGTAAAGCGCGCGCGCAGGTACTTGCGCAGGGCGTGGGTGCAGGCGTCGAGGTCGTTGTCGAGCTTCTTGTAGTCGACCTCGTAGGCGCGGCTGACGTAGTCGTCGATCTTCAGGAACAGCGGCACCTGGCAGTAGACGTACTGCGAGGAGATGTCGCCATCGACGCTGATGGTTCCGGGTGTGTCGCCCGCGAGAAAGCCGCTCTTGTACTCGGACTTGATGGCCGACCACACCTTCGAGAAGTTCTTGAGCCGCTCGCCGTAGCCGACGACGACGCTGGCACGGTGTCCGAGCACCTCCGAGAGCGCGAGGTCGGGGGTGAGGTGGGTGAACCGCACGATCGAGCGCGAGTGGTCTTTCATGTCTTCGAAGCGCAGGTAGTGGTGCGTTCCGTCGCTGTTGATGTCGATCAGCGACCAGCCATTGTCGAGGTAGCCGGTGATGATCGCGCCCAGGAACACCTCGTCGATGTGCGAGGCGAACTTGTGGTCCGAGTGGTAGTCCCAGCTCGCGTGCACGAGGTTGCTGAAGACGCCGTCGAGGCGGTCGTCCTCCGAGAGCACACTTGAAGGGTCCGGTAGTCCCTCGAACAGCTCTGGGCGGGAGCTCAGCGGCTTCCACTCCTCCATGCCTGCGAACCAGTAGTCGTCGGTGGCCGAGACCTCACCCGCGCCCAGCTTCTCTTTGAGCTGAAAGCGCGTGATGGGTCCGATCTGTCCGCCCGCGGTGTGCACATGCACTTCTGCGGCGTCCAGGGCGGGTAGCTCAGGTGAGCTCATCATTTCCCCCATTCTTCAGATGCCGGGGGACCTTAGCGCGAGCGGCATCCCTTCTGAAGTCGAAGGCGCCGATTGTCGGGACTCGCCGTTTGACGGCTCATGGTATCGGGACGCACACTGCGCGTGACGGAGGATTCCATGCCCAGCCTGCTCGCTCTCCTGCTCCTCGCCTGTGGCGCGCCGACGCCCGTTCCGGAGGCGGAAGTCGAGGTCGTGGAAGAGCCCACCGCGGCTCCGAAGCCAGCTGAGGTCGAACCGACCCCTGCCGCAGCGTCCACGCTCGACGTCGGCTGTCCCAGTGAGCTCGTGGAGCACTTCACAGCACTCGTGGCGTCCGGATGCACCCTCACCGAGGTGGAGGACGGGCTTCCGATGATTCCCCGCGTACTGCGCAACGTGCCCTTCGCCGCCCGTGGCTATCGCTTCAAGAGCACGGAGCTGACGACCTTCTTCACCGCCGCCAAACAGGGTTGCGAAGAGCCTTGGTACAAGCCCACCGGCGCCGAATTCACGCTGCCCGAGGCCGAGCAGGCCTGTGTGACCAAGCTCAAGGCCCACGAGGCCACACTGCGCAAGAAGCTCGATGTTCCGCGGGAGGTCGAGGCCTACGCACTCACGCAGCTGAGCGGAGAGATCCTCTCCGAGATTGAGCGCCATCGCGGACTCAAGAAGGACGGGGACCGGGTCATGGTCAGCCAGCCCGACGGCGGCGGCTGGTCGTTGAACTTCTACTCCGAGGACCAGTACGAAGGCGAGACCTTCGAGTCTTCGTCGATCGTGATGTGTGATGCGAAGGGCGCGTGCGAGATGATGTTCGCCGGGTAGCCGCGGGTATGCTCGCCAGGGAGGGCCGTTGGCCAGGGACCGCAGCACGTGGACGCCGGATGGATACTTCGAGCTTCCCCCCGTCGAGGACGTCGACCAGGAAGCTCCGGGAGAGGTGCGTGCACAGCTCGGACGTGGGGGCATGGGGCTGGTGGAACGGGTCTACGATCAACCGCTGGAAAGGCTTCTCGCGCGCAAGTCCATCCTTCCCGAGCTGGCGGCGACCCCGGCGGCTCTGGCGCGCTTCGAGCGCGAGGCGCGGGTCACGGCGGCCCTGCAGCACCCCGGAATCGTCCCGGTCCACGAGATTGGGCATCTGCCCGACGGCCGGCCGTACTTCACCATGCGAGAGGTGCAGGGCCGCACCTTGAGCGCGGTCATCGCCGATGTTCGGGTGCCGCTGCGACGCCGGGTCGCCGCCTTCCTGACCGCCTGCCGCGCTGTCGCCTACGCGCACGACCACGGCGTCGTGCACCGCGATCTCAAGCCCGACAACATCATCGTCGGTCGCTATGGCGAGGTCGTCGTCGTGGATTGGGGCTTGGCCCGGCGCTCTGGCGAGGCGAAGCCCGAGAGTACAGGGGCGACGCCAAAGGACCCACGCTTGACTCGGGATGGTGCCATCGCAGGCACCCCCGCCTACATGGCCCCGGAGCAGGCCGTAGGCGATTGGGATGCCATTGGCCCGCGGTCCGACGTCTACGCCCTCGGCACGATTCTCGCCGAGCTGGATGACGGCCTCGCGGATGCCTCGGATCCGGAGCTCGGAGCCATTGCAAGGCGGGCACAACAGCCTCGTCTCCAGGACCGCTACGCAGACGCTGGGGCCGTCGCTCAGGCCGTGCAGGACTGGCTCGACGGAGCGCAGCGACGCGAGGAGGCGCTGGCTCTCGTGGAGCGAGCGGTCGAGCATCGGGACTGCGCGGCACAGCTGGCATCCGAGGCTCGAGAGCTACGGAGGCGAGCGCGTTCGTTGCTGGAGACGATTCCGCACACAGCTCCCGTGGGCGACAAGCGCGAGGCGTGGGCGCTCGAGGACCGGGCGACAGACATCGAGGCCGAGGTGGGCCTCCAAGAAGTCGAGGCTACTCAGTTGCTGCGCAGCGCACTCATCCGAGCTCCGGGACTCCGCCAGGCGCGAAAGGTCCTGGCCGAGCACTACCGGCAGCATCATGAGGCCTCCGTGGCCGCCCATCAAGACGGTGAGGCTCTGCGCTATGAGGCCTTGCTTCGCGCCTACGACGACGGTCTTCACGGTGCCTGGCTCGAAGGCGTAGGGGAGCTCGCGTTGCACGTCGAGTGTCCGGCGACGGCGCGGATTGCACCAGAGCGACTCGTCGATCGGCGCCTTCAGCCAGGCGAGTGGCAGGAGCTCGGGCAGACCCCGGTTCAAGTGACCCTGGAGGCGGGCAGCTACCGAGTCGAGTTCTCGGCGCCGGGGCGTCCCACGGTGACCTACCCAGTCGTGGTTCCGCGAGGTGGGCGCTACGATGCGGTGCCGCCGGGTGAGGAATCTGCGCCGGCAGTCCGCATGCCGAGGTCGCTCGGGGAGGGCGAGGTCTTCGTGCCCGCGGGGTGGACGCGGCTTGGTGGGGATACCGAAGCCATCGGTGCCGTCTCTGCACGTCGCGTCTGGGTGGACGACTTCGTGATTCAGCGCGTTCAAGTGTCGCGCGAGGCGTTCGCCGCCTTCCTGGCCAGGCTGCCTGCCGAGCAGATTCGCGGACGGCTCAGCGAGCAATGGCGCTGCGAAGGGGGCGCTTGGACCCACCCGGTCGAGGTCGCGACGGGCATGACCTGGGCGCTCGCGCACCGCTACGCGCAGTGGCATGCAGAAGAGACCGGCCTGCCATGGCGTCTGCCTTCTGATGCCGAGTGGGAGAAGGCCGCCCGGGGAGTGGACGGCCGCACTCACCCGTGGGGAGACTTCATCGACCCCACCTTCTGTTGCTACCAGAGCAGTCACCTGGGCGCCCCGTTCCCGCCGTCACCCGGTGCCTTCTCGGCAGACGTCTCGCCATACGGCGTGCGGGGGCTCGGCGGCAGCTTTCGAGACTGGTGCCAGTGCCCGCACGAGCGATACGGCCAGCCCATCGTCGGCGGCCGAATGCCCGCCGTGATCGACGAAGACCCCAGCGCCATGCGCATTCAGCGGGGAGGGGCGTGGAACCGCGATGCGCGCTTGTCCCGGGCCGCCACGCGCTGGTGGCAGGAGCCCGAAGTCGCCGAGGACCACGTTGGATTTCGCTTGGCCCGTCCGGTCGACCCCGTTGGCCATGGCGACGGGTCTGCCTGAGTCCTTGTGCTACTGCTCGAGCTCGGCGGCGCCCCAGAATCCGTACACGGCGCCGGCGTTCTCGACGCTGTCGATCTCGGCGTCGGGTGCGGCGATGAGCAGCTCGTCGGCTCCATCGTCGTCGATGTCGATGAAGGCGAGGGTGGCTCCGAAACGGTCGCCTTGCGCCGCTCCGCGGAAGGTCGCGTCGGCTTCGTCGGTGTCGGCAGAGGCCAGCGGTCCGAAGAACACGTACACCGCGCCGGTACGGCTGTCGGCCTCGGGTGCGCCAACGGCGATGTCGAGCTCACCGTCGCCGTCGAAGTCGCCGAGCGCGTAGGTCGACACCTGCTCGCCATCGGTGGAGCCGCGGATGGCGATGTCGGCCTGGGTGAAGGCCCGCGTCGTGCCTTGGACCACGGCGTCGCCGTCAAAGATGAACACCGCTCCGCCACCGGTGGCCCCGCCATTGTCGAGCGGCGCGGCGACGATGATGTCGTCTCGGGCGGTGCCGACGGCTTGGTGAACACCGACGAGTGCGCCGAACTCAGCGCCGATCGGGCCGGTGATCGAGAAGTCGGAACTGCTGAAAGCCGCTCCGACGCCGGGGTTGTAGAAGACCGAGGCGGTGCTGATGCCGGGTGCGCCGACGAGAAGGTCCGCCTGGGTGGCGCTTCCATCCCACTCGCCGAGGGCCAAAGCGCGCCCCACACGGTCTCCTTCGGCGCCGACCACGACGTGGTTGGGCACGCTCCAGTCCGGAGGTGCGCCGAGGTAGGCGAAGACTGCGCCGCGAACCGTGGAGCTGAGGGTCGCAGAGGGCGCGCCGATGGCCACACCGGGAGCGGCCTGGCGGAAGGTCGCGACTGCGGCCCCGAATTCATCGGCGTCGTCGAGTACGCCGGTGAGCGCGCTGAGGTTGGGGCTCAATGCGACCGTTGTGGAGGCACTGGTGGCCCCGTCTTGCAGCTCGGGAAACAGCATCGCCGAGTCGGCGTCGGGCTCACCGACGATGACCCCAAACGGCTGCGGTACGAGCGTGAGTCCCTGCCCGAACCGTCCCGCGGTGCCCTGCACAGCGGTGAGGTGTGCGCGTGACTCGGTGATGAGCGTGGTGCCCGCTTCAAGATCGAAGAAGAAGGCTTCGCCATCGGACATCGCCCCGCCGGGTGCGCCAATCGCGGCGACCGGTCCACCTCGGTCGCCAGTGGCGAGCGACGTTCCGAGCTGCTGGTGACGCCCGAGTCCGACGATGTCGAGGCCGGCCTCTTCGGGGGTGCCGATGCACGGGTAGAGCCGTCCGTCGCAGTCGTTGTCGACGGCATCGCAGCGCTCTTCGGCGTCGGGATGGACCGCCGGGTTGCTGTCGTCGCAGTCTTCACCACCGTTGGCGATCGAGAGGTGCCCGTCGTTGTCGCCGTCGGTCGGTCCGCTGGTGTCGCTGGTGTCGGTGACGTCCCCGCTGTCCTCGGCGGTGCCGGCCATGCGCTGATCGTATTCGTCCGCCGAGATCCACGCACAGCCGTGGAGGGCGATGAGGACCAAGCCTGCGAGCCGCATCAGGGCCTCCTGCATTGAGCGAAGTTCGAGACGCATTCCAGAGTCACCGTTTCTCCTGGCTTCACCGTCACCGTACCTGCCGCCGCCCACGATGACCCAAAGGACGCGCGGATGCTGTAGCGGCCCGCGGGGACCTGGGCAGGCAGCGCGAACCTCGTATCGCCGCTCTCGAGCACGACCATCTTCGCCCCCTCAAAGGCGACGGAAGCTGGCGACGGTCCCGTGGGACGGGCCTTCACGGGCTTCGGACGCGGTACCGGGAGCGGCTCTGGCGCGGCGACCACGGGCTCCGGCATCACCTCGGGCTCCGGGGCTTCGACGGGTGGGGGCGCGACGGGCTCTGGCACGACCTCGGCTTCGACGGCGGTCGGCTCGGGCTGCGGCTCCGCGACCGCCGCCGGGGAAGGGCCCGACTGAAGCATGACGCTCGCGAGGGCACCTGCGAGCAGCACCACCAACACCAGCAACGCGACGAGTGCTCCCTGCATGGCCCGTCCCTGCTCGGGTTCGGGGGGGACGGCCGTGAGCATCGTCTCTGCGGCCTTCACGACCGGCGGAACGAGGGAGGGCGGCGTGGGCAGGGTGCTCAGCGAGTCACTGGGCACTGCTGAGGGGACGGACCGAAGCTCCAGTGCGGCTTGGGCCCCTGGACTGGTCGCGAGCAGCAGGTCGTGAGGCCCGTCGCCAAGTCGTTCAAACACCTCGGCGCAGCTCGCGATGCGCTCGTCGCGGTCGGCCTTCAGCATGTCGTCGATCAGCTCGACAAGCGCGTCTGGCAGGTCCGGATTGAGGTCGCGCGGCGGTGGGTAGTCGCTGGTCGCAATCATGTGAAACAGCGCGAGCATGTCGTTTCCGACGAAGGGCGCCCGGCCGCACACGAGCTCGTAGAGGATGCAGCCGAGGCTGTACACGTCCGCACGTTGATCGACGCTCGACGCGTCGCGAATCTGCTCCGGAGGCATGAACGCGGGGGTCCCGAGGGTGGCACCGGTCCTCGTCGGATTGGACAGGTCCGCGTCGGCGACGCCCTTCACCAAGCCAAAGTCGGCGACCTTCGGAGTGACCCGCTTGTTGCCGACCTCGAGCAGCACGTTTCCGGGCTTTAGGTCGCGGTGGATCAGGCCCTTTTCATGGGCGTACGACACGCCGGCGAGCAGGCCGCGAAAGATGGCGAGTGCCTCGTCGAGGTTTGGCCGGTAGTCGCGGAGCCAGCCGTCCATCGCCGGGCCGTCGATGTACTCCATCAGCAGGCCCGGGTGCCCCTGCACGTGCAAGACGTCGTTCACCGCGACCACGTTGGTGTGCCGCAGCGTGGCCTGGACCCTGCCCTCCATCAACAAGCGTTCGCGCACGTCGGGGTTTGCGAAGGACATGACCTTCAGCGCGTGGCGCGAGTCGAGCTGGGTGTGTCGGACCACGTAGACTGTGGCAATGCCGCCGCGCCCGATGATGTTCTCGACGACGTAGCGCTCGATGGTCTCGCCCGGAGACAGCATCAGAAGGTCCCGGTGAACACGGCGCCGAGTCCCGTTCCCAGAGCCGCTGCGCCGGCCACGCCAGAGACCACCACGAAGGCGTGGTTGCGTCCGTACAGCCCGTCGAGCTTGGCTTGCTCGGTGTCCTCGTCGAGGAACTTGGCGCGCTGCTGGGCGGCGAGTCCGTAAAACACCGCGGCGGCTGCGGCGCTGCCCCCGGCCGTGATCGCGAGGACGGGGACCTTCTTCTTCTTCGGAGGCTCGACGACGGGCTCGGTGCCATGGGCTACCGGAGTCGGCTCGACGGGCGCGGGCTCCGCGACCACGGGCGCGACGAAGACCTCGTAGGCGGGCAAGGCATCTGCGGCCCAGAGGTAGGCCGTGTCGACGGGGGCGCCGGCGTCATCGAAGCGCTGAAACAGGGTGGGCCAGTGCTTGGAGCGCTGCTCGGACACGCGTCCGTCAAAGGCGAGATGGCCTGAGGCGGGCTTGGCGGTGGCGACGGTCTCGGGGGTGGAGACGTCGAGGGCTGTGTACAGGTCGCGGACGGGATTACCGACGGGCACCAGGGTCTCGGGGAACACGTACGCCGGCTGAATGGCCCGGGCGGCGGCAAACGCCAGCGAGGCGGCCTCGGGATCTGAGTCGGCGAAGGCGCGCAGGCCCTCGAAGCGGTGAATCTGGGCGACGACGGCTCGGGGCAGCGTCTCGTTCAGGCAGGGAATCGCGGCGCGCGCTGAGTCGGTGGCCGCGGTGAAGGCCTCGAGATCGAGCTTCGAGAAGGCGAGCTCCGAGGCGTCCAGGTCTTGCTGTAGGTCCAGCGTGGTCGCGGGGGCCTCACAGGCTGCCCAGGCTCCCGATGGGAACATCAGTGCGGCGAAGATCAGGTGCGGGGGACGCAACACGGGCAGGCGCTCCGGTCCATGCAAGAGGGGGTCTCGGCTTCGCAGCGTACCCCACAGAAGGGGCCCTCGGCCTGCGCGGCATCTGGAACGAGGGACGGGACGCCACTGAGGCACGGCAAAGGCGGGACTTCGCTCGGTCCGCCTCGGGGCACGGTGGCCGAGTGGTCGTCGATGGCCGCGCGGGGTGTGTCGCGAGGCTGAACTCGTTCGCGTGTCGGCTTGGACTCCTGCGCCTGCCCGTGTCTAGTGGCTGGGCTCGCACACCGGGCAGAACACCAGTCGTGCGGGCTCAGCGCGCTTTCGGCCTTCCGGATGCGGCGGAAGGGTCAGGCGTTCGCCGATGTCCAAGCGCATGGGCCGGGTCTCGGTCTCTTCCATCCATTCGTGGGACGGCAGAAAGTGCATGGTTGAGCGGTAGCCCATGGCGGTGAGGACGGCCGTGTCGTGCAGGGGGCAGCGCAGGGATGCGCGGAGCGCGTCCTTCTCTTTGGGATGCTGCTTTAGGTAGGCCTCGAGGGTCTCGTGAAGCACCTCGGTGGGGGTCGGCGCGGCCGGCGGGCCAAGCTTTTCTTTGTGGCCGGCGTCGACTCGGGGGGCCGAGGCGCGGTTCGGGTTCTTGTCGAGGAAGCTGCGGTACAGGGCGATGGAGCGAAACCACACCGTGTCGCCGCGGACGTCGGGACTGTCGACTTCGGTGTCGTCGGGCCAGCGGGGGTGGTCGGGGAGCGGGGCCGTGAAGACCGGCTCTGGGTGCAGGTAGTCGTCGGGCACCGGAGCGAGGGCCTCCGTGCCGTGGGCGTACTGCTTGCAGCGCCAGCAGCCGACGAGCTTGGCCTCGGTGAGGGCGAAGCCGAGCTGCTCTGAGCGCATCGGGCAGTCACAGGTCGGGCAGGTCGAAGTCCATGCGTGGCGGTTCTCTCGGGTCGCACTCACGCTGGTCAAGGTGAGCACGGCAAACAGCCCCCCCGCACTCCAGGCGCAGGTACCGAGCTTCAGCAGAAATGCAGCAGAGAGGGTTCCGGCGCTGATCAGGGCGAACGCGCCGATCCGCATCTTCGCAGCCGTCGATTGGCTGGGGTGCGGGGTCACTGCGCGGGTGGCTCGCGGGCTCGTCATGTCTAGAAGCTCTCGAACCAGCTCACGCGAAGAGAAGCGGTAGGTGACGCATTGGACTCCGGCTGCAGCCTACAGCAGGCCCAGCTCCGCGTCCGTGGCGTGGGTCTTGTACTTGTCCTTCGGAGGCCAGGGACGGTCACGCCAGCTTGGCTCGAACACGAACGAGGATCGTGTGCGCCCTTCGGGGAGGGCGCCGTTCCCCTTGCCCCGGGCGTAGTCGTAGTAGGACTTGATCACCTCTTCGTCCGAGGTCTGTTGCGCGGCGGGATGGGCGACGCAGGCTGCCCACCAGCGGCGTACTCGGTCGAAGTCGGGGCCCTCCGGCACGCTGAAGCCCTCGTAGTAGTCGAGAAACGCGAAGCGCTGGAAGAAAGGCGTGAACGCGAGCTCTGCCCAGCCAAACTCGTCAAAGAGCCAGGTCTCCTGCCCGTGCTTGGTCAGGAAGGCATCGATGGCGAGAAGACTGGCTGTCCACGCCTCGACGCGGGCGTCCCGCTGGTCGAGGTCCTGGTTCATCACGAGCCGGTAGCCTGCGACCATCATGCCGTCCGCGAGGGTGACGAGCAGCCCTTCAATCCCACGCTCGTAGGGGTCGGTCCGGCGAATGCGGGTCTCGGGAAAGCGGTGCTCGAGGAAGTCGAGCAGGACCAGGCTCTCTTTCAGGCTGCGGCCGCCATCGAGCTCCATCACCGGCAGCGAGGTGGTGCCTCCGGTCAACGTGAGCAGGTGCGGGTCGCGCGGCTTGGTGATGTCGACCACCTCGAAGTGCACTTGGGAGCTGACCCCCTTGAGTGCGACCAAGATCTCGAGGCGCTGGCAGAACGGGCAGACGGGAATGTGGAAGACCTTAATCACGCGTACTCCAGGAGGTCCGCGCCTGCGGATTGGCGCGTGTCCTAACCCAGGGCGGATGGCCGCGAACAGGCCTGCGGTGGGCCTCTGTGTTGCGCGATTGGAACTGGCGACTGCGGATCCACCGTCGGTTCCTCGGCTTGTCCGCTGAGCCGACGGGAGCGATCATCGAAGTGTACTTTCGAGCCGGCACTAGGATAGTCTCGCGTCATTGATGAAGTTGTGGGCGGAGTTTTGACGCGCGCCCACGGTAGACTGTTGACTGACTCGGAGGGTGCGATGCACCGCATGGTTTGCTTGGTGATGGCTCTGACACTTGGAGCCTGCATCCCTCAGTCGACGACGCCGGATGGCGAGGTTGGGGACCGCTTCACCGATCGCTACCCCAACACCACGGTGGGCCTTGGCTGCGTCGACGGCGCGGTCGGGCTCGCGTGGACGGTCGACGCGCATCCGATGGTGGTTCGCTACGATGCTCTCGTGACCCATCAGGCTGGCGAAGTCCGCGTTTCGCTTGGCGCCGAGGGCTCTGGGCAGCAAGACCTCCCGCCCGGGGTGGCCGACGGCTGCACACCCTGCACCGTGGCGTTGATTCCGGTGGACGCTGAAGGAATTGAGGGTGCCGTCATCCTCACGGTCGAGACCGACGTCGATGGCGACGGAGATGGCTTCGCGGGGGCGACCTGCGGTGGCAGTGACTGCGACGACGAGGACGACTCGGTGCACCCCGATGCCGTCGAGGCCTGCAACTTGGCCGACGATGACTGCAACGGCATCGTCGATGATCTTCCCGATGCGCCGCTCGCTGCCAGGCAGGACGGTGTGTGCCAGGGAGCTGTGCAGGTCTGCAACGGCGCTGGATGGGCCGAGCCCGACTACACCCAGATCACCGGCTACGAAGCCACTGAGACGACCTGCGATGGTCTCGATAACGACTGCTCGGGCCAGGCCGACGACCTGAGCAACGCGCCGCTCGCGGACCTTCAGGACGGCGTCTGCACTGGACAAAACAAGGTCTGTGACGGCTCGGGTGGGTGGATCGAGCCCGACTACACCGGCATCACGGGTTTCGAGGCGACCGAAGTCAGCTGTGACGGCCTCGACAACGACTGTTCGGGCCAGGCCGACGACCTCTCAGGGGCGCCTGCCGCCGATGAGCAGGACGGTGTGTGTGCCGGCGCATCCAAGGTCTGCGACGGATCGGGCGGTTGGATCGAGCCCGACTACGCCCAGCTTGCAAACTACGCCGAGCTCGACGACTGCGATGGACTCGACAACGACTGCGACGGCGACGCCGATGACGAGGGAACGGCACAGAGCGCGAGCAACCAGTTCGGTATCTGCGCCGGTAGCGTCCAGGTGTGTGACGGCAGCAATGGCTGGGTGGATCCCGACATCACTCAGCTCACCGGCTACCTCGAGCTCGATGACTGCGACGGCCTCGACACCGACTGCGACGACGATGTCGATGACGAAGGCACCCCGGGACTCGCCAGCAACCAAGTCGGTGTGTGTGCAGGAGCCATGCAGGTCTGCGACGGAAGCAATGGCTGGATCGATCCCGACTATGCGGCGGCGGTCCAAGACTTCGAGGCCGACGAGATCAGCTGCGATGCGCTCGACAACGACTGCGACGGAACCGTCGATACCGACGCGCCCCTCCCCGACGCGCTCGACCAGGACGGGGTCTGCGCGGGTGCGAAGCAGGTCTGCGACGGGGTCAATGGCTTCATCGAGCCCGACTACAGCGCCCACTCCAACCTGTGGGAGCAGACCGAGACGCTTTGCGATGGCGAAGACAACGACTGCAGCGGCAGCGCCGATGACGTCATCGATCCGCCACTGGCCGACCTGCAGGACGGCGTCTGCACGGGGTCTACGAAGACCTGCGATGGCACCGACTGGAACGAGCCCGCCTACACCAGCATCACCGGGTACGAAGTCGATGAAGTGACCTGTGATGGCGACGATAACGACTGTGACGGTGTGACCGACACCGACATTGCCGGCACGCCACCCGCCGAGAAGCAGGATGGCGTCTGTTCCGGAACGCTGAAGGTCTGCGACGGCCAGGGCAACTTCGTCGAGCCCGTCTACGCCGACGTGGTCGCCAACTACGAGGCCGACGAGTCCCTCTGTGACGGCCTGAACAACGACTGCGACGCCTCCACCGATGAGATGGCCCCCGTCGACGCGCCCGATGCGAGCAAGCAGGACGGTGTGTGCGCCGGAGCGCTCAAGGTGTGCGCGGGAAGCAGTGGCTACGTCGACCCCGACTACACGGCGATCAACGGCTACGAGGCCATCGAGGCCACCTGCGACGGGGACGACAACGACTGCGATGGCACCGTGGATACGGTCTTTTTAGCCGACCCAGACAGCGCGGCGCTCGAGTGCTGGGGGACCTACGTGCGGACCGTGCCGGAGCGCATCGCCGACGGACCCTGGCGAAGTGTGGCCACGTCTAGGAGCTATGGCTCGGGCGGCTGGGGAACGTCGTGCGTCATTGACGAGAGTGACCAGCTGTATTGCTGGGGCGACAACTGGTACGGCGGCCTTGGGGACGGCGACACCTCGGGTACGGGGCGCCGCGCGATGGAACAGGTGCCTGGGGACTGGTCTGAGGTCTTCCTCGATCAGCAGACCGTGTGCGCACTCCAGACCGACAACACGCTGTGGTGCTGGGGTTCCGATCCGGGCCTCTCCACCCGCACCTACGAGCCCGCGCAGGTGGGCACCGCGACGTACAAGCAAGTGGGTGTCGAGGACGGGCGTGTCTGTGCCATTGCCTCCGACGACACGCTGTGGTGCTGGGGATTCGACCGGGACCGCCAGCTTGGACTGCCCGTTGCGGGTAACGAGCCCGCGCCGGTACAGGTCGGTGCGGAGACGTGGCTCGACATTGCGACGGGTGAGGGCCACACGTGTGGCATCCACTCCAGTGGCGACATCTGGTGCTGGGGCAAGAACGAGGAAGGCCAGAGCGGTGTCGATCCCACGGTGGACGTCGGACCGATCACGACGCCCGCTGTCATTGCGCCGCCGGCGAGCCTGGGCTGGGATGCCGTGTCAGCGAGCGCAGATCAGACCTGTGCATTGGCTACGGACGGCGCCATCTGGTGTTGGGGAAGCAACCGTGAGAGCCAGGTCTCGGCTGGCGCGGAGGACGCGTACTTTGAGCCCCAACTGGCGGATGCGGGTCCCTTCAACACGGTGATCACCGCCGAGACCCTCAGCTGCGGGACCACCGTCGAGGGGGAGTTGGTCTGCTGGGGCTTCAACCTCTTCGAGGGCATGGGCACGGGCCAATACGAGAGCACTGGACCTGTGCAGATCGGCAGTCAGCTCGGGGAGTTCGCTTCGATGGGAGCCTCGGTGAGCTGTGCCATCTCGAGCGCGGACGCCTCCCTTTGGTGTTGGGGCGACAATGCCGGCGGGCGAGGGACGGGTACTGGCGCTGAGGTTGTCCGCACCTATTGGGACGGCGTGGTTCGCGATGTCTCGGGTGGCGAAGAGTTCATGTGCTTCATCGATGACGGCGACGGCTCGGTGTGGTGTATGGGCCGTGACGGCCGTTGGTATGGCCAGCTCGGCCTTCCCGGTGATCTGGACCGAATCGCGCCCGTTCAGGTCGCGATCGGAGACTTCGTTCAGGTCGAGTCCGCCGCCGCCTCCACCTGTGCCCTCGCTTCCGACGGAAGCCGTACGTGCTGGGGTAGGGATGGCGGTCGGCTTGGCCTCGGCACGTCCAACAGTGAAGAGCTCACTCCGGTCCGCGATGCCACGCGACTCTACGACCACATCACCATGGGACCCGCCGGCGGATGCGGCGTCGCTTCAGCCGACGGCACGCTGTACTGCTGGGGCTCAGGTAGCGCCTTCTCCGTGACGCCGACCCAGCTGGGCGTGGAAGTCTGGAGGACGGTGGCTCGTGGTGATGGAAACTCGATCTGTGCGATCGACCCGACGGGCGACCTCTATTGTTGGGGTGCCAACGGGGACGGCCAACTCGGAGTGGGCGACAAGGTCGGGCGCACCTACGCGGAGCGGGTGGTGTTGAGCGAGGCGGGTCCGTGGGCGAAGGTGAGCCTTCTCAGTGAGAGCACGTGCGCCATCAAGGAGGACCAGAGCTTGTGGTGCTGGGGCAGGGCATCCTATGGCTCCATTCCCGTCGGCTCGACCGCGGATCAGCTCACTCCGGTGCAGGTCCCTGGCACCTGGAGCGATGTCGGGGTGGGCGAGGACCACTCCTGCGCGCTTGCCACCGACGGGTCCACGTGGTGCTCGGGCGACAACTATCTCAATCAGCTCGGCAAGGAGTACGACGAGAATGCGGACGATCAGCTGACTCCGCTACTCGTAAAGACGGCGGGCAGCACGCTTCTCGGTGTGAGCGACAACCGCACCTGCGTGGACCACGTCGAGTACACCAGCCAGACCTGTGCGAACTAGCCAATGGCTCGGCAGAGGAACGTCTACTGCCGCACCGACGTGCACCCGCCGCCAGCCTTCACCCAGGCTGTACTTGCCGTGGACCCTGAGCGCGTAGAGGCGCTGCTGACCGAGGGCGAGCGCGAGTGGGTCTGGACCGACCACCTCTTCCTGCGTGCGTGCAGGCCGGTCGGATTCGAGGGCCACGGCGGGTCGATCCCAGACGAGGCGAAGAAACAAGCGGGCCGGTGCGCCATCGTGCGCAGCTTCGTGGCCCATGGTGCCGACCCCTCGATGTGCAACCGTCGCAAGGTGACGCCGCTGCACATGGCGTGTCGCTTCGACTTGCCCGAAGTGGTCGAGACCCTGATTGACCTCGGCGCCCGCATCGATGCCTATGACGCGTCGCGCGAGACGCCGATCTACCGCGCCATCAACCTCGGCTACATCGACTGCCTTCGCGTGCTGCTCTCGGCCGGCACGGACCTGGCGTTCCAGAACCGCAAAGGCCTCACACCGCTGCACAGGGCAGTGATGCGAGGCAAGAAGCACATGGTGCCGCTGTTGCTCGAGGCGGGGGCCGATCCGCAGGTTGCAGACTGTGAGGGCAAGCAGCCGGTCGACTATTGCCGCAACAAGGGGATTCGCGCGGCGCTCGACGAAGCGATGGCCTAGCCAGGTTGGCTACGCCGCGAGTGCGGGCTTGAGCGCGGATGCATACGCGGGTGCCTCTTCGGTGGACGGGCGCAACATGTACGAGCCCGCGAGCGGAATCAGGAACACCAGGGGCACGACGATGCTCGTGACGGTGTCGCCGCCAGCCGCATGGGCGAAGGAGGCGCCGGTCAGGTCGAAGAAGAAGCCTGCGTAGGCCCACTCGTTGATCAGGCGGAAGCGCCGGTTCGCGAGGGCCAGGACGCCGAGGATCTTCCAGACGCCGATCAGGGTGATGACGTAGAGCGGCATGTCGATGATCTGCATCGCCTCCACGACCATCTCGGGCTGGGCGATGTCCATGATCGCGCCGGGCATGATCGCGAATGCGAAGAGCGTGG
>JAGSGY010000165.1 GCA_023954855.1 Pseudomonadota bacterium | reverse complement strand
CGCGACGGCGATGGACGCGTCGATCTCGGGGAGTTCATGCAGATGGCGTCTGCCGAGGCCTAGCTACTGCGTGAAGGCGGCGCCGACGGTCCAGTGCACGCCGACCACTTCGGACTCGGAGTTGCCGAGATCTGCGACGAGGGCGCGGCTCGAGCGGTAGTTGCCCACGAAAACCGTGACCTGGCGAGCGCTCGGCCAGCCAGTGGTGAACAGGTTCGCGGCCACGAAGTGGCTGCCGTCGTCACGGAGTGCGCACGAGACAAACTCTTGGAAGTCGTCGCCAGCGGTGTTGTACATCGCCAACTGCACGAGCACGACGCTGTCTGCGGTGCGCGGCGTGTTGCTCCAGGACAGGGTGAAGCCGTTGCCGATGGTCGGCACCGACGCGCTGTTCAGCAGGGGAGAGGTGACCGTCGGACGCTGCCCGGTCAGGATGGCGCCGCCGACCGGGAAGTTCCACGGCGTCGTTCCGTTGAGGGCATCCATGTCGTAGCTGGACAGGTCTGCGAACTGGCCCGCGGTCATCACATCCGTGGTGTAGCGGTACGGCGTGTTGGTGTCGGTGCTCTTCGGCACGGTCACGACCTGCGTGCTCGGGCCGCGGTAGACGACCTGAGTCGCGTCGGGCGTGGCGACGAAGAAGGTCGGGGCCGTGTAGCTGTTCTCGGAGACACACTGGTCGAGCCCGGGTGCGTAGCCGGACCAGTAGTAGATCGGCGAGGCGTTGCTGCCTTCGTTCATGAAGTAGGTGTTCGCGCCGCCGAAGCTCGCGGGCGTCGTTCCCCAGTACGTGCCGGTGTACTCGTAGAAGCTGACGTCGCCGTACATTCCGGTGAATCCGGTGCGTGGATCGGTGTCCGTGTCTGCATCGGTGTCGGCGTCTGCATCGGTGTCGGCGTCCGCATCGGTGTCGGCGTCTGCATCGGTGTCGGCGTCCGCGTCGGTGTCGGCGTCCGCGTCGGTGTCGGCGTCCGCGTCGGTGTCGGCGTCCGCGTCGGTGTCGGCGTCTGCGTCGCTATCGGCGTCCGCGTCGCTGTCCGCGTCTGCGTCGCTGTCCGCGTCTGCGTCTGCGTCTGCATCGGTGTCGGTGTCGGTGTCGGTGTCGGTCTCAGCGCCCGAGTCGGTGGGCGGCGTGTACGTATACGTGGGGGTGCACGCGGCGAGGCCGAGGGCGAGTGCCGTCATGAGGGGGCGCATGAGTACTCCGGTAGAGGGCCGGAATATGCCCGACCAGCTCGCTGTCCGCTACCGGTGGTTGCATCGACGGGGGCACCATTTCGGGCTAACGGCACCCCGCCGCGGCGGACATTCTGCGGCTCGGGAGGACTCGTGAAGATCGTGTGCGCATACTCCGGAGGTCTGGATACCTCTGTGATGATCCCCTGGCTCAAGGAGCACTACGGGGATGCCGAGATCATCACCTACACCGGTGATCTGGGACAGGGTGAAGACCTCGAAGCCATTCGCGCAAAGGCGCTTCGTACCGGTGCTTCCCACGCTGTGGTCGAGGATCTCCGACGCCCGTTCCTCGACGAGTTCGTGATGCCTGCGCTTCGTGCCGGCGCGCTCTACGAGGGTCGCTACCACATGCACACCTCGCTCGGACGTCCGCTTCTCGCCCGCCGCCTCGTCGAGGTTGCCGAGGAGCATGGTGCTGACGCGATCGCCCACGGTTGCACCGCGAAGGGCAACGATCAGGTTCGCTTCGAGATCGCCGCACAGACGCTGGCGCCGCATCTGCGCGTGATCGCCCCCCTCCGCGAGTGGGACATGGTCACCCGCGAGATGGAGGTCGACTACGCCCTCGAGCGCAACATCGAGATTCCGATCACCAAGGAAAAGCCGTACTCCATCGACTGGAACATCTGGGGATGCGCCATCGAGTGTGGCGAGATGGAAGACCTCTGGGCCGAGCCGCCCGAGGACGTCTGGCAGATGACCAAGGACCCCGCCGATGCTCCCAAGGGCTCGCGCGAGATCGTGATTGGCTTTCAGAGCGGCACCCCCGTCTCGATCGACGGCGAGCAGATGGACAGCGTCCAGATCGTCGAGATGATGAACAAGATCTGTGGCGACTACGGCGTCGGCCGCATCGACATGATCGAGAACCGCGTGGTCGGCCTCAAGAGCCGCGAGGTCTACGAGGGCCCCGCCGCGATTCCGCTGCACCTCGCGCACGCCGAGCTCGAGCGCCTCGTGCTCGACCGCTCCACCGCCCACTACAAGGCCAAGATCGCCCAGGACTTCGCGGATCTCGTCTACGACGGACTGTGGTTCAGCCCGCTCCGCGACAGCCTGCAGGCGTTCATCGAGCACACGCAGCGCTTCGTCACCGGTGACGTTCGCCTGCGCCTCTCCGCTGGCCTCGCCCAGGTCACCGGCCGTCGCTCACCGTACAGCCTCTACGACGAGGGACTCGCGACCTACAGCGATGGCGACACCTTCGATCGCCGCACCGCAGAGGGCTTCATGGCCATCTACGGCCTGCCCTACAAGACCTGGGGCCGAGTGCAGCGCCGCGGCGGCTACTAGAGATGGCACTCTGGGATGGCCGTTTCTCGGGAGGTCCTGGCGACGACATGGTCGCCTTCTCCCAGTCGCTCGACACCGACCTGCGCATGTGGAGGGAGGATGTCGAGGGCTCGCGAGCGCATGTGACCATGCTCGGCGAGGTGGGTCTTCTCACTGACGCCGAGGTCGCGACGCTCGTCGAGGGCTTGTCCCAGGTTGAAGCTGAGCTCGGCGATGGGCGTTTCGTGCCCACCGCCGCGCATGAAGACATTCACATGGCCGTCGAGGCTCGGCTGACCGAGATCGTCGGCGATGTGGGCGCCAAGCTGCACACGGCTCGCTCGCGCAATGACCAGGTCGCCACCGATGTGCGTCTGTGGCTTCGCAGCCGACTCGATGCGCTCGCCTTTGCGCTCACCGAGCTTCTCGAAGCCCTGGTGGTACGCGTCGAGGCCGACGGTGGGGTGCTGATCCCCGGCTTCACCCACCTGCAGCGCGGTCAGCCGATCTTGCTCGGCCACCACCTGCTCGCCCATGCCTGGTCGGTCGCTCGCGACCTCGACCGGGTGCGTGACGCGCGGCGCCGCATGAACCGCTGTCCCCTTGGCTCCGGCGCCATGGCCGGCACCCCGCACCCCATCGATCGCCACCGCACGTCGGAGCTGCTCCGCTTTGACGCGCCGATCGACAACGCCATGGATGCGGTCGCGGCCCGTGACCACCTCCAGGAAGCGGCAGGCGTCTGTGCGATTGCCATGACGCACCTGTCCCGTCAGTCCGAAGAGCTCGTGCTCTGGTCGACCGAAGAGTTCGGCCTCGTCCGACTCTCCGAGACCTACAGCACCGGCAGCTCGATCATGCCGCAGAAGCGCAACCCGGACGCTCCGGAGCTGGTGCGCGGCAAGACCGGTCGCGTCGCGGGTGCGGTCACCTCGCTGCTGGTGATGGTGAAGGGCCTTCCGCTCGCCTACAACCGCGATCTGCAGGAAGACCGGCAGGCGCTGTTCGACGCCCTCGAGACCACCACCCAGAGTGCGCGCATCATGGCGGGCTGCTGGCGTGAGCTGACGGTCCGTTCCGAGCGCTACGAAGAGGCCCTGAAGGGGCACTTCCTGCTCGCCACCGAGCTGGCGGACTTTCTCGTCACCCAGGGCGTGCCGTTCCGCGATGCGCACCACGTGTCGGGAAGCATCGTCGGGCACTGCGAGGCGCGCGGAACCAACTTCGCTTCGCTCACGCTCGAGGACTTTGTCGGCTTCCATTCGGCATTTACCGAAGAGGTCTTCGAGTGGCTCGACCTGCGCGCTGCCGCCGAGCGCCGCACCTCCTTCGGGGGAACTGCATCTGTGGAGATTGCACGCCAGGTCACGGCCTTGCGTAAGATGCTCGCATGAAGCTCGACAACAAGCTGGTCGTCGTCACGGGTGCGTCCTCTGGTATCGGGGCCGCGCTCGCAAAGGCGCTCGGTGCCAAGAAGGCCCGGGTCGTGCTGGTTGCTCGACGGCGCGAGAAGCTCGAAGAGGTCGCCAAGTCGGTCGAGGCAGCCGGCGGTACCGCCTTTGTGCTGCCCGCCGACCTGTCTGCGGAGGAGGCCGCCGCTGAGGCGGGCGCGACCGTGCTCAGCGAGTGGGGCGTTCCCGATGTGGTCGTCAACAACGCTGGCGCCGGCGACTGGAAGTACGTCGACGAGATGGAGACCGGCGATGCCGTCAGCATGATGGCCTTGCCGTACTTTGCCTCAGCCTGGTTCACCCGAGCGGTGATCGAGCCGATGATGGCTCGCGGCAGTGGCACCGTGCTGATGGTGAACTCGCCGGCGTGGATGATGGGTTGGTCCGGAGCGACCGGCTACGCCTGTGCACGCGCGGCCCAGCACGCCTTCGCCGAGGGGCTGCGCGAGGACATGTACAGCAAGGGGCTCACCGTCTCCGAGGTCACGCTCGGCGAGGTCTCGAGCGAGTACTTCCTGACCCACAGTGCCTCGCACGACCGCTTGCCGACCATCGCCGCGACGCTGATTGGCACCATCACGCCCGAGCAGGCCGCGAACGTGCTGGTCAAGACCCTCGAGAAGGGCCGCGAGCGGGTGATGGCGCCGGTCATGGTGGGCGTCATCTTCGGGCTACACCGCTTCTTCCCCCGCCTCGTGCGGGCGTTGGTTCGGGCGACCTCGCACAAGCGCTGAGACGAGGGCGGTTCTGCGGGTTACCCAGCGGCCTCGCAGGAGACGCATTCGATGCCCAACGCCTACATTCCCCGTGACCAGGTCCACGCTTGGTCCGACGACATCGGCCTCAACGTCGGTGAGCACCAGGCCGCCCTCACCCGCCTTCTCAAGGACCAGCGCCGCCTCACGCGCTGGCTCGAAGAGAACGCCGCGAACATGAGCCCGGCCACCGCCAGCGTCGGTGCCTACCTGTTCGGCGTCATCGCCCGCATCTACGACCTCGCCGGTGGACGCACGAAGAGCTCGACCTGGGCCCATCTGCGTACGGCAGAGGCCCGCGTGGGCGCCGTGGTCGGTGACCTCCTGCCGATCGACGGCTTTCAGGACCGCATGCGCAAGGTCGAGTGGCGCGCCCAGCCGCACATCCTCGACGAGGCCTGGATGGCCCTGTTCGAGCGCGGCACCGATGCCGAGGAAGAGGTCGATCTCGACCCGAACGAGTCGCTGAAGCTGTTCCTCTGCATGTGGGTCGCCACAGAGGTGCTCGACGGCAACTGGAAGCCAGGCAAGGGCTTCGCCGGTGAGAGCGAGTACAGCTACGTGCACATTGAGCCCGACCTCTCCGAGAAGGCCTAGTGCGCTAGACTGCCGCGGGAGGTCCCGTGGCCAAGCGCAGACGCATTCAAGGCAAGCCGCTGCTCGTGGCATCGGTCGGTGTCGCGGTCGCCCTCGGATGTGGCGGCGGCGGCAAGACCTTCGACAGCGTCGTGGTCGGCAATCTCATCGCGCCTCCGCCCATGGATGGCGAGGTGTGTGTCGATCCCACGCCAGCAGACGCCTCGGTGACCATCGATGGCGAAGCGGTCACTGACCGGTGCACCGTGGTGCAGGGCTATGGCCCGGTTCTGGTCGAGGTGACGGCGCCGGGCTTCATCGCGCAAGAGCGCGAGGTGCTGATCGATGGGGTGACCGAGGTCGAGGTGACCCTCGCCGAGGAACCGAAGCCGGTGAAGAAGCCGAAGCCGCCGCCTCGCGAACCCGTGGCGCCTCCGGTGGGCAACCTG
>JAGSGY010000158.1 GCA_023954855.1 Pseudomonadota bacterium | reverse complement strand
GACATGTCGACGATGAACTTGGTCTCGTCGAAGTTGTCGAGCCGCGTGACGTACTCCTCGACGGGCTCCTCTTCCTTGCGCGGCACCGTCTCTTCGACCAACTCGAGGATGGTCTTCTCTTCAGCCGGCATCTCCTTGATGAGGTCGGCGAGCATGCGGCACTCAAGAATGGACGCGCGTCCGTAGAAGCCGTCGCCGAGGCTGTCGAGCTCCACGCCTTCCGCGCCCGGGATCTCGAAGCTGCCCTCGTGTGGCGTGTTGCTCATGCTTGCGTCGCGAATCATGGTGTCGAGCGAGTACAGCATGCCCTGAAGCTCGGCGATGTTCGTCTTGCCACCGACGTCCATGCCCGTCTTTGCGTAGGCCCAGAGGTTGCGCGCGATGTGGGTGACCTGGGCGACGCGCTTGTCGTCTCCGCCAGCTGCGTAGCGCTTGACGGTGGCGGACTCGAAGGCCTCGACGCTCTTGAAGTTCGTGAACGCGTCGTTGAAGTTCAAGTCTTCGCTGATCTGGGTGCGGAACTGCTCGATGGTCTTCACATCGCCGGTGTTGCCGCCGTGTAGACCCTTGACCTGGTCGCCCTCGAGCTTGACGCCGCGGTACCACTCGTCGGGCTTCGTCGTCCCGTCCTTCTCGACGCCCTTGTTCTCGCCATTCATCGCGTGCCAGAAGGCATCGTCCTTGTCTTCGTTGGACTGGTCGACGACGGCCTGGGCGCGTCGCAGGTAGACCTCTCGGTCGGTCTGGCCACCGTGGTCGTTCTCGGCGGCTTGCTTGGCCGGGGCCGGGGTGGAGCCGGTGTCTTTGTCGGGGCGATGGGCTTTCATCGGGTGCCTTCAGCCCCTGCCGGGGCGCGCCGGTGGAGGAGGTGACCGGCCGGCCCACTCTATCCGCTCGATCGCCCGCTCACAGAAAGTGTGACCCAGGTCACAGGGCCCGCATGATCCGAAAACCGACCCGCCGTCCGTTTTTGTAGGGTACGCTGATTGACCGAGAGGGCCGGATGTGGACGACGATGTGGCTTGGGGTGGCGCTGGCGGCAAAGCCGGTGGGGACCGACCTCGACCAGCTCAAGACTGATGTCGCGAAGTGGGAGCAGATGCTCGCCACCGATGGCAAATACCAGTTCGGGTGGACCGAAGACGAGCTCAAGGGCCTGGCCAAGGGTGACTTCGTCAAGCGGCGTGAGCGCCTTGATGGCGCAGACCGGGCGATTGGAGCGATGTGGACGGGCGCAAACCTCGATGAGCTCTGGGTCGCCATCCAAGACGAGGAACACGCTGGGCTCGTGAAGGGCCTGATCGATGAGCGCCTTCCCGGCAGCACCTATCAGAACAAGCTGCTCTACCAGCGCATTGACCTGCCATGGCCGTTCGCCGATCGGCAGTGGGTGATCAAGGTCGTGAACAACCAGCCGCTCTTCGATCTCTCCGAAGGCCGATGCTGGGAGCGCACCTGGGACGTCACGCCGGAACGCGGCGCGAAGAACGAGACCGAAGATGCCGTCTGGGTCGAGGTCAATGACGGCGGCTGGCTCGTCGCGGACGTCGCTGGCGGAACGCTGCTCGTCTACCATGTACGCACGGTCATCGGCGGCAACATCCCCGAAGATGCGGCGACCCAGTGGTCGATGATGACCCTCGGCGGCATGCTCAAGGACCTGGTCGCGCTCAGCTACGAGATGCCCGAGCACTACCTGAGTGAGCACTCGGTGATCCGCCGGCCCGACGGTTCGAACATCGGGCACTTCGACACCGCCGAGCGCAGCGCCGTGGCCGAGGTTCCGGCGAGTCCGTAGCCGCTAGAGCGGGCAGATCTGCTCGGTGTAGTCGTAGCGGGTCCAACAGGTCCGCTGGTATCCGCCAGCGTGTAGGGCGGACACCGGCGGCGTGTTCACCAGGCGCGGGGTCAAGGAGTCCGTGACGGTGAAGTCGGCGCCTAGGTCATGTGCCCGGTTGGTGCCCCAGCACCACACACTTCCGTCGGTCTGGACCCCACAGGTCGCCGCTGTGTTTGCTTGGACATCCGTCCAGCTTCCAGGCACCTGAATGGGGCTCAGGTGTGTCTCGGTATCGCCTTGCCCAAGCTGTCCATAGAAGCTTCTGCCCCAGCACCAAGCGGTGTCATCGGGCTTGGTGCCACAGGTGAAGTTGGTGCCGGCTGAGACCGAACGCCATGGGCCCCCAGGGATGCTGGTGCGCTCGTCGAAGGTGCGGTCGGTGGTGTCGCCGGTGCCAAGCTGTCCGTGGGTGTTGGGCCCCCAGCAGGACAGTGCATCGGTGGTGTCGATGACGCAGGTGGTCTCTTTCCCGGCGCTGACCGACTTGAACTGCGCGCTCACGCTCATCTTCTCGGTGTAGTACGCGAAGCCCTCTCCCCAGCAGGTGAGCGTGTTGTCGGTCGCAATGGCGCAGCTGTGGCGGTAGCCGAGGTCGAGTGACTTCAGGGATTCGGTAGCGTCCTCCAGTGGGACTGCGCTCGGGTCTCTCCGCGAGGTGTACTGACCCAGCTGGTTGAACTTGTTGGTTCCCCAGCACCACCGGTGCCCGTCGACGTCGAGGGCGCACGTGAAACCATTGCCTGCGGCGATCTCGGTGTAAGGGCCACCAGGCACTTGGGTGGCGGCGGCGGTGGGCTCGGTCGATCCCGTGACTGCACCGACCCCCATGCACCATGCGGTGCCCGTGTCGTCGAGGGTGCACAAGTGGTTGTAGCCGACCGCCACCTTGTCGAAGTCGCCGACATCGACGAGGGTCGGCCGGTCGGGGCCCGGGCCGGTACCGGGGTTGTTGGCACCCCAGCAATACAGGGCTCCGGCGCTGTCGAGTGCGCAAGAATGCCAGGCCGAGATGCCCATGCTGCCCCCCAGATCCGGGTGAATCAAGCTCGGATTGACGACGTAGTAGGGCGCGCCCGGGATCAGGTTGTCCTCGCCATTCGAGCCCCAGCACCACAGCTCACCGGCGGCGTTGTCCGCACAAGTCTGGTAGCCGGCGGCCAACACCGATGTGTAGGGTCCTCCGCCAGCGAGGACAGGAACGAAGGAGTCTTGGGCTTGGCCGTCGCCGAGCTGCCGCTCGGCCCCGTATCCCCAGCAGTAGACGTTGGAGTCAGAAGCGAGCGCGCAGGTGTGGGTCTGGCCGACCGAGACCTGGCCCCACGTAAGCGTGCTCGGAGGGGCGACCTCCACCTGGCTTGTGCTGAAGCGGGTGACCGACGGGTCGACACCGAGCTGACCTGCCCAGTTGCTTCCGGAGCACCAAATGGTGTCGTCGGTGCGCATTGCGCAGGTGTGGTCTTCGCTCGCGGAGATCTGGGTGTACAGCTCCGTCCCGACCTGAGTGGGAGTGGTCCGACTCGTGTCGTCGCCGAGCCCCAGCTGGCCGTCGCCATTCTCGCCCCAGCACCACAGGGTGTCGTCGCTCGCGATGGCGCAGCGGTGGTTGGCGCCGAGAGAGACGTCCTTCCAGGTGTTGGTGCCGACTTGGGTGGGCGTGGTGATCGGGGTCGCGTAGTCCACGTCGTAGCCCCAGCACCACAGCGTGTCGTCGGAGCGGATGCCGCAGGTGGCGAGTCCGCCGAGTGCGGCGAGCTTCCACGTGTGGCCGCCGGACACAGGGGCGATAGTCCGCCGGGTCTGGGTCGTGCCGTCTCCAAGGGCCCCGCCCTCGTTGTAGCCCCAGCAGTGCAAGGCATCGTCCATGTCAATGGCGCAGCTGTAGCCCTCGTCGATGTACTCCCAGGTGTTGTGTACGCCGTAGACCTGCTTCCACGGGCCCTCATCGATCACCTCGATGGGGCGGAGGCTATCGCCAATGCACTCCAACACCGTGGTGGTCAGGTCGGCATCGTAGATGGTGTCGACGTAGCCGTCACAGTCGTTGTCGTAGGTGTCGCAGGTCTCTTCGAGGGGCTCGTAGAAGGCCACGGAAGTCGCGTAGTCGGGCTCGACCCAGCCCGAGCCGCCACCGCAGATCTGCACGGAACCGGCGCACACGCCGTCTTGCTTGAGCGCAGGGGGAATGAGCTGGCTCGGTGTGTCGTCGACAGCGCTGTTGCAGTCGTTGTCGAGGCCGTCGCAGTCATCGGTGAGGGCATAGTCGGCGCTGTAGACGCTGTAGTCGGGCTCGACCCAGCCGCCTTGGCCATCGCAGATTTTCAGGGCTCCAGCACACACGCCGTCCTGCAGCTGGGCATCGGGTGCATTCGGGATGTCGTCCACCGCGCCATTGCAGTCGTTGTCGAGGTCGTCGCAGCGATCCTCGGCGGCCTGGTACTCGGCAATGTTGGTGTAGTCGGGCTCCTGCCAGTCGGTGCCGTCGCAGACCTTCTTCGCGTTCTCGCACACGCCGTCTTGCTTCGCGGCATCGGGAATGTTGATGCCGATGGTGTTGTCGACCGCGTCGTCACAGTTGTTGTCGTAGCCGTCGCAGTCGTCATCGGCGGCGGTGTAGAGGCCATTGTGGGCGAAGTAGTCGGGCTCGAGCCAGCCGTTGACGCCGTCGCAGGTCTTGATGGCTCCGGCGCAGACGCCGTGCACCAGGTCGCCGGGGGGAGCCGGCGCGTCGTCGACGTCGTTGTCGCAGTCGTTGTCGAGTCCGTCGCAGTCGTCGAGGGTGGGGTGGTAGTCGGCGCTGTACAGGGCGTAGTCGGGCTCGATCCACCCCCCGCTGCCGTCGCAGATCTGCTCAGCGCCCGCGCAGACACCGTGCTGAACGTCGGCGAGCGGCGCGCCCGCGATGTTGTCGGCGGTGCCGTCGCAGTCGTTGTCGAAGCTGTCGCAGCTGACCTCATCGGCTTCGTAGCCGGAGATTCCGGTGTAGACCGGCTCTTGCCATGCGGTGCCGTCGCAGGTCTTCACCTGGCCCGTGCACACGCCCACGCTCTTGTCGGCGGGGGGAATGTTCGCCGTCGGCGTGTCGTCGACCACGTCGTTGCAGTCGTTGTCGAGTCCGTCGCAGTCGTCGATGGCAGCGTAGTCGTCGCTGTGCGCCGTGTAGTCGGGCTCGATCCATCCGCGTGCGCCGTCGCAGGTCTTGGTGGCTCCGACGCAGACGCCCAGGACCTTGTCGGCCGGGGGAGCGGCCGCGTCGTCGACGTCGTAGTCGCAGTCGTTGTCGAGACCATCGCAATCGTCGAGGATGGCGTTGTAGTCGCTGCTGTAGGCGGCGTAGTCGGGTTCGACCCATCCGCCAGAACCATCACAGACCTGCTTCGCGCCGTTGCACACTCCGGCTTGCTTGTCGGCGAACGGGGCGCCGGGCAGGTCATCGGCTTGGCCGCTGCAGTCATTGTCGAGGCCATCGCAGGTCTCGACCAGTGCGTAGTCGCTGCTGTAGGCGGCGTAGTCGGGCTCGATCCAGCCGCCGGTTCCGTCGCAGACCTTTGTGGAGCCGGCACAGACGCCGTCTTGCAGATCGGCCGCGGGAGCGTCGGTCAGGTCATCAGCGATGCCCGAGCAGTTGTTGTCGATGCCGTCGCAGACTTCGAGGCTCGAGGGGTTGATGGTGGCATCGCCGTCGTCGCAGTCGGCTCCACCGCAGAAGCCCGAGAGCACGCCGTCTTCGTCGATGTCGAGCCCCAAGGTGGTCTCGAACAGCGCGGCCCCGAGGCCCCCGTCGGCGTCGACCGGGTGCAGAGTTGCCAGGCAGTTGGGAGTGCAGGCGGCGACGGTCTCGGCGTCGAGGGTGACGCTACCCGTGCCGTCAAAACCAAGCTCCAGGCGAGTGAGCTCGGTGCCGTCCGCGGTGACCACAGCGGTGTAGTGGTCGACTAGGGGGTGACTCGACACTGCGTAGGTGATCGACATCTCTCCGCTCTCGCAGGTCGACGCGAGTGACGCACCCGGCGCGTCTTCGAGAAAGCGATCGACGACTTCGCCGCTGACGGTGGGGGCTTCGAGGCACCCGGTGGCGAGCAACGAGAACAGCGGAACGAGCAGGCGCACAGGAACTCCCAGAGGCGGGTCATCAACACAAGGTCTGGACTATAGCTGACTGGTCATGCGCTGTGTGAACAGACATACTGCGCGGCATGAATAGAGCCCTTCTAGTCGTCAGTCTGCTGCTCTCCGGCTGCACCGCCGAGCCCGAGGACACCGCTCGGGACACCGATCCGGGGCCGAGTCCGTACAGCCTCGACGACACCCTGCGCTGGAACCACATCCAGGCCAAAGGCACGCACAATAGCTACCACCTCGAACCGGACACTCTGTTGTCGCCGGAGCATGCCTACAGCCAGCCGCCGCTCGATGTGCAGCTTCAGGAGCATGGCGTTCGGCAGTTCGAGATCGACCTGCACTACCGCGACGGTCAGGGCTTCGAGGTCTTCCACATTCCGGCGATCGATCAAGAGACCACCTGCGTCGCATTTCACGACTGCCTGTGGACCATCCGGACGTGGTCCGATGCCCATCCGTGGCACGCGCCCATCACGGTGTGGCTGGAGCTCAAGGAGGAGGGGGCGATACTCGATGAGACCCTACTCGAGCACGACGGACGCTACGAGGAACTCGAGCGGGCGATTCTGATGGTCTTCCCGCACGGACGTGTCATCAAGCCCGACGATGTACGCGGGTCGCATCCGGACCTCAAGACGGCCCTTGCGACCGATGGCTTTCCTACGCTTGGTGAGCTGCGTGGACGCATTGCGTTTTCGCTGCTCGAGTCCGGTGAACACCGCGATGCCTATCTCGAGGGCCATGCCGAGCTCGAGGACCGCCTGATGTTCGTCAACGGTTCGACCGAAGACAGCTTCACCGCACTGCTGAAGATCAACGACGGTGAGAGCGCGAGCGCCCGCGATGCCGTGGCGGCCGGCTACATCGTGACCAGCAACGAGGGCTTGGTCGACACCCCAGACGACGAAGCACAGGCCTCGGTGACTGCGGCCTGGGCCAACGGCGTGCAGCACATCAGCACCGACTTGCCTGGGCCCGTCGAGGGACGCGAGTTCTATCTGCAGATGCCGTACGGGGAGCCGGT
>JAGSGY010000107.1 GCA_023954855.1 Pseudomonadota bacterium | reverse complement strand
GTGGCGACGGGCCCAGACCACTCGCAGGCCATGTCGATGCGGCCGTACAGCGAGCAGATGCGACCGGCGAGGGCCTCGGCAGCCGCAGAATCGGGACCGTTGGCCGCCGGTTCGGGGGAAGAGCCACAAGCAGCGAGAAACAGGAGAGAGAAAGTGCGCATGGCCATCTGCTAACCCGCCTCTTCTTCGCTGAGCAGCGCGCCGAGCCCGAGCGCGAAGGAAATCAGTGCCGGTGGCGCGCAGTAGAAGGTCGCGGCCCCCGCCAGTCCGCCGAATGCGGCCGCCCAGGTCAGGCGATTGTTCGGCTCTCCGCGCATCATGCGCACACCGGCCAACAGCTGGATCGGTCCCACGACCAAGCAGATCAGTACCCAGAGCCCGTAGATCAGGAACACGGGAACTCCGATCAACAGCTCCTCGTCCCACATCGCGACCGCCGCTGCACTCATGACGCCGCCCACCAAGGTGCCGAGCAACGAGAACATGCCCCATGCGACCAGCAGTCCCCCGGAGACGAGAAATGCGACTGCCGCGGCCCTGTCGAGTGGCTTCAAGCGCTCCTCCTGAGCATGCTGTGCGAGACCACCTTTGGAGGCGAGTTGCTTCGCGCAGTCATCACCGGCGTTGCCGGACAAGACGGATCCTACCTCGCCGAGCTGTTGCTCGACCGCGGCTACGAGGTGTTCGGCGTCACCCGCCGCCATGGCGTGCGGCCCAACGAAGAGAACCTCCACCTGCTCGAGGGGCTCGAGAACCTGCACATTCGCTATGGCGACATCACCGACGCGACGTTCATCACCCGCCTTCTGCACGACGTGAAGCCGCACGAGTACTACAACCTCGCGGCCCTCTCGCACGTGGGGCAGAGCTTCAAAGAGCCGGTCGCGACCTTCAACACCAACGCCACCGCCGTCGTCACGGCCCTCGAGGGCATTCGAACCTTCTCGCCTGCCACGCGCTTCTACCAGGCGAGCACTAGCGAGCTGTTCGGACTGACCCCGTGCAGCGAGGACGGTCACACCGAGGCGACGCCGTTCCACCCTCGCTCGCCGTATGGCGTCGCCAAGGCCGCTGCATTCTGGGCGACGGTTAATGCGCGCGAAGCGTGGGGTCTGCACGCAAGCAACGGCATTCTCTTCAACCACAGTTCGCCCCGTCGAGGCCCCGACTTCGCATCCCGCAAGATCACCCTCGGCCTCGCCAAGGTGAAGCTGGGGCTCGCGAAGACCGTGCGCATGGGCGACCTGAGCGCCTTTCGCGATGAAGGCCTCTCGGCCGACTACATGGACGCCGCCTGGCGCATGCTTCAGCAGGACAAGCCCGACGACTACGTGGTCGGAACCGGAACGGGCGCCACCATCGAGCAGATGTTCCGCCACGTCTGCGCTCGCGCGGGCCTCGAGTTCGACGAGGTCTACGAGGCAGACCCCCGCTTTCTGCGGCCCTCCGAGGTGCCCTTTCTCAAGGCGAACGCGAGCAAGGCCCACCGCGTGCTCGACTGGAAGCCAAGCCACGACTGGCGGGCGGTGCTCGACCTCATGTTCGACGCGGACCTCGCTGCGCTCGAGTCATGAGCCTGCACAAGCACCTGATTGGCCTGTTCGTCATCGCCCACCTCGGGGCGATTCAGCTCGGTTCCTTCGGGGATATCGAGCTCGGCAGCTTCGGCGCGGCTCAGGCCGTAGAGCGTGCCTACGGCCGGCTGGTCGCCACCACCCGGGCCCCCCGCCGAAGCTACGGCGCCATGCTCGGCCCCAAGCAGGGCTGGGCCATGTTCTCGGGTGTGCGAAAGACCACCGGCCGCACCGAGATTCGCGTGCTGGAGGGCGGAAGGTGGAAGCCCGTCTACGTCGAGCGCTCGACCCTTGCGACATGGAGAGGGCACACCTTCGACCACTACCGCTGGCGCGAGGCGCTGTTGCTCGTCAGCAACCCGAGAAATCAGGTGCACTGGAAGCGCGCCACCGACTGGATCCTCGCCGAGCTCGAACAGGACTACCCCGACGCCCAGGCCCTTCAGGTCCGACGTATGCGGGCCAAGATGCTCTCAGCCGAGGCGATTCGCGCCGGTGAGCGCAAGCAGTACGACGAGCTGTTGCTGGTGCGGGGACTGCGCCCATGACGCGTCCGTGGACCTGGTGGACCGAGGTCTGGAGCGCCGAAGAGTCGGGGCGAACCCTCGCCTTGTTCCGCATCGCGGTGGCCATGGTGGTGCTGTTGGACGCGCTCAGTCTGGTGGCCGCCGGCGTCATCGACCCGCTCTACATACCGATCAGCGAGGGAGGCATGGCCCCGGCAGATCGCTTCCCTTCGCTGCTGCTCGACGTGATCGGGCACACCACCACGACCACCTGGGCCCTGTGGTCGGCGATGCTCGGTCTATCGGCGGCGTCTCTGGTCGGGCTCGGCGGACGGCTGACCCACCTCGCGCTGCTGCAGGTGGTGCTCGCCTGGCACGCGATTCCCCTCGACATCGGGGGCGGCTACGACCGCCTGCTCACCAACGCGCTGTTCTTCCTTGTGCTCGGCAACACCACCGCCACGCTCTCGGTCGACTGCCGGCTACGCCACGGCTCGTGGACCAGCGACGCCCAGGTCTACGCCTTTCCGCGCTACTTGGCCGTTGCTCAGCTGGCCATGCTCTACACGGCCACCGGATACGCCAAGGGTGGTGCGGGCTGGCATCCGCCCTTTGACGGCGTGTTCCGGTCTCTGCAGATCACGACCTGGGCCCGATGGGAGCACCTCGCTTGGCTCGGCTGGGCGCAGCTTCCCCTGCGGGCGAGTACCTTCATTGCCCTTTGGTGGGAGCGCCTCTTCGCCTTCGTCTTGCTCTGGATCGCCGCTCAAAACGGCTGGTTCGGAGATCGCTTGCGCGCACGAGCCGAGCGCTTTGACGCCCGCATCGTCTTTCTCGGGATCGGGCTGATCACACACGGAATCCTGGGGGTGTTCATGAACGTCGGCACCTTCACGACGATCACGCTGTGCTTCTACGTGGTCTACCTGCGACCCGATGAGTGGCTGGCGTTGAGCACGCGCATCCGACGCCGAATCGCAGCCTTCAGGTAGGCTTAGCCATGGCCGGCGCCTACGCTCATCTGAACCTGCGCATCAACCCGTTCGGGGAGCTTCCGCCCCATGTGCGGTCAAGGCTCGCCGTCGCGAACACGGCCCCGCTCGTGGAGGCGCTTCGCAAGCCGGGAACCGCCGTTCAACTGGTAGGACGCTGCGGCCGTGGGAAGTCGAGTCACCTGCTCGCCCTCCATCGCGAGCTGCCGGAGTCCCATTACGCGCGGCTGTGGACGGATCAGCCACCGCCAAGCGCGCTGTCTGGTGACATCCTCCTGATCGACGAGGCCGACGCCGTATGGGCGGGGACGCGTCTGCGACTGCTGCGCCGTGGTCGAAGCGTCGCTGTGGCCGTCCACCGCGACCAGTCGTGGATACTGCGTCTGGCGGGCTTTCGGGTGCTCACCGTCGAGGTGGGTTCGGTAGACCGGGAGCGGCTCCGCGCCATCGTGCAGCGCCGCATCGAGTTCGCTCGCCTGGGTCCCGGTCCCCTGCCCGGCCTCGACGACCCCGTGCTCGATGCACTTCTCGATACGCATGGCGACGACATCCGCGCGATGGAGACGCCGCTGTACGCGGCCTTTCAGACGCTGCAGGCCGTCGAAGACCTCACACCCACGCACCTGTACGGAGCGCCCTGATGCCGAGCTGTGAGTTGGCCGTCATTCTCGAGAACCCCGAGGCGACCTTCAAGCCTGGCGACGTCGTTCGCGGCTTCATCACCGTCGACGTCAGCGACGCGGTGAAGTGCCGCGGCCTGCACGTCCGCCTGCTTGTGCGCACCCATGGTCGCGGCAACCGATGGGAGCGGGAGCACGGGGCCGATCTGCTCTTCGAGGGCAACTGGAACCCCGGAGAACAGCAGCTCTACCCCTTCGAGTTCGTCGTGCCGCCCGGGCCGGTGAGCTACCGCGGCAACCTGCTCAACGTGTCTTGGTACGTGTACAGCTACGTCGACATTCCCTGGGGCTTCGACCCCGAGGTGACCGAAGAGATCACCGTCATCGCCGGCGACGAACCCGTCGAGCTCGGTCCAGTACACGACGCCGCATTGCCCGACTTCAGCGCCGCGATGAGCGCTCTGCCCGCCACCGCCGTGTTCGGCGCGGGAATCATGGTCATGGCCTTCGGCTTGCTGCCCGCGCTGATGATCGGGGTCTGCGAGGGAGACCTGACCGCAGGCATGTTCTCGGCCATTCTCGTCGTGCCCTCGTTTGGACTGGGCGCGTACCTCATCTACCGCGCCCTGCGAAACCGAATGGCCGAGCGCCGCCTGGGCGACGTGCGCTTCGAGGTCGACAACCCCGAAGCCACCTGCGGAGACACGCTGTCGTTCTCGGTCCAGCTCTCCCCAGAGGCGCCGGTCCAGGTGACCCGGGCCGTGCTGACCCTCCAAGCCGAAGAGGTCGTGGTCAGCGGAAGCGGCACGAACAAGAAGACCCACCGCCACATGCAGTTCACCCGCGAGCTCCCCCTTCACGAGGGGGGCGAGCTCGTCGGACCGGTGCACTGGAACACCGAGATCACCATCCCCGAGGACGCGCCGCCCAGCTTCGGCGCACCGTGCAACAACCTCAGCTGGCAGGCCGAGCTGCACATTGACATCCCGCGCTGGCCGGACTGGATGCGCAAGATGGCCCTACGGATCCATCCAAGACCGAGCTAGCGAAGCAGCTTGTGCGCCTCGACCGCGATGACCTCGGGATCGAGTCCCGCCGCGACCACTTCTTTCACGATCCAGGTGCGGTCCATGCGGACAGTAGCGGGGTCGGCGTTGAAGGTCCGCTGCACTTCGACGGGCTGGCCGAGCAGCACGCGAAGCTCGCCGTTCACATCATCCCAGACGATCAGTGGCTGGCCTTGCTGAGTGCGCGGAAGCACCAACACCAAGGGCTCAGCGAGGCACTGCGACAGCGGCTCATGAAGATGGGGGGCCGAGAACAGGTCGTTGAGACGCCACCCCACTGCGACCTGGCGCCGTGCGAGAACCGAAGCCACCTGACGAAGACGTCGCTTTAGCCGCTGGTCTGGGGTCTCGAGGGCCGAGAACCCCTCGCGGTGGCACCAATCACCATGCTCGGGATGCAGAAACTCCATGTCCTCGGAGAGCTGCCACTTGTAGTCCATGAAGTCGGCACCGGGCACGACGTAGCCGCTGTAGTGCCAGTCATAGCCGTGCTTGACGCCATGCTCAGCCTCGAAGAGCAGCGTCATGCCGCCGAGGCCGAACCCGCCATAGTCGGGGTCGTACACCCCGGTCAGGCTCTGCAGCGCCGTACGGCCCACGTCGAAGAGGCTGAACGACACCAGCTTGCCCGCGTCGCGGATCTCGACGGTCCAGGTCTCGAACAACGTCTGGCCCTCGTCTCCGCCGAGAAAATCGCGCAGTGTCTCGGAGCGCTCCCCTGGGGCGACCTCGAGGTAGCGGTCGTAGAGTGCCTCGTGTTCTGCGGTCCACGAAAAGCGCACGACCTGCACGTCAAAGCGACGACGGGTGCGCGCCATGCGCTTTCGCTGCCCCTTGCGGAGCTGCCAGCCCGCGAGCGGGAGGCGGGTCCAGACCGTGGAGTACAGCTCCTTCTCGTGCAAGTAGTACCGGGACGCGATGAGCACCGATCCAATGCGATACCAGCCGCGCTCGAGGAAGTCGTCGAGCTCGTCTGGGGCCAAGGCGGCATGGGTCCGGTGAACGCCAGAGGTCATGCGAACAGTGTACCGCTCCAGCGGGAACAGAAGCGACCCCCTATGCGCAGGCGTGCTGGCTAGACCGCCCTCGTTGGCGTTATCGACGGCGCATGGAACTTCTCTTCGCCACCGCAAATGCCCACAAGATCGAGGAGGTCCGCGCCATGCTCGCGGGCACCGACATCACCCTGATCACCCTGCTGGATCGCACAGACCTCGGCGACGCTCCCGAGACGGGCGACACCTTCGAGCACAACGCCTGCCAGAAAGCTCGGTACATGTACGAGAAGACTGGGCTGCCGGCGATTGCCGATGACTCGGGAATCGAGGTCGACGCTCTGGGGGGCGCTCCCGGCGTGCACTCAAAGCGATTCTCGCCCGAGGCCACCGCCGAAGCCAACAACGCTCTGCTGCTCAGCAAGCTCGACGGCGTCTCGGATCGCAGCGCGCGCTTTCGCTGCGTGCTCGCCTACGTGGGTGACCACGGCGAGCGCACAGTCGACGGCCGCTGCGAAGGCCAGGTCGCCACCGAGGCGAGCGGAACCGACGGCTTTGGCTACGACCCGCTGTTCTTGCCGAACGAGTCGCCCGGACGCAGCATGGCGGAGCTCTCGATGGACGAGAAGAACGCGATCAGCCACCGTGGACGTGCCTTCGCGCAGCTTCCCCAGCTACTCGTCGGCTGAGTCGTCCTTCTTCTGAAACAGCGAGGCCACCGGGCTGATGCCGGTGAATACGCCGAGGGCCACTGCGAGCGCGACGGTCGCGTTACCGCGGGCCACCGGGTCTTCGCCGACCAGGAAGTTCATGCCCCACATGACGACCTGGCCCTGGTCGCCTTGGTTGTAGACGTACACGCCTGCGGCGACCGCAAACCAGATCAGGGGGACGGCGAACTTCATCAGAGCTCCACGGCGAGCTGAACCCGCCCGGTGGCGAGCGAGCCATAGCGACCAAAGCCGGCCAGCGACTCGGCCTCCGGATCGGGCTTGGAGTGCCCTCCGGGTGCCGCGTAGAACTCAGCCGACCAGAGGAAGAACTTGCCGATGCGACCCTCAGCGCCGAGCGAGGTCGCAAGACCTGCGTACGGGTGCAGGTTGCTGGTGACCACGCCGTCATCGCCAATGTAGAAGAAGGTCGACACATCGGTAAAGCCGACCGAGGCAAACGGCGTGACCGGTCCGAACTCGTAGCCGACCATCAGATCGACGCCGAAGCTCGACGCCAGGTACAGGTCGACCACCGCGGGCTCTTCGTCGGTGAACGGCGTCGCGATCTCGCCGATGGTCTTCTGGCTGGTCGCGTGAAAGCGGCCTCCGAGCTGGAACTTTTCGCCAATGCGCGCGCCGAGACCGAACTCGCCGGACAGAAACACATTCCGCGTGCCGAGCAGCGGAACCGGCGGCAGGTAGCCAATCGAGGCGTAGGGCGTGAGCGGCCCGACCTCGGGGAAGGCGAAGCGGGCGAACACGCGAGGCACCGCGGGGGCCTTGTTCGTGTCTTCCGTCTTGTTCCAGTTGAGCACGAAGCGCTTCTTGCAGCTCAACGGAGGAATCACGCCCAACGACAGACCGATGGCGCCATGACCGGGCTCGTGGGGAATCGGTGCGTGACCCGGGGACCAGGTCGTGGCCAGGGCCACGTAGTTGGCCATGAAGTCTTGCTGGGTGCGCTCGTCGTAGTCGGCCGGCTGCTCGATGTCGGCGCAGCGTGGATCGACCTGAGCGGCTGCCAGCGTGGGAAAGAGAAGGGCCGTCGCGAGAAGAGCGCGCATTACTGCACCTCATCGATAGGCGCACCGTCGAGAATCCAGGCCTCGACGTGCTGAACGGTCTCGATGGGCAACAGGCCTCCCGAGGGCATCACCGCCTCGTCGGGGCCGGGATTGGTCATCACCCGCCAGAGCAGGCTGGCCTCGGGGTCACCGGGAACCACCAGCGCCTCGGTGCCATCGGCGACGTCCGTCCAGACGTCATCGGGGAAGGTGTATGCGGGCTCGATCGCCGGGTGGCAGAGCGCGCACTGGTCTTCGAGCAGGGCCTTTACGCCGACCTGGCCGGGTGGATAGGACGGCCCACCGCCGGGAAAGACTGTGTCGTCGCAGGCGGTGCCAATCAGCAGCGCGGCGACGACGAGAACCAGGCGCTTCATCGCGTCTCCTCGTGGCGGCCAGGGTACGTCACGCAGCGGGCAATCGCACGTCGAAGCGCACGCCACTCTCTGGCAGATTCCGGACTTCGATGCTTCCCCCGTGGTCATCGACGATGCGCCAAGCGGTGGAAAGACCGAGGCCGGTGCCGGTGTCGCGGGTGGAGACGAAGGGATCGAAGATGCGCTCGAGCAGGGCCTCGTCGATGTGAGGACCGTCGTTCTCGACCCGCAGAATGCCGCCGTCGAGGGAAGCGATGCGCAGAAGCCCTCCCTCGCCGAGGGCCTGGAGGCCGTTGATGCAGATGCCGAGCGCGACCTGCACGACCTGGTCCTGATTGGCGAGCACGCGAGCGGGGTGCGACTCGATCTCGACGCGCGTGCCCTGCTTGGCCGCCTGGGCACGGACCAGATCTGCGGTGTGGGCGACCACCTCGGCAAGCTCGATGTCGCTGCGCTCGGCTTCGGAGCTGCGCGCGTAGTCGAGAAAGCGCTGAAGCACGCTGGCCAGGCGGTCGATCTCGCTGATCAAGGCCTCGGCGAGCGGGCGTTCTTCCGCTTCTGCAGGCACGACGTCGAGCACGATCTCAGCGGTCCCGCGCATGGCGTGGAGCGGATTGCGAATCTCGTGAGCCAAGCCCGCCGAAAGCTGCCCGAGGGCCTCGAGTCGCGACGCACGCTGCAGCTGCGCGTCCTTGGCTTTGACCGCCTCGAGACTTGCCGAGAGCTCCGTCACCAGCTCTTCCTGGCGCTCCGAGTCCCGCTTGGCCCGCTCTGACACCGAGCCTGCCAACATGGCGAGCACCAGGTAGAAGCCCATCTCGAGCCACTTCTCGACATTCGCGCCGGGATCGATGTGGTGCACGCCGTAGCCGAGCGCGTGCGGCATGTAGACGGCAATCGACACCAGCGCGGTCGTCAACGCCGCTGGAATGCCGCCGAGTCCAGCCGCCAGAACGATGGGCACGTAGAACCCACGGCGGGCGACCGAGTGCGCCCAGTGAAGCTCATGCGGTGAGCCGTAGTGCACGGCGGTGACGAGCAGCACCGGCACCCACACCCAGAGCACCGCCTTGGGCGTCATCAGCACGAGCAGCCGCTCACGCATCGCCGAGCCCGTACTTCTGAATGCGGTAGATCAGGATGTGCCGGGGAACGCGCAGGGCTCTCGCCGCTGCACTGACATTGCCGCCGTGCTTGTCGAGGGTGTGGGCAATCACCTGAGCCTCGACATCGACCAGCGAGAGCTCTTCGGGAATCGCGTCGAGCCAGGTTCCACCGCGGACGGTGCGCGTCGCCGGCAAGTCAGAGACCCGCAGCTCACCGGCGTCGGCGAGCAAGACCAGCCGCTCACAGGCGTTGCGCAGTTCGCGGACGTTTCCAGGCCACGGCCGCCCCTTCAGGGCCTCGGCGACTTGGGCGGGGATGGACAGCGCAGCGCCATTGGCGTCGGCGAGAAAGCGCTCGGCCAGGGGCAAGACATCCTCGGGACGCTGCCGGAGCGGAGGGACCTCGATGCGGATGCCGGCAAGGCGAAAGAACAAGTCCTCGCGGAAGCTGCCTGCGTCCAGCTGCGCCTCGACGGCTTGGTTGGTAGCCGCGACCACGCGCACGTCGATGGACACGGGCTGATCGGCGCCCACGACGTCGACGACCCCTTCTTCGAGCACCCTGAGCAACTTCGCCTGCAGGCTGAGTGGCAGCTCGCCGACCTCGTCGAGAAACAGGGTTCCACCTTGAGCCGCTCGAAAACGTCCTTCCCTGGCCCGCCCCGCGCCGGTAAACGCGCCGCGGGTATGTCCGAACAGCTCGCTCTCGAGTAGGTCTCCGGGAATAGCTGCGCAGTTGACCGCGACGAACGGCCCCCGCCTGCCAGAGCGGGCGTGCACCCGGCGGGCGACCAGCTCCTTGCCCACGCCCGACTCGCCGGTAATCAGCACCGGAAGCGGCCGCGGCGCGGCACGGTCGACGAGCCGCAGCACGTCGGTCATGCCCTGTGACACCGCCACGATCGGCCGCTCGACGCCCGCGCGAAGCCGCGCATTGTCACGTCGCAAGCGGGAGGCTTCGAGCGCGCGCCGAACCGCCAGCTCCAACCGATCGCGCGAGAACGGCTTCTCGATGAAGTCCCAGGCCCCAGCGCGCATCGCATCGACCGCCTTGTCCACGTCCCCGAAGGCCGTGATCACCAGGACGGGGACCTCCGGCGCACGCTCCCGAATCGCCACAAGCACGCCCATGCCATCGAGACCCGGCATCTTCAGGTCGGTGACCACAACCCCGTGCTCCGGACCAAAGCGCGCCAATCCGGCCGCACCGTCCTCGGCATCGTCCACATCCAGGCCAGCCCGGGTGAGGTTGTGGACCGCCACCTTTCGGCCGGTCGCGTCGTCATCGATCAGGAGAATACGCACGCTGCAAGCCTATCGCGCGGGGGCTTTGGACCGGTGGCGAAGCTTCAAGATCAACAGATAGGCCGCCGGAATCACCACCAGCGTGAGAATCGTCGACGACAGCATGCCGCCGACCATCGGTGCCGCGATGCGCTTCATCACCCGGCTTCCCGCCGAAGTCGCCACCATGACGGGCATCAGTCCAATGAGGTCCATGGCCACCGTCATGATCTTCGGCCGCACCCGGTCCACCGCGCCCTCGAGCACCGCTGCCTCGAGGCCACCCTCCACGCCGAGCCGCCCTTCTCGCGCATAGCGCTCCACCGCTTCCTCGATGTAAACGAGCATGACGATGCCGGTCTCAGATGCCACGCCGAGCAGCGCTAGAAAGCCCACGCCCACCGCCACCGACAGGTTGTAGTCGAGGGCCCAGAGCAGCCAAACGCCACCGCTTGCGGCGAAGGGCACCACCGCGAGCACGAGCATCGACTCGGCCAGCCGACGGAAGTGCAGGTAGAGCATGATGAAGATCAGCCCGACGGTTAGCGGCACCAGGATCGACAGCCGCTCCTGAGCGCGCTCCATGTACTCGTACTGCCCGGACCAGACGAGGCTGACTCCGGGAGGCGTCGCCACCGAGGCACGCACCGCCTTCTTCGCGCCACGCACGAAGCCACCGATGTCGTCGGTCTCGAGGTCGACGAAGATCCATGCCGTCTTTCGCGCGTTCTCGGTCTTGATCGCCGGAGGCCCCTTCGCAAAGCCGATGTCGGCGACTTGTGCGAGCGGCACGTAGTGGCCCATCGGCGTCGGGACCGCGACACGGGCCAGCTCTTGCGGCGAGGAGCGAAGCTCCCTCGGGTAGCGCACGTTCACCGGGTACCGCTCGAGGCCCTCGACCGTCCAGGTCACGTTCATGCCGCCGATGGCCGACTGGACCACGCCATTCACATCGGCGACGTTCAGGCCGTAGCGCGCCGCATCTTCACGGCGAATGCTCACGTCCAGGTAGTTGCCGCCGGTGACCCGCTCGCTGTAGACGCTCTTCACGCCGTCGAGCCCCTTCACGACGGCCTCGATCTCGGCGCCCACCCGCTCGAGCTCCGCCAGATCATCACCGAGAAGCTTGATGCCCACCGGGGTCTTGATGCCGGTCGCGAGCATGTCGATGCGGGTCTTGATCGGCATCGTCCAAGCGTTGGTCACACCCGGAAGCTGCACCATGCCGTCGAGCTCGGCGATGATGCCCTCGATGGTCTGCCCTGCCGGCCATGTCTCTTCGTCGGTGAGCAGGATGGTGGTCTCGATCATCGTGAGTGGTGCCGGGTCGGTGGCGGTGTCGGCCCGCCCGATCTTTCCGAGCACGCTGTCGACCTGCGGATGCTTCGCGATCAGGCGATCGGTCTGCTGAAGCAGCTCTCGGGCCTTGGTGATCGAGATGCCCGGCGGCGTGGTCGGCATGTAGAGCAGGTCGCCCTCGTTGAGCGGCGGCATGAACTCGGAGCCGATCTTCGACAGCGGCATCAGCGTGGCCAGACCGAGGGCCACGGCAAGCACCAGCGTCGCCACCGGAAAGCGCAGGACAGCGCGGATCATCGGCCGGTACACCGCGATCAGGAAACGCGACATCGGGTTGTCGGCTTCGGAGCGAATGCGCCCGCGAACAAACCAGAACATCAGCGGCGGAATCACCGTGACTGACAGCAAGGTCGCCGAGATCAGGGCCAGGGTCTTCGTCCACGCGAGCGGCGCAAACAGCCGCCCCTCCTGCGCTTCGAGGGCAAACACCGGCATGAACGACAGGGTGACGATGACGAGCGAGGTAAACAGCGCCGGTCCGACCTCCTGCGCCGCTCGAATGACCAGGTCGGCCTGGTCCGCGTCGGGGTCCCGCTCGCGGTGTTTGTGCACGTTGTCGACCATCACGACCGACGCATCGACCATGACACCGACGGCAATCGCGATGCCTCCGAGGCTCATGATGTTGGCGTTCACGCCGAGGGCCCACATGCCGATGAAGCTGCCGAGCACGCCGAGCGGCAGCGTGACGAGGGCGACCAGCGCGCTGCGGAAGTGAAGCAGGAACAGCGCGCAGATCAGCCCGACGACCACCATTTCCTCGAACAACGTGTCCCAGAGGTTGTCGACGGCCCGCTCGATGAGGTCACTGCGGTCGTACGAGACGTGCAGCTCGACACCTTCGGGGAGGGTCTTCACCAAGTCGTCGAGTCGCTCTTCGACCCGCTCGATCACCTCGAGCGCATTCTCGCCGGAGCGAAGCAAGACAATGCCGGTGACGACCTCGCCCTCACCGTTGAGGTCCATCACGCCGCGCCGGGCGTCGGGCCCGATCTGCACCCGCGCGACCTGCCGCAGCAGCACCGGGGTGTGGGTCTCGGGGTCCACGCGAAGTGGAATCGTCATCAGGTCATCGACCGACTTGAGCGAGCCCTCTCCGCGAATCATGAACTCGGTCTCGGCGAGCTCAATCAGCCGTCCGCCGACGTCGACATTGGCCTTCTGGATGGCAGAGACGACGGTGGGCAGGCCGATGTCGTAGGCGCGCAGCTTCTCGGGGTCGACCTCGACCTGGTACTGCTTCACAAAGCCGCCGGCCGAGGCGACCTCGGACACGCCGTCGAGGCTCATCAGGTCGTAGCGAAGGCCGAAGTCCTGAATCGAGCGGAGCTCGGCCAGGTCCACACCGCGAAAGTTGGCGGCGGCCTCGAGCTCGGCCTTGCTGATGCGCGAGTCACCATCCCGATCGAAGGCGGTATCGAGGTAGTGAAGCCCCTCGCGAAGCCACTTCGCGGGACTCGCTGACGTCGGGGGGTCCGCGGTCTCGAGCAGCGCCTGCAGCTGAGAGAGCGCGTAGACCTGGACCTCTGCGCCCAACGCCGTGGACGTCTCGGTGGGCTCTGGCAGCTCGTCTGGCTCGACGGCTTTGGACCCGTCCACGTCGAGCTGAGCGCGCAGGAACTCGGCGCGAGGCGTGAAGTCGGTGAGCGTGTACTCGTAGACCCAGCCGACCCCTGTCGCATCGGGGCCGAGCTGGGTCGTGGCTTGCGCGGGGAGCTTGGCCTCGGCCACATCGAGGAACTCGAGCACGCGGGAGCGGGCCCAGTACAAGTCGGTCCCATCCTCGAAGATGACGTACACCAGCGAGAAGCCGAAGAAGCTGTACGAGCGCACATCTCGGGCATACGGAACGGCGAGCAGCGCGGTCGACAGCGGGTAGGTGACCTGGTCCTCGACCACGTCTGGCGCCTGGCCTGGGTACTCGGTGTAGACGATGACCTGCACGTCCGAGAGGTCGGGGATGGCGTCGACGGGCGTCTCGCGCACCGCCCACGTGCCGACGAGCACGAAGAGCAGCATGCCGAGCAACACGAAGACTCGGTGATGGACGCTGGCGGCGATGACGGAGCGGATCACTCGCGCTTCTCCAGGAACATGCCGCAGATGCCACACCGTCCCGCTTCGTCGCTGGTCTCAGTGGGGTGCATCGGGCAGACGTAGGCGTGCTCGGCTTGGCTGTGAGCCTTGAGAATCTCGGCTTCGGTGCCATCGCGCAGCTCGAGGTCCATGCCGCAATCCGGACACTGGCCGGCCTCGCCCTCGACCACTTCGGGATGCATCGGGCACGAGTACACCTGGGTCGGTGCGACCTCCTTGGCCTCCTCCCCGGAGATCAGCTTCGCGAGCGCCTCTTGGAGCTGGGACTCACTGTCGAGCAGGAACTGGCCACTGGTCACCACCTCCTCGCCCTCGTGCAGACCCGAGAGCACCTCGACGAGGTGGTGGTCCGCCTCGAGACCGGTGGTGATCTCACGCGGACGGAAGTGACCGTTCCCCTCCGCGAGGAACACGATCTCGCGCGTTCCCGAGTGCAGGACGGCCTCGCGCGGAACGGCGATGGCGTCTTCGAGGCGGCGGTACTCGATGTGCACGGTGGCGAACATGCCGGGCTTGAGCCCGACGCCGGGATTGTCGAACTCGAGTCGCACCCGCAGCGTGCGACTGCTCGCGGTGAGCGTCGGGTACACGTAGGCGACCCGTCCTTCGAGCACGACCCCCTTCGCGAACGAGAGCTCGGCTTGGGCCCGCTGGCCTTCTTCGACCCACGGCGCGTCGAACTCGTAGACCTCGGCGTTGACCCAGATCTTCTGCAGGTTTCCGATGCGGTACAGGTCCTGGCCGGCCTTGACCCGAGCCCCCTCGACGACGTCCTTGTGCAGCACAAAGCCCGCCGTGGGTGCACGAATCGGAAGCGTTCGCGAGGCGGAGCCGGCGGCCACCACCGCGTCGATGTCGTAGTCGGTGATGCCCAGTAGCTGCAGCTTCTTGCGAGCGGATTCAGCGAGTGGACCGGAGCCGGCGAGAAGCAGCTCTTCCTGCGCGGACACGAGCTCTGGCGAGTAGAGATCGAGCAGGCGTTGCCCCGCCTTCACGGGGTCTCCGGTGCGCTCGACGTGGATGCGCTCGACCCAGCCGGACAGACGGAGGTTGATGACGCTCACCTCGTCCTCGGCGACCTCGACCTCACCCAACGTGCGTAGGTGCTTGAACAGCGTCTGGCTGCGGACGGGCGCGGTCCGCACACCCATGGTCTGCACGACATTCGAGGGGACATGGACCGTCTCATCGACGGAGGTCTCCCCCATCGGCGTCAGGTCCATGCCGCAGATCGGGCACGAGCCCGGTGCATGCTCGACGACCTCGGGATGCATGCCGCAGGTGTAGAGCTGAGCCTGCTCGGCAGGTGCGTCGGCAGCCGGATTGGAGGAGCCGCAGGCGACGAGCCACAGCGACATCACCAGGAAGAGCATGCGCATCATGGGTTCACTCCAAGCAGCCCGCGAACCAACGCGGCCTGAATCTGGGTCTCCGTCGCGGAGAGAATCGCGACGCGCTCGAGGTCAAGCAGAGCCACTTCGGCTTCGAGGACATCCGCGAAGGCGGCGCGGTTGACCCGGTAGTCGGCCAAGGTGGCATCCCGAGCCCGAATGGCCTCGGGCACGAGCACATCCGCGTACAGCGTGGCGCGCTCGAAGGCGCGGGTCCAGTTCGCCTCGACCACGACCAGGTCGCGCTCGATGGCTTGGCGCAGCGTGGTGGCCTGGCTCTTGAGCGCGGATGCGTCG
>JAGSGY010000121.1 GCA_023954855.1 Pseudomonadota bacterium | reverse complement strand
TGGTGGAAGTTGTCGAGCCAGTGGCTTCCGATCGTGAACACGATCTGGTCGTTGTAGAGGCGGCCAACCTCTTGGTAGCCCTCCCAGATGCCCGGCAGGTTCAGGTGCACGCCGACGACGGGGTACGAGCCGCGCACGGGGCCGGTGTAGAGGTTCGGCACGAGGCCGGTCACAAACTCGCCGGACTTCAGGCCGAGCGACTCGCCGCCCATGTCGGCCGAGCCGTCACAGAGAATGCGCAGCCCAAGCTGGCGGTGGGCGTTGCGGCGCGAGAAGCCCTCACGGCGGCAGAAGTCCTCGAACTGCTGCAGCAGGATGCGTGTCGCTTCCTGGTTCCAGTCGCGGGACCGCGTCGTGCGGCCGAAGTCCTCGTGCGAGAGGATCAGCAGCGCGTCGGTGAAGCCCGCGATGCCGTCGCCCTTGGCCGACTCGATATGCGGGCCGAGGCCGCCACCCGAGCCATTGCCCCAGAGCAGGGTGGCGTCGCGGACGAGGTCGCCGCCCGCCGCGAACCGCTTGAGGCGGTAGTTGTAGTACGGGTTCGCCTCATCCAGGACCAGTCCGGCGCCCTTGCCTCCGGAGAGACCTCGGGCTTGCTGGTCGGCCTGCATGATGTTCGAAAGCCACTCGTTCACGGCCATGTGCGCGCTCTCCGTTCGCCGACCGGCACGTTACCGCGGGACGGCCAGCGCCGAAAGGGGCCTTGGTCAGCGAATCTGCTGCGCTTGATGTGCGCTTTGGGATATGCGCCCTGTCCCGGAGGCTCCCGCCATGGCTGACGTCCGTCCCTTCCGCGCTCTTCGTCCCCAGGATCGGCTTGCAGGCGAGGTGATCGCACCGCCCTACGATGTGCTGTCCGAGGCCGAGGCCCGGGCGATCGCTACCGATCGCCGCAGCTTCGTGAGGGTCACTCGCAGCGAGGTAGACCTGCCTGAAGGATCCGACTCGCATAGTGACGAGGCCTATGCGATGGCGCGCAGGAACCTCGAGGCGCTCATCGCCGACGGCACCCTTCAGCGCGATGCTCAGCCGACCTACTACTTCTACGGTCAGCGTATGGGCACGCACTGGCAGGTCGGCGTGCTCGCAGCCTGCAGCGTCGACGAGTACGACCGCGGCGCGATCGCCAAGCACGAATACACGCGGCCCGACAAGGAAGACGACCGTACCCACCACATGGAAGTGATCGATGCGCAGGTGGGCCTGGTCTTTCTCACCTACCGGGCGTCGGATCGGCTCAAGAAGCTGACCGAGGCGGGGACGAGCGGCGATCCGGCGTGGCGAGTCGTCACCGAGGACGGGGTGGAGCACGCGCTCTGGCCGGCCTCCCAGGACGAGATCGAGCCGCTCCGTGCTGCATTCGCGGAGCTCGACGTGCTCTACATCGCGGATGGTCATCACCGTAGCGCCGCGGCGTCACGGGTCCATGCGCATCGCGGATCCGAGCAGTCTGCCTACTTCCTCGCTGGCTTGTTCCCGGACGATGCGCTCTACGTGATGGCCTACAACCGCGTGGTGAATGACCTGAACGGCTTGTCGGTTCAGGCATTTCGCGAGGCCGTCGCCGAGGCGTTCACCGTGACGCCGACCCAAGACGCAGCCCCTGCCGACCGTGGCACCTTCACGATGTACCTCGAGGGCAGCTGGCACCTGTGTGCGCCGCGCGAGGGTCTCTTCGACACGGCCGATCCGGTGGCGAGCCTCGATGTGGCCGTGCTCCAAGATCACCTGCTGGGCCCGATTCTCGGGATTACCGACCCCCGTCGCAGCACGCGCATCCAGTTTGTGGGGGGCATCCGCGGTGCCTCGGCGCTCTCCGATGCCGTCGACTCGGGTGCGGCCGTGGCGTTCCACATGGTGCCGACCGGTCTCGACCAGCTGTTCAAGGTCGCCGACGCGGGTCAGGTGATGCCGCCCAAGAGCACCTGGTTCGAGCCCAAGCTTCGCGAAGGCGTAGTCGTGCGTTCGCTCTAGGGGGCGCAGCCATCGAGGATCCAGGCTTCGATCATGGCCAGATCCGCGTTGCTGATGGCACCTGTCTTCGGCATGCGCGTGCCGCTTCCACCGACGGTGAGGTGGGTGTTGCGCAGCTTGTGGACGAGGTAGCTCCCGTCGAGATCGCCGGGCGTGATGATGTCGAGGCGGGCCTGGCCCGACGGGGCGCTCACCATGGCGCTGTAGGCGTCGCGGGCCAGGTCGAGGTCCGCTGAAGGCCGGTTTCCCGAGTGGCAGCGGGTCGTGCAGGTGTTGTCCCAGATCGGCTGCATATCGGCGTCGTGGCCGTAGTTGCACGCGCTCTCATCGATGGTGCCGTCGCAGTTGTCGTCGACGCCATTGCACTCTTCGGTCGCACCAGGAAACACCGCCGCGGAGCTGTCGTCGCATTCCTCGCAGGCGGCGTGGCCGTCGTTGTCGTTGTCTTCCTGGCCCATCGAGCCGTCGCAGTTGAGGTCGGCGGTCGCTGCGCAGTCCTCTGGCGCGCCGGGGTAGGCGTCGGCGTTCGTGTCGTCGCAGTCCCCGGCTTCGAAGACAAGGTCGTCTGCCGCCGCGCAGGTCACCACCTGGCTTTCCGCATCGCCGAAGCCATCGCCGTCGCTGTCGCGGAAGAAGATGGTGGCGTCGACCGCGTTGACGTCTGCGGTGCCGTCGCAGTCGTTGTCCCAGCTGTCGCACACCTCGTCGGCATCGGGATGAATCGACGCGTCTTGGTCGTTGCAGTCGACGGAGCTGTTGTAGCCGTCGCCGTCTTCGTCGGTTCCGCCACAGGCGACGGCGAAGCACAGGGGCAATAGCAGGGCGACCTGGCGCATAGACACTCCGAGGAGGGCGTTTTGCCAGGCTCAGGAGGCTTCGTCAACGAAAAAAGGCCCGACGTCCCTTGCGGGAGGCCGGGCCCTTGCTCTCACAGCGACCTAGAAGCCAGTGTCGCCAACGCATGCGAGCTGGATGCAGACGTTGCCGGGCTCGACACAGATGCCACACGAGGCGTTGCAGCACTCGAGGCCTTCGCCGCAGACCGTGTCGCCGCAGACCTCGCCTTCGGGCTCGGGCTCGACGATGGGCTCGGGAATGGGCTCACAGCCGCAGCCACACTCATCCGAGAAGTGCTGGGTTCCCTCTTCGCAGAAGAAGCGGATGACCATGCACTCATCGGGCGTGCCGACGTACTGGTTGCGTGGGTGGCAGTCCTTCTTTCCGCCCTTGGCCTTCTTGCAGGTGCCGGCGGCGTCGGGGTAGCTCTCGGTGATCTGGCACTCGTAGCCGTCGGGACACTGCAGTGCAGCGATGCCGCCGCAGATCTGGGCGTTCGGGTTTCCGCGCATGGCGGCCTCGAACTCAGCCTGCTCCATGGCTTCGGTGCCACAAGCGGTGAACGTGAGGATCGCGAGCACGGCGAAAAACAACTTGTACATAGAAATATCTCCTGTCGAACGTCGACATTCCAGCGCCGGATATCGGGCGTGACATGCGCGTGCAAGAGATTTTTCCTCGGCATTCTGCCGTTGTGGGCGCAGCCTGATTCCGCGACCTAGGCCTCGGGAATGACGCCGCCGTTGACCGGCGGAATACCTTCGGTATCGATGAGTGTGGCGCAGAAGGCGCGGACCTCATCGAAGAGGTTGTCGTCCGGAATCGGCTGGAAGTTCTCGGCGCCCGACTCGTCGACATCGTACTGGAAGATGTACAGGTCGAGATCGGGCTCGGAGTCGTCGGCCAGCTCGTCTTCAGGGGCGAGCAGCGCGTATTCTTGATCGTCGTACTCGACGACGGCGAGCATGACGAAGCGGTGCTCGACGTCATCCTCGTCCACGAGGACGACGATGTCGGACTCACCGATCTCTTCGGACTCGTCGAACGCTTCTAGGATGTCTTTGCCCATCAGTTCCCCCCGTGCGTGGAAGCGAACTCGCGCATGAATGCGACGAGAGCGTCCACTGCAGCATCGGTCTGAGCATTGTAGAGGCTAGCGCGAAGGCCGCCCACAATTCGGTGTCCCTTCAACCCCGAGAGTCCCGCCTGCAAGGCGGACTTCCAGAAGAGCGTATCGAGCTCAGGATTCGAGGTTGTGAAGGTGAGATTCATGCGCGAGCGCGACTTCCGCTCAGCCAGACCCTTGTACAAGCCTATGGTGTCGATCGCGTCGTAGAGCTTGGAGGCCTGGGCCTCGTTTCGGGCGCCGATGGCCTCGATCCCGCCCGTGTCCTCGATCCAGCCGAGGACTTGGTCGATCATGTAGATGCCGAAGGTGTTTGGCGTGTTCAGCATGCTGTTCTTGGTGACCTGGATCGGGTACCGCAGCATGTTCGGCAGGTCGGGGTCACAGCGCTCGAGGAAGCGGTCGCTCGCGATCACGGCCACGACCCCGCTTGGGCCGAGGTTCTTCTGGGCACCGGCGTAGATGAAGTCAAAGCCAGAGCCATCGAGGGGTGCCGAGAGAATGTCGCTGCTCATGTCGCAGATCAGCATCGCGTCGCCCGCATCGGGGACGTAGTCGAACTGGGTGCCTGCGACGGTGTTGTTCGACGTGTAGTGCAGGTACTGGGTGCCCTCGGGCAGAGGTCCCCAGCTGCCGGCGCGGGGAACGCGGGCGTAGCCCTCATCGCGTGACGAGAAGGGCAGGTCCACCGTTCCGTACCGTCGGGCCTCGTTGAGGGCGCCATCGGACCAGGTTCCGGTGTCCAGGTACGTCGCCCGGCCACCCCGCAGCACGTTCATCGGCACTTGGTAGAACTGCTGCCGCGCGCCGCCTTGCAGGAACAGCACGTGCTGGTGTGAGCCGAGCTTGAGCAGGCGGGTCATGCGCTCTTTGGCCGACTCGATCACCGCGTCGAACTGCGGGCTCCGGTGGCTGCACTCCGCGATGCCGATTCCGTGCTCTTCGTGTTCGAGAAGAGCGCCCTGGGCGGCCTTGATCACGGGGACGGGGAGGGCGGCCGGACCGGCCGAGAAGTTGTGGATGCGAGCCATCAGGCCTCCAGGTCGACGCTGTCGACGGCGAGCACGTGGTCGAGTGCCGCGAGCCGGGCACGTAGCGCGGCGTTGGGGGCGGCGTCGACGTGGATTCGGGCCATGGCGCCATCGCCGCCGTCGAAGTGCTGGTTCTCCATGGCACCGACGTTGATGTGGGCCTCGGACAGTGCGCCGAGGACCGCCGCCAGTACACCGACGCGGTCACGATGGCGGACGACGAGGATGTGCCGGGCCGTCGAGCGTCGGGCGATGTTCACGCAGTTGGGGGCACTTCCGGTGCTGGCGTACAGCTCGACGACCCGACAGGCTTCGGCCGCCACCGCTTCCTGTGCCTGGGTGGTCGACGCGCCAATGTGGTGCGTCCCGTACACCCGCGGGTGCGCAGCGAGTGGGTGTGAGAACGGGCCGGTCTTTGCGCTCGGCTCATCCGAGAACACGTCCAGGCCGGCCATCAACGCCCCATCGTCGAGGCGAACGCGCAGCGCGGCCTCGTCCACGACCTCTGCACGCGACGTGTTCAAGAAGATCGCCCCGCGGCGCAGTTCTCCGAGAATGCTGTCGCTGACGAATCCTCGGGTTTCGGGGCTCAACGCGAGATGCACACTGAGCGCGTGACTGCGGCGGGCGACGTCTTCGGGGGTCGGGTAGTAGCGGAGCCCGATCTCGGCCGCGCGTTCTGGAGTGAGCGACCGAGACCACGCGAGCACCTCCATGTCCATTGCGAGGGCGCGTCGGGCCACGGCGAGGCCAATGGATCCGGTCCCAAGGATGCCGAGGGTCCTTCCCGCTAGACCGGCAGCCTTGCTGTACTCGCCCTTGTTCCACTCGCCTCGGCGTAGGTCGGCCACATTGTCGGGGATGCGCCGATCGCAGGCGATCAACAAGCCGATCGTCAGCTCGGCAACGGCGTCTGCGTTCTTACCTGGGCAGTTGCTGACATACACGCCAGCCGAGGATGCCGCAGCGAGGTCGATGGTGTTCACACCGGCTCCGGCTCGCACCACGAGACCGAGGCGCGCGGCACACTCAAAGTGAGCAGCGGTGACCTTGGTGGAGCGCACCATCAAGACCTCGGGATCGAAGTCCCCGAGCTCTGCCGTCAGAGTCTCGCCGGATAGAGTCGGCATTAGCCGCACTTCACAGCCGGCTGCGGCCAGGCGGACACGGGCTTGATCGGGCAACTTGTCGGCGATCAGGACGCGCATGGGCCCTCCACTCCGCGAGTCTATCTCTCGCCGCGGAAAGCGCCCGACCGCATCGACAAACTTCGACGGGCGCGCCTGCGAAGTGGCTCAGTGGTGGTAGGGCACGCCGTTGAGAATCGTGAACGAGCGGTAGATCTGCTCGATCAGCACGACCCGGGCGACCTCGTGGTTCAACACAAACGACGACAGGGAGAGCACCTTGTTGGCGCGCTCTCGAACCTCGGCTCCGTGGCCGTAGGCTCCGCCGATCGCGAAGACCACTCGGTGCGTTCCGCCGACACGCTGGGTCTCGAACCAGTCGGCGAGCGCATGCGAAGTCGGCGTGTCTCCCCGCTCGTCGACGGCGACCAACACGTCGCGGGGGCCGATGCGCTTGAGCAGGCGCTCCGCTTCAGCATCGCGCACGGCGTCGACATCGCCACGGAAAGGGTGGTGCTTTACCCACTCGGCTTCGAGACCACCGTAGCGCCGCATGCGCTTGGTCCAGTCCGCGATCGCGGTGTCAGCCCACTTGGCCGAGCTCTTGCCGACCGTGAGAACGAGCAGCTTCACGGCAGGGTGAAGAGCGGCTTGCTCTCGGGCTCCTCGTCAGAGGCCTCGACCTCAGGCACGGCCAGGCGAGGCGCATCGCGCCACAGACCGTCGAGATCGTAGAACTCGCGCAGGGGTCCGTCGAAGACGTGCACGACAATGTCGCCCAGATCCACGAGTACCCACCGAGCGGCTTCCATGCCCTCGATCCCCGAGGGGACGATGCCATGGTCGCGCTTGGAAGCGGACGCCACGGCATCTGCGATGGCCTGCACCTGACGGCGATTGCTCGCAGTGCAGATGACGAACACGTCGGTGTAGGAGACAAGCTCGCGCATGTCTAGGATGGTGACTTCCGTCGCCTTGTATTCGAGGACCACCGCAGCCATGGCGGTGGCCAGTTCCTCGGACTCTATTGGGACCTCCTCAGGTCAGCATTACTCATATTCTGGGCCGTCGGACCGGGCATGCACAAGTGTGAAATCGGAAATTGTCGGCCGACGTCGTCGCCGGTTGCGAAGCTCCGGACGTGACGAAGCGCGCCCAGAGAGACTCGAGGCGCGCTTTCGGATGTCGGGCTCGGACCTGAAAAATCAGGCAGCGAGGGACACGTAGCGGGTCGCGACGAAGTACTTGACCCCGTCGATCTCGAGCATCTTGCCTTCGAGAGACACGCGGCTGTCGGTGAGACCGGCCTCGGTCAGCTGCTCGATCACCGCGTTGGCCACGACGTGCACGTCGCTTCCGAGCGTGAAGGGCGCGGCGACGTGGCTCTCAAGCTCCTCGTCGAAGCTGGTGAGCATGCCGGCGAAGGCGTGGTTGGAACCCTCGGCGACAATGCGCTGGGCCATCATGCCGGTGGTGTAGGAGCAGTTGCTGCCGACGAGAGACGCCTTCTTGGCGCAGTGCGTGGGGTCCACGGCTGCGACGGTTTCGGTGTCGGCGGCGACCGCCTTGGTGTCGGCGGCGCTCGCGGTCATCGTGCCCTTGCCGGGGCAAGCGAGAGCCGCGGAAGGAAGGGCGAGGGAGAGACCGAGAAGCACGAGCTTGGACATGAGGACCCCTGTGTCAGGAGGGCATTGTATGGAGGTCGGTCGGTGTTCTCAACGCGGAACACAAGTCGTGACAGAGCGAGACGCCCTCACCCGCGTTTAGTCCGGGCGATCCCACACATCTTCTACGACCGGATTGGCCGCTGCGTATTCGGCCTCACGGCGCGCAGTGAGGGTCTTGTAGGCCTCGCCGACCAGCTCACGGATGCCATCGCCGCTGACCGACGAGATCGGGAAGACCTTGCAGCCTGCGGACTCGGACAGCGCCTCGGCCGCCTTGGCGACCTCCTCGTCCGAGAGGGTGTCGGTCTTGGAAAGTGCGACGATCTGCGGCCGCTTGGCGAGGCTGTCGCCGTAGCGGCGCAGCTCCTCGTTCAGGTGGGCGAAGCGTTCGGCCGGAGTGCCGTCCCAACTGTCCGGAGACACCAGGTGGATGTAGAGGCCGCAGCGCTCGACGTGCTTGAGGAACTGGTGCCCTAGACCTTCGCCATCCGCAGCACCGCGGATCAGACCCGGAATGTCGGCGACCACAAAGGAGTCGCCTTCTCCGATCTGCACCACGCCGAGGTTCGGGACCAGGGTTGTGAACGGGTAGGCGGCGATCTTCGGCTTTGCCGCACTGATGCGGCTGATGAAGGTCGACTTTCCGGCGTTCGGGAAGCCGAGCAGGCCGATGTCTGCGATGAGCTTGAGCTCGAGGTGTAGGCGGTGCGTCGCGCCCTCGCGACCCTGCGTCGCCTTGTCGGGCGTGCGGTTGCGCGAGGACTTGAAGTGCCAGTTTCCGAGGCCACCCTTGCCACCCGGGAGGGTCCAGCGCTGGCCTTCGTCGGTGAGGTCGGCGAGCAGCTCTTCGGTCTCGGCGTCGTGGATCAGGGTGCCGACCGGCACATAGAGAAGCAGGTCTTCTCCACTTGCTCCAGCCTTGCGATTGCCCTGACCCGCACTGCCATCGTCCGCGGAGTAGTGCTTGTTGAAGCGGAAGTCGATCAGCGTGTTGCGCTGACGCGTGGCCTCGAAGATCAGGGATCCACCGCGTCCACCGTCACCGCCGTCGGGCCCACCGCGGGGCACGAAACGTTCGCGCCGAAACGATGCGACGCCGTCGCCGCCCCGTCCGGAGCTGCAGGTGATCTCGATTTCGTCCTTGAAGCGCATCTTGGATCCTGAAAAGACGAAGAGCCGCTCACGGGGAGCGGCTCATCCGAGTCAGTCACGTAGGAGAACTACGCGCCGGCCTCGATGGGGTAGACGCTGACCAGCTGGCGGCGGTTGCGCGTCTCGAACTTCACCTGGCCGTCGACGGTGGCGAAGAGCGTGTGGTCACGTCCACAGCCAACGTTCGTGCCCGGGTGCACCTTGGTGCCGAGCTGACGCACGAGAATCGAACCAGCGCGGACTGCCTCGCCGTCGTAGCGCTTGACGCCACGGTACTGCGGGTTGGAGTCGCGACCGTTGCGAGATGATCCCTGTCCCTTTTTATGAGCCATGAGAGGTCTCCCTTACGCGTTGATGCTGTTGATGGTCAGCTCGGTCAGCGAGGACCGGAAACCAACCCGGCGACGCGAACGCTTGCGCTGCTTGTACTTGAAGGTGATCAGCTTCTCGCCACGGAGGTGACGGGCCACTGTGGCCTTCACGGTCGCGCCTTCGACAGTGGGGGTTCCGATCTTGGTGCCGGACTCCCCGCCGATGAGCAGGACCTTGTCGAGGGTGATTTCGGCACCCTCTTCGGCATCCACAAGATCGACGGTGATCGTGGCGCCTTCTTCGACGCGGAACTGACGTCCGCTGGTATCGACAATCGCGTACATGGCGACTTCTCCCTAAATACCGCCCTGTTAGGCGCCCCGAAGTGGGGACTTGAGAGCCTTGGGCGAGCCGAGGGCAATTAGGGCGTTGACCTTGCCCTGTCAAGCACTCGCAGAGAGGGCTCGGGCCACAGCGAGCGCGTCATCGACCAGATTGTCGAGATCGGCGAGCAGTCGACCAGGCACCACCACCCGGATCCTGTCCCGGGTGATGTTCGACTCACCCCGCTCTGCGAGCACGTGCAGCAGCGGATCGCGGACGTCCAGCACGGCGCGGCGGAGGGCAGGGGTCATGCCGTCACAGATCAGTTGGCGGTCCAGGATCGGATCGCGAAGCTTTTGATCCGGGCTCGGCTTTCCGGTGCCGATCTTGAAGTCCGCGGGAAGCTTGCCGTTGAGGCCGATGCGGATCCGAGTGTGTCGACGCTCCTCGCGAATGCGGATGTCGAAGTGCTCTCGACGGGCGAGCAGGCCTCCGGTGGTGCCGAAGATCGACAGGCCGCGCTCGTCGATGTTCAGGCGGTGCTTCGAGGCGAGGGCCTGCCAGGGCTCGTTCCGTGCGCTCTCGAGGGCGAGCATGAAGTCCGCGAGCACGCCTTCGGCCCCGGGTGCGGTGGTCTGCCACACGACGCGGTCGGCATCGGCGTAGATTTGGCCCCCGGGAATCGTCGCGGTCACGCGGGGATCGGCGAGCAGGTCGCGGGACGTGCGGTCTTCAGGCGGCATGCCGTGACGCTGGGCGCGGAGCACGATCGGAGGCGTGAGGTGCAGGCCAGGGATCTGAACCCTCGGCTTTGCGTACAGCCGGTTCGCACCGCCGTCGAACAGGCGAGCCCGCTGTATCTCGATGCCCTTGTGCAGGTGCCAGACCCCGCCTAGGGGCATGCTCGGCACGCTGTCCATGGGGTCGAGTTCGGGTGGGGCATCGGCGTCGGGCAGCAGCGCCATCATCAGGCGCGTGAAGAACGACAAATCTTCCTTGGCCAAGGAGCCTCCCGTCTAGAGCGCGCGGCGACCGAGCTGCATGCGCAAGGTGTCGAGGCGCTCGTGCACTTCATCGGTGCCGAGGTCCTTGTAGCGCTCTGGAAGCATGCGGCGGGCGCTGGCTTCGAAGACGGCGAGCATCTCCATGTACTCGAGCATGCGGGTGTCGCGGGATGGGATCACGTCGTCAGCCGCACCATCGAGGTCGGCCTGGCTGATCACGTCCTTGGCGTTTTCGGTGGCCTTGGACGCCGCTGCGAGCAGCACCGCCTCGAGCTCAGCACCCGAGTAGCCCTCGGTCGCATCCACGGTGTGCGAGAGGTCGACGCCTTCGTCCATGATCAGCTTGTTCTTGCGGATCAAGGCCTCGAGGATCAGCTTTCGCTCACTGGCTTCTTCGGGGAAGAAGAACGGGATTTTCAGGTCGAAGCGGCCAGGACGCTTGAGGTCGGTGTCGAGCTTGTCGGGTCGGTTGGTCATCATCAGGATGACGACGCGTCCGCGGTGGCTCGTGTCGCTCATGAACTCCTTGAGTCGGGCGATGACTCGGGAGCTCGTGCCGCCGTCGTTATCGCCGGAGGACAGGCTGCGGTCGGCCTCATCGAGGATGAGCAGGACGTACCCAAGGGCGTCGACCAGGTCGAGGATCTTCTCGAGGTTGCCCTCGGTGGAGCCGACCCAGCGCTCGCGGAAGTTCTTGAACTTTAGGCAGGTCAGGCCGCACTCAGCGGCGAAGGCCTCGGCGACGAAGGTCTTTCCGGTGCCCATGGGGCCCACGAAGATCATGCCCATCGGCACGCGGTTCTTGTGGCCCAGCTTCACGGCGTCGGCGACCCGCATCAGGTCGGCCTTGACCCGAGCCATGCCGCCCACGTGGGTGAAGTTGTGATCGGGGTCGACGAACTCGATCAGACCTGAGCACTCCTGCTCGATGATCGCCTTCTTGCGGCGCGACACGGTGCGGAAGGTGATGGTTTCGCCGGTCTGGCGTGCGCCGCGCAGCAGGCTTCGGATCTGAAGCAGCGACAGGCCGGCGGTAACCTTTGCCAAGCCGGCATCGTCCATCTGCTTGTCGACGGCCGTGTCTTCGTCGGCGAGAAAGGCCGAGCGCGTGGCCATGTCGGGGAAGGGGACGAGCACGGTCGACAGCTGTGGGCTGGAGATCACACGGCGATCGATGTCCGCGAGGTGCTCGGAGACCAAGATCACGAGGTTGTCGGTCATCAGGAACGAAGGGTCTGAGGACCAGCGCTGCAGACTGACGAGGTTCGCTCGGTCGTCGGTGGACATGAACGACACGTCGCCGCGGGTGGCGATCATCTCGAAGAAATCGATGACCACGCCACAAGGGACGGTGGGGTTGGTGATCAGCTGCTCGACGACAGGAATCGCTTGGCTGGGCGTGCGCGGCAGGAAGTCGAGCTTCGGCTCACCGCGAAGGGCCCGGGCGGCGTCGATGACGGTCTCGAAGCGGCGCTGGTGCTTGCGCGACGGAAAGGTCATGCCCTGGCTGACGTCGTAGGTGGCGACGACCTCGCGGGTGCGGCTCAGAAAGCGCTCGAGGAAGGTGCGCAGGTCGACCCACTCGGTGGTGTCGCCCACGGTCCAGGGCACCAGATCGCGCACATTGCCGTGGACGAGGAACAGGCTGGCTTCGCCTGCGAGGTAGCGGGTGCGCAGCTCATCAGCCCAGCCGGGCAAAGTCAGTTCAGCCAAGAAGTCCCTCCGAGCCGAGAGCGTAATCGCGGCGGAGGGGATGGGGTAGGGGGGCTAGCGTCGAAACGGCAAGTCGCGTCGCACGTCGAGGGCGCGCACGCCGAAGTGATGCACGACCAGAGCGGCTCCGATCGGGAAGCCAACGATGGTTGCGACGACGATGAACCAACCGAGCTGCGCGGAGCCGCTGGCATCCTTGGGCCCATTGGTGAGCAGGTCGAACAGCATTCCGCCACGGGCGACAGACGCCAGGCAACCGATGGTGATCATCCACCGACCGACGCCCTGCGTCCACGGGGCCAGGGCTTGCGCCGTCGTCTGGCCG
>JAGSGY010000123.1 GCA_023954855.1 Pseudomonadota bacterium | reverse complement strand
TGGCTCGACAGCCAATCGAACCTGACCTGGACGCGCTCACGAAACCGGACGGACCGGCCGGAGCTGACCGGCAAGCAGCTGCCTCGCGTGCCAGAGCTGGAGCTCTCGCAGTCGACGTCGGTGCACGTCGGGGAGTTCCGGATCGGCCACAGCTTCAGCTACACCGCCGGCAACTATTGGGACGCCACGAACTGGTTCCTCGCACCGCCACGAGCGCTGCACGGCGCCTTCATCCGGGCCGGCCATCGCGGCCTCTCGCTCGAACTCTCCATGCTCAACCTGCTCGACAAGCAGGTCGCGCTCATGGATCGAAACCCACTCGACGACCAGGACAACACCCTGGTCGTTCAACCCATCAACGACTTCTTCGGGTACCCGCTGCCTGGCCGCACGTGGCTTGTCACGCTGCGCTGGGCGCTCCCGACCCCCAACCAGGAGACTCCCTCATGAGCCGTATTCTCGCTCTCTCTCTCGTCGCGCTGATCGCCTGCACCTCGGGAGAGTCCGATGACCCCATCGACTCGGCAGACACCGCAGACACCGCGGTCGAGACCACTGGGCAGACCACCGCGGTCGTGACCACCGTGTCTTCGGACTCGACCACTGGAAGCTTCGCCACGGTGTCGCTCGACGACTGGACGGTCTCCAACGACTTGTTCGTGACCACAGGCGATGCCTCGGTCTCGGTCGACGACGGCAAGGTGTTTCAGGTCAATCGCCTCGGCTACGACACCGTGCGCATGTACACCCCCGGCGAGTGGACCGAGCCAGTCTGGGAAAAAGAGCTCACCGACCTCTCGAACCCAGGACCTGCAGATGTCTGCGCGGGCTCGCTGTTCGTGGCCCTGTACGGAACCTCGACGCTCGGCGTGTACGACCCGGCGACCGGCAACCTGACCGGCACCGTCGATCTGTCGGCCTACGGCGACGGCGATGGCGTGGGTCCGGAGCCGAGCTCGCTCGTAGAGGTGGACGGCAAGCTCTATGTCGGACTGAACCGGCTCGACCGCGAGAACGGCTGGATTGATGCCGGCGGCGCGGTGGTCGAGGTCGACTGCGACTCCAAGGCGGCCACCCAGTCGTGGGACGTCGGTGGCAACACGACCGTGCACGCCTGGGAGGGAACCGACCACCTCCTCGTGCTCGGACGGGCCTACGGCGATGACACCGGCGGCATCTACAAGCTCGACCCGAGCACTGGTGTCACCCACGTCGCCGCCGTCGCCGGAGAGGAGTTCGCAGGCATTGTGGCGAGCGGAGACCATGCCGTCGCAATCTCGTTGGCCTCGGACTACTCCCACTACGCGCTGCACTGCGTGAACCTGGCCACCGACACCGTCACGTCGAGCACCAACTCGCCGCAGTACTACAGCGGAATCTCGGCGAACGACCGCGGCGAGGCCTGGGTGGTCTCGAGTCCCTCGTGGATTGACGACACCGCTCCCGTCGGCCTCAGCGTCTACGACATCGCCAGCTGCGATGCCAAGACTACCGCGCCGATTGCACTGTCGCTCGCCCCCAAGACCGTCGCCTTCTACTAGGAACGCATGCTCGTCTTCTTGCTGACCCTGTGGGCCTGCGAAGGCCCTGTGCCGCCATCCTGCGACGCCATGTGTGTCGAGGCCGCCGACCTCTATGGCGGATGCCTCGACGACTGGGGGCTGGACTGGACTGCGGCCGGCTACGACGACGAGCGCGCCTTTCTCGGGTCGTGCGAGACCTGGGCCTGGGAGGCCGACTTGGTCACCCGCGATCAACCGGACTGGCTCGAGACCACCTGCGACGCTCGTTCAGCGTCCTTTGCGAGTCCCGACGCGACCTGCGACGACTACACCTCGGTGGACTGGAACGACATGGGTGAGTCTTCGCCCTAGAGCGCGTGGCCGGTCAGCGCGCCGAGCCTTTCGGTGTCGAGGTGCGCCCGAAGGTGCTCGGCGAGGATGTCGAACTGCTCCTGACGCCAGTCTTCGTGGGAGCCAAGCTCTGGCCAGGCCAGGTCCGGACGGATGGGTCCGAGGAGGGCTTTCACCGCGCCGGGGTGGTCGAATAGGCCGTGGAGATAGGTGCCCAGGATGTTCCCGAGCCGGGCACCCTCGTCGCGCGCGTCGTCGTCCAGGTGCAGGAGGGGCGGACAGTCCACGGTCGTCTCTCCGAGGTGGATTTCGTAGCCCCCAATCGGGAGGTCGCCGAGCGTACCCGTGACCTGTCGGGTGGTCTTGGTCGCAGCGAGGGTCGTGCGCACAGGCAGCCGTCCCAGGCCAGCGCTCTCTCCGGGCTCGCCCTCGGCGCCTCGGGGGTCGAGGATGCGCTCGCCGAGCATCTGAAAGCCACCGCAGATGCCGAGAATCGCTCCATCATAGTTCGCGAGCCGAGGCTCCCAGCCGATGCGTCGAAGCCAGTCGAGGTCGCCGCGGGTGTTCTTCGTGCCCGGCAAGATCACCAAGTCGTAGGCGGACAGGTCCCTCGGCTCGGCGAGGTAGTGCACCTGAACGCCGTGCCGCTCCAGGGCGTCGAAGTCGGTGAAGTTGGCGATGTGGGGAAGACGCAGCACGGCTGCGTGAAAGCGGTCGCGGTTCTGCGGCGCGGGCGGGTCGATGACGGTGTCGGGGGCCAGGCCATCCTCTGATTCGATCGTGGCCTCACGAAGCCAGGGGATGACCCCGAGCACCGGCAAGCCCGTTCGCTCCTCGAGCCAGCGCACCCCGTCGTCGAATAGGCTCTGATCGCCGCGGAAGCGGTTGACGATCAAGCCCTTCACACGGGCTCGGTCCTCTGCGGGCATGACCTCGAGGGTGCCGACGAGCTGCCCGAAAACGCCGCCCTTGTGGATGTCGGCCACGAGCAACACCGCGGCGTTCGCGTGGTGTGCGATGGGAAAGTTCACCAGATCCCGGTCACGCAGGTTCACTTCGGCACAGGAGCCCGCGCCCTCTGCGATGACGAGCTCTGCCTGCGCGCGCAGCCGGTCCAGGGCGTCGTTGACCAGGCCGCGTCGGGAGTCCATTCCCCCGCTGAAGTACTCGCGGGCCTCCATCGTGCCGATGACCTTTCCGAGGGCCACGACCTGCGCTCCGGTGTCGGTGTTTGGCTTGAGCAGCAGGGGGTTCATGTCGACGTGGGGGACGAGGCGACAGGCCTGGGCCTGCACGATCTGTGCTCGACCCATCTCCAGGCCGAGTGGGGTGACCCCGGCGTTGTTCGACATGTTCTGGGCTTTGTACGGGGCCACCCGCACCCCTGCGTTCGCGAACAGGCGGCAGAGGCCGGCCGTGAGCCAGCTCTTTCCGACGTCGCTTCCCGTACCAAAGATGCACAAGACAGGAGCGAGACTGGGTGCGACTTCGGGCATGAATTCCTCGCCCGCGTCCTAACACTGACTCTAGACGGAACCCGGTGCAGACGGGCTACGTGGCTCGTGGAGGAGTGTCTATGTCCAAGATTCGGGTTCTCGGCTTCGCCCATGTGGGCATTCGCGTCCACGACCTCGACCGCTCGCTCGCCTTCTATGCGTTGCTTGGGTTCACCAAGACCATGGGGCCGGTGGGGCCCGAGCCGGTGGCCATTCTGCATCACCCGACTGGGGTCGAGATCAACTTGATCCTAAACGCCCCCTCGTCGGACGCGACGAATGTCTTGATGGACGTGCCCGTGAAGCAGCCCGGCTACACGCACCTCGCGCTCGAGGTGGCAGACGTCGCAGAGGCGGCCGACGCTCTCGAATCGGCGGGGTTCCCCATCACCGAGCGCATGACGATTCCCGGCAAGATGAAGGCCGTGTTCGTGCGCGACCCAGATCGCAACGTCATCGAGCTGGACGAGCCCTTCGCCAGCTAGGCGCCGCTCGCCACCGGGGTGAGCGTGACGATGACTTCGCCGCTGAGCGAACCCTCCGCTGCGGTATGCGCGTCGCCGATCTGGGCGAGGGGGAAGCGCTTGGCGACGTTCGGCGTGATGACTCCTTTGCCAGCGAGGTCCGCGAGGGTCTCGATGTGCTCGGGGGTGGGCATCGCGACGCTGAACAGGGCCTTCTGGGTCCCGAACAACGACGTCCACAGCATGTGGAACAGCACGCCGAAGCTCATGTAGAGGGTGAGGTAGCGGCCGTTCGGCGTCAGCACACGCTTCGCGGCCGGAAAGGTGGTGGCGTCGGCAATGTCGAAGATGACGTCGTACTTGGTGTCCTGTTGGGTGAAGTCCTCGCTCGCGTAGTCGAGGGTCTCGTCGGCGCCGAGGCTGCGGACGAGCTCGACGTTCTTCTGGCTGCAGACGCCGGTGACCCGCGCACCCATCGACTTCGCGATCTGAACGGCGTAGCGCCCCACACCGCCGGAGGCCCCGAGGATGAGCACGTTCTCGTTCGCTTGAAGCTCGGCCAGATCGCGCAGGAAGATCAGCGCGGTGCCCGCGCCGTAGGGTAGGGCGGCGACCTCGTCTGCGGACATGCCCTCGGGTTGCTTCGCCATGGAGCTGTCGGCAGGCCGGCGCAGGTACTCGGCGTAGGCACCGTGCTCCGCTTCGCCGAAGACCCGGTCACCGACCGCGTAGTGGCTGACCTCGGCCCCGACCTCGACGACTTCGCCTGCGAACATCGAGCCTTGAATGGGCTTTCGCGGCCCCGTGAGGCCCATCGCGAGTCTGCCAAACAGTGCGGTCATGCCGGGAAAGTCGGCCGAGCGCAGTCGGCGGTCACCCTCGGTGACGGGGCTCGCGTGGATCCGAATGAGCACCTCGCCAGCTTCGACACTGGGCGTGGGGGCATCGCGCAGCTCGATGATGGACGGTGGGCCATAGTGGGGGGTGTAGGCGGCTTGCATTGCGATATCCTTGGTGGGCCGGGGGTTCGGTCTTCCTGATATGGCCCATGCATAGATGGTGCGCACTTGTCGAAAAGGGTCGATGGGCTATACGAAAATGCATGGACTGGCGCTCTGTACAATTCGACTGGAACCGAGCCCGTGCCTTCCTCGTTACGGTCGAGGAGGGATCTTATTCTGCAGCAGCGCGTGCTTTGGGTACGAGCCAGCCCACGATCGGGCGACAGGTGGCGGCACTTGAGCGTGAACTCGATGTGCTGCTCTTTGAGCGCGTGGGCACACGACTCGAGCTGACCGCGACGGGCCTGGACTTGGTCGAGCACGTTCGCGCCATGGGCGAAGCCGCGACAAAGGTGTCGCTCGTCGCGACCGGCCAGTCGACGTCCCTCGAAGGCACGGTGACGGTCACAGCGAGTGAGGCGATTGCCGCACACCTGCTGCCACCCATCCTGGCAGAGCTTCGGATCGAGCAGCCCGGCATCGAGATCGAGCTGGTGGTCTCGAACGCCCCTCGCGACCTGAGCCGCCGTGAGGCCGACATCGCGATTCGGAACTTCCGGCCGGATCAGGCCGATCTCATTGCCCGCAGAGTTCGCGACAGCGTCGGCCACCTCTACGCCGCGCCGGCCTACCTGGCGCGCATCGGTCCGATCACGTCGGTCTCGGACCTGACCCGCGCCGAGTTCTTCGCCTTCGACCGCACTGCGCTCATGGTCGACGGCTTTGCCAGGATGGGCGTGACGGTGACCCGGGCGCAGTTCCCGATCGTGACGTCGAACCACCTGGTGCAGTGGGCGATGTGTAAGCAAGGCATGGGCATCGCGGTGATGATGAAGCAGGTGGGCGATGCTGAGCCCGGTGTGGAGTGCGTGCTTCGGGACGTCGTGATGCCCGTTCCGATCTGGCTGGTCTGCCATCGCGAGCTGCGCACCAGCCCGCGCATCCGCCTGGTGTTCGATCGGCTCGCCGCGGGACTTGCGTGATGGGCCGGCTCGGACCAAGCTGAGGGCTATCCGGGATCCTCTGCATGCACATTCCTCAGACCGAGCTGCATCGTCATCTCGATGCCTCCTTTCGCACCCGCACCCTCCTCGAGCTGTGCCAGGAGCTCGGCATCGAGGGGCAGGGGACGAGCCTGGCAGCCTTTGAGTCCAAGGTGCTGCTCAAACAGCCGATGCGAAGTCTTGGCGAGGTCCTCGAGAAGTTCGCGCTGTTCCAGAAGGTGTTCCACCGCCCGGAAGTGCTTCGCCGGCTGGCCTTCGAGTGCGTCGAGGACGTGGCTGCAGAGCGGACCCAGGCCGTGGAGTTCCGCTATGCGCCGAGCTTCGTCGCCGAGGTGCACGACTTGGACTGGGATGCTTGTCTGCAGGCGATTCAGGCTGGACTCGCCGAAGGCGTTGAGCGCAATCCCGGCGTCGACGTCGGACTGATCTGCATCACCACCCGGGACTACGGACCGGAGGAGGCCGCGAAGGTCGCCGACTTCTACCTGGACAACCTCGACGCCTTCGTGGGTTTCGACCTGGCCGGCAACGAGGTGGGCTTTCCCTGTCGCGTCTTCGAGCAGCCACTGCAGCGACTGCTGCGCTCCGACGACCGGCGCGTGAACGTCACCGTCCACGCCGGAGAGGCTGCGGGGGCCGACAATGTGTGGGAAGCCATCGAACTGCTCGGTGCGAAGCGCATCGGTCATGGCCTGCGAAGCATCGATGACCCCAAGTTGATGGAGCTTCTTCGGGAGCGAGACATTTGTCTGGAGATCTGTCCCACGAGCAACTGGATTTGCCGGTGCATCGACGTGCTGGAAGCTCACCCCATCAAGCGCTTGATCGAGGCCGGGGTGCCAGTGAGCATCAACACCGATGACCCTGGACTGTTCGGGAACACGCTTGCGGATGAGTTCGCCATCTGCCGGGAGGTCATCGGCATGAGTGAGGCGCAGATGCAGACGTGCTTTGCCTCCGCCCACCGGGCTCGCTTTAGCGGTCGTGATGAGACGGGCGCGTGACCGTCGCTGGTGACATACGTCCAGCGGGCGCTGGCAGGGGGCATGCGGCCTTGCAGTGAATCGCTTGCCTTGCGCAGCGAAACGGGACTATCGTGCGTCTGTGGGGTTCCTCGCCCACCTAGGAGTCGTCATGCCAGCACTCTCTCAGCGGGAGGCCAGTTCCGCGCAATCACAGGCCGCGAAGGACCGGGCTTCATCACGCGGAGCCACCCTCCAAGAGGGGAGCGTGACCTCGCGTGACGGGCAGACGATGGACACACTCTTGGCTCCGCTCGACGTGTCGATGGCGGTGAATCCGGAGTTCGAGAAGGACGCCACCAGCTTCGAGACGGCCCTCGGAGTGGATGCATTCAGCCGGGCCCTTCCGGCCGCGGAGGCCATGTCCGCCAAGGCGAAGGACTACTTCGTGGCGAAGCACGGGGCGTGGCAGGCAGACAACGCCGAGCTGGAGGCCTCACTCACACGGCTCGGCGCCGACAATGCCGGTTGGTCGGGTGCGGTCGGCACGGCGATGACCGATCTGATGGCGGTGTTCGACACTGGAAACCTCGCGACGCGCATGAACCACATTGGTGGCTTTGTCACCAAGATCCTCGGCGCCGATCTACTGGCGGACGATCCGGCGATGGACACTTGGATCGAGAAGGCCAAGCTCGACGAAGATGAACTCGATGCGCGCCGCGCCGCCCAGACTGGCAACGCGTGGACGACCATGGTCCAGAAGCCCACAGACTCCGAAGTGCAAGGGCAGGGGGTCGCCCGCGACAAGTCTGGAGAAGACGCGCGGACCTCTCTGACCCCGGACAGCAGCGGGGTGACGCTCGACCCAGCCGAGCAGGCGCTCCAGCAACGGGGCGTCGAGGCGAAGGGCGAGGTCTGGGACCCGAACACGAGCACACTGTGCTGGGAAGAGGGAGCGCGAACCTGGGCGGTGAACGAGAACAACGCCTGGGTTGCGAAGATGCGCGAGCTGTCGATGCCCCTGGCCGCGGGTCCCTCCGGCACCACCAACATGCTGATGAATGCCGCTCAGGTGCTCGGTGGCGTGTCCATGGACGACGCTCGGCTGGCCGCGATTGGCTACCTCGTGCCTGCGAATCACCACTCGCTGGTTGAGGTGATGGTGGCCGCTCAGCCCTTTGGTCCCAGCTACTCCGAGGGGCAGCAGATGTACACCGACATCTCGCCGTACAACGAGGGCCAACTGCGTGCCTTTGGTGGCGGCAAGTTCCCTCATGAGCGGCATCCAGGGGCTGTGGCCTGAGCGTGGACTCCCTGAACTTCTGCGTGGATGGTGGGGCGCTCGTGGGTGCGACCGGTTGGCTGCCTTCCGCGCCCTGGGACCATTACTGGGGGAACTCCGGTCCGGTTGCAGGCTGTAATCACGTGCGCTGCATTCGCTGCGGTGAGGTGGTGCGGAGCTTTGCGGGGCTCGGCAAGGCGCGCGGTGGAGACCCGGACCCTGGTGAGCTTCTCGAGGCCGAGGACCCGACGACAGTCCTGGGGGTGGAGTCGAGTGCGAGCGGTCGCCTGTACGCCTGTAGCTGCACCGTCTTTGCGAACCACAGCGACCAACCACTGCGCTCGACCATTGTGTTTCTCGATGCCTCACCGTCTCACTGGGAGTGCGCCGGCCACACCACCGACGTGCCGGCAACGCTCGAGGGTGTGGACACAGACGACACGGATACGGCGGTGAGCGCGTCGCTCGGGGGCGGGGGAGCCTGGCCCTGGCCCCATCCGCAACGCGAGACCTGGCCTGGGCTCTGGGTGACGCGGCTCAGTGTCGTCCGTCCCCAACTCACCGATGCCGTGGACGCTGCCGTGTCTGCGGCCCTCGACAGCGTCGATCCCAAGACGCTGCGTGCGGCCCTCGACGACTGTTTTCAGCGTCCCGAGAGCCCTGCTTCGGCTCGGTTGGTCTCGTTCTTCGACGCCGACCAGCTGCCTCGCTTCGAGGTCACCGATCCCTATGAGCCTCGCCGGGACCTCCGCTGGGCGCTGCTGCGCGCACTGGATGTGCGCATTGTCTGGGCCGCGTCGGGCAGTCCGGAGCGTGAGCTCGCCGCCAGGCTTGCACTCGGCGGCGACAAGCGGCGCATGTACTTGCTGGGCCGTCTTGAGCCTGCCTGGGTAGCCGAGAACGCGCTTGAACTCGAGGCAGCTGGCCTCTCGGCGAAGTCGCTCTGCGTCAGCGTGCAGGGGGCCGAGTCGGCCCTGGTCGAGGTCGTGCGAAAGCTGAGAACCACTCGGACTCTGGAGGTGGCTCTCGCTTCTGTGCCCCCGGCGCACGTCCAGGCCGTGAAGGCCGGCCTCGGAGCGTGACGAGGCGCGGCGGACCGCACTAAGGCCCCGAATCAGAACCGGAGCTGCACGCCTGCCTTGGCACCGCCACGGGTGGGGGTGACGTCGAAGTGCAAGCTCGCCGAGGCCTCGCCGAGCTCGATGCCGTCGAGGTCCGGCTTGCCGTTGCCACCGATGACCATCACCGCCGTCGACACCACCGCAAGGCCGATGCCGCTGGCACCGATGATCTGCATGGTGTTGGCGCGCTTGTGGTACTCGAGCGACTGCTCGTAGTAGCGGTCGGCGTCTTCCTGGCGAATGGAGTGCTCGGACAGGCCGATGAACTCGCCGGCCTTCTGGCGGTCGAGGTGACCCACGAACAGGCCGACGCCAGCCATGCTGGCTCCTGCGACCACGCCCGTAGCACCGATGGTGCGGCGTAGGCTGGCCTTGGAGTTGGCCTCGGCCACGCGCTCTTGCACGAGTGCCTCGAGGCGCTCGCGGTCCTCTGAACCCTCTTCCAAGCGCGCTTTCTCGCCCTCGGCCCGAGCTTCGTCGGCGGTGAGGGCGTCCTTGGCCAGCTCGCTGCGCATGAAGCGCTCGAACTCATCGAGGGTGGGCTTGCCTTCGACCAGCTGCGCCATGGTGTCCGAGTCGAGCTCGCGACCCACGTGACCGGCGAGCTCGGCGACGACCTCGCTGACGACCTCGCCGTACTTGGACATTGGACCGTCGGCACCTGCGGTGTAGAGAACCTCGCCACTGCCGACATCCACGAAGCGAATGCTGATCTTCACGTCGTCGTTGAGGCGCTGAAAGCCGCCGAGAACGATGAAGTTGGCGGCCATCTGCTCGCCCATCGCGGCCAGGTCGACTGCGCCGCCTTCGAGGACGTCGCCGCCGGCATCTTCAGCGCCCATCAGTGCGAGCTGGTAGGTCAGCACCTTGCGCATCTCGGAGCGCTCGACGGTCGAGAAGCCGAGCAGCGGCAGGTCGCGGCCAAAGAGCTCGGCGAGTCCGTCGGAGAGCCAGGCGTCTTCGGCCTTTCCGGTGGTGTTGCGAAGCGGCATGACCGCCACCTTGGCGGCGACATCGGCGAACTGCATGCGCAGCGTTTCGTGCGCGTTCGCGTACTCGGGGTCGTTCGCCATCGCCTCTTCGAACAGCTCGCGGGCGCCGTCGGGATTGCTCGCCGCCATGAGTCGCGCCTTGGCAACCGCGCGTACGGCCGAGCCTTGCGGAGCGCGGGCACCGGCGATCTTCATCTTCTCGACCGCGGTCATGAGACCGGCATCGCCGAGCAGCTGGGTGGTGAGCTCGCGGGTGCCCTCGAACAGGTGCTCGTCATCGGTCTTGACGACGGCGGACTGGAGGATGGCGCCAGACTCGACGTGCACGAGGCGCCCGGTCATGGTGACGACGTCACCCTCGGCGATGTAGCTGCCGTACACCAAGGTGCCGGCCTCGAGCTGCTTGCCGACTTCGATGGCGTGCTTCTCGTCGACGACGCCCATCATGCCGAGCGACAGCTCCTCCATGATCGACTGCAGCCGGGTGCGCTCGACGACGGTGAGGTCGGTGTAGCGAACCAGGTCGTTGGTGACACCGTCAGAGACGGCCAGGCCGATCCAGTCGGTGTCGTCACTGGGCTTGGAGTTGGCGAACGCGGTCACCGCAATGGGACGCTGCGAGAGGTCGGCGAGGCGCAAGCTCTCGATTTCCTTCTTGCGAGTGAGGTTCATCGCCTGAACCTCGGTGTCGCTGTCGATCTGACCGAACCACTGGACGGCCTTTGCGTCTTCGTGCGCGTGGTACAGCGCGATGGCATGCAGGTAGTAGTAGTGCCGGGTGAGCGCGACTCGGTAGCCTTCAATGGACTGGGTAGGGCCGAAGCCAACCTCGAGATCGATCTGCTCGGCGAGCTGCTGCGCACGCAGGAAGTCCTCCGAGCGGATGGTCCCGATGACGTTGAGGTAGGTGGCGAGCTGGATGTAGCTTCCACCGGCTTGGGACCGAATACGGGGAAGGTCGAGTCGCTCGCCGTTCGGCTTCTTGCGCGCGGTGTCGACGATGTAGTCGATGACGGGCTCGAGGCCCTTCGCGCGCCGAACTTCACCCTCGAAGGTCTTGGCGTCTAGGTCGCCGGTGCGACCTGCCTTCTTCTCGGAGAGAATCCACTTGAAGTAGGCCGAGTCCTCGGCCAGCTTGCGCAAGATCAGCGTCTCGGCCTGATCGCCGGCATCTTCGATACCCGCCGCCTGAACGGGCAGCGCGAACAAGGCGCAGAACAGCACCAGACACCAAACACTCCACTTCATGCTCTCTCCCAGAGTCGCAGTGGGCAGCCTAGCAGGCGGACCCACACGCGCACAACCCAATCAAGTGTGCGCATTCTATGCGTTTGGTGCCCAAAACGCAACAGCGCAGATCGGCGCGGAGTGAGGTGGTGGCGTTGCTCCTGTCATGACATGGCGTGGGTGGCTGTGTCGGTGGCCTGGAATCGGGTCGGCCTGCTGACGAGCCGTCCGAGAACTATTCAAAAGTCGGTGGTTAGGTCCACACGCGCTCGCTCAAGAAGCACTCGAGTTGTCCGCTCGAGCGCGAGATGCCGCCGACGGCAAACCAGACCACGGCAGCCTCGGCTTCGTGGCCTGCATGCAGGGCGACAGCAGCGGGCTGGTCCAAGGTGTCGCGCATGCGATCGACGAGTGCTGATCCGGGTAGGAACTGGTCTGAGCGCAGGTCGTAGCCGGGGCCGCTGCTCGTGTGGGCAGTGAAGACCTCGGCGAGCTCGCTGGGGGGAACGGACCGCCAGAATCCACGCTCGGGGGTGCCCGGCACCAGCTCTTGCAGCTCGGGGTCTCTAGGAGCCTCATCGTCGTAGAGGTCTGCGAATTGCTCCCTCACAATGCTCGGGTGGGTGCGCAGAATGTCGAGCAAGGCCTCGGCAGTCGGGCGCTGTGCGGCGGGCTCACTGTGCGTCGCCATCTCGGTGCCGCCTTCGGTGCCCCAGCAATGAAACTCGAGATCTCTGCCGGTCTGGAACTCGAGCCATGTCAGCCAGCCATCCGGAGCGGGCGTGGCGGGCTCGGCGCTCAGCAGCATCACGGCTCCCTCCCTGGCCTTGGCCTTCCCGAACAGCTTCGCGAACAGGCCAACGCTCGCGCCCGTGGGGATGGCGGCGACCAGGTCCTCATCCGATCGGCTCAGGTCGAGCTCGTCTGCAGAGAGATCCAGGCCCGAGTCCAGCAAGAAGCGGTCGCGGGCTTCAAGGGTCACGCTGCACCAGGTGAGCGAGGCGAGAGGAGCACGACGCTCGAGGTCTTGAGACGAGAGT
>JAGSGY010000063.1 GCA_023954855.1 Pseudomonadota bacterium | reverse complement strand
TACATTCCGCTCACACGGGTTGCGGGTGCCCGGCACCACGGGTAAGGATGCATCTGTCGCCAAAAGCGGCACTGTTTTTTCGTGGCGTTCTCGCCACACCCAAGGAGACGCAATGAACAAGCTTACCCTCGTCATGGTCGCTGCCATGTCCGTCCTCGCTGCATGCGAAGGCGAAGTTGACGGCCCCACTGGCGACACCGCCGCTGCCCCTTACGACGGCCCCTGGCAGGTCGCAGAGGTCCTCTGGGACTGCGACGCCACCGGCTACACCTACGACGTCAAGACCGACGGCTGGGCCGGCGACATGACCCTCGACATCTTCGAGACCGGCGCCTGGACTGGCACCAACAACGCCGACGTCTGGGACGAGTTCCACCCCATGAGCAACGTCGAGTTCGCTCAGGACGGAAGCTGGGACACCTGGGACCTCGAGCTCACCAGCGTTGCGACCACCGGCGAAGTGACCTCTGGCACCAGCACGCTCTTCCAGTGCTTCCAGACTGACGGCACGACTCCGCGCCACGACGACGCCAGCCTCACCTGGAAGGCTGAGATGCTCGACGACAACGACGCGCTCATGGACTGCGCCATCTGGGGCCACGAGGCCGAGGATTACTGGGAGACCAACCAGGGCGACGACTGCTACTGCTTCGGCACGGGCTGCACCAACTAGGTCGCATCCGGCGAAAGCCTACAGAGCCCCGATCGCCATGCGGTCGGGGCTCTTTTCTGTTGGGACTATTGAAGAGATCTGAGCGCCGCGCGTCGATGAGTCATCCCGAGAAGGAGACCCCATGACCCGCATCGCCATCCTCGCCGCTACCTTCATTGCACTCGTCGGCTGCACCGGTCTCGAGACCGACACGGGCGACAGTTGGGGCGACACCGCGAGCGCCGCGTATGCCGGTCCGTGGCAGCTCTCCCAGCTCGACTGGAGCTGCGAGCCGAACAGCGGCACGTGGACCTACTACGCCCTCACCGATGGGTGGGCCTCGACCATCACCCTCGACATCGTCGAGACGGGCGACGGTAGCTGGACCACCGACCCTTCCGCCGTCTGGGACGAGTACCACGTCTTCGACCAGAACCTGGCCTACGCCGAGGACGGTTCCTGGGATGAATGGCAGGTCTCGTTACGCAGCGCCTCGAGCTTTGCCAACCAGGTGTCGAGCGAGTCGACGCTGTTCCAGTGTGGCTACCACGCCGCCGACAGCCTCTCCTGGAAGGCCACGATGTACGACGACGACAACCAGACGCTCGATTGTGGCGTGTGGGGCCACCGTCCCATCGAGGCCTACGGCACCAGCTGCTACTGCTTCGACTGCTAGTTCGGGGGCTCGACGCGACGCTGACTCAGCCTCACGTCGAGCCTTCCGCCCGTCGCCGAGCCCCTCGCCGGTTACCCTCGCTCGGCAGGGAGGCAGCATGGAGGGCGTCGAGCGATTTGGTGACCCGTGGGAGCACATCCGCTTGCTCTCGGACGCCGGCCGGAACGAAGCGCTTCTGAAAATGCTCGCGACCCGAGCACCGGGGGCACGCGTCCTCGAAGTCGGCTGCGGAACCGGCCTGTGGTCCTGCACAGCCGCCGCTCTGGGGGCGAAGGAAGTCTGGGCTGTCGAGCCCACGGCGATCTCAGAGGTCGCACGCGAGCTGATCGCCGCCAACGGCCTCACCGACCGGGTCCACCTGCTGGAGAGCACCGTCGAAGAGCTCGAGCCGAGGCCCGTGGATCTGGCCTTCAGTGAGCTGCTCAACGCAGACCCGTTCTACGAAGGGGTCGTCGAGGCGATGGAGTCCGCAGCGACCTGGCTCGTCCCCGGCGGCCAGCTCGCTCCGAGTCGCCTCAAGGTCTACGCCCAGCTGGTCCGAAGCTCGGACTCGGCCAAGGAAGTTCGTGACGCTCGGCGCGCGATTGCCGGCGTGGGTGAGCGCTTCGGGCTCGAGGTCGGACCGCTTCTCTCCGGACTCGCCGACCCGGGCCCCTATCGCTACGTCACCGGCGGCGAGCGCCTGGCGAGCGAGCCCGTCCTGCTCTGGGACATCGCCCTTGGGACAGGCGAAGAACCCGATGAGGAGGTCGTCCGCGAGATCACCAGCATCGACCCCGGTCCGATCGGCGGCGTGGTGATCTGGTTTGAAGCCGACCTGGGCGGGGGCATCACCATGCGGAACCCACCGGGAAGCACGACCCATTGGGGCCAGCACGTCAACGCGTGGCCCGCCGAGATCGGCGCTGGCGCGGGCGCTTCGGTGAAGGTGCGCGCGATCATCGAGGATGACTCAGTCTCGATCAGCCCGGCCTAGGCGCTACTTCCCGAGGTTGCTGTGGTCGCCGCAGGCGCCGTCTTCTTCGGACTCGAAGCACAGGCAGTCCATGCCGAGGGTGTCGTTGAACCACTCGGCGGAGCGGTGGCCCCACAGCGCGCAGTCGAAGACGTTGTCATTGGCATCGCGCACCTGCATCGAGAAGGCGAGGGTGTCAGCACCCTGACGGCCACACTCGAAGACAGTGGACTGGCCTTCGACCACCTGGGAGGTGTTCTCGACCTTGGACACCGTGCCCTCGTACTCGAACCAGCTCTCATCGGCCGCGACATCGGTGTTGAAGAACTGGTGCGTCTCGCCCCAGGCATCCTCTTCGGAGGGCTCGGCGCTGCCATCCCATGCGTCGCTATCGAACACCTGCACCTGGACCGTGTGCGCCAGCCCGTCTGTGCGAGTGATGTAGGTCCAGCTCGTCTGATCGCAGTTCCAGTCGACCGTCTGGATCTCGGAAACATCGCCGACGGGTGCATCCGAGTCACCGTCGGAACCGCCTTCGTCGCTGCAGCCAAAGGCGAACAGGGCAAGAGCAAGCGTTGCGTACTTCATAGGTCTCCTCACGGAGGCTCAGTGTACCCGACGATTCAGCGCAAAGTCTTCAGCTTCCCCAATCCGCACCCCCCGGATGAGACAGAAGACCCGTTCATTCGTCTGCATGGACCTACCAAGTGCCGCAGCCGCGCTCGCTGTCAAAGCAGTAACAATCGTCGCGCAGGGCCGTGTTGAAGTAGTCCTCGGAGCGCTGACCCCAGATCACGCAGTCCTGCAGGGCCCCCTCCTGCCAGACCTTCAGACGGCTGGCGACCTCGGCTGGCGTGTCGGCTTCGCAGACCAGAGCCGTGCTCTCGCCATTGACCTGAACCGCTTCCTCCACCACAGCAAGCGTCACCTGCCAGTGCGTCCAGCTGCGGTCCTCGGCAAAGGTGAGCACCGCCAGGCCGTGGTCCTCAGCGAGGATTCCGACATTCGGTCCCCCCGGCCAGTCGGCAGTGCGAAACAGGTCGATGCGCACAGTGTCCACCCACCCGAGCGTGCTGACATCATAGGTCCACTGGTCTTCGTCGCAGCTCCACTCGGCGGCATTCACCCGCGAGAGTACAATGCTGGGCGGGGGGCTATCCGCCGTGTCGCCGGGCTGGACGCAGCCGACGAAAGCGAGACAGAACGGCCACCTCAAGGCCAGCGCTCGCCGCAGGGATCGACACCCTCGATCTCGGGAAAGCCCGGGTCTCGGCGACAATCTGCGGCCTCGTAGTCGAACGAGATCGCGTACACCTGGCGAAGCGGCCGCTCACCACAGAGAAAGCCGGATGTGCGACCGGCCTGCCACTGGTCCGAGTCGGCGATGACATCGAGGGTAAGCCGCAGGAAATCACCGGACTGGTCGACCTCTGCGGCGACGGAAGGCACTGAGTGGCGCTCTCGGCGCAAGCCGTCGTCGAGCCAGAGCATGCCCCCCCGGGTCCAGCTAGAGGTCTCGGCCTCGAGAAGCCACCCACTGCCGGTGCACTCCAGCGACACATCGATGAACTCGGGGGCGCTGAGCCGCCGCGGACGCGGGTCGTCGAGTTCCGCACACCCGAACACGCCGATCAGCGCGAAGTAAGTCGCTCGGCGAGGGAGAGTGCTGCCTCGAAGCTGGCCGGATCGGCCTTGCCCGTCCAGGCGATGTCGTCGGCGGTTCCGTGGTCCACCGAGGTGCGCACAATCGGCAGTCCGAGGGTCCAGTTTACGCTCCGTCCGAAGTCGACCAGCTTGAGTGGGGCCAAGCCCTGATCATGGTACATCGCGACCACAAGGTCGACCTGCCCTTCAGCGGCCTGCCGAAACACGGCCTCGGCAGACAGCGGCCCGCGGGCATCGATGCCCAAGGCGCGCGCATCCTCGACAGCGGGTCCGATGACCGCCACCTCTTCAGAGCCGAGCACCCCGTCCTCGCCAGCGTGCGGGTTGAGTCCGCAGACACCCAGCCGCGGAGCCTTGAGGCCCAAGTCGCGCTCGAGGGCCGCGTGGGCCGTCTTCAGGGTGTGCAGCACGGCCTCACGCGTGATGGCGTCTGCTACTGCTCGAAGCGGAATGTGTACGGTGACCAAGGCCACGCGCAGATCGCCGCCGACAAACGCCATCACAGGCTCTGCGCCACAGAGGGCCCCGAGAAAGTCGGTGTGGCCCGAGTAGGTGAACCCGCGAGCGCGCAACCTCGCCTTGTGAATCGGTCCCGTGACCAGCCCGCGCGCGCGCCCGGCGGTGATCGCGTCGACCGCGTAGCGAATCGCGCCCACCTCGGCGGGCTCGTCACCCGTGGAGGTATCGACGACCCCTACTCCTGGACCGTCCACGAACGGACCGTCAGCACGAAGCCGAAGGTTCACCGCGTCCGCGGCTCGCGCAATGCTCGCCCCGTCTCCCACGAGCACGACGGCCGTGGGTGAGCCACTCAGCTCACGATCCCGGAGAACCCTCGCCGCTAGCTCTGGGCCCACCCCGAGCGGGTCGCCCGGAGTGACGATCAGAGGCTTCACTCGGGGGCTTCCGTCGGGTCTCCTTCCCATGGACCGCCATCCTCTTCGGAACCGGTGCCCTCTTCCGAATCTTGCGGAGAGTCGCCGCTCCACGGCCCCTCTTTCGCGGGCTCCTCGTCCGTCTCGGCCGGAGCGTCGTCGGTCGGAGCCTCCTCGGTCGGAGCCTCCTCGGTCGGAGCCTCCTCGGTCGGAGCCTCCTCGGTCGGAGCCGCCTCGGTCGGGGCGTCCTCGGCGGGCTTGGTGGCCTCGGGCGCAGCCTCAACGTCGGCGCCGTCCGCCCCGTCGGAAGGGGCTTGTTCCGTCGGCTTGGTCACCGCGGGCGTGCTGGGCTCGCCGCCGGCGGCCTCGGAGGTGCCACCAGCCTCATCGGTCGTGTCGGTCGCGTCGTCACCGGCGGTAGCGGGCGCCTTCTTGCCCGGGGGCAAGGTCGACGTGCCCGCCGGCGTCTCGAGGGTCTCTGGGGCGGGCTTGCTGACCTCGGGGGTCTCGGCCGGCTCGGGGGTCCCTGCCGGCTCGGCGGTCTCAGCAGGCTCGGGCGCCGGCTTGCTGACCTCGGGGGCTACTTCGGCCTCTTCCTCCGCGGACACCCGCTTGATCTCGGTCGAGCCCGAGCCGTCACCAAGCATGACCTTCACCGCAGCGCGCCGACGCGCCGATGCGGTCCACTCTTCAAGCTCGCGCTCGCTCTTCTCGTTGAACAGCTGCTCGCGGATCTTCGGAGCGGCTTGCTCGTAGCTGAGCACGTCGGATTCGCGCATCTCGGTGACGAGAATGAGGAACACGGCGCTGCCCACAACCACTGGCTCGCTGACCTTGCCAACCTCGGAGCCGAACACCACTGCGTCGAGGGCGGGCATGAGCTCACCCTGGTGGAAGTCGCCCATCACGCCCTCGCGGGGGGCGTACAGACCGGAGTCATTCTCGGCGACGGCCGTCTTCCAGTCCTGCTCACCGGCGTTGACACCCGTCATGATCGCCCGGGCGCGAGCGACGGCCTCGATCAGGCCCTCTTGCCCGCCGTCCTCCGGCAGCGCGAGCGCGAGCGCCTCAACGGCGGCTGTCGGCGGACCCTCGTAGTCCTTGGTCGCACGGCGGTAGCGCTCTTCGACGTCAGACTCGCGCACCTGGATGCGGGGACGGATGACGCTCTCTGTGAACTTCATCGAGCGGATCTGCTCGGTGAGTTGCTCGCGGTAGACCTCCCAGGTCAACCCGGCTCGCTCGATTTCACGTCGTAGGTCGCCACGTTCCGTCAGCCCGTTGTCGCGGCCCACCTGGTCGATCGTGCGATCGATCTCTTCTGAGGTGACCTGCATGCCCAAGCGGTACAGCTCCTGGCGCATCAGCCTGCGCTGAATCAAGGAGTCGAGCACCTGTACTTCAGCCTCTTCCACGCAGATCGGGTTCAGTCGCGGGCAGGACTGACGAATGAAGGCGTCGCCGAGATCGTAGACCTCGGACAGTGCGATCACGTCGTCATTGACGACCGCCGCCACGCGATCGACGGTAGCCGCGTGTGCGGAGGAGAACAGCAGCGCTGCGAGAAGTGTGAGCACCTAGTGCCCCCCATGGGTGGGATCGACGGCGGCATCGCCAGGGCGGTTGGGCAGGCGGAGCTTGGGACCGGCCGGCCCCACGGTCTCGAGTTCAACACCCATCACGCGGTCTTCCTGCCGCTCGACCGGGTAGCCGTCCTTCACCTGGCCGACGTAGGACTCGAGCATCTCGCGTAGGCGGTCGTTCTTGACCTTGCGGAGCACCCCGCCACGCATCTGCTCAAACGTCCGCTGGATGCGGTCGCGAATACTGGCGATGTAGATCACGTTGGCGCCGCCATCGGCCTCGAAGACCTCCGACACCGAGCCCTGTTCGAGGGTGAAGGCCTTGTCGACCACGGCCTTCGGCACGCCCGGCTTGCCCTCTGCGGACACGAAGCCCACATCGCCTCCGCGGCGGCGGTACGGGTCCTCGCTGAACTTGCCGGCGATCTCTTTGAATTCGGATGGGTCGGCGAGGATGGCGCTGCGTGCTTCCTCGGCCAGAGCGATGGCCTCAGCCATGGTGCGCTCGCCGTCACCGCGCACGAACACGCGCTTGATCTGGCGCTTCTCGGGCACCACGAACTCGTCGCCGTGCGCGTCGAAGTAGGCCCGGAGTTCCTCTTCGGTGAAGTCAGAGTTGCGCACCTTGCTGTAGATGGTGCGCCGCAACAGGGTGTTCACCATCGCCTTTTGAACCTTGGGGTCGCGGTCGATACCGAGGCGCTTGGCCTCGAGGTACAGCACCTTCTCGGCGATCAGGTCGTCGATGACCTCGGCCCGCTCGGCCTCAGAGAGGGTCTGGCCATCGGCCGGGATCTTGCGCGACGCCGCGCTCTTGAACTCGGCAATCGTGACGGGAACCCCACCCACGCTGGCGAGCACCTGATCCTCGGGCACCTCGACGAGCGAGGACGGCTCGGCGGACGCACTGGGCGCAGTTGCCGCCGGCGGGGCCTCAGCTGGCTCCCCGCAAGCAATCAGGAACACAGCCAGAAGCGCGGTCATCGTACGCATAGAGCCCTCTTCGCAGACCCAGCGAGCTAACGCGGGCAGCGGTGGGGAGCAACGCGCCTGCAGAGGCTGAAAACCGCGACGTTTGCAGCGCTTGTGGAAGGAGTGGGACGGCATCGTGGGGGCTAGGTGTCGCAGGACACGAAGTCCTTCATCCCGAGCGGTGTTACTGCGGTGCCATGCTGATCCTCCTTGCCTCTCTCGCTCTCGGTGCCGACCTGGTGGTCCACACCACCGTACCCATCGAGCTTCGACTCGATGGCCACGTCAAAGCACAGCTGTTTTCGGAATCCGAGGTCCGCCTTCCCGTCGACCTCGGCTCGCACGCCGTCACGATCTACAGGAACGGCACCCCCGAGAACTTCGACATCGTGGTGCGCAAGGGGCTCGACGCGACCCTGACCGTTGGCAAGGCGGGCGTCACTCTCGGAGAGGCGCTGGAGCGACTTCCCCCGGTCGAGGGCTCTGTCCCGGTTGAGTTCAGGGTCGCAGACGACGAAGGCGTCCTGCTCTTCATCGGGGACGAGCGCCATCCACTGACTGCGGGGTCGGTGTTCACAACCGAGCTTCCCGCCGGCGAGACCACCATGTCGGTGCGAAGCGAGACGGGCACGACCATCTGGGCAAGCGGCGTCTTGGCTATCGAGAGCGGCCCGATCGTCGTACAGCTCAACGCGGGTCGCCTCCCCGAGGTCCCCTCGCTCGGCGGAAGTTTCCAGCCGAAGCGTCGCTGAGCAGTCGATGCGCACCCTAAGGTCGCGCATTGTCGCTGCGTTCGTCGCAGCGTTGCTCCCCGCCATCCTCGCCCTGCTGTTCTTGGTCGGAAGCCAGCGGTCCGTTCACGCCGCGCTCAACGTCGTCACCGAGGCCTACCTGCCGCTGTCCCGGGTCGCGGCCCAGCTCGAGCGGGACCGCGACCGGATGCACAACGAGGTGGGCTTCCTGCTGGGCGAGGACCGCGTGATGCGCCGTGGGGCGACCCCCAGCTTCTCAGCAGCCCAGCTACGCGAGACCCTCGTGCTCGCGAAGACCCACGTGGCCGAGACCGAGGGAGAGCTGCCCGCGAGCGAGCGCGCCGTGTTTGGACTCATCGCCAAGAACCTGCGCAATATCGACGCCCTGCTGCACGACTACGAGGCCAAGACGCTCGACCTGATCGCGGCGCGCCAAGCCGGAACAATGCCCACCGAGCGTGAGCTCGCCTTCGTCGAGCGTCGAAACCGCGGGGTGAGCGAAGAGACTCGCCGTGTGACCCGCCTGGTCGATGAGAGCATCGCCCGGATCACCCGCTCTGCAGAGGAAGCGCAATCCCGCGCCACCACCATCGCAGTCACGGCCTCCACCCTGTCGGCGGTGTTTGCCCTCCTGTTGGTCACCGCTGTCATCGTGCAGTTGCGGCCAATCGGCGAGCTGACCCAGCAGGTGCAGCGCGTGGCCGCCGGCGAACCGGGAGTGGGCGTGGAGGTTGCGGGCTCGGACGAAGTCGCCGCACTCGCCCATGAGTTCAACGCCATGGTCCGTGCGCTCGAGGCACGCGACACCGCGCTGGTCGACCGCGCCGAGGAGCTGCGCCGGCTCAACGGCTACCTCGAGAGTGTGCTGCACTCCCTAGACGACGGATTGATGGTGGTCGAGGCCGGACGCGTCACCCTCTCAAATCCCGCTGCGACCTCACGTTGGGGCGCACACAGCGCTCGACCCGCGCCCCCTCCACTCGACGGACTCATCACCCGCCCAGGACGCCATGAGGTCACCGGCGCCGCGGGAACGCTCCATGAGGTTCGCGTGACTTCATTCGGCGAGACCGGGGTGGTCGTCGTCACCTCCGACGTCACCGACGCCACCGAGTCCAAGGAGCGCCTCGCCCGGTCCGAGCGCCTCGCTCTGGTGGGTCAGATGCTCGCGCAGATCACCCACGAGGTGCGCAATCCCCTGAACGCCATGTCGCTCAACGCCGAGCTGCTCATGGACGAGATCCAAGACCTCGATCCGACCAAGAAGACTGAGGCCCTCGAGATGCTCGGCACCATCTCGAGTGAGATTGACCGGCTCACCGACGTGACCGGGCACTACCTGCAGCTGGCGCGCCGGCCACCCGCCCGCCTCGAGCCCGAGAACCTGCCCGCACTGCTCGAAGACGTCGTGCGCATCCTCGATGCTGAGCTCGCTCAGCACGGGATCGCGGTCGCCCTCGATGCATCCGGCGTCGGTGTGCAGCGCATCGATGGAAACCAGCTCCGGCAAGCGCTGATGAACATCGTGCGCAACGCCACCGAGGCGGGCGCCCGACACCTCCGAGTACAGGCCACCCGCGCCAACCGCGAGGTTCGCATCGCGATTGCCGATGACGGTCCGGGCATGTCCGACGAAGAGCATAGCCGCGCCTTCGACCCGTTCTTCAGCACTAAGGCGTCTGGGACGGGCCTCGGTCTCGCGATCACCAAGCAGATCCTCGAGGACCACGACGGCACCGTGCACGTCGCCTCGAGCGACGACGGCAGCACCGTGACCTTGGTACTTCCCGACCGCCCGGGACAGCCCGTGACGCCGACAACCGAGTCGGCGGGATAAGCTCGCGCCATGCGCAAGACCATCCTCGTCATCGACGACGACGCCTCGAACCGGGTCACCCTCGAGCGCCTGCTGAACCGCGAAGGCTTCGACGTTCATCAGGCCGCATCGGGGCGTGAGGGACTCGACCTGTTTCGGCAGCAGCCCGTCGACCTGGTGCTCACCGACTTCAAGATGCCAGGAATGTCAGGCATCGACGTGCTGCGCGCCATCCTCACACTCGACCCTGATGTCGAGGTGCTGGTAATGACGGCCTACGGCACCGTCGAGACGGCCGTCGAGGCCATGAAAGAGGGCGCTTACGACTTTGTCGCCAAGCCGCTCAAGCGCCTCGACCTGGTCACCACGGTGCGCAAGGCTCTCGAAAAGCGTGCCCTGACCATCGAGAACCGCCACCTGCGCGAACAACTTGGCGAGATCGGCGAGGGCCAAGTCATCGGCCGTTCATCGGCCATGCGCGAGCTGCTGGACGAGTGCGAGCAAGTCGCTCCCTCTGATGCCACGGTGCTCGTCACCGGTGAGTCGGGCACTGGAAAGGGCCGGTTGGCCCGCATGCTCCACCGCATGAGCCGCCGACGGGACGGACGCCTGGTGACCGTCAACTGCGCCGCTCTGCCCGAGGCGCTGCTCGAGAGCGAGCTCTTCGGCTACGAGAAGGGCGCATTCACCGGCGCCTCCGGCCGCAAGGAGGGCCGCTTCGATCTGGCAGCAGGCGGCACACTGTTCCTCGACGAGATCACCGAGATGAGCCCCGTGGTGCAGGTCAAGCTGCTCCGCGTGCTGCAGGACGGCGAGTATGAGCGCGTCGGCGGCACCAAGACCCTGCACTCGGATGTCCGGGTCATCGCCGCCTCGAACCGCGACATCGAGGCCGCCGTCAGCGAAGGTCGCCTGCGCCAGGACCTGTACTACCGCCTCAACGTCATCCACCTCGCCGTGCCGCCGCTTCGCGAGCGCATGGCTGACGTTCCCCTGCTCGCCCACCACTTCCTGGCCCGGTTCACCGTGAAGAACGGCAAGGACCTCGCCGGGTTCGAGCCCGAGGCCCTTGACGCCCTTGCAGGCTGGAGTTGGCCAGGCAACGTCCGCGAGCTCGAGAACGCCATCGAACGGGCCGTCGTGCTGTGCCGCGGCGAACGCGTCGGCCTCGACGACCTTCCGCGAGCCATTCGCTCTGGCCGTGGCGAACGGGGTCAGCACGTGCAGTTCGCGATTCCGACGCCCCTCAAGGACGTCGAGCGCACCATGATCCTCGAGACGCTCCGCTACACCCACGGCGACAAGGGGCTCGCCGCGTCGCTATTGGGAACGACGGCGCGCACAATCTACCGGCGCGAAGCCGAGTGGAAAGAGGCCGAGGAATAGCGATGACACCGCGTGCGTGGCGCTTCGTCGGGCTGTCCTACGTCGGCTCGATTCTCATCGCCCTGCCGTTCGCTGCGACGGGTGCGCCTTTCTCTGGGCTACCCGGACTCGTGGCGGGCATCGCCCTGATGTTCGCGCCGCTCGTGAGCATGCTCATCGTCTGCCATCGCGACGGCACGCCTATGATGGCCGATCTGCCTCTGATGCCTCGCTCCTGGCCGTGGATGCTGTTCGCCCTGTTGTTCCCGATCGGCCTGAACGTGATCGTGGCCTACGCAAGCACGCTGTGGCCCCACGTCGCCCTCGCCCAAGGCTGGGAAGGAGCGGCGGCGATGGCCGAAGGATTGGTGCCTCCCGAGGAGCTGGCCACACAGCTCGCTGAGGTCGAAGCCATCGGCCTTCCCCCTGTCCTTCTCACCGCGCTCAGTGCCGCGTCGGCGGGCCTGACCATCAATGGCCTCGTGGCCTTTGGCGAAGAAGCGGGCTGGCGTGGACTCCTGCACCGCGAGCTTGCCTCGCTCGGCTTCTGGCGGCAGTCCTTCATCACAGGAGTGGTCTGGGGTTTCTGGCACGCCCCCATTCTGCTGCTTGGCTACAACTACCCCCAGCACCCGGTCCTCGGGGTGTTTCTCTTCCCCGTAATCCTCGCTCTGCTCTCACCCTGGATGACGCTGGCGCGCAATCGGACCGACTCAGTTCTCAGTGCGGCCATCTTTCACGGCGCCTTCAACGGCTCAGCGGGCATGACCTTCCTGGTCGCCATCGGGGGAGACGACGTGACCGTCGGCATCACCTCGGTCACTGCCATCGCCGTTCTCACGATCCTGAATCTTGCGCTGCTCGCAGGGCTGAGATGGCGGCCCAGCCTGGCTGATCCGGTCAGCGTCGCCACGAAGGCAGCCGCCGAGGGGTGAACTCGACGGCATAGAGTTACTTCGCGCCGATGCTCGCAGCGCTGCTCATCACAGCGGTCCTGGCCACGCCAATGGACCTCGCCACCGGCGCCGACCTCACGGCGGTGCGCGCGATCGAGACGGCGTCGATGACCGACGAGGCTGCAGTCGACGCCTGGCGAGCCTTCCTGCTCGCGTTTCCGGACTCGCCGCTCGCCACCCTGGCCTGGAGGCGGCTCGAAGCCCTGCACGGTGCCCACACCGACTGGGTCCCGCCCGACAAGGCCGCCGCCATCGCACGCGTGGCGCGACAAGCGCGACTCGAGGACGAAGAAGCCGCCCGCAGCTGGGTGTACGCCTCGGTGGCCCCTCTTCGCGCCGATGGTGGGCCGCTGATCGAGACCACCTCAAGCTGGGTCAGCCGGTTCGAGACCGGCATCGGCTGGGACGGAAACGGCTTCTTCAGCGTCGGCGGGGGCGTTGGAAAGGGCCCCGCCATGGGCTTCGTGCGCATCGGAAAGCAGCGGGCCTGGTACGCCGAACTCGCGGCGCGCATGAAGGGTCCGCTCTCGTTCGGCCCATGGGCCGAGCTACACGTCGACAGCCTGCTGCGCACCGGACTCTCAGCGGGTGGCGAGGTCCTGCTCGTCGATGGCTTTGCGCTCGAAGCCCGAGGAGGCCTGCTCGTCGACCACGGCGCAATTCTACCGCGCATCGGGCTGACGGTCGCCTACCGACCAAAGACCGCGAAGACCCTGCGCTAGCGCGACCAGCGGTACAGCAGCACATCGCCGCGGTAGGTGCCGTCGTCGAGCTTGTACTCCTTGGGACGGCGGCCTTCTTCGATGAAGTCGAACGAGGCGTACAGCGCAAGCGCGCGCTCGTTGTCTTCGAACACGGACAAGCCGAGCTTCTCGACCGTCTCGTGGGCGTCGAGCCAGTCGACAGACGCCTGAACGAGCGCTCGGCCGAGCCCCCCTCCCCGAGCGTCTTGGGCGACCATCACCTCGAGCTTGGCCGTGTGGCGCATGCGATGGAGGGGGCCGCCGGTACACACCAACAGCCCGATGACCTTGCCTTCTCGACGGGCCACCAGGCAGAGCGAGTTGTCGGACCGTGAGAGCTCGCGCAGTCGACGGATCTCACCGTCGATGCCTCCGCGATGCTCCTCGGGCCGGGTGATGAACCACCGCTTCTCGGCGAGCACCGCCCGTCGTAGCCCAAGGATGCCGCCGGCATCCGAGACCGTCGCCGGCGCCAGGGTCCAGGAACTCAGTCCCAGTCTTCCTTTCGCTCCATCTCGGAGAGACGCTCGTCATCGACGTAGACGTCGATCTGGTAGAAGTCGACAGCCTTGTAGGCGGTCTTGGAAGAGGGCGTCCACACGCGAATCACGCCGTCGGGGGCGACCTCGAAGCGGTACACGAACAGCTCGGAACGCGATGCCGGCCGACCGGTGAGTCGACGGCGGTCGTAGGGCTCACCCCAGGCCATGAACATCTGGTCCTCGGCCCAGCCCGACTGGACCTCACCGGCGATGATCAGCTCACGCACGTGGTCGGGGTACTTGTAGAAGTGGTCCCAAAGACCGCGCTCCTGCAAGTAGGCGTTGCGCTCTTCTTCGGTCTTGAACTTGAGGAAGGTCTTCTCGACAGAGTCGTTCATGAAGACCTTGAGCGCGTAGTAATGGTCTTGCTCGACAGCAGACAGACGCTTGATCTTGGCGCCCATACAGCCGGTCAGGACGGTCGAGGCGAGCAGCACGATGGCAAGGGTACGCATGGGGCGAAGTCCTCCAGGGGGGCGAGAATAACCAACGACGTGACAGCCGGAGGTCAAGGCTTCTCGGAGGCCGCCGGTTCGGCGGGCACAGCCACATCGGCAAGGCCGGCCAGACGCGCATTTCCGGCGGGAACAGGGCCCACTACCAGACCCGCACCTGCCGGCACCCAGCCGGTACGCGAAGCGCCATCAGCGACGCGCACCCAGGGTCCAGCGGCCGCGACGAGCGCGACCTCACTGCCCGCGCCGAGCTGGCCAAGCTCCTGGCCCGAGCTGTCGGGGCCATCGCGAAGGACCACATCGGTCTGCAGCACGAACACGGGCGCCCGGGTCCAGCTGATGGCCCCATGCACTCCGGCCAGGCCGACTCCGGCACCAGTCGCTCCGAGAAGCAGCCACGGAGCCAGTGTTCCCTTGCGACGACGACGACGCGCCACCAGCCCAAACGAGGCCCAGCCCACGAGCGCAATGCCGATCAAGCCGAGCTCCACGGGCGTCGCGAACTCCATCCAGGACAGCGGTTCGCCCACCGGAGCAGAGACACCGCTCAGATCACCGCGCACATGGGCGAGGTTGTGAACCACATCGCCATCGCGTGGCTTGAGGCGACGCGCTGCTCGCCAGTGAGCCACCGCCAGCGGCAGTTCCTCCGCGCGGTACGCAGCAACACCGAGGTTGTAGTGCACCGCCGCGGAAGGACTGCCCCCGCCGGAGGTCCATGCGGTCGTGGCCTGCTCGAGCTCACCCGCCTGCCAGGACGTGGTGCCGTCGCGCACGGGCGCACAGCCGATCAAAGCGAAGAGGAAAAGCCACCTCATGCAGCATCCCCCACGGCATCGACCAAGGTAATGACGCGCTCGACCAGGTCGTCTTCGGGTCCATCCGCAAAGCGCGCGCGGTCCAGGGCTCGGGTGGCGTCGACGACCTTCTCACGCAGGCCATCGGGCAGATTCGCGACCGCCGCGGAGCGGTCCAGCCCACCCACGGCCACACCCTCTCGGAGCGCGAGACACTCGCGGAAGGCCGCGTCGAGCTCGGTGAGCCGCGCCTCGCGCTCCTCGGGGAGGTGGCGTAGCCGGGCCAGTGGGTCGACCACCGCCTCGAGGGGCTTGCGTCGCCGCTCCCGCGCGGCCTGAGCCGCCTCGAGTCCGCCGGCAAACAGGGCCAACAGGCCGGGAAGCCCCGCTGCGAGCAAGGCCCAAGGCAGCAGCGGCCCCAGCCAGATCGAGCGCGCTAAGCCGAAGCTCTTCGGTCCGCGGATATCGGCAGGCAGCACCTCGACGGGCTCATCTGGGATGGCGTCCGGGGCAAAGCTCTCGACGTCGACGGCGGTACCCGAGCCGGGACTCACCGTCAGGGTCCGCCCCGGCGTCTCGAGGGTGATGTAGTCGCCCCGCGACGGCGAGAAGACCACGAGTTCGAGCTTCGGAACCTGGACCTTGCCAGCCCGCGTGGGCACGACCGACAGCTCATACCGAGCCGCGGAGGTGTAGGTGCCATCGCGCATCGCCGCACTGGTGGCCGTCGCGCCGTCGTACACACGCAGGCCATCGGCCTCGGGCTTGGGGACGACGAAGCCGTCGAGGGCCCCCTGCCCCCGCAAACTGAGGGTCCAGGTCGCACTCTCGCCGACCGAGAGCGCCGTGGTGTCGAAGCCCCCTTCGAGCGAGAAGTCCCCGACCAGGCCGCTGAAGTCGTCGGGAGCGGGGGGCAAGGCCTTGCCCACCAACGGAGCCGGACCCGCCATCACGACCTCGGCGCGGGTGCGACCGAAGAGGCCGAGCGGATCGCGACGCTCATCCGTCGGCAGGAACAAGTTCAGGACCGTCGACTCCATCGACAGGTCGCCGGTGCCGGTGACGATCAGCGGAATCCAGGTCTCGTCCATCCAGATGGATCCGGTGGCATCCTCGATCGAGTACTCGCGCCGGGGACGGTCACCGTCTCGCGGTGCCACCAGTCCCTCGAAGTCGAAGGGGTGCCAGCGGGTTCGAGCCGGCCGCACACGCGAGCGCAGCCGGTACCGAAACACGACGACCTCACCCTCCCAGGCCTCGCTCGGCGTGTAGCTGATCTCGGCGTCGAAGGGCTGGTTGAGCATGTCGCCCTCGGCGAGGATGCCGACGGAGCGCGTGAGCGACACCAGGTCTTCGCCACTCGCAAGCTCGACAGTGGCCGGACCGATCGTGAACGAGCCCTCGACCGTCGCGGTGAGCTCGTACTGGTAGCGCACCACTCGCACCAAGCGCCCGCCCGAGCGAATGGTCATGTTCGAGGGGTGTAGGTACTCGATCTCGAAGCCGTCTGGAACGGTGATCTGCGGCACAGCAAGAGGCTTTCCGTCGACAACCTGCACCTCGACGGTGGTGGTCTGCCCAGCCGCGAACTCGCTCGCACCCACGACGAGCGACACGGACGCTGCCCAGGCCGGTGAGGACACGAAGCAGAGCACCAGCACACGAAGAAGCCAGCTCACCACGGGTTCTCCGAGCGCCCACCGGGGATCACCACGCGCGGCCGGCCCTCTTCGACGCCCTCGAGCATGCGCTCGGCCTGGGCTTCGGTCATCGGGCCGCCCTCTTCGCCGGCACCATTCGATGCGCCTTGGCCCGAGACCACGCCCTCTTCTTCGCCCTCGCCCTCGCCTTCGAGCGCCTCGAGGCTCTCGAGCTCGCCTTCGCCCTCGCCTTCTTCTTCGCCGGGCTCACCTTGGGCTTGCTCACCACTACGGTCGGTGCCATCCGACTGCGAGGCGCCGCCACCCTCTTGCTCTGGATTGTCCTGCGGGTCGCCGGAGCCCATGCCGTCCTGGGTCTCGCCCTCGCTGCCGCCTTCCTCGCTCGAGCCTTCCTGACCCTCGCCCGGCTGGGCCTGGCCGGGGTCACCCTCTTCGCCCTGCTCGCCTTCCTCGCCGGGCTCCCCTTCACCTTGCTCGCCTTCGCCCTGCTCGCCCTCTTGCTCCTGCTCGCCCTCTTGGGGCTCTGGCTTCGGCGGCGGCGGCGGATCCTGCAGGCGCCGATCCTCGAGCTCACGCACCAAGATCTCGCGATTGCGACGCGCGCCGGCGTGGCCCGGCTGGCGGGTGAGCACTTCGTCGTAGCGCTGCAGAGCCTCGTCGAGGCGCCCAGCCTGGTAGTGCGCATTGCCCGCCGAGAAGGTCGACCCGAGGTCGTCGGAGAGACGCGAGGCACGGTCGTAGGCGCGTGCGGCACCCTCGAAGTCGTTCGCACGGTATCGAGACGCGCCGAGACGCTGCCAGAGCTCCGCATTGCCCGGCTGTTGCCCGGCGAGCTCTGTGAACACCGACACCGCCTCGCCGTAGCGTCCTTCGCGGTAGGCCTCGTCCCCTTCGACGACCGAAGCCGCGCGAGCGGGCATGGCGATCAGCAGGGCCACGAGCACCAGAGCCGCACGTCGCGACTCGCCAAGGACGATGCCCAGCAGCACAGCCATCATGCCGAGCCCGAGCGGCACCTGAAATGCGGAACGCCAGGTCTCCTTCTGCGAGGTTCCCGTGGCCCGCGCCTCGAGCGAGCGTCGAATTTCGTGCTGGTAGAGCCGCTGCATGTCGTCCACCGAAGCCGTACTCTGGACGTAGGCCCCTCCGGTCGCCTTCGCCACGTCACGAAGCACATCGGCACTGGGCGTGCTCAGCACGGTCTCGCCCTTCCAGGTGAGCGAACGTCCATCCCGTAGCGGAATGGGAGCCGCGTCATCGCCAATACCGAGCGCATACACCCGCACCGCGCCGTCTCGGGCTTCCTGTGCAGCGGCCATCGCGTCGGCGGCATCGTGAACCTCTCCATCAGACAGAACAAGAATCGCGCGTCCGGTTCCCTCGTCCTCGCCAAGAAGCCGCAGCGACTCGCGAATCGCCCCACCGAGTGCCGAGCCTTGCGCCGAGAAGGTCGAGGTGTCGAGCTCGCGCACGAGCAGCTCGAAGGCGTCGTAGTCGAGGGTCAGGGGCATGCGGCCGTAGGCGCCCCCGGCGTAGATGACCAAGCCAATCCGGTCGCCGTCGAGCATCTCGACGAAGTCGTACAGCTCACGCTGGGCGCGACCGAGTCGCGACGGCTCCACATCCTGGGCGAGCATCGAGCGCGACAGGTCCACGGCGAGCACGATGTCGACGCCCTTGCGCTCGACCTCACGCACCTCTTTGCCGTAGCGGGGCTCGGCGAGGCCGACGAAGATCAACGCGAGACCAAGGCCCCAGAGCAGCAGGCCAATCCGGCGCCTGATCACCAGGTTCTTCGGCAGAATGCGGGCGAGCATGTCGCCTCGAAACAGCTGCGCGAGGCCACGTCGCTGGCGAGCGCCTATCCACGCCGCGAGCAGTAACATGAACGGCAAGATGGCCATTCCAACGGCCCAGATCGGCTCGGCGAAGTTCATGGACCCCTCCGAAGCCAGGTCTGCGCGAGCAAGAACTGCAGCAACAGCAGCAGCAGCCCGGGAATCGCCCAGCGGCGAAACAGCTCGAGGTGCTCGGAGTACTCGGTGACCTCGGCGGGCGAGGTCTCGAGCTCGTCGATCAGCTCGAAGATGTCGATCAGCGTGCCCTGGCTATCGGCGCGAAAGTACTTGCCGCCAGTGGCCTCGGCGACAGACTTCAGGGTCGCTTCGTCCAGCCCGTCCGCGCCGCGCGAGCCCACTCCAATGGTGTAGACGCGTATGTCGAGGGCGGCTGCGGCCTGGGCGGCGTCAATCGGCGAGATGCGGCCCGCGTTGTTGCGGCCGTCGGTGAGCAAGATCACGATACGGCTCGGCGCGTCGATCTGGTTCATGCGCCGGCCTGAGACCGCAAGCGCCTGGCCAATCGCAGTGGCGCCGGGCCCTGCCGAGCCGATGCGCACATAGTCGAGCACGCCGACGAGCGACTCATGGTCGCTGGTCAGCGGTACCTGGGTGAACGCCTCCTCGCCGAAGACCACCAAGCCGATGCGGTCGTAGGGCCGGCCGAGCACGAACTCGTGAATCACCCGCTTGGCGACGGTGAGCCGATCGACGGCCATAATGCCCGTCGACAGGTCGGTCTCACGCATGGAGCCCGAGGTGTCGAGGGTGAGCAGGATGTCGAGCCCGTCGCTCTCGACGACGACGTCGCGAAGCGTGACCCGAGGCCGAGCGAGGGCGATGACCAAGCAGACCAGACCGACGGTCAGCAGCAGATCGGGCAGCGGAGCCAGCAGCTCACGCAGCGAGCGGCCCTTGAAGCGCGACTCGGCGTGAGGCAGCGCAATCGCGCTCCGGCCGAACAGCCGATGGCGAAACGGCACCACCAACACCGGCAGCAGCAAGGCAAACGCCCACGGTGAGGCCCACTCGATCACGTGGCACCTCGACCGTAGAACTGACGCCCGGCATCGGCGAAGAACGCGAAGTAGAGCGCGCCGAGCCCGTAGACCGTGCCGATCGGAATGAACACCAGGTAGAGGATGCCGACCGGAATCTGCACCCACTTGAGACGCTTGGCCGTGACCTCGACGCTCAGCGCACCGTGCATCGCCGCGATCACGAGCAGCACCGAGGCGACGACCAGCGTTCCGACGAAGGCCTCGATCGGCAGACCCGCCGCCCGAAACTCGCGGCCCATCGCCAACATAAGCGCTGCCGCACCACCCGCCGCGCCCGCTGCCGCGACCCGATTGCTGATCAACAGCCACCATGCCGCATCGAAGGTCGGACGTTCCTCGATGACGCGCTTCTCGCCCTGCTCTTCGGGCTCCCAGTGGTGGGGACGGGTCGAGTCGACAAAGGCGCGCAAGTCCGCGTCAAGCTCGTCGAACAGCGCGTCGTGTGCATCGACGTCGGCGAACTTGATGCGGTCGGTGGCCCGCAACAATCGCTTCGAACGCGGAAGGTTGCCCTCGTCGAGGTGAACCATGTGTCGCAGACGCTCGAGGATTTCGGTGGTCGTGAGTGCGGTGGCCTTGAAGCTCAGCACGCTCTCGGCGTAGTCCCGGTAGATGCGCGACACGCCGAGGGCCTTGTCGTAGTCGGACAAGGAGGACTCGCGAATCGCCTCCCAGGCGCGAAGTGCGATGACGTCGGGGGGCTCGGGCGGCACGGCCGCAAGCTCGCGCTGGTCTCCCTTTCGGAAGGCCACCGCAAGACCGGCCACGAACAGCGCAAGCACGGCGAGGGCTGTGCCCGCGAGCCACCACGGAAAGCGCCTTCTCGGTGCGGGGTCGCTGATGTCAGCGAGCTCACCAGGCCGAGGGGCCTCGACGCCCAGGTCGACGTAGAGCGGCTGCGAAGATGCGGCACCGGCGACACCCTCGTCCTCGAAGCGCACCAGCACCGCGGGCACCACGTAGCTGCCTTTTGCCGCGGTGAAGGTGTACTGGCCGGTGCGCACGATGCGGTCACCGATGCGCTCTTCGCGCACCTCACCGTCTTGTTCGATCTCGAGGCGCGCCGGCCGGACCTCCGGCCACTCCACCTCGATGTCTGCGTCGTGCTCGACCACCAGCTCGAAGCGTCCGCCTCGGGCGCTGGTCTTACCCTGGACCGCGGTGCGCACCTCGACCGGCGCGTCGTCATCGAGGGTCGACAGCTGCGGCGCACCACAAGCCACCAGCACAAGCAGGAATAGGGCCCTCATCGTCCGCGCCCCAGCCGCTGGAAGTGCTGATGCAGCGCGAGGAATGGGTCGTCTTCGGTGGAGACGGCGAGTGCTCTCGCGCCCGCGCGACGGAGGGCAGTGAGGCGCTCTTCGACACTTGGGCCGGCGGCAAGGCGACGCGCATCGATGGTGCGGGTGCGGCCGGTCTCGGGGTCGAGCACGTCGATGAGCCCGAGGCTGGGCAGCTTCTTGTCGAGGGCGTCGTGCACGAGCACGGCGTGGACGGTGTGCTTTCGGGACATCGCCCCGAGCATGCGCGCCCAGGGTCCATCGTCGAGGAAGTCACTGACGATGACCATCACCGCACGGCGGCGCTGAATGCGACTGACATGCCCGAGTGCGGCGGTCAGGTCGGTTCCACGACCCTTGGCTTCGCCTTCGTACACCGCTTGAATGACCGCCCAGGTGTGGTTGCGGCTGCGGCGCGGCACGAGCACCCTCTCGATGTCGTTCGAGAACGTCACCAGGCCCACGGTGTCGCGGTTTCGCATCGAGGCATAGGCGAGTCCGCCGGCCACCCGCGCCATCTGCAGCCGCCGGGTCGTGCGTCCATCGCGACCGCCCGTGCCGACGCGCGTCGACCCCGAGACGTCCACGGCCAGCATGACCGTGACCTGCCGCTCTTCGCGGAACACCTTCACGTGCGGCTGATCGGTGCGCGCCGTGACGTTCCAGTCGATGTGGCGCACGTCGTCGCCGGGGAAGTACTCGCGCACCTCCTCGAACTCCATGCCTCGACCGCGCACAGCACTGCGGTAGTCGCCGCCAAACAGCGAGTCGACCTTGCGTCCGGCAGTGATGTGAAGCTTGCGCAGCTCGCGCAGCTCCTCGGCAGTCAGCACTAGTGCATCTCGACCTTTTCGAGGATGCGAGCGACCACGTCCTCGCTGCTCATGCCGTCGGCTTCGGCCTCGTAGGAGAGCGCGACGCGATGACGAAGCACGTCCGGGCCAATCGCCTTCACGTCTTCGGGGAGCGCGTAGCCACGTCCATCGAGGAACGCATGAGCGCGAGCCGCCCCCGCGAGGGCAATCGAGGCACGCGGAGAGGCTCCGACATCCACGGCACGCCCAAGGGACTTGTCGACGGTGGCCGGATCGCGCGTCGCCCGGACGATGTCGACGATGTAGGCCATGAGCACTTCTGTGGCGCGAATGCCCCGGACGACCTCCTGGGCAGACAGGATGTCCTCGAGGTGCATGGCGGGCTTGAGCTTCGCCGGTGGGTTCGCCGAGAGCGCGATGACCTCCAGCTCCTCCTTGCGGGTCGGGTAGGTCACCGAGAGCTTCAGCATGAAGCGGTCGACCTGGGCCTCGGGCAGCGCGTAGGTGCCCTCTTGCTCGATGGGGTTCTGGGTGGCGAGCACCAAGAAGGGCTTCGGCAGCGGGTAGGTCTTGTCGCCGAGGGTGACCTGCCGCTCCTGCATCGCCTCGAGCAGCGCGGACTGCACCTTGGCCGGCGCGCGGTTGATCTCGTCAGCGAGCAGCACCTGCGCGAACACTGGGCCCTGGCGCGTAGCGAAAGTGCCATCGGCAGGCTGGTAGATCTGCGTGCCGATCAGGTCGGCGGGAAGCAGGTCCGGCGTGAACTGGATGCGCGAGAAGTCGAGGTCGAGCGACTGCGCGAGCGCCTTGACCGCGGTGGTCTTGGCGAGCCCGGGCACACCTTCGACGAGCACGTGACCATTGGCGAGCAGGCCAATGAGCAGGCGATCGACCATCTTGCGCTGACCGACAAGCACGCGAGCAATCTCGGCCCGCGCCTTCTCGAAGCTAGGGGCGAGCGCCTCGACACGACGCTCGATCTCCTCGACCTGGGACAAAGCCACCTCCGGGTAGGACTCACCGACCTTAATGGCATCGGAGCCGGGATGCCGCTGACACGGACGAGAAGGGACAACCGCGCACATTCGATGCGTTGGCCGCGTAGGATCCGGGAACAGCCGAGGACGCAGAAGCCTTGGTTTGTCCAAGATTAGCGACCTTGTGTGCCACACTCAGCCTCGCTAATGGCTCTCAACCGCGGAGGTCCTCAATGCAATGGCTCGCAACGCTCCCGTGGGGCATCGTGATCATGATGTGCCTAACCCTTGGCCTGGCCCCGTTCACGCCCCCGCACATCGTCGAGAAGTTGGGCATGCTGTCGCGCGGCGAGCTGACCAAGGCCATCGACATCTTCGACCTGTTCTTCCACGCCACGCCCTGGCTGCTGTTGATCGCGAAGATCGGCGTCACAGCGCTCGGAAGCGGCGAGGCATCGGCCCCCGAGTAGGTCGGCTCAGTAGCCGCGCTCGACATCCACGCGTGAATCGGGCTCATCCCCTCGCATGAGCTCCCGCAGAAGCGCATCGACCGCGGCGGCACGCTCGTCCTCGGTGATGTCGACCTGCCCGCCACGGTGGGGCGAAAACACGACGTTGTCCATCGCCTCGAAGTCGTGGTGGCAGGGCCGACCGTCGTAGCTCCACCAGACATCCAGGCCCGCACCGCCCACCTGTCCGGACTGAAGAGCCTCGAACAAGGCGGTCTCGTCGACCGTCTCGCCGCGGCCGAGGTTGAGGACGAGCGCCCCTCGCGGCAGCAGGTCGAGTTCGTAGCTCTCGAGCAGCGCCTCGGTGTCGGGCACGAGCGGGAGGGTGTTGATGACGATGTCGGCGCTCGGCAGCAGCATGTGCAGTGCGTGGGCGGGGTGCACCTCTGCGACCTGATCGTGGCCAAAGGGGCCGCGGGCGCGAATCGCGGTCATGTAGAGGCCGAGGGCTTGCAAGCGAATCGCCAAGGCCTTTCCGATGGCGCCGTAGCCAAGCAACAGAACCCTTCGGCCGGCCAGACGCATGCCGCTGTCGCGTTCCCAGCGGCCGTCGCGAAGCGCCTGGTCGAGCGGAACCACCCGCCGGGTCAGGGCCAACAGGAGCGCGAGGCCGAGCTCGGCGACGTCGATGGCATTCGCGTGCACGTTGTAGACCCGTAGATCGGGCCGTTCGAGAAGACGGCGCCTGGCCTCTGGCGACAAGCCTGCGAAGGGCACAATCACGGCCCCACCGTCGACGACGGCCTTGAGTTCGCCATCCTTGGGGTGTCCGGTCACCAGGACATCGATGGAGCCGGTCAGATCGCCGGTGCTGACCTCGACGGACATCGTGTCGACGCGGCAGCCCTCGGGTGGGCGGGGCCAGTGAACCCTCACCCGAGAGCCTCAACCAGGGCGGGCAGCGCCACCGAAGCGCGCTCGGGCCAGCGAAGGTCCACGACCCGGCTCACGCTCGACGAGCCTGGGTTGATCTCGACCGACGGAATGCCGTTGCGCCGCGCCCAGATCACCGGCTCCGCAATGTACGGAAATCCGCTGCTCGTCCCGACCGAGAGCACCATGTCGAAGCCAAGATGCATCTCGGCATTCCACGCATGCATCGCATCGCCGGGGAGCGCCTCGCCGAACAGCACCACATCGGGCCGCACGATGGACCCGCACGCCTCACACACCGGCGGGATGGCCATCGTGGCGTAGTCCGGCGTGTCCTCCGGCCGTCCACAGCCCATACAGAACAGCCGGCGCAGCGAACCATGCACCTCGATCACCTTGCTCGACCCGGCGTCGCGGTGAAAGCCGTCGACGTTCTGAGTCACGACCACCACCTGGGCGTGCTTCTCGAGTTCCACCAAGGCTGCGTGCCCGGCGTTGAACTGGGCTCCGCGACAGGCCTGCTCGATCTGCGCGATGTAGCGCCAACACAGGCCGGGGTCCCGCTTCATCATGTGCCCGGAGAGCGCCTCTTCGATGGGCAGTCCGTCTGCGGTATCGATACCGTCGTAGAGCCCACCCACGCCGCGGTAGGTCGGAAGCCCCGAGTCCGCGGACAGGCCGGCTCCGGTGAGTACGAGGATGCGGTCGGCGCCGCGGGCCCAGCGAACGGTTTGTGACAGGGGATCCATGGCCCCCTTTTAGCGCTCAAAACGAAAGCGAGCCCCCTCCAGAAGAAGGGGGCTCGATCGCCTACGCGTTCAGGCGGTCAGCCGTGTCGCCATCGAGCAGCGTGTACAGGGTGTAGCCACCGAGCAAGGTGCCGACCGGAGCACTGCCGACGATGAGCACCGCGAGCACCAGCGCCGGCCACTTCGACCAGGCCCTGCGCCCATGAAGGCCCCACGCCGTGCCGAGGAAGGGCACCGCGAAGACCACCGAGAAGGCGATCAGCAAGCCCATGCCGAGCGCGGCCTCTGCCGCGACCATGTTCCCGGTCGTCCACAGCACGCCCAACCCGACCGCCAACCCGACGGTGGCGAGAAGGATCAGTGCTCCGTAGCTGGCAAATCCGAGGGCAATGGCTGAGATGTCGCGACGCATGAGGTGCCTCCTTGGCTACCCCTCACTACGGACGACACGCTCCGCCATTCCCCGAAATCGGATCAACCGAACAGTTTCTGCCAGAAGCCGCGGTCTTGCACGCTGCCCTCGGCGCCCTGCTCTTCGGCCAGCTCCCGGAGCAGCTCTTCGGCGCGCTCGGAGAGCTTCTTCGGAACGTCGACCACCAGCTGGATGTGGTGGTCGCCAGCGGGTCCGCGTCCGTTGACCCGGGGAATGCCCTTGCCACGCAGGGTGAAGACCTTGCCCGAGTCGGTGCCGCGCGGCACGTCGAGCTGCTCTTCGCCATGGATGGTGGGAACGGTGATCTCACCGCCGAGCACCATCACCGGGTACGGCACCGGCACCGTGCACACCGTCTCGACGCCTTCGCGCTTGAACAGCGAGTGGGGCTCAACATCGATGGTCACGAACAGGTTGCCCGCCGGCGCACCGGGGTCGCCGACCTCGCCCTTTCCGACGAGGCGCAGCTGCATGCCGCGGTCGACGCCGGCAGGAATCGTGACGGTCAGCTCTTCAGTCGCGCGCTCGCGACCGGAACCGCTGCAGTCGTCGCAACGATCGGCAGGATCGACATGGCGACCCGTGCCGCGACACGCCGGGCAGTGGGTGCGAATGCGCAGGAAGCCCTGGGCCTGGATGACCTGACCCTGGCCGCCACAGGTCTCGCAGCCCGACTCGGTCGCGCCGGGCTTGAGGCCCGAGCCGCTGCAGCCACCGCAGTGCGCGTGGCGATGCACCGTGATCTCCTTGGAGCAGCCGTGGGCGGCTTCCATGAAGTCGAGGTTCAGCGGGTACTCGAGATCGGCGCCGGCACGAGGGCCCCGCGACTGGCCACGACCCCGTCCCCGGCCACCGCCGCCGAACAGGTCCCCGAACATGCCCGAGAAGGCACTGAAGATGTCGCCCATGTCCGTGAAGTTCGGATCGAAGCCACGTCCCTTCAGGCCGTCATGGCCGTACTGGTCGTAGACGCGGCGCTTCTCGTCACTCGAGAGCACCTCGTAGGCCTCCGAGGCCTCCTTGAACTTCGCTTCAGCTTCCGGATTGTCGGGATTGCGATCCGGATGGTGCTTCATCGCGAGCTTGCGGTAGGCCTTCTTGATGACCTTGCCGTCCGCGTCGCGGGCCACACCCAGAACTTCGTAGTAGTCGCGGGGCATCGAGCTCTCCGTGCCTCAACCGCGAACGCCCGCGACAGCTGCGCGGGCGAGAGCGGATGGGGAGCCGAAGCTCCCCGGGTTCGCCTTACGCGTCTTCGTACTCGGCATCGATGATGTCATCGTCGCCGCCCGATCCGCCGGGAGCCGCGCCATCCTCAGGGGCCGCTCCAGCTTCGGTCGACTGGTACATCACCTCGGCGAGCTTGTGGCTTGCAGCCGTCAGCTCGTCGAAAGCCGTCTTGACCGTGGTGAGGTCGTCGCTGTCCTTCGCATCGCGAGCGGCAGTCAGCGCTTCCTCGAGCTTCTCCTTGGCGTCGGCCGGCAGCTTGTCGCCGTGCTCGCCGAGGGTCTTCTCGGTCTGGTACGTGAGGTTGTCGAGGTTGTTGCGGGCCTCGATGAGCTCGCGACGCTCCTGGTCGGCAGCCTCGTTCTCCTTGGCCTCGTTCACCAGCTTCTCGATGTCGGACTCGGACAGACCCGACTGCGCCTCGATCGTGATGTTCTGCTCACGGCCGGTGGCCTTGTCCTTCGCGTGGATGGACATGATGCCGTTGGCGTCGATGTCGAACTTGACCTCGATTTGCGGCATGCCACGCGCTGCGGCCGGGATTCCGTCGAGACGGAAGTTGCCGAGCATGCGGTTGTCGCGGGCCATCTGGCGCTCGCCCTGGAAGACGTAGACGTCGACCGCGGTCTGGTTGTCCTGTGCCGTCGAGAAGGTCTCGGACTTGGAGACAGGGATCGTGGTGTTGCGCTCGATGAGCACCGTCATCACGCCACCGAGGGTCTCGATGCCGAGGCTAAGCGGCGTGACGTCGAGGAGCAGCATGCTCGTGACGTCGCCGGAGAGCACGCCACCCTGGATGGCCGCGCCGAGGCCAACGACCTCGTCGGGGTTCACAGAGCGGTTCACTTCCTTGCCGAAGAGCTCCTGCACCTTCTTCTCGACCAGCGGGATGCGGGTCGAGCCACCGACGAGAATGACCTCGTCGATGTCGGCGGCGCGGACGCCGGCGTCCTTGAGGGCGCGGCGGCAGGGCTCGAGGGTCCGGTCGACGATCGGCTCGATCATGCGCTCGAACTCGGCGCGGGACAGCGTGACCTGAAGGTGCTTCGGGCCGGTCGCGTCTGCAGTGAGGAACGGAAGGTTCACCTCGGTCTGCGGTGCGCTGGAGAGCTCGATCTTGGCCTTCTCGGCAGCTTCCTTGAGGCGCTGCAGGACCATCTTCTGCTCGGCCAGGTCGATGCCCGTGTCCTTCTTGAAGGTCTCGACGAGCCAGGCAATGAGCACATCGTCGACATCATCACCACCGAGGTGGGTGTCGCCGTTGGTCGCCTTGACCTCGACGACGTCGTCGCCAACCTCGAGGATCGAGATGTCAAAGGTACCGCCACCGAAGTCGAAGACGGCGATGAGCTCGTCGTTCTTCTTGTCGAGGCCATAGGCGAGTGCAGCCGCGGTGGGCTCGTTGATGATGCGCTTGACCTCGAGGCCGGCGATGCGGCCGGCGTCCTTGGTCGCCTGACGCTGGGCATCGTTGAAGTACGCGGGAACCGTGATGACGGCCTCGGTCACCGAGGTGCCGAGGTACGCCTCGGCCTGCGCCTTCAGCTTCTGGAGGATCATCGCGCTGATCTCAGGCGCCGAGTAGTCCTTGTCCTGGATGCGAATGCGGCAGTCGCCGTTGTTCGCCTTCTTCACCTCGTAGGGGAGGCGCTTGATCTCGTCGACCAGCTCGTCGAAGCGGTGTCCGATGAGGCGCTTGGCCGAGTAGACCGTGTTGGTCGGGTTGGTGATGGCCTGACGGCGTGCGACGACGCCAACCAAACGCTCGCCGTCCTTGTTGAAGGCGACGACCGAGGGGGTCGTGCGGTGTCCTTCAGCGTTGACGATGACCGTGGGCTTGTCGCCCTCCATGACCGCAACGACCGAGTTCGTCGTACCGAGGTCGATTCCGATGATCTTGCCCATTGTGATGTCCTCCCCGACTGCTCTCGAAGCCGGCCTGATGTCTGATCGGCGCGAATCGTAAGCGCAACCCGAAGGTCGTCAACCGCGTTCGCACTGTAAGTTTCACTCTCGGCGGAATCATGGGATCGTGAATCGAAGCGGCAACCCCCCAAAGCCGATCTCCTCGATGTCCGCGCCGCTCGACGCGCTCTCTACCTACTCAAAGCCGACCAAGCACGACTGCCAGTCGAACAACTCATCGCCACAGGCGGCGTCAGTCGGCGAGTACAGAGCCCCCACGCACTCAGCCTCGCTCGCCAAACAGCTGGACCAAGCCCGCCACTCGGCCGAGCACCCCGCTTCACGCGATGCAGCAGCGTCGTCTTCGAGCGCCTCGACACACGATCCCCGGTCCGAACCGGTGCAGTCACTCAGGTCGCCGCAGTAGGTGCCCACATCGGAGCATGCGATCAGCAGAAAAGGAAGAAAGCGCATGGCCGCGCCCCTATCACGTGGATCCGCGGCGCCCAGCATTCCGATCGGCCGCGCGATCTATGCTTGCCCGTGCCCGCACGACCCCCCACCACCGACACAGAGCAACGTGTCACCCGCATTCGTCGGGTGATTCCGCCGATCGGCGGTGTGCTTCACCTCGTCCAGGCCGTGATCTTCTTCGGCATGAATCGCCCGGTTCAGGCTTGGATTAGCGTCGCAGCGGTGCTCGTCTTCGTGGTCTGCGCCGAGCTCCAGCGGCGAGGGCTGTGGCGACAGAGCCTGTGGCTGCTCTGGCTCGAGACTACGCTTCATCCCGCGTGGCTCACGGTCTCGTTCGGGGTGGAGACGCTGTACCCGCTGTACTGGATCGCGGTGTCGGCGGGTTCCTTTCTGGTGTTCACCGATCGCGATCCCGAGCGGCTACCGGCCGCCCTGCTGCCCGCCATCGGCGCTCCCCTCCTCTTCTTTGGAAGTCCCGCACCGCTGATGCCCGTGGCCGCGCCCATCGTCCACGCGCTGGCCGCCGTCAACATCACCGGACTGGCCACGGCGCTGGTCGTGGTCGTCGCTGTGGCCGTCTGGTCGACGGACGCCGCCGAGACCGCGCTGATGGCGGAACGCGACCGCTCCCGCAAGCTTCTGCACAACGTCCTTCCGGTCTCGATCGCCACCCGACTCGAGCAAGAACCGGGCCCCATCGCCGACCACATGGACGGCGTGGCGGTGCTCTTCGCCGACATCGTCGGCTTTACGAAGCTCGCCGCTGAGCGGCCTCCAGCCCAGCTGATCGAGCTGCTCAACGACGTCTTCTCGCGCTTCGACACCCACGCCGACCGGCTCGGTATCGAGAAGATCAAGACCATCGGCGATGCCTACATGGCGGTGGCAGGCCTGCCCGAGGCCCATCCGCGAGCCGCATCCGCCGCAGTAGCCATGGCCGAGGCCATGCGCGAGGTGGTCGCCCAGGTGGCAAACGAGACCGGCTCGGACCTGCAGATCCGCGTCGGCATTCACTATGGCCCGGTGGTGGCCGGAGTGATCGGGAGCCGAAAGTTCGCGTACGACCTGTGGGGAGACGCAGTCAACGTCGCGAGCCGCATGGAGAGCCACGGCGAGCCCGGTCGCATTCAAGTCACCGAGGCGGTGGTCCAAGCCGCGCCGGAGCTCACCTTCGAGGCCCGCGGGACCATCGAGGTGAAGGGCAAGGGGCAGATGCCGACCTGGTGGGTCTCGCCCTAGGAGCCAGCGCCAAACACGGGAAGCACCGCACCCGAGGCCACTGGATTGTCCGGGGACCCGAGCCAGACCATCACCTTGGCGACCGCATCGACCGAAGTCCACTCGTCAAAGTTCGCATCGGGCATCGACGCGCGGTTTGTCGGCGTGTCGAGGATGGCCGGCGCGACCGCGTTCACCAAGATCCCCTCTGCGAGGACTTCCTCGGCGAGCGCAGCTGTGAGTGCGGCAACTGCGGCCTTCGACATCGTGTACGGGACGGTACCCGAGCCCATGCGAGGCATCAGCGCCTGCCGTGAGGCGACGTTGACGATGCGCCCACCGCCTCCACCCTTTCGAAAGCGCGCCACCGCGGCCTGCGAGCAGAGAAAGGCGGTCTGGGCATTCATGGCCCACATGCGCTGCAGCTCAGTGTCGGCGATGTTCGCCCACACGAATCCGCCCGCACAGTGCACGCTCGCGTCGAGGGTATCCACGGAGTCGTAAAACGCCGCAACGGCCTCGGGCTGGGTGAGATCGACCCCCACCGACACACGCACGTTCGGGTGCGCGGCGAGCGACCAGCCACTCGGGATCGACGCACCAAACTCGGGCACATGGACGGTCGCACCGCGGTCGAGAAACGCTCGAGCCACAGCCGTACCGAGCACGCCGGTTCCACCGGTCACCACAACGTTCACATCAGCTCCTGGATCGGAGGGTAGCGTCGGCGATGAGCTCCCACCGCCCTTCATTCTGCGCAAAGGTAAGCAGGGACCAGCCCGAGCGCGGGCCAGACGACTCTTGCAGCCAGAACTGCACGACGACGGTGACCGAGGCCCCGTGGTCGATGGCCTCTTCGATCGCAACGGTCAGCTCACCGCCCTTGTCTCGCCAGTCGCCTCGATAGGCTTCGAGCAAGGCTTCACGACCACGAACGAGTCCGTGATCCGTCACGTAGATCACGTCCTGGCCGACGTACGAAACGAAGCCCTCGAGGTCGGCGTTGTTCCAGGCCGCGCACTGGGCTTGGATGATTGCCGAGACCGCCGCGATGGCGTCGGACACCTAGCGGCCCCCTTGCTCGATCAACCAGACCAGCCAGGTGACGATGGTCGCCTCGATCCAGTCGTACTCGATGCCATCCATCTCGACCTGGGCAAGGCCACGGTTGTTGCAGACCGCGATGACCTTGCCGTTCTGAAGGCGGTACTCGAGCCGAGGGAACTTCTCGTTCACCTCTTCGATGAACGGCTTCTGGTCCCGACCACCACCGTCACTGCCGATGTCGAGCCCGACCTGGTGTGCGTTGACGACCACCTCGGCGGCCTCGCGAAGATGACCATCGATCTCTTTGCAGAGGATCTTCCACAGCTTGGTCTGCTGGGCGGCACGCTCATCGTCGCGCAGGGTCTTGAAGGACGGATCCATCGAGTCCATCTTTGCCAGCGCACTGCCCAAGCGGCTTGAGAGATCCGGATTCATCTTCCGGTTGCTCGGTCCGGACGAATTTAGTTCGCGCGCTTCACCAGCACCCACTTGGCACCTCCTTGGCGGGGTAGACACGCAGAATAGCTGAGGTCAGCGCGGAGCACGTGCCGAAGCGTGGAGTCATCCGATTGTCGGCTACTCCCGGGCCTCGATCTCGGGCATGTCGGGACGCGCGTTGATCCCCTCGGGCAACGGGCCCGGGGCAAACACGATGTACTGCTTGAGCAGGTAGCTGCCCTCGGGCCAAGCGTACTCCGAAACGAGCGTGCACAGCTCCTCGCTCGGGCGGCCATCGAGGGTGCACTCGGGTTCGACCACCGCAGATCCGGCCCGGCTGAACTGAATGTACGCAGCGTGGTTCCCCTCGCCAAACGCGTCGGAGAGCGGAGTGAGGCGTGTGAGCACGGCCTGAATGTCGATGGTCTTGTCCTCGGTGCGCTTGCCACGCAGGTCGGTGTAGCCGAGGTAGGCCACCCACTCGCCGCTCACGAAGGCTGGCGGAGGACTCTGACGGTCTTGCAGCGCCTGAAGCGTCTGCAAGCGGCCCGTGTGCTGTACGCGGTCGATGATCGCAGTGCCGAACACCCGTGCCCAGTCATCGGCGGCCTGCTCACGTGCGGCCTCGGCAGAAGCACCGCCTCCGAGCCCCTGCCCGCGAAGCGCCGGCTCGGCCTTGCCATCGATGGTGAGATCGTAGGCAAACTCCATGGTCACCGAGCTTCCGACCTTGATCTCACTGGTGACCTCGGCATCGACCTTGTACTCGTGCCCCTCGACGGTGGCGACGGGCCCAGACCACTCGCAGGCCATGTCGATGCGGCCGTACAGCGAGCAGATGCGACCGGCGAGGGCCTCGGCAGCCGCAGAATCGGGACCGTTGGCCGCCGGTTCGGGGGAGGAGCCACAAGCAGCGAGAAACAGGAGAGAGAAAGTGCGCATGGCCATCTGCTAACCCGCCTCTTCTTCGCTGAGCAGCGCGCCGAGGCCGAGCGCGAAGGAAATCAGTGCCGGTGGCGCGCAGTAGAAGGTCGCAGCCCCCGCCAGTCCGCCAAAGGCAGCCGCCCAGGTCAGGCGGTTGTTCGGCTCCCCGCGCATCATGCGCACACCGGCCAACAGCTGGATCGGTCCCACGACCAAGCAGATCAGTACCCAGAGCCCGTAGATCAGGAACACGGGAACTCCGATC
>JAGSGY010000017.1 GCA_023954855.1 Pseudomonadota bacterium | reverse complement strand
GCGGGCATGCCTGTGTGGCTCAAGTTCGATTCGGCACAGCCGTCGGCTTCGTTCAAGATTCGCGGCATCGGCTTGGCGGCTGAGCGCGCTGTGCAGGCCGGTGCGTCCCGCCTGGTGAGCTCATCGGGTGGAAATGCCGGGCTCGCGGTGGCCTACGCCGGTCGGCAGCTTGGCGTCCCGGTGCTCGTGGTCGTTCCAGAGAGTACGCCGGCCCTCATGCGCGAGCGCATTGCTGCTGAAGGCGCCGAGGTCGTGGTGCACGGGGCGGTCTGGGACGATGCCCATGCGCTCGCCGTCGAGGCTGCCAAGCAGGGCGGCGCGCTGATCCATCCCTTTGACCACCCGGACATCTGGGAGGGCCACTCCAGCCTGATTCACGAGGTCGCTGCGGCCATGCCGAAACCGGGTTCAGTGGTAGTGGCAGTGGGGGGTGGTGGACTGCTCCTCGGGGTCTTGCAGGGCCTGCGCGACGTGGGCTGGGGCGACATCCCCGTGCTTGCTGCAGAGACCCACGGTGCGGCCTCTCTGGCGGCAGCGATGGCCGCGGGACAGCCCGTGACGCTGACCGGGATCGAGACGGTCGCGCTGACCTTGGGAGCCAAGCGCGTGGCCGACGAGGCGCTGAAGCAGTCGCTCGTGGGGCCCGTGACGCCGGTGCAGGTCACCGACACGGCCGCCATCGACGCCGTCGAGGCCTTCCTCGATGATCACCGCGTGCTCGTCGAGCCCGCCTGTGGAGCGGCCCTGTCGCTTGTCTATTCGGGAGCCGAGGCACTGAAGGGGCCGGTGCTGGTGGTGGTCTGTGGCGGAGCCGCGGCGACGCGTGAACTGCTCGCTTCATGGAGGATGAATGCGCGCGATTAAGGCCCTCTGTCTCGTGACGCTCATCGGCTGCAGCGCGCCGGCTGTCGACGCCGACGGGGCGCACTCAGTGAGCACATCCGCAGTGCAGGTGACCGATGACGACCGCTCCCGAACCCTGGATTTGCAGGTCTACGGGCCCACGCGAGACGACGAGGCGACTCTCGCCCTGAGTGATCTGGTTCCGCGGCGTGCTGAGGCGCTCGACAGCCTGCTCTCCTCGGCGCCTGAAGGGTGTCCGACCACGGCGCTCTCGCTCGCCTCCGAGGCCGAGATTCGCGGCGCGTCGCTCCCGGTGATCGCCATGTCCCATTGCCACGAGTGCCTCGGTGTCTCGGGCGCGAGCATCGCCCGGCGCCTGGCGTCCCACGGCTTCCTGGTCGTCACCGTGGACCATGACGGAAACACGCTCTGGAACAAGCTCGATGGCGACGGCGTTGAGCTCGGACCCGAGTTCCTCGACGTGCGCGAGGCGGACCTTCGCTTTGTGCTCGACCTGGCGGTGGACGGTGCGTTCGGCGTCGATGTGGACGCATCGCAGCTCGGCGTGCTCGGGCACAGCTTTGGAGGCGCGACGGTCGGCCGCATGCTGCAGAACGACGACCGCGTGCGCGCGGGTCTAGCGATGGCGGCGCCGTTCGCGAGCCCGATCCTGCCGGGCGTGGACTCCGAGTTGATCTCGACCCCGGCCGCCCTGCTGATTGCCGTCGAGGACAACTCGATCACCGAGCTCGGCAACGGCCTGATGCGGCAGGACTTCGAGTCGGTGACCGGTCCTGCCTACAAGCTCGAAGTCGAAGACGCCGGCCATTGGAGCTTCTCGGACCTCAATGGCGTTCACGAGGACCTGATGCCCGGATGCGGTGACGATGAGCGGCAGACCAACAGCGAGTCCTTCACGTACATGGACCCGGATGCCGGACGCGCGGTGGCCATGGACTTTGCGACGGCCTTCTTCCGCGCCGAGCTGCTCGAGGACAAGGCGGCTGCGGAATGGCTGATCGACAACGTCGAGACGCGCTAGGTCTCTTCGGTCGGCTCTTCCCCGACCATCTGCACGGTCATCGCCCCCAGCGCGAGCACCATCAGCGCGAGCCCTCCGAACAGGGCGGCCTGTTGAGCGAGCGGGGTGGGGGCTGGGGTGAGCTTCACTTCGGGACCGACGATGGCCGTGGCCTGGGCTCGATGCAGAAGGTCACCGCGGACCAGGGCGAGATCGTAGGTGGGGGCCTGGGCGCGCGGCTGTCCGTAGAGCAAGCGAGTATCGGCAGGCAGGACGGCCACCATCTCCCAGTCGGGAAGGCCGAGCTCGACCCCGTTGAGGGGCAGGGGTGGGTTGTCGCCGTTGTCGATCTCGACCACCAGCTCATCGCCTACGGGCGTGTCTAGAAGCAAGGTGAGCGTGGTCGGGTGGTCCTCGCCACGCCAGCGATGCGAGCGCAGTGGCTCGAGGGTCGCGCCGCGGGCCCGGTAGACCCGGACATCGCGCTCGAACAGCGGCGTGGCCGAGTGGAGGGTCACGCTGGCGACGGGTGCGTTCGCGTGGGGACTCTCGACGCGGATCCGTGAGATGCCACCGTGTTCGGTTCTTACGTGCGATGGGGCGGTCGCGCGAGGCGTGCTTCGACGACGCAGGACATAGGGCACCTGTCGTCCCTCTGGGTCGACCAGGCGCAGATCAGCCCGGTCGGCCCGGGCAGTTGCCAACACGTCCACGGGGAGGTCGATGTGCACCAGTCCCTCGCCGGTGAGGGTGCGTGACCGCGTCCAGCCGTCCATGTCGAGCACGCCGCCGGGAAGGGCCACCCCGGTGCGGACCTCCACGGGCTCGTAGCTGGGGTTGCCCGTCACAGGGCCCGGCCGCACCGTTTGAACCGCCATGCGCTGGAGCTCCGGCCGCGCCGACTGCAGATCGTCGACGTGTCGGGTGGCCGCTGGTGCACCGCCGTACACCGTGAGCGCGCCCGCCGTTACCTCGTGAAGCAGGATGGCCTTACCCTCGAGCTCGACGGTCACTTGGTCGATCTCCAAGGGTCGCTCGCCATGCGCCTCGACGTGGAGCAGCATGACGTCACTCTTCAGTCCCCGCGGGAGCGGAACTTCGGTGAGGTCCACGTCTGCATCGCCGATCGGTATGCGGCGCACACGGCTTCCGCCAGAGCCAGGGTTGGTCCACGAACCTAGGGGCGTGCTGCCGACGTGGACGGCGCGGTCGAATAGGTCGTGGTCGGTGTGCAGGTTGACCGACCGGATCGGCAGGTCGTGAGGGAGCTCGACGGTGTAGACCGCCCAGCCATCCTCTCGAACGCGCTGGTCGACGACATCGAGAGTGAGGCGGGTCGGTGTCACATACGGGCGGGGGTCGCGCAGGCCGCGCAGGTGCGGAGTGCGGTGCCTTCGGCTGGTGAAGTGGTGGTGGTAGCGAACGCGAAGGGACGCGCGGGTTGGAGCGAAGCGCACGATCTCGTCGCGTCCGAGGGGGTGCGTGAACACAAGTCCCTCCGCATGCGGGAGCCACTCGCCGTCTTCCTGGCGTTCGATGGTGACGGTCGTTGCCCATGGGCTTCCGGGCAGGTCGACGACCAGGCCGTCGATCGGTCGATCGAGGGGCTCGGTCTGCCAGACATCGATGTCGGTGGATGCACGCACGCGCAGGCGAACCTCTTCGGCAGGCGTCTCGCGGGCCAGCGCGAAGGGGACCTCGGCTCCGGATGCGTCGACCACGAGCAAGTCCGAGCCGTCGCGTGGATCGGCGAGGCTCCGCAGCTCCGGGGGCAGGGGAATGGCGATGGCCTCGACCGGGGCGTCGATCTGAACCTCGGCCTGCCAGGGAAAGCGCTCGACCGGGGTCGCCAGCGCGGCGGTGAGAAGAAGGGGCCACATCAGGTACTCCGGGCGGGGAGGGGCGCCTGCCGCAAGACGAGGCGCTCAAAGAGGAAGGCGGCGGCCAGCAGCGAGATGCCGAGTCCGAGCACGCTGCCGACGCGGGCGAGGCCGTGCAGGTCCCACAAGTCGATGAGAAAGACCTTTGCGGCGGCGAGCAGTACGAATCCGAAGCCGGTGAAGCGGATGATGCGGCTCTTCGCGACCAGGCCGCCGATGAGCACCGCAACGCCGAAGCCTGCCCACGAGACGCTGCGGACCATGCCCTGCAGACGTCCGTGGCCATCGAGCTCGAGCGGGCCGGCATCCTGGAAGGCATGCGAGACCTCCGCGTTCGTCAGTGCGAAGCCTAGGAACACGGCGAGCAGCACGTAGACGAGCGGCTGCAGTCGCTCGAGATCGGCGATGGCATCGGTCCGACGCGTCGGAGCGAGCCACCACGCCGCGGCGAGCATGGCCAGTGCGGGCACACCCCAGGTGTACAGCGTCCAGTTCAAGACCGGCAGCCCCGCGGCATCTCCGTAGGCGAGGGCCCACGGGTTGATGAGCAGCCGAACGCCGACCACCAGCGCCAGGGCCAGCGCAGACCAGCGGATGATCGGGTGGTGCAGACGCCGGGTGAGGGCGGCGAGTGCGGCGGCTTCGAGAGCCCAGCCGACCGAGAGCCACTGCGAGTCGACCTGCAGCGGCAGCGCGAGGGTTGCACCGGCGAGGGCGATGCTCGCGAAGATGGCGACGGTGGTGCTCTGCTTCTCGACGCCATGCTCTCGCAGCAAGACACGGGTCGCGGCGAGCGCGACCGCGCCCATGAGCAGCGGAAGCAGTCCGACGAAGTCGTCGCCGAGCACATCCTTCCACGAGGCCCACAGCGGCAGGAACAGCACCGGACCAGAGGCCGCCGCCACCCACCAGGTCACGACCGGTCGGTCGGTCGTGAGACGAGGGGAGAGCAAGGCCATGGAGAACAGCGAACCGTAGGCTAGCAGGGTGGGACCCGCGACAGCGATGCCGCCGAAGTCCGAGAGCTGCGAGGCCGCAAAGAAGGCGACAGTCGCGCTCGAGCCGAGCACTGCGGGCAAGCCGAGAATCGAGCGGCTGCGTACCGCGAGTGCGATGGAGGCCGCCAGGAGTGCGATGGGGGCAGCCGTGGCCACCTCGGCGGTACCTGCGGCGACCAAGGTGACGGCGACGCCGAAGGCCGCTGGGAGACTCGCGAGGGCGGTGCCGTGATGACCGGGACGCGCAGCGACCATCGCGAGAACGAGGGGCAACAGGCTGCCGAGCAACATCGGTCCGAGCGGGGGACTCGGATGCGTCGACCAGGCGAGCACGAAGATCCCAGTGAGCAGCCCGGCCGCGGCTGGGGCGACTCCTGCCACCTTCGGCAGGCGTCGCTCCATCCACCACAGGGGCAGCGGTAGCAGGGTGGGACCGAGGGCAGCGAGCCAAGGGCCGATGCCCAGTGGACGCGTCGCGCTCAGGCCGGTGACCGGGTCGATGAACACCGGGTCGATGGGGCCGAGCCAGATCACAGCAGAGAGCGGACCGAGGGCCATGCCGGCGAGTGCCATCACCGCCTTGAGGTCGATGGCGTCCGTGCGGGCGATGCGCACCAAGGGCAGGCTCATCACGAGGGGAGCGAGCAAGCCGATCGGCACCTGGTCTGCGACAAGCCACCTCGCGCTCCAGCCCAGGTAGTGCAGGCCGACGCCAGCGAGGGCGAGGGCGAGCAGCTCGGGCCAGTCCCGTCGCCGTACGGTCTCGACGGTTCCGACGAGCAGCACCGTGAGGAAGGCGAACAAGCCGATGGCGTTGTTGCTGCCAGAGCTCACGAAGAACGGGGTGGCGAGTCCACCGAGCAGCCCCAGTGCAGCCATGAAGCGGTCGCGCTCTCGATCGGCGCGGACGAAAGCCGTCGCGGTCACACCGCAGAGGAACAGGAAGCCCACCGGGTTCGGGAGCATGTCGTACAGGCTCGTGGCCGCTCCTAGAGCGGCGTAGAGCATCCCCAGCCCCGCGCCACCCAGGGCGGAAGCGAGCCACGGAAGACCGCGTCGCCGTGGCACGATGGAGCCGGCAAACAGCAGGCTACCGACGGCCAATCCTCCGACGACGCGGGGTACTGGACCGAAGAATCCAGCGTCGACGGCCAGCGCGAGGCCGAGCAGCGAGGCCAACAGCAGGGTGAGCCCTCCCAACGCAGAGGCGACGTAGACCGCGAGCTTCTCGGGACTGGGCGGAGCCCACGCGGCTCGACTCGGTAGCCGTGGCGAAGCGCCGCCCGAGGGCGTCGGGTCCGGCGCGTCGACCGGCTCCGCAGCCGGGGCATCGGCACCTTCGTTGGGAAGGACGTCCGGGGCGACGGTCTCTTCCTCGGAGACGGCCTGAGCGATGGCTGGCGTCTCCACCGCGGCGACCTCAGCGACCTCAGCGACCTCAGCGACCTCAGCCGCTACCGCGACCGCGGCGACCGCGGGCGCTTCCGGCGCCTGAGCGCGGGGTGTCTCCGACGGGGTTCGCAGGGCGGCGAGCTCCGTCAGCGCACCCTGAAGGCGGGCCTCCACGACGCCTAGACGCGCGCTCTGCTCACGCAGCTGCGCCCAGGTTTGTGACGCGCGAGCGAGCGCGAGGGCACCGGCGGCTCCGCCCAACAGGGGCAGAGCGAGTAGGGTGAGCACGCAGAGCATGGCGATGGCTTCCATCGGACCTCCGATGCCGAACCATCACTCTGCGGCAAGCCCACCAGTCGGACGCGACTTGAACTGTTCGCGGACTCTATGTGGACCTGATGTGAACGCGCCTAGGTGTGGTGCGCGCGCTCGAGGTCGAGCTTCTTCTGGTAGCGACCCTGCGCGACGTCGACGATGACGAGCACGCCGATGCTGAAGTAGAAGGTCGCCTTGCTCATCGCCTCGATCGGGTGACCGAACAGGTGCAAGTGCGCGAGGTGTCCGCCTTCCGACAGCAGCATGATGCCGACAATCAGCAGAATGAACAGGCCGAGAACCTCGTAGAGACGGTTCTTCTTGAGGAACTCGGACACGTGGTCGGCGAGCAACATCATCATGATGCCGGAGATGATCACCGCGGTGGCCATGATCGGCACCGAGTCAGTCAGTGCGATGGCCGAGAGGATCGAGTCAAAGCTGAACACCAGGTTCATCGCGATGATCCAGGCGATGGTCACACGGACGGACCGCTTTGCGTCGCCACCCTCGACGTCATGCCCCAGTTCGTTGACCGAGAGCATGTGCGAGATCTCTTTGACGGCGGTGTAGATGATGAACACGCCGCCGGCGAGCACGATGGCCGAGTGCACGTTGAACGCTGCCTCGACGAAGGGTGTGCCGTGGGGAATCGTCAGGAACGGGGCCTGGAACATCTCGATGGCTTGAACGACCACGACGAGCAGAATGATGCGCAGACCGATGGCCATGCCGATGCCCATGCGACGCACGTATTGTTGCTTATCCGCGGGTACGCGCTTCGACTCGAGCGAGATGTACAGCAGGTTGTCGAACCCGAGTACCGCCTGAAGAAAGATCAGCATGCCGAGCGTGAACAGGCCCTCGGCCGAGAACAATGACATCTAGCCTCCGCTGCCGCGGAGCTTAGCGCGTGCGACCGTTAGGTCCAGTCTTCCTCGACAAGCTCATAGCGACCGAAGTCGAAGGGCAGCCCCGGTGGCGCCTCGACCCACTGCACGCGCTCGCGTCGTCCTTGGGCCTTGAGCTCCAGCGCGCGGTGGTGGCAGTACGGCATGTTTCCCCGCTTTCCGAGAAGGGTGTGACTCGTCCACGAGCAGCCCCCTCGGCAGGTGTCCGCGTAGTAGCAGCCCTTGCAGTGGCCCCACAGCTCTTCGGTGGTGCGGTCGCGGGCGAAGCTCAGCTGGCGCGTCTCCCAGATCTCCGAGAGCCGGCTGTCTCTGAGGTTCCCCCCTACGTACGGACCCGACGGCAAGCTCGGACAGCCCTTCACATCGCCGTTGGCCTCGATGCCGAGCACGAACCAGCCGGCGTGGCAGCCCTGCCAGTGGCTTCGGCGAAGCTCCTGTTCCCATGGGCCGTAGTAGCCGAGGTTGTTGGACGCCTCGATCTTGAGGCCGTGAGGGCGCATACGCCGCGCCAACATGCCGAGTCTGGGGACCAGATCGAGCATCTGGAATGGCTCGATCAGAAGCTCGGGCTCGTCGGCGGCGCGTCCCATGGGGCCGGTGAGCTGAACCTGCCAGATCTCGACGCCTCGCTCGAGAAACAACTCGCCGAGGGCTTCGACCTCGGGGAGGTTGAGGCGGTTGAACTGGGTGTTTGCGTGGGGTGCGATGCCCGCGGCTCGGATGTGGCCCAGCGCGTCGACCGCCGCCTGCCAGCTGCCGTTCAGGTTCCGCAGGCGGTCGTGGGTCTGCTGCATGCCGTCGATGGATGTGCTCATCGCGCGCAGTCCGGCGTCGGCTGCGGCCTTGCACAGGTCGGGTGTGACCTGCCGTGCACCGGTGGTCATCGTCGGGGCCATGCCCGCATCAGCGACGGCGCGAATCAGCGTGAGCCAGTCCTTGTTGAGGTACGCCTCGCCGCCGATGAAGGTGACCTCGCGGGTGCCGGCCTCCGCGAGCTGGGCGACGACGTCCAGGCCCTCTTCGACCGAAAGCTCGTTGGCCCGCGCCTTTCCGCCGCGGCTGCCGCAGTGCTTGCAGGCCAGGTCACAGCGCAGGGTGATCTCCCACACCACGTAGCGGGGATGCGGAGCCATCTGGTCGTGGGCATCGCGGTGTGCCATCGCGTCAGCTATCCTCTGTTGGGGCTAGGAGAAGATGCATGATCACGTGTGAGAGCTGTGACCGCCACTTTCGTGTCGAGGACGAGGCTTGTCCGTTCTGTAGCCGCCGCTCGCCGGCAATGACCAAGGCGCTGAACGTCATCGGGGGTGGCTTTACCGCGCTCGTGCTCGCCGCCTGCTACGGCGTTGGTGGCTTCGAAGACGACCCGCCGCAGGACTCCGGAGACACCTCCGACCAGATCGACGCGGACAGCGATGGATTCAACGCGACCGAAGACTGCGACGACACGGATCCCGCAGTGAACCCCGCCGCGAACGAGGTCTGCGACGACACCATCGACAACGACTGCGATGGCGACACCGACGCTGCCGACTCGGACTGCGCAATCTAATCGTGGTGCTGCGTCCGCGTGACGCAGCGTTTCAGACAAAGAAAAACGGCGCGGGGAGCAAGCTCCACCGCGCCGTTTCCTGTGTCGACCGAAGTCGACGACCGACTAGTTCACCGCGTCGCGGAGAGCCTTGCCGGGCTTGAACTTGACCGTGTTGCTGGCCGGGATCTGGATCGGGGCCTTGGTCTGGGGGTTACGGCCGGTGCGGGCCGCGCGATGCTGCACCGAGAAGGTTCCGAATCCGACGAGCGTGACCTTCTTGCCAGAGGTGAGGGCACTCTCAATCGCGCCGAGGGCAGCGGTGAGTGCGCTCTCGGCCTCGACCTTCTTAAGGTCTGCAGCAGAAGCGACGGCGTCGACGAGGTCGGCCTTGGTGTACGAGTTAGCCATTTGTTGAACTCCGAATGGGTGAGGTTCGGTTGGTGAGCCCGGAGTCCCAAATGGGTCAATCGCCGTGGGTCGGCTCTCCGGGGGTCCTTTCGGTCCGCCCGGAGTCTAACTCAATCGGCCTATTTCCGGGGTGCGCGCCGAAAATCTCGGCAGCGGCGGCACCGGAGAGTGCTTCCTTCAGGACCCTGTCCATGTGGGTCACCGCAATGATCTCCACGTCGTCTTTCACGTGCTGGGGCACATCTTCGAGATCCTTGGTATTCGCCTGGGGAATCACGACACGTGTGATGCCACCTCGGTGGGCGGCCAAAAGCTTTTCTTTAAGTCCACCGATCGGCAGTACGCGCCCACGGAGCGTGATCTCACCGGTCATCGCGGTATCGGAGCGAACAGGGATACCGGTGATGGCCGAAACCATGGCCGTAGCCATTCCAATTCCCGCGCTTGGGCCCTCGACGCCGCTTGGCCCTGGATAATGGATGTGGAAGTCGTAGCGCTCATTGAAGTCGGGCTCGACGTGCAAGGCCTCGGCGCGTGAGCGCATGTAGGTGAAGGCGGCGGTGGCCGATTCCTTGAGCACGTCGCCGAGCTGGCCGGTCAGGATGAGCTTGCCCTTTCCGGGTACGGCCGCGACTTCGATATCGAGCAGGTCGCCGCCCCAGGCGGTCCAGCCAAGGCCCTTGACCAGACCGACGGCATCTTCCTCTTCGCGTCCACCGAAGTCGAAGCGCGACGGCCCGAGGACCTTCTCGACGTTGCGACTGGTGATGCGTACGCGGGTGTCCTTGCCGAGGCGCACGACGCGGCGAGCGACCTTGCGGGCAATCTTGGCGACCTTGCGCTCGAGGTCGCGGACGCCGGACTCACGGGTGTGCTTCTGCACGATGTGCAGCAGCGCGCCTCCGGTGATCTCGAGATGCGCATTGGTGATGCCGGTCAGCTCGAGCTGCTTCGGAATCAGGTAGCGCTGGGCGATGGCCACCTTCTCGTGCTCGGTGTAGCCAGAGAGGTGGATGATCTCGAGACGGTCCTGCAGCGGTGCCGGGATGTTCTGCAGGTTGTTTGCCGTACACAGGAAGAACACGTTCGACAGGTCGTAGTCGAGGTCCAAGTAGTGGTCGGCAAAGGCGCTGTTCTGCTCAGGGTCGAGCACCTCGAGCAAGGCCGCTGCTGGGTCGCCGCGGAAGTCGTTGCTCATCTTGTCGACTTCGTCGAGGAGCAGCAGCGGGTCGACGGTGCTGGCGCGCTTCATCGAGTGGATGAGCTTGCCCGGCATGGCGCCGATGTAGGTCCGGCGATGGCCTCGAATCTCGGCCTCGTCACGCACACCGCCCAGGGCCATGCGCACGAAGGGACGACCGGTGGCCCGGGCGATGCTGCGTGCGAGCGAGGTCTTTCCGACGCCCGGGGGACCCACGAGGCAGAGAATCGGACCGCGCATCTTGTCGACCAGGCTGTCGACGGCGAGGTGCTCGAGAATGCGTTCCTTGACCCGACGCAGGCCGTAGTGGTCCTCGTTGAGGATTCGGGCCGCCTCGGCGAGGTCGGGCACCGTGGAGGTGGTCTCGACCCAAGGAAGGTCGACAATCCAGTCCAGGTAGTTGCGCACGACTGTGGCTTCGGCGCTCATCAGGTTCATCTGTGAGAGCTTGCGGAGCTCGCGTTCCGCGCGTGCCTGCACCTCGGGCGGCAAGTCCTTCGCGGCCAAGGCCCTTGCGAGGTCTTCGAGCTCGGACTTGCCCTCCTTCTCGCCGAGCTCCTTCTGGATGGCCTTCATCTGCTCGTTGAGCCAATACTCGCGCTGGTTGGACTCGCGGTCCTTCTTGACCCGACTCTTCAGCTTGCGCTCGACCTGCAGGAACTCGATCTCGGTGAGCAGCGCCCGGTAGATGCGCTCGAGGCGCGCGCGGACGTCGACGAGCTCGAGCAGCTCTTGGCGCTCTTGCACCTTGAACTGCAGCGGGGCGACGAGGGTGTCAGCCAGGCGGTCGGGGGCCTCGAGGGCGTTGACCTGCAGCAGCATCTCGGGCGGAATCGCGCGGTTGAGCTTCTGGTAGCGCTCGAAGGTGGCCTTCACGGTGCGGACGAGGGCGGACAGCTCCGCGTCGACCTCTTCGGCAGGCTCGAAGAGCTCGACCTCGACCGCGTCGTAGTCGTCGACTCGAAGCCAGCGCACGACCCGGGCGCGGGTGCGTCCCTCGACGAGGACCTTGGTGTTGCCATCGGGCAGACGCAGGGTCTGATCCACGACGGCGAGCGTGCCGAACTCGAACAGGTCGTCGGGGCTGGGCTCGTCCTTGTCGGAGTTGCGCTGCGCGACGAGGAACAGCATCGGCTTGTCGTCGCCCTTGTTCGACTCAGCGGTGCGGACGGCTGCGACGCTGCGCGAGCGTCCGACGATCAGGCTCACCGGATGGTGAGGGAAGACGACGACACCGCGCAGTGGAAGCAGCGGGTAGATGTGCCGCGTCTCGCCTTTCTTGTCGCGGTACATCAGACGCTCCCTTGGGTCATGCCCACTCGGCTTCGTTCTCGTAGACGAGGATGGGGTCGCGTTTGTTCTGCACGACCTCCTCGCTGATGATGCACTCCTTCACGTTGCTTCGCGAGGGAAGGTCGTACATCACGTCGAGCATGATCTCTTCGAGGATGCCGCGTAGACCGCGAGCACCAGCGTTTCGCTTCAAGGCCTCGGCGGCGATCAGCTTCAGGCTGCCGTCGGTGAACTTGAGCTTCACGTTCTCCATCTCGAACAGCTTCTGGTACTGCTTGATCAGCGCGTTCTTCGGCTTCACGAGGATGTTGACCAAGGCCTCTTCATCGAGCAAGTCGAGGGTCGCGAGCACCGGTACGCGGCCGATGAACTCGGGGATGAGCCCGAATCGCATCAGGTCTTCGGGTTCGACGCGAGCCATCAACTCGTTGGCCGTCAGCTCCTGGCGCGCGTCGACGGACGCTCCGAAGCCGAGCTGCTGCTTGCCGAGGCGCGCCTCAACGATGCGGTCAAGGCCCACAAAGGCGCCGCCACAGATGAACAGCACATTGGTGGTGTCGATCTGCAGGAACTCCTGCTGCGGATGCTTGCGCCCGCCCTTGGGAGGTACGTTGGCGACGGTGCCTTCGATGATCTTGAGCAAGGCCTGCTGAACGCCCTCACCCGAGACATCACGGGTGATCGAGGGGTTCTCGGACTTGCGGCTGATCTTGTCGATCTCGTCGATGTAGATCATGCCCTTGGCCGTGCGCTCGACGTTGTAGTCGGCCGCCTGGAACAGGTTGAGCACGATGTTCTCGACGTCCTCGCCGACGTATCCAGCTTCGGTGAGGCTGGTCGCATCGGCGATGCAGAAGGGCACGTCGAGGTACTTCGCAAGGGTCTGCGCGAGCAGCGTCTTGCCCGAGCCCGTCGGTCCGATCAGCAGGATGTTCGACTTGGCCAGCTCGACATCGTCGTGGCTGGTCCGCGCGTCGATACGCTTGTAGTGGTTGTGCACGCCGACAGAGAGAATCTTCTTCGCGCGGTCCTGCCCGATCACGTAGTCATCGAGGTAGGCCCAGATGTCTCTGGGCTTCGGCACAAGGCCGCCGGTCGCGTAGTAGTCCTCGCGCTCGTATTCCTCGGTGATGATGTCGTTGCAGAGTTCCACGCACTCGTCGCAGATGTAGACCGATGGCCCGGCGATGAGCTTGCGCACCTCTTTCTGCGACTTCCCACAGAAGCTGCAGCAGAGGTCCTTGCCTTCTCCCTTGCGGCGTACCGTCACTTGTCGTTGCCCCCGGCAGCGGTCGGAGTCGCGATGACTTCGTCGATCAAACCGTATTCCTTGGCCTCGGTGGCGACCATGATGGTGTCGCGGTCCGTGTCCTTGGCGATGGTGGCCTCTTCCTGACCGGTGTGGTGCGAGAGCGTCTTGTTCAGGACGTCCTTCCAGCGCAGGATCTCGTTCGCGTGAATCTGGATGTCCGAGGCCTGGCCGCGGAAGCCACCGAGCGGCTGGTGGATGAGCACGCGGGCGTTCGGCAGAGCGCGGCGCTTGCCGGGGGCGCCAGCTGCGAGGAGCACAGCACCCATGGAGGCGGCCTGGCCGATGCAGATGGTGCTCACGTCGGCGCGGATGTAGTGCATGGTGTCGTAGATGGCCATGCCAGCCGTGATCGAGCCACCGGGGCTGTTCACGTAGAGGTAGATGTCTTTCTCGGGGTCCTGGCTCTCGAGGAAGAGCAGCTGCGCGATAATCGTGTTCGCAACACGGTCATCGATGGCAGTTCCTAGGAAGATGATGCGGTCGACCAGCAGGCGGGACCAGATGTCCATCGCCTTCTCGCCGCGATGTGTCTGCTCGATGACCGTCGGGATGACGTAGTTCTGGGGGGTCAGGTCGTTCACAAAGTCCTCCGGCGCACGAGCGCGTTGGCTCTGCGTATCACAGAACCGATCTGCGGCAATGGCGCGGACGAAGGACAGTGAAGAAAGCGACGCTTCGTGTCAGTCCAGGCGCACCAGCGAGAGCGGTACGGTCTCGACGCAGTCCTCGATCACGGTGCCGGCACGCTGCTCGTAGCGGGCATCGACGGCGGTTCCGGTTCCGGCGGCGAGGTCGAGTTGGTAGCGTGTCTCGCGGTCGACCTCGATGTCCGAGCCGGTCTCGGTGACTTGCAGGTGGACGTCGAGCAATCGGCCGGTGGCGGAACCTTGCAGCGCCTGGCCGGCCAGCAGCACGGTGGCGGTATCGCCGGTGGCGTAGACCTCGGCGACTTCGGACCACGGCTCGACCAGGGTTGACAGGGCGCAATCGCCGAGGCGCTCGCCTGCAGCCGGGTCGTGGCTGATCGACCAGAGCTCGGGGCCACTCGCGCAGCCTGTCAGGAGGAGGGCGCTAAGGAGCGACAGTCGCATTGGACAACCTCGTTCCGGTCAGAGGGTAGGTGCGGGTGCAGGTCGGTTCGGCGAGATTGGGCGAGGCCTCGAGCCAGTCGCCCGTGAACTCGGTTGCCGAGCCCGTCGCGGAGAGGCCAATCACCACTCCGCCGATGCCCTGGTCGTCTTCTTGCGCGAGCTCGAGCGCATCCTTGGACCAAGTGCCGGTGAGCAGGGCTTGGCGGGCGGGGACCCACATCGAGACGGCATCGCCATCGCGGAACAGGCTGGCTTCGAACTGCACATCGCCGCCCAGGGTTCCGGTGGAGCAGCCGTCGCTGACGAGCGCGGCGCGGTCCACGTCGAGGAGCCAGGTGCCGTCTTGGCTACCGCATCCGACGAGCAGCAGGGCGAGCAGGACTCTCATCGTGCCTCCGCGGTCATGGGCATGGTGAGGACGCAGCCCTCTTGGTCCCAGGCGAGCGAGGCGGTGTCGCCATCGAGTGTGAAGCGAAGTGCGTTGACGCTTCCGGTGTCGAACTCGCCGCCCCACGAAAGGTCGAGGGCGCGACCGTCGGCGGTGCCGCCTAGGTAGCGCGGGGTCATCTGGACGGGGTCGCCGTTCAGATAGGCCCCGACTCGGTCATCGCCCAGGTCGTAGACCTCGAGGAGCAGCGTATAGGCGCTCTCGCCGAAGTCGCCGCGGCAGTCGTCGGGCTCGGGTGTGGCGTTGCTGAGGTTCCCAGTCAGCTGCCAGGTTCCCCGAATCTTGGTGATCGGGCGAAGCTCGACGGGCGCGGTCGTTGCGCAGGTGACGTCCGAGACATCGGTCTCGTCGTAGCGCCAGTCGCCCTTGAGGACCCCGCCTTCGAGTTCGAGGTCGAGCGCGGCGTCGATACGCCGGCCGTTGTCCCAAGCGCGCGCCATGGCGAAACTGTACTCGGTGCCCGTATAGGTCTCGCCGCTGAGTTCGAGCACACTCGGGTCGCCGGTCCAGACGCGGGCGTAGCCGTGGATGTCGTGGACGGGCTGGCCGAGGCACGCCGTAGTCGTCTCGCCGGACGCGCGGTCCGCGGTGAGCCACCAGGCGTCGTCGGCGGCACCGCAGGCCGCGAGCAGCAGGAAGGGGAGGATTCGCATCGGCGAAGACTAGTCCGTCGGCGCGACCTGAGCATGCGGCGTCCAGAAACACGAAGGCCCGCCGCGACGAATCGGGCGGGCCTCTGCTGGAGCGCGGTGTGCGCTACATGCGGGACTTGATGGCGGCGATAGCGCCCTTGCGTCCCTTGCCGGCCTCTTCGGCGGCGAGAAGCTCGGCGAGAGAGGCGTCGTGGTCGCCAGAGGACAGAGCCTCCTTCACGGCGGCGACGCTGCCCTTGAGGACCGAGAGATCCGCACCGTCTGCGGCGGGCGCGGCGGCCTCCTCTGCAGGAGCGGCCTCGGCCTTCTTCTTCTTGGCAGCCTTCTTCTTCTTGGCCGGCTTGGCCTCGGGAGCGGCCTCGGCGGCAGGCGCCTCGGGGGCGCTGTCCACGAGGTTGGCGCGCTCGAGCAGCCAGTCGAGGGTCTTCTCTTCGAGCAGACGCTCCTTGAGCTCGTCGACCGCGTCGTCCTTGACGAAGTAGCCCTTCACGGCTTCAACGGGCTGATCGCGCTCGTCGGCGAGCTCCTGGTACTTGGTCTCGAGGTCGGCGTCGGTCACTTCGAGGGACTCGGCCTTCGAGACGTTCTCGAGGATGAGGCCGCCCTTGACCGCGAACTCGGCGCGGGCGCGCAGATCCGTCATCTGCTCGGGCGAGAAGTTCAGGGTGCGCGGGTCGAGGCCACGGTAGGCGCGCTGCATGCGCAGCTCTTCGACGAGTGCCTGAAGCTGCTGGTCGACCATGCCGCCGGGGACATCGAAGGGGTTGGCTGCGATGAGGGCCTGGAGCAGGTTTGCGCGGGCCTGGTTGCGAGCCATGTCGGTCTTGGTGGTCTCGAGCTGCAGGCGCAGGGCGCCGCGCATGCCCTCGGCACCGCCTTCGTAGCCGAGCTCCTCGGCGATGGCGTCGTCGAGGTCGGGGACCTCGTTGGCCTGAATGCCAATGACCTTGACCGAGACGGTCAGGGTGCGGCCGGCGACAGCGTCGGTGCGCGCATCTTCGGCGAAGCTGAGCTCCTCGCTCTTCTCACCACCGATGGAGAGTCCGAGGACCATCGCATCGACGCCCGGGTAGTAGGGGTCGGCCTCGGTGCGAATCATCGTTCCGGGCTCGTTGGCGACCTCTTCGTCGCCATCCTTGGCGGAGAGCTCGACGAGCACCATGTCACCGAGCTGCGCGGGACGGTCGGAGACCTCCACCAGCTTGGCCTGGCCCTCGAGGCGGCTCTTCACGAAGGCTTCGATCTCGTCCTCGGCGACTTCGACCTTGGGGTAGACGACGTCCACGCCAGTGACGGTCTCAAGGGCAACGCTCGGGCGAACGTCGACGTTGATCTCGAAGGCGAACTCGGATCCCTTGACGACATCGTCGTAGGGCTCGAGCTGCGGCTGCGACACGGGCTCGATGCCCTTGTCGGAGATGGCCGAGGTGTAGGCCTCTTGGATGAGGGCGCGAGCGACATCATCGGCAATCTGGCCGCCGAAGCGCATCTCGAGAACACGGCGCGGAGCCTTGCCCTTGCGGAAGCCCTTCAGGCTGACCTGACGACCAACGCGCTTGTATGCGGCATCGAGCTCCTTGGAGATCCGGTCTGCGGGGACCTTGATCTGGAGCTTGCGGGAAAAGGAGCCGACCTCGACGACATCGATCTGCATGGGTCTTACCTGGCCTGTGAGTGGTGCGAGAAGGGGGACTTGAACCCCCACGGGTTACCCCACTGGATCCTAAATCCAGCGCGTCTACCAATTCCGCCATTCTCGCGCGGATAGACAAGTTGGGGGAGCGAACGTTTTGTTCGCTCCCCCAAGCGTTGAATGGTGGGCCCACTAGGACTTGAACCTAGAACCTACGGATTAAGAGTCCGGTGCTCTACCAATTGAGCTATAGGCCCTGCTCTATGCGAATTTTATGGGGTGGATGAGGGGGTTCGAACCCCCGACCCCCGGAACCACAATCCGGTGCTCTAACCAGCTGAGCTACACCCACCGTACGGGGGGCCTTTTACTCGGTTCTCCGGAGGTGACAAGTCCAAGAAGGACAGTCGGAGAATGAATTGGTCCAACGGGCGCTCCAGAACTTGCTTTTCGCCGGACTGTTTCTGACAGGTTGTGTGCGGGCGATCGGGCCCATCCCGGCGGCCGCCGACCGCGAGCAGGGCCGAGAGCGTCTTGAACGCTTCGCGGACGCGTGGCTGCAGCCTGCCAAAGTGGCTCCTCCGACCGTTTCGTTCGACGCCCAGCTGGCCGAGGCCGATGGACTGACGGCAAGGGCTCGTCTCGTGCAGGCGGAGACCCAGGAGTGGAATCGGTGGCCCGACGGACTCCGTCTGTTCAACAACCGCGGCGGATACTTCTTCGAGGTGGAGATCGCCGGAGACGGAAAGGTGGCCTGGGTCCCCGGCGACACCCAGCTCGAGCGCAACGATCCAGGCGAGCCTCTCTGGGCGAGCGGCGAACCTGACGTGTTCCTCTTTCCGCTTCAGCAGGCGGCGATTCACTCGTCGATGCTGGTGGTCGACACGGACTTCCCTGAGCGGGCTCGCGCAGCCGGGCCGTTTCGTTCTGCCTACCTCAGCGCGCGGGGAGGAAAGGACCACATCAGCGGACTCATCGGGTTCCAGACCGAGGACGCGCACCGGCATGTCGTTGCGATGCGGCTCACCCTTGCCGTCTACACGGACGAAGGCCTTCAGAAGCTCGTCTTCGACTGGGACTAGAGGTTGTTGGCGACCTGCTCGAGTCCCCAGCGATCCACGACGACCACCCGAGCCCGCTTGACCACAATGAGGCCTGCGCGCTGCAGCTCCTGAAGGTGCCCATTCACGGTCTGGCGGGTCACGCCGATCATCGCCGCCATCGCGGCCTGGGGTAGGTGCTGCTCGATCTCGGTACCCGCCGCGGTCTCTCTGCCGTGGGTCCTCGCGAGGGCGAGCAGGCGGCGGGCCAGGCGGACCACGGCACTCTGAAAGTGCTGTTCCTCCACCCTGGCTGAGGTGTAGCGAACTCGGGCACAGAGCACCTCGATGAGCTGCAGAGCGATGCGGGGCTGACGCTCCAGCAGGCGCAAGAATGCCGGGCGAGGCACGCGAGCGAGGACAGCATCGCTCTCGGCGAGAATGTCGGCGGTACGCGGCAGTCCGTCTAGGAGTGCGATCTCACCGAACACTTCGCCCGCGTCGAGATGGTTCAGCACCAGCTCCTGGCCGTCCTCGGACAGTGTCCGAACTCGGACGGTCCCTTCGAGGATGGCGTACAGGCCGTCCGGCACGTCCCCTTGGAAGAAGACGACGGACCCGGCCGGGTAGCGCACGCGAATCGCGAGGTCGGCGATGGCCCTCTTCGACTGGAAGTCCACCTTCGCGAAGAAGTGCGTCTTTTCGAAGAGTTCGAGCATGGTGGGGCTGGGCATGCTGCCATCGAACACGAGGGTTCGCAGACTGTCAAGCGACCCGACATAGGGTGGCGGCCGGGTGCTAGACTGCGGGTCTATGACGGCTACGGTCCACGACATCTGCATCATCGGCGCTGGCTTCGGGGGTCTCTGCGCGGGCATTCACCTCGGCTCGGATGGCGCCGACGTGGTGATCCTCGAAGCGGCCGAGCGGCTCGGCGGCACATGGCGGGACAATACCTACCCAGGCGTGGCGTGCGACGTGCAGTCCCACCTGTACAGCTTCTCCTTTGCCGCGAATCCCGACTGGAGCCGCACCTTTGCGCCCGGCGACGAGATCCAGGCCTACCTAGAGAACGTGGCTGCGCGCTTCCAGCTGTCGTCGGTCATCCGCTTTGGCGTGCGTGTCGAAGGAGCTCGCTGGTCGGCAGAGGACGCGTGCTGGGTGGTGCAGACCTCGGAGGGTGAGCTTCGCGCCCGGATGTTGGTGCCCGCCGTCGGCGGTCTGTCCCGACCGAAGCTTCCCAACCTACCCGGCGTCGGTGACTTTGAGGGGCCGGCTTTCCACACCCAGGGCTGGCGTCACGACCTCGACTTCGCGGGCAAGCGTGTTGGGGTCATCGGGACGGGTGCCAGCGCGATTCAAGTGGTGCCGGAGCTCGCCAAGACCGCGGCGGAGGTCCGCGTGTTTCAGCGTACCGCCCCATGGGTGATGGCCAAGCCAGACCGACCCGTGGGCAAGCTGGAGCGGTGGGCGTATCGACGCATTCCCGGCGCGCTCAAGCTCCGGCGCTGGGGGGTGTACTGGCGACTCGAGAGCCGGGTCGTGGCCTTTGTCCTGGCTCCCAAACTCCTCAGTGTGATCGAGTGGCAGGCTCGGCGTGAGCTGAAGCGCGCGGTGCCCGACCCCGAGCTTCGCCGGGTGGTGACCCCGGATTTCACCCTAGGCTGCAAGCGCGTCTTGCTCTCGAACAACTACTACCCGGCGCTTCAAGAGCCGAACGTTGTCGTCGACACGGCGCCGATTGTGAGCATCGAGCCTGCCGGGGTGCAGACCGACACGCTGCATGAACTCGACGTGCTCATCTACGCGACCGGGTTTGCCGCGACCGAGGGCCCCAGCCTGGAAGTGGTCGGTACGCACGGCTCCCTCGCCGAGGCCTGGGCCGACGGGATGTCCGCCTACCTGGGTACGACCGTGTCGGGCTTTCCGAACCTGTTTCTGATCACGGGTCCAAACTCCGGGCTCGGCCACTCGTCGATGGTGTTCATCATCGAGTCGCAGGTCGCCTATCTGCGTGAAGCCTGGGCTCTGCTCGCTTCGGGGGCACGCTCGGTCGATGTGAAGGCTGAAGTGCAAGAGGCGTTCAACGTCGGCTTGCAGTCCCGGCTCGGCGGCACAGTCTGGGCCTCGGGCTGCAAAGCCTGGTACGTGGACGCGAAGGGCCGCAACACCACCCTGTGGCCGGACTTCACGTGGCGCTTTGCGCAGCGTACCCGGCACTTCGACGTCGACAGCTACACCGTGGGCTGAATCACAGGCACGCCCCTTGCTAGAACGGAGCCATGGACCTCAAGCAGCTCGGACGCGATAGCTCTGCATCTCTCGCGATCACCCTGATCGCGATTCCGCAGGGCGTGGCCTACGCGATGATCGCCGGACTTCCGCCGGCAGTGGGCCTGTACGCCTCGGCCATCCCCGCCATCGTCGGTTCGATCGCGCGCTCGTCGAAGCACGTGGTCACCGGCCCGACCAACGCCCTGTCACTACTCGTGGGCGGCTTCATCACCGGTGGCGCTGTGCTCATCGACCCGGTGGCCGCGGCGATGGCGCTCGCACTGCTCGTCGGCTTGTTCCAGGTGCTCGCCGGGGTGCTGCGTCTCGGCGCCATCGTCGACTACATCAGCCGGGCGGTTGTGCTTGGGTACATCACCGGCGCCGGATTGCTCATTGGACTTGGTCAGCTCGGCAACCTGACCGGAACGGCGATGGGTGTGGGGGGGCCACTCACCCGCCTGCATGCTTGGTCGCTCACGCTCGGCGATGCGCAGATCGCTCCGCTGACCGTGGGGGCTGCAACCGTCGCACTCATCGTCGGACTGCGGCGCTTCGCCCCGAAGGTGCCGGGTCCGGTCGTCGCCATGATGCTGGGAATCGCCGCGTCATGGCTGCTCGACCTGCGAAACCAGGGCGTGCGCGTCGTCGGGGATCTCGCGCCGATTGCCGCTGGGCTGCCGCCACTCGCGCTTCCGGACGTCGACCTCGCGTTCATGCAGGCGCTGCTGCCTGTGGCGTTCGCGGCGACGGTGCTGTCGCTGGTCGAGTCCTCCTCGGTGGCTCGCTCGATCGCAGCTCGAAGCGGTCAGCGGCTCGAGATGTCGCGCGAGTTCATCGGGCAAGGACTCGCGAACATCGCTGCGGGTGTGGGGGGTGGCTATCCAATCAGCGGGAGCCTCTCGCGGTCTGGCCTGAACTACAGCTCCGGCGCGACGAGTCGCTTCTCGGGAGCCCTGAGCGGGGTGCTCGTCATCCTCATGCTGCTGGTCGCCGGGCCGGTCATGAACCTGACGCCGATTGCGAGCCTGGCCGGACTTCTGCTCGTGGTGGCCTACGATCTGGTCGATGTCGTGGCGATTCGCTACGTGCTGCGGGCGTTGTGGGGCGACCGCCTCGCCTTCTTGGGGACGCTCATTGGCACGTGGACGCTCTCCCTCGACAAGGCGATCTACCTGGGTGTGGCCATCAGCCTGGTGCTGTTCGTGCGCCGAGCGTCGAACCTGAACATTCGCGAGCTGGCCGTTCGCAGGGGCAAGATCCGCGAGTCGGCGCTGAATGAAGACGAGCGGCTCTCCGACAAGGTGCGAGCCATTCACGTCGAAGGAAGCTTGTTCTTCGGCGCCGCGAATGAACTCTCGGATGCGCTCGACGACGTGATGCGCACGCCCGACGTCAAGGTGTTCATTGTCCGCCTCAAGCGCGCCCGTGGCGTGGACTACACCACCGCGCAGGTGCTCATCGCCGCCCGGCGCCGACTCGAGCAGGAAGGACGGCACTTGCTGCTCGTCGGCATGGTGCCGGCCGCGATGGACCTATTGCACCGCGTCGGGGTCACCGAGGTGTTTCCCGACGAGGCGTTGTACCCGACGGAGCGCGAGTGGTTCGTCGCCATGGACCGCGCCATGCTGTACGCGCGCGGCCTCGTGGACGGAGAGATGGGCGCCACTCCGGCGCTCACGGTCTACCTTGATGAGCGGGAGCGCTGGCTCTCGACGTCTCAATCCGTTGCAACGCCGGTGATGGCGGCTGAAACGGCTGGGCCCCAAGGAGCGTGAGCATGGCGGTTGGATTTGAGGCGGCCTCGTGAAGCGCTCTCTTCGGCGTGAATACCGCGCGGCGCGGCGGGCGCTGGGGTCCTCACAGCGGGACGCCCTGTCGGAGCGCATTGCCGAACACGTGCTCGCGCAGGAGTTGTGGCATCGCGCACGGGTCATCGCCGCATTTGTAGGCACGGGAAGCGAGGTCGACACCCGTCGACTGCTCGAGGCCGCCGGCGATCGACTCGTGCTCCCTCGAGTCGATGCACCCGGGCAGCCGCTGGCGTTCTGTCGAGCGATGCCGGAGGAGCTGGTGGTGGGGGCCCACGGAATCCTCGCACCTGCGCCCGGTGTTCTTAGGGTCGACCCCGCGCTCGTGGACCTGGTCTTGGTGCCGGCCCTGGCCATTGATGATCGGGGAAATCGGCTCGGGCAGGGTGGTGGGTTCTACGACCGCACCCTTCGAGGCATGGTGAACGCGCACCGGGTGGCGGTGGTGTTCGAGGTCCAGCGGACGCACCAACTGGCAGTCGAGGCGCATGATCTGCCGGTGCATGCGGTCGTCACGGAGCGAGGCTGGGCGTCCATCACCCCGTGATCGTCGCGGCCGCGGCACACATGCGGTACGACGATCGGGGTGGCCCCCTCATTCCTCGCTGTATGGAGAACCGCTGCTGACCTTCGTACCGATGCTTCTCATGGGCGCGGCGCTCGCGAGTGGACGCGCCGAGTGTGCGTCGGCCGAGCGGCAGGGGCACTTCGCGGCGATGCGGTCGGCGTGTGCAGAGTGCTCGGTCGATCAGGCCTTCTGTGAGGGGCGGTTGACTTGGCTCGCGCAGCGCAGCGATCCGGATGGAGGCGTCACTTCACTCCAGCTCCTCGCGGATGCACGCCGTGATGAGGCCACCGCAGACGCTATCGCGGCGATGGCCATCGACGAAGGCGCGTCGGTGTGGGTGCGCACCGAGGCACGTCTTTGGCTTGCGGCCGAGCAGCCGGACCAGGCGGTCGACTGGCTTCGAAGTGCACGGACGATGGCCCCCGAGCCTCTGCTCCGGCAAGTGGAGCTCGCGTTGGCCAAGGCGCTGGCCACGGCGGGCGAAGTCGAAGAAGCTGAGCAGGTTGAGGCCCCGCACCGCCTTGGCCCGACCCGGCCTTCCCCCGTGCAGCAGTGGCTCGCGCAGCGCACCCAGCGCTGGGTCGCGGGGGCTTCGGCGGTGCTACTCGCCTTCTTCGTCGGCGTGACCGCGCCGGCCTTGCATCGATCCGATCGGGCCTGGGGCCTGCTTCCGCTGACGGTGCTCGTGTCGGGGTCGGCGGTCTACGTGGGCTTGTACGCCCATGGTGCCGCGGCGGGCCTCTGGCTCTTCCTGCCCGGCGCGGCGATCATCCATGTCGCATCGGTGCGGGCCTTTAAGGAGTCGCCCGCGGCGTGGCGGCGCGTGCTGTCCGGATTGGCGACGCTGGCGTGGGGTTACCTGGCGCTGTGGTGGACCGGGACCCTGATGCAGGTGGGCGTATGAAGATCCTCGCCGTGCGCCGGGGCCGGGCCCCGAACTGCTCCTCTGCCGGCATGCTGGTCGGCGCGGCGATTGCGTCGGCCGTCGTCGGCGCCGCGGTGATCAACGCATTTGCGGACCGGTTCGGCGGCGACTCCAGCGACGACGACCCGCCCGATGGCGTGCGTGTGCGCAAGGAAGACTTCGGCGGCATCATCGCGAGTGAGGACCCGCCGGCGCTGTTGTTTGTCGACGACCTGCCGACCCGCGGCGTGACTGCGGTCGGGGGACGCACCGCGCCCGCGGGAGCACTGTCCGCTCCGACGGAAGTGCACCTCGCCGTCACCGAGCGGTGTCCGGCCAGCTGTACCGGCTGCTACCTCTCGGCGGGTCCCGAAAACGAGTCCGCAGAGCCCTCGTTCGAGGCGCTTCGTGCAGATCTCGACCAACTCGCAGCGATGGGGGTGTTCGAGGTGGCGTTCGGCGGCGGTGAAGCGGTGCTTCGCGACGACATCGTCGAGCTCGGCCGGTACGCACGGCGTCTTGGGATTGTGCCGAACCTGACCACCAGTGGTTTTGGCGTGACGCCGAAACGAGCTCGGGCGATGGCCGAGGTCTTTGGCCAGGTGAACGTGTCCCTCGATGGACTCGGTGCCGCCTACGTGTCTGTGCGTGGCTGGGATGGCTCCGAGCTCGCGCTTCGGGCACTCGCGGATCTTTCTGCCGCCGGTGTTCGGGTCGGCGTGAACACCGTCTTGTCGCGCCGCAATCTCGACCACCTTCCCGAGCTGGCGGCGGCGCTCTCCAAGCTCGAGATCGCCGACTGGCAGTGGCTGCGCTTCAAGCCGACCGGCAGGGGAGCGACGCACTACCGCGATCTCGCACTTCGGCCCGTCCAGGCCGATGGCCTGTTCCCGTTGGCGCTCTCCTTCGAGAAAGAACTGGGCCTCCGCATTCGCTTTGATTGTGCCCTAGCGCCCTTTGTCGCCGCACACGTCGACAGTCCCGAGCATGCAGGCCGCCTCGGTGCCATCGGATGCGTGGCTGGGCAGAGTCTGCTGGCTCGCGGGGCCGACGGACGCTGGTCTGGCTGCTCGTTCGCGGCGGACTCGGTCGAGGGTGGTCCCGACGAAGCCTGGGATACGGGAGAGTCTCTGCGTGCTTGGCGGGAGCGGGCTGCAGCACCGCCCGAGCCCTGCGGAAGCTGCGAGTGGCAGAGCGTCTGTCGAGGCGGTTGCCGGGTCGTCGCCGCACACCTCACCGGCGATGCGCTGGCGCCGGATCCGGAGTGTCCGAAGGTGCGGGCCTCATGAGGGAACGCGTTGCAGTGGGGGCTTCGGCCTTTGGCTTGGTCGTTTGCCTCAGCTACGCCGTGCTGCGCCTGCTCGCGGTGGGGGAGCCGGGCGGCGCCGGGACTGTGCACATTCCGTTCTTCTGGCGTAGCGCGCTCGCGGGGCTGCATGGGCTCGTGGCTGGACTTGCCGCCGCTTCGGCGGTGCGTGATTCGGACGCCTGGCTGGAGCGTGTGCCCCTAGCGGTCGCGCTTGTGCTGTCGTTCTGCGTCACTATCGCCGTGGTGTTCCCATGAGTGCCGAGGTGCTCTATGCCCTGCTCGAGCGCTTGCATGGGCATCTGGGCTGGCTCGGTCTCGCCGTGCTGCTGCACCCGGTCATCACCCTCGGCAAGGGACGTGGGGTCAGTCGTCGCATGCAGCTCTCGGCGGACCTCGCGGCGCTGTTGATGGCCGCCCCATTCGCTCTCGGCGCGGTCATCTACCCGACCTACCGCTCTGGGGTGAAGCCCGAGTTGGTTGCGCAAGCGCCCGCCGTCGCCGCGGTCTTCGAGACCAAAGAGCACCTGGCCGTGTTCGCCGTCGCCCTCGCGATCTCTGGCGCGCTCGTCCTACGGGGGGCGGGCAAGTCCGCGGCCGGCCGTCGCGCGGCGCGATCCATGCTCGCAGGCGCGTTCGTGTGTGCGGTGATGACGGGCCTGGCGGGCCTCTGGGTGGCTAGCCATGCGCACCCCGCCTGGTGACTAGACCTTTCGCAGCCGAACGTGTCGGACCAGGTGGTCAGGTCCCTTCTCGAGGATGAGGTCCGCCCGATCTCGGGTGTCGAGGATGTTCTCGAGCAGGTTCGGCAGGTTGATGTCGTTCCAGAAACCGAGGGCGGTCGCCTCGGCTTGCTCGTCGCTGAGGTCCGCGTAGCGGTGGAAGTAGGCCTCGGGGTCCTGAAAAGCGGTCTCGCGCAGGCGTAGGAAGCGCGCGACGTACCAGCGGCGGAGGTCGTCGCGGTCAGCATGCACGTAGATCGAGAAGTCGAAGTAGTCCGACACGAACACGCGCTCGCGGCCCGTACCGGTCTGGAGCACGTTCAGGCCTTCGACGATGACGACATCGGGCTTCTCGATGCGAACGCCTTCGCCGGGCACCACGTCGTAGTTCTTGTGGCTGTACTGGGGACAGTACACCTCGTCCTCGCCGGACTTGAGCGCGTGGACGAAGTCGAGAAGGCCACGCTGGTCGTAGCTGTTCGGAAAGCCCTTGCGCCGAAGCAGGCCACGCTTCTCGAGCTCCTCATTCGAGAGCAAGAAGCCATCGGTCGGCACCAGCGCGACGTTGAGGTTGTCACGCTGGAGAAGGGCGTGCAGTACGCGCGCGGTGGTGCTCTTCCCGACCGAGACACTCCCGGCCAGGCCGATCATGAACGGCACCGCGTCGCCGTTGGTACCGAGGAAGGCCTTGGTCTGCTCGCGCAGGGCGTTTGCGGCATCGATGTGGAGCCGGATCAGCCGAGCGAGCGGCAAGTAGACCTGCTCGACTTCGTCGATGGACAAGGCTTCTTCGAGTCCGCGCAGCTTTGCGACCTCAGATCGCGCCAAGCTGGCGGAGTCTTCGTGCACGAGCGGCGCCCAGTGCGCGCGGTCGATTTCGAGGAACGGGCTTGAGACGGCTCACCTCGCGGGATCCGCGCCTATCCGACTCGACGGAGTGCGGCCACGACTGCTTCGCGCTGCCGCTTTGACGGCTTAGCTGGGCTCGAGCCCGAACACGATCTCTGCGCTGAGCGTTGGCGGAACACCAGGCACCGAGAACCCGGTCACCGGCGTGTAGGGAATGCGGCCCAGCATGTGCAAGCTCTGGCCTGGCAGGTCGTTGACCACGCCGTCTGTCGCATTCACCGTGGCAGTGCCCACGCACGGACTGAAGCTGCTTCCACACAGGCCGTAGTAAAAAGTGTTTGCCTGAAAGCGCGTCTCTGCTGTGGTTTCGGCGCTCGTGGCGCCAATCTTGGCTCCGGCGCGGGCGGCATCGCGCAATGCGGTGTGCAACTGGTTGTACTCATGGAACATCCAGCCGTACTCGATGATGCCGAAGGTAAGCAGCAACAAGATCGGGAAAGTGACGGCAAACTCGACGGCGGCAGCACCGCGGCGACGCTTGGCTCGGAATGGGCGGGTCATGGATCTCTCCCAGAATTGTGAACAGTATAGGCGGTCCACGCGTCGTTGTTTACCTGCGGTCGACACAATCGTCGAGATCGACGCCGTGATGCCGATCCATTTGATGGGGAAGAACCTGCGAGGCGGGCCTCGAACGGAGCAGGGCCCGATCTTCACTGCTTGACGCCTTCGCACGGCGGGGGTAGGTGCACGCGTCGTTCGGGGTATAGCGCAGCCTGGTAGCGCGCCTGCTTCGGGAGCAGGAAGTCGTAGGTTCAAATCCTGCTACCCCGACCACCTTAGAACCCCTTCGATCTTCGGGTCGGAGGGGTTTCTTGGTGGACTAGCGCTGGCCAAGGCTCCACCGCGAGCGGCGGGGTCAGATGCAGTAGAACCGCGTGGAGATCCCGTCGCAGGTGACGGTGCCGACGACGGTATCTGAGGTGGCTCCCGCCGTGCTGTCGAGCTCGAGTACGCACGCGTCGATCTGGTCTGGCGAGTCGCCGGTCCACTCGGCGTGGGCGTAGGTGCAGGCTTCGTCGCAGGTCAGCTCAGCTCGGGTGGTGTCAACCGCCGCGAGGACGGCTTCGATGTCGCCCTCTGTCAGGTCCCACGCCTCGGAAAACTCGGTGGGCGGCGGGAGGCTGCAGTCAAGCTCGCTCTTGCATCCCAGGAGGGTGAGAGCAAGGGGCAGCAACCAACGTGCGGGCATGTCAACTCCATCGAGCTTGCAGCTTAGCCAGGGATCGCCGCCTGTGCAGTGGCTGATGCATACCTCTACTGAGGTGCCAGGGTTGGCGACTTGTCCCTTCTCGCGCCAGAAGCGGAAACTGCGGGCTCCAATCTCGCAAACATGGTTTCGCACGTGGGAGTCAGACGGGTTCTTCGTGGATCGCCGGGGTCCGAGCCTGTTTTTCAGGAAATCCTTGTGAACATCGGTCAGACCTTGACTTCGCCGTTGCATCTCTCGGTGGCGGGCGGCTTTGCGTCTCTGGCACGGTGAACTTGGGGGATGGCACGGCACGTGAGTACGCTTCGAAAGAGTGCTGGTTGGTTGGTGGCAAGCGCGCTGTTGGGCGCATTCGGCCTGGCCCTCGCGGTCGGAGCGGCGGTGGGGCTGGCAAGCGGCCTTGAGTACTACCTCCTCCCTTACGAACAGCGCATCGAGTCGGAACTGCGCTTCATGTACGGCCCGGGCGCCGGCCTTGGCTTGTTCTACGGTGTGTTCGGCACCTTCCTCATGTGCGCCATGCTTCTGTACACGCTCCGGAAGTGGCTGATTCAAGTGACCGCACTCGGCAACGTGGTGCACTGGCTTCGTTTCCACATCATCTGTGGGGTGATGGGCCCGGTGTTCATCCTGATGCACACCGCCTTCGAGACCCCTCGTGGCCTCATCGCCGTCGGCTTCTGGTGCATGGTGCTGGTTGCGCTATCGGGCGCCTTTGGTCGCTACGTCTACGGGTGGTTTCCACGCATGCAGGGCGGTCAAGCGCTGGCGTGGAGCGAGGCCCGCGAGACCTTGCTCGACCTGCGCGGTGAGCTTGTGGCCGCGACGGCCAGCTCGCATGGCGACCAGATCGGACAGGCCGTGAGCCTGGTTCGCGACCTCGACATGCAGGCGCACACGGTGGTCGGTCTCTGGCGCCTTCGGGGTGAGATGGGACGCCGTCGCGGCGAGATGAACCGGCTTCTCGCAAGCGCCGGTCTGCCGCCCGAGGTGCAGGCCCACGCGCGGGGCATGCTCCACGAGCAGCTGCGCCTGAAGGGGGGTGTAGAGTCGATGCGCGTGGTCGGCCGACTCTTCCGTTACTGGCACCTCTTTCACCGACCCCTCGCCGGCGCCATGTATCTGATTGTCTCGCTCCACGTGCTCACCGCCATCTTGTTCGGCGGCGCCATCGGAACGCTCATGGAGCTGTTCACCTGATGGCCTACGCAATCGTCATCGCCCTCATCGCCGTCTTCTTCGTGCTGCCGGCCTACCTGCTGTTCCGACGGGAAGAGGCCGAAGCCCGCGAGCTCTGGGAGGCGGCGGAGGCCTTGGGTCGCAACGAGCCGATGAGCTTGCGCCCCTACATCGATGCCAGCCAGTGCATTGGCTGCGCGACCTGCGTGCGGGCCTGTCCCGAGGGCAAGATCTTGAGGGTGGTGGATGGCCACGCCAAGTTCGTCGATGGCTCGCACTGTGTCGGGCACGGAGCCTGTGCGGCGGCCTGTCCAACGTCGGCGATCGAGCTCGTGTTCGGCAGTGAGCGTCGCGGTGTCGATCTTCCGGACGTGAATCCCGAGTTCATGAGCAATGTGCCCGGTCTGTACATTGCCGGAGAGCTCGGCGGAATGGGTCTGATCGCCAATGCCGTGAAGCAGGGCACCGAAGCGGTCGAGTACATCGCGAAGGAGATTCCGAAGCGCGACGACGTCGCTCATGACCTCATCATTGTGGGTGCTGGACCGGCGGGCATTGCCGCGGGGCTTCGGGCGCAGGAACTCGGGCTCTCGGCGGTGATCTTGGAGCAGGACCAGTTTGGCGGCGCCATTCGGCACTATCCGCGCCAGAAGCTGGTGACCTCGCATGGATTCACGCTTCCAGGCCAGCCGACAGTGCCTCCGGGGACGCTTCTCAAAGAAGAGCTGATCGCCATTCTCGAGCGTGCGGTCGAGGCTTCGGGCCTGCCGATCGCAGAGAAGGAAGGGGTGCTGGCCGTCGAGAAGGCGGCCGAGGGCTTCGACGTGCAGACGACCGAGCGCCAGATTCGCGCGACGCGGGTTTTGCTCACCGTTGGCCGTCGCGGCACGCCGCGTCGACTCGAGGTGCCCGGCGAGGAGCGCGAGAAGGTCGTGTACCGGCTGCTCGAACCCGAGAACTTCCAGCACAGCCACGTGTTGGTGGTAGGGGGCGGCGACTCTGCCCTCGAAGCCGCGGTGGCGCTTTCGAAGCAGGCGGGCACGCGGGTGACGCTGTCCTACCGCAAGGATGTGTTCAGCCGGGCAAATGCGGTGAATGATGCTGCCGTCAAGGCCGCTGCGGACGCTGGCAAGGTGCGCATGCTGCTCAACAGCACCGTGTCCTCGATTGGCATTGATCGAGTGACCCTGGATGTGCAGGGCGCCGAAGAAGTCGTCGCCAACGACCATGTGTTCGTGTTCGCCGGCGGTGTGCTGCCCACTGCCTTCCTGCAGAGCGCTGGGATCTCTGTCGAGCGGCACTTCGGCAAGCGGCGGGAGAAGCTGGCATGACGATGCTTTTGCTCCTCTTCTCTGCGTGGATGAACACCGCTTCGGCCCAGGGCCTGGGCGACTTCCTAAGTCCTGGCGAGCTCTCGTCGGCGCATGCGGACCTCACAGGCATCACCCAGTGCACCTCCTGTCATGAGGTGGGCTCAGGGGTCTCGGCGGCGCTGTGCATGGACTGCCACGACCGCGTCGAGGAGCAGGTCCGCACCAAGACGGGCTTTCACGCCGACAAGGGAGCCACCTGCCACAGCTGCCATCCCGATCACCGCGGCGCCGACTTCGACATGGTGAACTTCGAAGAGGAAGAGCAAGAGGTCTTTGATCACGACTCGACCGGCTTTCGCCTCGAAGGTGAGCACGGCGAAATCGAGTGCAGCGACTGCCACGAAGAGCCCGATGTCTGGACGGGGCTCGAGCAGACGTGCATGAACTGCCACGAGGACCCGCATGGCGCCGTGAAGAGCGACCGGGCGCTGCTTCAGAGCTGCGACACCTGCCACGAGGTCAAGGAAGACTGGCCCGCACTGCCCCTCGACCTCAAGGTCTTCGACCACACCCAGAGCGAGCAAGTCGACTTCGTGCTCGAGGGTGAACATGTCGAGGTCGGCTGCGAGGACTGCCACGAGGACTGGACCTTCGTGCCGGTCGAGTCCGGCGAATGCGAGGACTGCCACGACAATATCCACGGTGACCAGTTCGCACCCAAGGCCTGCGAAGACTGCCACGACGTGCACACCGCCGACTTTGCGCTGCGTAAGTTCAGCCACAGGGCGAGCCACTACCCCCTCAAGGGCGTGCACCGAAAGGTCAGCTGTGAGGCCTGTCACGGCGACGGCGAGGCGGCGATCTACAAGCCGCTTCCGCATGCAGAGTGCTCCAGTTGCCATGCGGACCCCCACGAAGGGCAGTTCGCGCCGCGCGACTGCGATGCCTGCCACAGCGAGTTCCTTCCGGACTTTGCGCTGTCGGGCTTCGATCACGACCAGACCGACTTTCCGCTTCAGCGCGACCACGCCAAGGTCGGCTGCGATGAGTGTCACGGGGACGGGCCTGCGAGCACCTTCGCCAGCCTTCCTTTCGATGGCTGCGACACCTGCCATGACGATGAGCACGAGGGGCGCTTCGACCCGTCTCCCTGCGCTGAGTGCCACCTCGACGGCACCTGGGACGTCGAGGACTTCGACCACGGCCGCACGGCCTTCTCGCTGAAGGGCAAGCATTCAGAGGTGGAGTGCGAGAGCTGTCACTACCCAGAAGGTCTCGAGCACACGGCGACCCAGGCCGCAGCGGTGGCGCAAGAAGCGGCGCTGTTCAACCTCGGTCGCACGCAGCAAGAGGGCTGGGTCTGGCATCCGGTCGAGCACGAGAGCTGCAACGACTGCCACGCCAAGGACGAGCCCCACAACGGCAAGCTCGCCGCCGACACGTGCGATGACTGCCACGCCACCACCGACTGGGTCGATGTGCGCTTCGACCACGCGTCAGAGACCGAGTTCGCGCTCGACGGGTCGCACACCGATGTGGGCTGCAATGACTGCCATAGCGACCCCGCTTTCGAGGGCCAGAAGACGGCCTGCGAGAGCTGCCACGTCGACGACAGCCCACCCGAGCACTTTGGCGAGACCTGCGGGGAGTGCCACCAGACCGCCGGCTGGATGCCGGCCAACCTCGGACCGCTCGGCCACGAAGTCACCGGCTACGGGCTGCATGGAGCCCACGAGACCGTCACCTGCGTCGCCTGCCACGGCACCGGAAAGCCGATGTCTGCGGCACCGCGCGAGTGCGAGAGCTGCCACGCCGACGAGGATCCCCACCGCAACCTGCTCGGCTCGGACTGCTCCACCTGCCACGGCGAAGTGGACTGGCTGCGCACGAGCTTCCGTCACGCGAGCACCGGGTTCTCGTTGCGCGGCGCACACCGCATGGCGGCCTGCAACGACTGTCACGCCGCCGGCTACATCGGCACCCCGCAGGACTGCGTGAGCTGCCACCTTCGGGACTTCGAGCCGGGCGAGCACCGCGACCCGAACGACCTTCGCTGCGAGGGCTGTCATCAGCCCTACGACTGGGAGCGCACCTTCAATCCGCACAGGGCTTCGCCATGACCGCTGCTCGACTCTATGCTTTCGGCCTCAGTGCCGGCCTGATGGCGTCGCTTGTGGGGGTCTCGTGTGAGGCGCCGACCGCTCCACATGCCGACTTCGATCTGGCGGGACGCCACGCCGAGGTGACCTGCGCGACGTGCCATGCCCCCGTGGATGCGCCTTTCGAGGAGTTGCGTGGCGCCACCTGCACGCAGTGCCACCTCGCGACCATTGAGGACCGCTTGGCCGCGAACCCCCAGCTCGACCACCCCTGGCTCGACAACTGCGAGGGCTGCCACACCGCGGGCATCAACTGGGAGCAGACCGGCTTCGGCAATCACACCTTCCCGCGCCAGCACGGCAACGCCGATGGCGAGTGCAACGCCTGCCACGGGGAGCCCGCGACCTCGACGAACTGGAGTTGCCTGACCTGCCATCCCAACGAGCGAAACGAGCACGATGACGTGCCGGGCTTTCGGAATGAGGACTCGGCCTGCATCGAGTGTCACCCGGATGGACAAGAGTGATCTGGCTCCTCGCCATCCTCAGCGCGAGCTGGGCTCAGAGTGAGTCTCGGGACTACGCGCGCGTCACGACCGGGCTCATCGGTGAGGTTGGGCATGCGGTCGAGGAGCCTGCTCTTGAGTGGTACTCCGGCGCCCGGCTTCGGCTGAACCTCGGCGGCGAAGAGCAGAGCTGGGGGCAGTTCCGGTTTGCCGGGCGCGCCGGCATTCGCCTGATCGACGAGCCTGGCGAGGGCATGATCGACCGTGCGCGCATTCGCGAGCTTGCGGTGTACACCGAGCCTGGACCCGCGCTCACCTTCGGGCGCTTTGCTCCGGAAGGCGGTGGCTTTCGGCTCATCGATGGCGCCGCAGCGACAGTGAAGTTCGGCGACGGCTGGCGGGTTGGCGGCTTCGCCGGCGAGGCCCCCGATCCATTCTCCACGATTCCGGCGGCGCGCTTCGGCGGTGGCCCAACCCTGCACTACGACGGAAAGAACACGAGCTTCGACCTTCTCGGTGAGGTGCTCGTGGCGGCCGCCGGCCTCGATCGCGCTTCGGCGGTCGTCGACGTGCGTCACGACGTCACCGACTGGCTACGCCTGTCTTCTCGGGCCGACCTGCTCTTTGGCGATGCGGCCCACCCTGTGCGACCGGCGGACCTTCGTGCTCAGGCTCAGACCCGCCTCGGGGATGCTCGAGTCACAGCAGGCTGGCGGGCGTGGAGTGCGGCGGCGCTGCTGCTGACCAATGAGCGCGACCCGGCGCTCACCCGGTGGGCGCGGCGCTCGACGGGTCTCGAGCAGGCGCTCGAGATCGGAGCCCTCGACGAGCGCGTGCATCACCAGGTGGAGCTGAGTGCGCGAGTTCCCGTCCAGGTGGGCGCGGATGCGGTGCACAACCTCACCTTCTCGGGTTCGTATCGGCCGGGCGAGGTCGGGGAGCAGACCTACGGCGTGGCGCGCGTGGGCTGGACGGCCGCGGGCTTGTTTGGGCGACCCCTCGATCTGACCCTGCAGCAGCACGCCTACCAGTGGGGCGGCGGTCCCGGCATCTACAGCAGCGCTCAGCTCGTCTGGGAGCCGCTGGAGCGCTTGGCCTTCGACGGCTCTATCGCCGGCGGCTGGCGCGGGCAGGACGGTCGCAAGGAGTGGACGCCCACCGCCTATGGCGACCTTTTCGTCGACGTCTTCGGAGTCGGCCACTTCTCGTTTGCCGGCGGCTACTCCTTCGTCAACGGACTTGGTCGGTACCGCTGGGACACGAACCACACGCTGCTCGCCCGGGTGTCCTGGCGGAAGTAGCACCAGGACGCGCCGAGCAGTGCAGCTCTCCGGGTTTGTGACCACAGGGCCCAGGCCGTTGGACTTGTGCGTCGCGTGCAACGCGCTCCCGTGACCCGGGTTTCCTTACCGCTGGTGACAGCGCCTCCCTCCTTTGGGTACCGGCGGTGTCGAAGGGTCAGGAGGCAAACGTGACCGCTCTTCTTCTTCTCTTGCTCTCGCCGCTCGCCAGCGCCGCAGACCACGAACTCGACCTTACGGTCGGCGTGGACCACATTCAGCGCCAGGATGAGCTGATGTCCCCGAGGACGTACCGGGGCACCGGGCCCGCCATCGCGATCGGCTGGACAGCCCGCGGCGACCGGCTCACCCACAAACTCAACCTGGGCGTTGAGCTCGCCAAAATTCGCTCCCAGCAGGCCTGGGAGTACACCCGCGACGGCGACACGCGCAGTACGCACCCCACGAATGTGACCTTCGCCGATCTGCAGTACGCGGTGGGCGGGCAGCTCGGCGGCGAACGTTGGTCGCTCGATCTCGGCGGCACCGTTGCCGGGCACTTCGAGGCGCTGCCTTGGGACTACGGGCACTATGGCGGCAGCGGCTACGTGGGGGCCTTCGAGTTCGCACCGTGGGCCAACCTCAGGCTTCAGCTGGCCAAGGGACACAGCCTGGACGTCGAGGGCTGGACGCCCGCCGTGACGTGGTTGAGCCGGTCTCCGTACGCGCTGCACGACGGCGAGTACATCTGGCACAACCGCGATGCGAACGTGCCCCTGGTCATCCTTCGGTACATCGGCGACGGCCGCGTCGTGAGCCCCGTGCGGTACGCCGCGGGCCATCTGCGGCTTCGCTACGCCATCGACCTTCATCCTCGCTGGGCGCTGCTCGTCTCGACCCGGCTCGACGCCTACCACGCCGCGAGTCCGCGGCCTGCAACCCAACTCCAGCTCGGCGCTTCCGCCGGTCTCCGCGGGAGGTTCTAATGCGCGCCCTCATTCCCCTCATTCCTCTCATCGCCATCGCCAGCGCGTGTACTCCGCCTGACGACTCGGCGGTCGCGACCTTCGACCACGTGTGGGAGGAGTTCGACGGGATGTACGGCGGGTTCGACATCCGCGGTGTGGACTGGGACGCCGAGTACGACACCTGGCGACCCACGCTCGACGAGCAGAGCACCGATGACGACCTCTGGGAGACACTCACTGGCATGCTGGCCGTCTTTGATGACGGTCACATCGGCATGAGTGCGCCGGGGCGCGAGTACTTCAACGGAAACCACGTCATTCGCGACAAGCCCGACGACGATGCCTTCGACATCGAAGTGGTCAAGTCCGAGTACCTGACCGACGTCGAGATCGGGCCCTGGGATGGCTACGTTCTGGGCGAGCTGGAGCCGGGCCTACCCTACGTGTGGTTCCCCTGGGTGGACGACAACACATACGTGCTCGAGGAGATCGAGGAGCGCTATCCCGATGCGCGTGCTCTCGTCATCGACCTGCGCCACAACGGCGGTGGGTCCTTCACCTACCCCTACTGGGCGCTGGGGATGTGGACCGGTCAGGACCTGGACATTCACCAGAGTCGCACTCGCTCCGGCCCGGAGCGCGGCGAGTTCGACGACTGGTTCACCTGGCCGATCCAGTCCCGCACCGACGACCCCATCGACCTGCCCATCGTGTTGCTGACGGACAGCTACACCATCAGCGCTGGGGAGCGCATGGTGCTTGGCCTTCAGGCGCTCCCGAACACCACCACCATCGGCGTGCGCACGAATGGTGCGCTCGCGACCTCTATCGGCCGTGAGATGCCCAATGGCTGGTTCTTCAACCTACCCACCCAAGAGATCCGGCGGATGGACGGCGAGATCTTCGAAGCCGTGGGCTGCGCGGTGGACATCGAGCTGCTGAACGACCCAGAGGTGCTCGCCGCAGGGACCGACGAGATGCTGGAGGCCGCGATGGCTGCCGCGCCCTAGCACCTACAGGTCGATGTGCTCTGCGGTAGCGCAGAGGGTCGTTCCACCTTGGTCGTGGAGCCACCAGGCGCCGTGACCATCCCCTTGTTCGGGGGAGTACCAATGCGTGGCGGCCTCGGTCGGCACGCAGTGGCCTGGGGTCGGGGCCAGTGACGAGCCGTCGGGAAGAAGCGACAGGCCCATGGACTTGGCGATGAGCTCGACCTGATCGCGGTCGGTGATCTCGAGGGTGCACGAGAAAGCATCACCGCCATGCACCTCGCAGTCGATGGCCTTGAGCGTGAGGCCCGTCTTGTCTTGCAGGATTCCGGCTGCAAAGGCCACCTCTAGACGGCCGCTGATCTTCGAGGTGGCGCTGCCGGCTCCGCAGCCCAGCGCGAAGGCCACAAAGAGGCTCGCGGCAGCGGCGGTGTAGAGCTTCGTCATTCGAACCATCTCCAGAACTCCCACCACTTGGCGGGTTCATGGGGGGTGCTCTCCGAGGAGTCCGCCTCGGTCGAGGCTGCTGCAGACTCGGTCTGCGACGTTGGCCTTGGCCCGGTCGGTGCCCCCTCGGGCGGCTGGGCCGTGGCTCCAGACAGAAACGCATGGGCCTGAGCGGTGCGATCGATCCGGGCCGCGATGGATGCCGCCTGCTTCTCTTTCCACCCGGTGCTGGGCTCGACCGACCGAACCCGGGCCTTCCAGCCATGCGCGGCCGCGGCGGCGCGAGCGCGCTCGACCATGGGGGCGCCGACCTTGGGGGTGACCATCGCGACGAACTCGGCAAAGCCGATCAGCGAGGCGAACACGTCATTGCCGTGACCGAACTCGACCGCATCGGGGCCATCGCGCTCGAGGCGGAACAAGGCGGCTTTCCAGTTTCTGCGTAGGGGTCGGCTGACCGAGAGCCCGTTGTTCACGACCAGGCCGGTCACCTCCTGCCGGCTGCCCGCCCGCATCACCCGGGTCTTCTTCGGGTGCACGGTGAAGCCCTCTTCCTCGACGATCTGACCCACGGCCTTGAGCAGCGTGCCGACGTAGGCGTCGTCGGACTTGGCCGAGAAGGTGAGGTCGTCGGCGTAGCGCGTGTAGACAAAGCCGAGCTTGGCGCACAGGCCGGACAGGCGTCGGTCGAGCTGCCAACACAGGGCGTTGGTGATCGCGGGACTCGCAGGGGAGCCTTGCGGCAGGACCCGCTCGCCCTGGGCCACGTGCCAGGTCTCGCCGTCGAGCTCGATGGCCGTAGTCTTGGCCTCGGTGCAGAGCAGGGCCAACACGGTGGCCGCCTCGCGAGAGTAGCCGAAGCTTGCGAACAGGCCACGCACGCGGACCCAGCTGATCGACGGGAAGAAGTCCTGCAGGTCCATGTTCACGACAATGCGCGCGTTCACGTGCGGAGCGGCGTTGCTGACGATCGAGCGACCGGTCACAAAGCCGTGCGCCGCGTCGTGAAGCGGCACCTTGTCGAGGATGTTGCGCAGCACCCAGTGTTGGCTCGCCTTCAGGCGTGGCATCGGGGCTGAGATCAGGCGTTCTCCGCCCGTCTTTTTCGGAATCGAGAACCGCTTGTAGTGGCTGACTTTCGAGACGCGTCGGTTGTACGCGAGCCAGCGCAGCTCGCCGACATCGATGTCCATGGCGGCGGCGATCGCGGCGCCGTCCTGCAGGTTCGGCAGGGCGTAGCGGGGGGTTCCCTCGGTCTGGCCGAGGCCTTCGGACACGCCTTCGCCAATGTGCAGTAGCTCGGTGGACTGGCGCACGACCCAGGCGGCGGCTCGGTCTTGGCGCGCCTTGAGGCGCTTGGCTTTGGTCTCTTTGCGACGCTGCAGCGCGGCGTCCATACGGGCGCGCTTCGCCTGGCGCTTCAGCTTGTCGAGGTTGTGCAGGTCGGCGTGGTCGCGGCGCAGCTTTCGCAGCTGGCCGTGTAGGTCCCCGAGGCGCTGGATCTCGGCAATCGGGTCGTCGGGAAGCGAGCCGTCCTTGGGGTAGAAGCCCAGCCGGATCATCTCTTCGAGGATGACCTGGTCTTTGGAGGACCCGCGGATGCGGTCGTAGAGCTCCTGCCGGGTCGGCCGGTCGTCGCTCATGCGGCCCTCCACCAGGAAGTGGAGGAGGGGATTTCAGTGCGGGGACCACCTTCGTCAAGGCGGTAGAGCGGATCGGTCAACTCGACGCAGGACCGCCATGGTGTCGCTCGGTTCCCCCACGGGGGGCAAACCGAAACCGGCGACACCATGGCAGGTCCTGCACAGGAAAGACCGGGCCGGTGATGCATGGAGAAGCTGGAAGCCAGGACGGCGATCACACCGCCCGGATGGCAAGGTCCAGGTCCCCGCACTGAAAAAGAGCGCTCCCTCGCCGAATGGCGCGGAACAACAGCCGCAGCGTAGCTCATGCGAACCTCGCGTTGCGGCTGTGCGCAAGACGTAGGGCGAGCAGGTGCTCACACGGCCCACGCTTGAGCTGGTTGCGAAAGAAGTAGCTGCAGCTGCAGGCCGGTGCGGTCATGCGCTGATCGGCGTCGAGCACGAACTGAGGCGTCTCGAGTCGCGTGCCAACGCGGACTTCGCCCTCAAGGCGAGTGTCCTTGCCGACGGTCGAGGCGCGGACCTTCTCGACGGCGCCGCTCTGGACGAGTGTCGCGGCGGACTGCTCGCGCTCGTTGGTCCAGCGGAGCGCGTCGATGGGCAGGGGTTCGCGGGTGAGCTCGCGCTTTCGGTACACGCCCTTGTCGAGGTCGTAGATCACCCGGCCGGCCTGTGCGTAGGCCCCGAGGGCGGAGTGCACGACCGCGCTGTCGAGTCCGAGCTCCTTGCTGAGCGTCTCGGCGGTCGCGAACCAGTGGGTGCCGAGTGCATCGAAGACGCGCTGCTGAGTGAAGCTGTCGACCTCGGCGCGCGAGGCGAGCAGGTCGAAGTTGCCGGACGCGGACCAGTCGTTGGCCGTCCAACCCGACAAGCCGAGCGTGAAGGACAGGTGACCGAGGTCGGCGACCCAGAACGACGGTAAGCCCGAGCCGAGCGTGGTGACGGTGAAGCGCTTGGCGACCGGAATCAGTCTCTCGAGCACGTGCAGACGGCGGCGGCCCCACAGGCGGATCTCATGGCTGTCGCGCCCCTTGTAGATGCTGCGTGGGCAGGTCAGCGTGTGGTTCCACGGCTCGATGCCGATGGAGACCGGCTTGCCGGGCTCGAGCTTGATGCGCAGGGACCGGGGACCGTGGGTCTCCTTCTGCCGGCGAAGGAAGAAGCACAGGTTGTGCACGTCCATCGGGTGCAGCTCGAAGGTCGCGCCCGGAAGGGTCATTGCCGACGAGACCTGCAAGAAGCCGCGAACCCAGCTGTCCGGCAGGTCGATCTTGACCTCGCGGTAGTCGTCTTCGCCGGTCGTCTGGACCGAGAAGCCGGCCGGGTCGACAGTCAGATCAGTGGCCTTGTAGGACCGGATCTTCTGGAACTCGTCGTAGAGCGCGGAGCTGTAGTCGACGTTCGTCGTGCCGCAGGCGAACTCTCCGACCTTGTCAAAGACCTCGTACGAGCAGCCCAGCCGGGCGTAGCTCGACTCGTCTTCGCTGAAGCACTCGAAGAACACCTGGTCCGGGTGCACCGTGATGACCGGGTCGAGCACCCACCACGCCTCGCGGGACTTCTCCCAGAGGTACTGGAAGTAGCGCTTTCGGTCGGCGTAGAAGCCCTTCCAGCGTCCCATGCGGCTTCGCTGGAGGGTCTGCAGCTCGTCCTGCAGGTTCTCGATCTGCTTGAGCACGTCGCCGCGGTTCTGGATGACATCTGCCCAGTCGAACTCGTCCTGCTGCGCCCGCCATTCCAGGTATTCGGTACGGTCTTTCGGCTTGAAGCGCTGGTCCGAGACGACCACGTCGTGAAGGGCGCTGATGCCCTCGCGAAAGGCGAGCTGCTCGGAGATGCGTCCCTTGAACCAGGTGGGCTCGCGCGACGTGTCCGGCGCGAAGGAGAGGCCCTGGCTCGAGGCGCTCGAGTGCACCGAAGAGCTGCCGAAGTAGCGGTACTCAAACTGCACGGGAGCCTCGGCGGGCAGTGGGAAGCACGGTCAGCGGCATGGCGATCGACGGGTACTGGGTCGCGATCTGGAGCAGCGTCTCGATGGCCTTGGCCCGGTCCTGGACCGCACAGCTTGCCGACACGCGGGCGAGAATATCTGCGATGAGCTGGGCGGAAGCCTCGTCCCGGGCGGCCTCACCTGCGAGGAAGGCGTGCACGCGCTGCTTTGCGATGCGGCCCTTGTTCACGCGGCTCAACACCGAGGTGAAGTAGGGCACGAGTCGCTCGACGCGGTCGGTGTGACCACCGGCGTAGCGCTCGAGGTAGTTCGTCGCGAACAGCTGCATGTCCGTGGCCGGGTGCTGCGAGAGCTTGAGCAGGTACTCCGGACCGTGTTCACCCTCGAAGTGGCGTGTGAGCATGCGGCGACCGAAGGCCTGCACGTCGGGCCGCACGCCGTCACACATCGAGACGAGCAAGGTCGGCGTGAGATCGGTGGAGGTCAGGGTCTCTTCGAACCACAGGAACGCCCACATCCGGGTGTCGTCCCAGCTCGCGTCGAGGATGCGCAGCGCTTCGTCGAGCTCCGCGCGAACCCGGTCGGCGTTGGCGGCGTACAGGTCCCAGACGGCGGTCCGGACGGCGCGGATGTCGTGACTACCGAGCTCTGCGAGTTGGCGCATGGTCAGCTCGCTGGCATCGACGTGGGTGCCGAGAAGCTCACCGCCAAGCTCCTGCACAATGCCCGTCGGCGACTGAAGCAGCTTCCATACCTGGGCCGTTGTTGCTCTCGAGAGAGCGCTTGCGAGCTGCTCGCGGGTCAGGCGAACGAGGTCGGTGTGCAGTCCCTCGAAGGCCTCGTCCGCGGTGAGCACACTGAGCAGGCTGTCGAAGAGAGACGCGGCGAAGCTCGGGTGAGCGGGGGCGAGGCGACCGATGATGGGACGCACCGCGCTGCGCACGTCGGCGTGGGGATTGGCGCACAGGTGCACGATGACGCTGTAGCGCTCGAGCAGCACCGCATCGGGCAGGCGACCGAAGAGGTTCAGGCCGATGGTGCGGATCGGCGCGTAACCAGACCGCATCAGACCCGCGATGATCGCGTCCGGAAGCTTCTCGGCCGGCGTCTCGTGGTCGAGGAGTAGGCGTGCGCCGACCTCTTGGACGGTGCCGCGCTCGTGCTGGAGCAGCTCCGCGATCTGGGCGAGGTCCAGGACCCGCGCGCGCCTGCCGAAGGCGCTGGTGATCAGCGTGGCGACCTCGCGGATGGCGTCGTCACTCGGCCCGTCCTCATCGGGGATGTCGGCCAAGGCATCGAGCAGCGCCTTGATGTGCGCGTCCTGCTGCTCGGGGGTGAGCAGCGCCGTGCTCAGCACATCGCGAATCACGCCGCGGGAGTCGGCTTGTCCAGAGAGCGCGAGCTGCACGACAAAGGGGCTGTCGCCAACGTAGGCGCTGGGATCTGAGCGAACCCAGCCGTGGGCGGTGTGGCGTGCGCGGTCGAGACGTGCTTGGCAGAGTGCGGCGACCAGCTCGAGGTCGGGATTCGCCGGGTCGTGGCGCGCGATGGCGATGTCGGCGCCGAGCTCTTCGGTGATCGCGTAGCCCGAGTTCAGCCAGCCAAGCAGCTGGGCGGGCGTGGGCAGGGACCAGGCGGTGGTCTGTGTTCGCAGGGCGCGCGCGGCGAAGACGTGCACGGGGTCACACGCACTCTTGTCGAGCAGCGTGACCATTGCCTCGGGACGCGCATTCCAGAGATCCGGGTACGACTCCTCACGGGTGGCCGGTGCGGGGCTGCCGGGCTCGAACGGCGGCACGCAGACATGGCTCAGGCTCGCGTACCGCGGCTCGTAGCGCCGGCTCTTGCCGTGCAGGACTTTGTTCACTGCCCAGAAGTTGGCGAAGCGGTCGTAGTGGGTCGTGCGCTCGCCCGTGCCCCAGTACCAGACCCGGCGTTGCCTCGGATTTGGCGAGTCGCCATCGGCGATGGCCAAGAGCAGGCCGGTGGCCAGCGTGACGTAGTCGGCGGACTGGTCGGCTGCGAGGCGGCGCAGGACGCGCCAGACATGGCGGCGCAGCCAGGTGCGCGTGCCCTTCGAGTAGGCGAGTCGCGAGTCGAGCTTGGCGGACTCTTCGGCGATGCTCAGGCTGCCTTGGCCGGGGAACCACACCGTCCCCCTTGACCAGTAGCCCCTCGAGTAGTTCTGCCGGGTCATCGAGATGCGGCGGGCAATCGTGCCGAAGACCTGCCCGTCGACGCGGAACTCAGCCGCCTTGAGCAGTTGGCGGAAGATCTTGAAGTTCGGCGGCTTGAGCGAGAGGGTGCGCAGCTGGTGCAGCAGGCCGGGGCGGATCGATGGGCTGTCGATGAGGTAGAGCAGCCGAAACACGGGTGCTCGGTCTGGGCCCGCGGTCTCGACCCACGCGGTCAGGGCGGCCGAGAACGCCAGGGCATCGTCGAGGGCAGCCGCGAGCGATGAAGGCAGCTCTCCCCTCCACCGCGCGTTCAGGGCGTCGCGTTGCTGCGGCGTGGCGCACGCGCGTAGACCCTCCACGGCGATGCGGCGCGTGTGGCTTGCGGTACCCGAGGTCGAGCGTTTGCGCAGGGCCTCGGCGTAGTCGGGATTGGCGAGCCTTCCGAGCGCCCAGGTCGCGGAATAGGCGAGGGCGCCGTCCCCGTTGAGCATGGTGGCCAGGTGAGGGGCTGCCGCTCGGATGCGCAGCTCGCCGGCACGCCAAGCGATACGCGGCAGGGGCCAGTCAGACGGCCGACTCGACGGCTCGGCCAGATAGCGGACGATGGTCCGGTCGCGCTCGCTCAGCTGGCCAGGCGTCGGGCTCGGCGTGGGGGCGACTGGAGCTGGGGGTGCCGATGTCGTGGGCGCCGGCGTGACGTCGACGTAGCCCTTCTTCTTCTTGGCGGTGACCAGCTTGTCGAAGATGCCGTCCGCTTTGGCGCGGTCGACGGGAAGCACCGTCTTCGATCCCTCTCGAAGTGCGGCTCCGCGCCGTCCATAGCGGAAGTTGACCACGAACTCGCCCGCGCCGACCTCGCACAGATCGACCTCGTAGACCTTGTCCGAGGTCCCTCGCTGAAAGTGCAGAGCGGTATGGCGAACGATGCGCATGAGCTGCGACCGTACAGAAGGGGCCGGGTGCTCTCAAGCGCCGTCTAGAGTTTGGCGACGAGGGCCTCGCTGGTCTCCCACAGCCTGCGGGCAAGGTCGGCGTCGCGGCCGTATTTCGAGGAGCGCGCGACGTTGCAGTCGGCGAAGTACTCGCCGTTGATTTCGGCGGCGTCAGGGTGGCTTGCGGCGTAGGTCTGCGTCGCCGCGCCCTGTGGAACCGACTTGAAGAAGGTGGCGTTGAGCACAGGACGGAGCGCCGCGTCGAGAAAGCCGGGGATGTTCATGTTCCGGCCGAGGTTCGTCGCAATGACGCCGGGGTGCACGGCGTTTGCGGTCTGTCCCGCAGGCAGGCGCGTGGCGAGCTCGCGGGCGAACAGCAGGTTGGCCAGCTTCGATTGTCCGTACGCGCCCCAGCCGCTGTAGCCCTTCGCCGCGTCGAGGTCGTCGAAGCGAATGCCCTCCCGGTACGGGTTCGTGTGCGCGCTGCTCGAGAGCGACACGACGCGCCCGGTCTCGGACAGGCTGTCGAGGAGGCCGGTGACGAGAATGAAGTGCCCGATGTGGTTGGTGAGGAACTGCAGCTCCAGCCCGTGCTTCACTGTGCGTTCCGGCAAGGCCATGATGCCGGCGTTGGTGATGATGGCGTCGAGGGGACGCCGGGTGTCCTTCACCGCCTGCACCGTGGCTCGGACGCTGTCGGGCTCGGACAGCTCGCAGGCCACCGGCGTCGCGAGCTCGCCATAGGCGGAGGTGGCGGCTTCGGCCTTCTTCAGCGACCGGGCGGCGCCAATCACGTGGGCCCCGCGCAGGGTCAGCACCCGCAGTGTCTCGGCTCCGAGTCCTGAGTTCACGCCGGTGACCAGGTAGGTCTTGCCGCTAAGGTCGAGCCCAGCGCTCACCTCTTCGGCGGTGGAGTGTGCGCCAAAGCCGTTGGCGCCAGCGGGAGAGAGTCGTGTGAGCAGGGACATGAGGGCCTCTTGGTGCGCAAGACTGCAACCCGAGCACGAGACGGCAAGGGGGAATTCTTGGCGCGGAGGGACTCAGCTCGGGGTTGTGGGAGCCCGAACCGCCTGTTGTACGAGCTCGAGCGCGTCGAAGCACTCGGTCAGCGCACGTCCAACCGGCCAGGGCCTAAACCGCAGGTCGACCCCACGGGCATGCACGCGCGACCCGGGCTCGAGGAGCAGGGCCAGCAGCGCCTCTCCCACGTCTTCATCCTCGAAGAGGGCGTCGGGAACCTCGCCATCGGTCGCCAGGCTGTGACCGAGTCCGCCGGGCAGGGGGGCGGGTGCCTCAGCTCCCTGACGGGCTCGAATGGCGCTTCCTTCTGACAACACTGTCGTAAAGCGGGCGCGGATCGCGAGCCTTCGCCCTGGCTCGACCGTCACTGAGGCGTGCCGGGAGTGGCTCTCCCAAGTGGCGCCCGTCCAGACCAGTCCCTCCTTGCGGAGCGGACGTTCAATCATGCGATTCCAGGCCTCTCGCAGGGCGCCCGCGAGCGCGATGGCGGCGTCTCCGAGGATCGGGGCTTCGTCGGGGTCTGCGCCACGCTGAGTCAGGCCGACGCGTCCTTCGTGCATCTCGACCTGCACACCGTCCTCTCGGAGGGCCTCAAGTAGGGAGGAGACCTGTGGTCCGCCCGCGAGCCCGCGCAAGAAGGCCTCTGGGCCCGAGAACTGGTAGCCGACCATTGTGCCTGCGGTGGGCCCCACGGCGGTCTCGAGCGGCGCTGACTCTCCGCGGAACACAAAGGCCCATGGCTCCTGCATGCGCACGTTCGCGACCAGCGCCTTGGCCTCGCTGTCCCGCAGTACCCGGCATGGAAGACCATCGATCAAGCGCCCGATGTGGTGCGAACCCTCGATCGTCCAGTCGGTGCCGTCGACAGCGCTCTCAAGGGCTGCGGCCGTCGGGGACGCCTGCCAGTCGAGGTCTGCGAACAGAGAGCGGAGGGCGCCAAGCAGCACAGTTGGATCCGGGGAGTGTGCCAGTCTACACCGATCGGGCCAGCGTGTAGTGCAGCAGTTCCCCTGACGAGGTGTGCATCCTCCTGCTTTTTTGTGGATCGCCTCCGACCCTTCGGTTTACGAGCGGCCGTGGAGTTCCCTTGGCCCTCGATATTCCAGCGCTGACTGCGGACATCGCCGCACTGCGAAAGCAGTTCGTGGGCCCGCCGACTGAAGAGGATGTACAGCATCTGCGCAAGATGGAGCGCTGGACCTGGACGTGCTCTGCGGTGGGCTTTGCGCTCGCGTGGATTGCGCCAAACCCGATCTCCATCGTGCTGATCTCGACCGCCCGCTTCGCGCGGTGGACGGTGCTCTCGCATCCGATCGTGCACAAGGGCTACGACCGCACCGATCTCGGCGCCGCACGCTACGACAGCCACTCTTGGGCCGTTCGCTGGCGCCGCTACCTCGACTGGCTCGACTGGATGGCCCCCGAGGCCTGGGCGCACGAGCACAACCAGATGCACCACTACCGCCTGGGTGAGCTTGCCGACCCCGACTTGGTCGAAGAGACGGCCGGCTTTCTTCGCGAGTCCCGCGCGCCTCTTCCGCTGAAGTACGCGTTTGTGGCCGCCGGCGCCTCGGTCTGGAAGCCGCTGTACTACGCGCCCACCACCTGGCGCTCTTGGTACACCGAGCAGCAGCGCAAGGCCGCACGAACCCAGCGCGAAGGGGACCGCGTGTTCCCAGCCATCGACTGGAACCCTTTTCAGCCCGTCGGTCGGCTCGTCTGGCTGCGCAGCTGGCTTCCGTTCGCGTCGATTCACTTCGTGCTGCTGCCGCTCCTGTTCGCGCCACTTGGGCTCTGGGCCTCGTTCTCGGTCCTGGTGAACAACCTGCTCGCCGAGATGCTGACGAACCTGCACGCCTTTCTCGTCATCGCGCCGAACCACTCGGGTGAGGACTGCTGGCGCTTCGACGGCAAGGGCAAGGGCAAGGGCGACTTCTACGTTCGCCAGATCGCGGGGTCGGTGAACTACCCCTGCGGCAACGACAGCATCGACTTCTTCCACGGCTGGCTGAACTACCAGATCGAGCACCACCTGTTTCCCGAAGCGTCGATGCTTCAGTACCGGCGCATGCAGCCGCATCTCAAGGCGCTCTGCGAGAAGCATGGCCTGCCGTATGTGCAGGAATCGGTGTTCGTCCGGTGCCGCAAGCTGGTCGAGGTCATGGTCGGCAACACCTCGATGAAGCGCCTTCCCGCTGGCGAAGACTACCCCTTCGGCCACGCTCCGATCGAGGCCGACGCCGTCGCGAAGTGAGTCACTCAGCCAGCTGAACGGCCCCAGCTTGGTCCAAGGTCGCTGAGCCGTCGACAGTCACGTGCGTGCCGCGGACACGCAGCTGGGCTGAGGCCCCGAGAAAGACGGCCTCTGCGTCGGTCTGGATGACGGTTCCGTCCGAGAGCGTCGCGGTCTCGGCCGATCCGGGATCGCGCTGCAGCACGCGGTCGCCGGCGACATCCCAGCCTGTCCATCCGGTGGGCAGGCCGGTGAGCGCGGTGACGGCGAGGGGAGCGTCATCTCCAGTGCCGTTCACCTTGTACGGCGCGAGCACGGTGAGAAAGCCGGGAGCCGCGGCTTGCACGGTCGCATCGGCGACGACGTGGTGGTTGACCTCGCGGTTGAGGGCGAGCTTGTGCACGTGGGGGGACGCGTTCTCGACGAACTCGGGCTCCACGAAGGTCGGCGCGCCGGCGGTGGTGCCGACACGCACATCGATGCCCGCCTTGTCGCGCTCGACGTTGAACTGGGCCCCACTCAGCTCGAAGCTTCCGCCGACACCGTAGCCTGCGTAGCCCCCGACCCTGAAGGCGTAGCTGCGGCTTGCCGCGTCGCCGTCGATCCGATCCGCGATGATGAAGTAGCGACCGTCCACCATCCACACCGAGCGCTCGATGTCGGCCTCGTCGTAGGCGATGTGGGCCTCGGCGTAGGCCAGGTGCTCGCCGACGATGGCGTTCTCGAGGCTGGAGTCGGTGTCGCCGAAGTTGGTGAGTAGGCCCTTGTCGGGGCCGCCCACGCCATCGATGAGCAGCACATTGTGCGACTCGGGCGACGAGGTCACGGCGTTGTTCAGGCTGTTCGGCTTGTAGTAGCCGGGGTCGACGAGCAGGTACTCGCCATAGGCGGCGAGCGAGAAGCTGGTGCCGTCGGCGTGGTCGTGCAGCGTCTTTCGGGCGGATCCAGACTCGGCGACGAGCAGCAGGTAGCGGGCGTCTTCACTCCAGTCCGAGCGGAAGGTCGCCGTCCCCGCGTCGGGAAGGATGCGTGTGGTCCACGGGGGCTCGACCGGCTCGACATCAGGGGCCACGTACACGAAGTGATACGGCGATAGGTCCAAGCCGTGGTGGGTCGTGTACGGCCGCTCGACGTTGTTTGCCCAGTCCCAGTGGGTGTGTCCCTCACCGCCGAAGCCCGTCAGGATGGCGGCTCCATTGAGTGGGTTGAAGTAGCTGTCTGCCAGCGGCGGCCGGCTTCCATCGGGCAGGCGAATGCCAATGCTCCAGTCGACGGTCGCGTGAAACAGCGGGTCGCGGATGGGGTTGGCGAAGGTGAACGCGTCGCCGTCCACGCAGCCGTGGCCGGTCCAGGGGTCGAGGTCGCTGCGGTTGATGCAGTCACGCGTCGCCGCCATGCCTTCGGGGTGCAGGCGGTCGACGGCGCTGAAGTAGGCCAGCGACGGGCTCAGCGCGAAGCCGTAGTAGAACGGACCCTCCGACACTCCGCCGTCGGGCTGTACGTACTGACCGTCGGGTCCCCACAGATACTCGAGCTCGCTCGCGGCCCAGTCGCTCCACTCCTCGGCGTCGCGGTGATCGGCAAAGCGCAGGGCTGGGTACCCCACTGCCGCGCTGGTGCGGATCGGGTGGTTGTTCTGTGCCGGCTTGAGCCAGACATTGCGGTACACGTCGTCGTCGTGGAAGCGCTCGAAGGTCGCGTCGGTGACCTCGAGGATCTTGTCGCGCGCTTCGGCGCGGTCCGCTTCGTCCCAGTATCCGCCGAGCTCCATCAGGTCCCAGGCGTTGGTGTAGCTGATGGTGGTGTGGGGCATGCGGATGTTGACGTCGGACGTCTCGGTGGTGAGCACATCGGTCTCGAGGGCGTCGAAGGCCTCGCGGACGGTGTCGGCGTAGCTCTCGTCCTCGTGCAGCCAGGCCAGAAAGGCCGCGGACTGCGCCCGGTCACCATTGTGGCCGTGCAGGTTGTGGTCCCACGGGCCGGGTTCGGCAATCTCGATGGGCTCGGATGCGGTCTCGACCATCGCCGCGTACATCAGGTCGTAGGGGGCCGTGTCGATGCGGGCGAGCAGGGCTTCGCGGTCGCTGTTGTCGACAATCAGTCCGACGTACTCGGCCTCTTCTTCGGTCTGCTTGCAGCCGATCAGGGCCAGCAGGACGAGCACTCTCATGGGGTCTTCTCCAGGCCATGCACGTCGGATAGGGCCATCAACACAGCGCCGACGCCAAGCATCAGGTCGTCGGCCGTTCCGATGCCCACGTAGTTGTCGTAGTCGCCGGGATTCGTGCCGTACGAGGTGTCCTCGACTTCACCGGTGTCCTTGATGCGGTCGAGCATGCCGACCACCGCGGCGTCGATGGCGGGCCCCGTGGCTTCGGCATCGAGCACACCCTCGCGAACCCCACGTGCGAGGCCGTAGAGCAGCAAAGCGGCGCCCGAGGTCTCGGTGTAGTTGTCGGGGTCTTCCGCGATGGGTTGGTTCATGACCGTGTGCCAGAGCCCGTCGTCGGCCTGGCTCGCGATGATGGCGTCGGCATGGGTCTGCACCAATCCCAGCACCTCGGCGCGGTCGGCGTGGTCCTCGGGCATGCGCGCGAGCAGCTCCACACCACTGATCAAGACCCAAGAATTGCCGCGCGCCCAGTACACGGCGTCGGCGGGGATGTTCACGTCGTCCACGTCATCGTAGGCGTGCAGGTAGAGCTGGTCGCCCTCGTCGCGAAGCAGCTGCGAGAACAACAGGTATTGCTCCGCCGTCTTGTCGAGCAGCGCGCTGTCGGCGGTCCGGTCGAACTCGAGCAGCCAGACCATGCCAAACATGAACTGCGAGTCCACCCAGATCTGGTCCACGTAGGGCTCTTGTGTGGCGGTGGCACCCGTCCAGTGCTCGATCGCGCCTTCGTCTGTGGTCGGGGCGTCGGCCAGGTAGGTCTCGGCGGCCGTCAGGATCGGCTCAAGTGCAGCTTCAGGGCGCTTGTCGTGGACCCAGGAAGCGACGGACGCCAGAGCGAGTTCGTCCGAGGCCGTGAAGCGCTTGGGATCGGTGCCGGAAAAGGCCGGGACCACGTCCGCCATCCAGCCCTCGTTGTAGTCCAGACCTGCTGTGCCCTCCTTGACGACGTCGTAGCGAATCAGCCCGTGCCCCCAAACGGTGGGGATCCAGCCGAGTCCGAGAGCATCGGGCGACCAGTTGTCGATGCCTCGAGCGGCCACGAGATCGGCGGTGGCGAGGGTGTCGTGCAGCTCTGGATCGGGTGTACAGGCGCAGAGGAGGATCAGGGGGAGGATACGATGCATACCCAGTTCTACCGCACTCCGGCTTGGTCTCCCCTCGAACGGGCCGAGCATCCCGTATGCTGCTGGATGTGGAGTGTGCATGCGCGTGCTGGGACTGGTGCTGATGATGGGCTGTGGAGGCTCTCCTGGGGTCGAGGTGGACAACCCGCTCACCGACCCCGACGACGGACCCGCGGCGGGCAATCCGAACGCTGAGGATGCCTGCGAGATCCCCGCTGAGGCCGGATTGGCCGATGTGAGCGCACCGACCACGGTGGTTGGCGATGGTTCTGCCGCGAGCTGTACGAGTGAGGCCGTCGTGGCAGCGGTGGCGGGCGGAGGCGTGATCACCTTCGACTGCGGCGAGGACCCGGTCACCATCACCCTGGACGAGACCGCGAAGGTGTTCAACGACACCGGTCCCGAGATCGTGATCGACGGCGGCGGCCTCGTGACGTTGAGCGGCGGCGGCGAGCGGCGCATCCTCTACATGAACACCTGCGACGAGAACCAGGTCTGGACCACCTCACACTGCAACGACCAGGACCATCCGCGGCTCACGGTCCAGAACATCACCTTCGTCGATGGCAACTCGAAAGACGAGGACGAGTTCGATGGCGGTGGGGCGATCTGGGCGCGGGGAGGCCGTCTTCGCCTGGTCAACAGCCGGTTCTTCGGCAATGTCTGCGCCGATGAGGGGCCGGACGTGGGCGGTGCCGCGGTGCGGGTCTTCGATCAGTTCGAGGATGCCGAGGTGTTCGTTGTGAACAGCACCTTTGGCGGCGACGAGGGCTTCGGCAACACCTGCTCGAACGGCGGCGGCATCAGCAGCATCGGCGTGTCGTGGACAGTGATCAACAGCCTGTTCTCGCACAATCGCGCCATCGGAAACGGCGGCAATCCTGCCCAGAGTGGCACTCCGGGCGGAGGCAGCGGCGGTGCCATCTACAACGACGGCAACACCATGACGCTGTCGCTGTGCGGGACTGCGGTCGAAGCCAACGATGTCGTGCAGCACGGCAGCGGCATCTTCTTCGTCACCAACAACCACACCGGCGACGTGCGCATCGAGAACAGCGTGGTCCGCGGAAACACAGGCGGAACCTGGTACGCGGTGCAGCCGCAGATCTCGACGCACGACGACACGCCGATCGTCGTGGTCAACTCGGTCATCGAGGACTGAGGGCCCGTTGGCCCCCAGCTCTGCGAATCAGCTCGGGTCTGCGGCGGGCGTCTCGGGGCCGGACTCGGGCAGCTCCGGCTTGGCGATGTACGACGGATCCGGCGTGCCCTTCAGCGCACCGAGGAAGGTGACGATGCTTGAGACCTGGGCGTCGTCGAGCTCCTTGCCGAGCTGGTACTCGCCCATGATCTTCACGGTCTCTTCGAGAGTCGCGATGCTTCCGTCGTGCAGGTACGGGCCGGTCTCGGTGATGTTCCGAAGGCTCGGGACCTTGAAGAAGTAGTTGTCGGCCTCGTTGCCGGTCAGGTCGCCACGACCCTTGTCGGCCGTCTCGTAGGGCTTGGCCAGGCCGAGCTTCTGGTACATCGAGCCGCCGACTGCCACGCCCAGGTGGCAGGTGGTGCAGCCCGCCTCGACGTAGGCGTCGAGTCCGGCCTTCTGCGCATCGGTGAGCGCGGCCTCGTCGCCGTTGAGGTACGCATCGAACGGAGACGGGGTGACCAAGCCGCGCTCGAAGGCGCCGATGGCATCGGCCATGTTCTGGTAGGTGACGGCGTCTTCGGCTTCCGGGAAGGCGGCCTTGAAGGCCTCCTGGTAGCCGGGAATGCTCTTGAGCACGGCGACCACCGTGGCTTCGTCGGCCATCGCCATCTCGATCGGGTTCAGGACCGGTCCCTTGGCCTGGGCCTCGACGTCGGGCTCGCGACCATCCCAGAACTGCGAGAGGTGCAGGGCGGCGTTGTAGGTGGTCGGGCTGCTGCGGCCGCCGCGCTGACCCTTGTGGCCGGGCGACGTGGCCTCACCGTCTTGGCCGAAGGCGTCGAGCTGGTGGCAGGAGTTGCAGCTGATGTCGTGGTTCTTCGACAGGCGCGCGTCGTAGTAGAGCTGGCGGCCGAGGTCGATCTGCGCGGTCGTGCGCGACTTTCCTTCGCCTTCCATGACGGCGGGCAGCGCGGCGAACAGGGCTGCGTGCTTTGGCGCGGCGGCCTCGGCTGCAACCTCGGGCTCAGCGGGGGCGGGGGCCTCGGGGGCCTCGGGGGCATCACCACAGGCGAGAAGGGCGAGAAGGGGCAGAATACGCATCGAGAACTCCGTGAGGCGGGCAGTTTAGCAATAGGGAGTCCACAGCGGTGCGAAGTGTGGCAAAGCACGTCGGATGAGCGATTCACACGCCTTTCATCTCAACGCCGAACCGCCCTCAATCGGCGCCCCTAGGTTGGGTTCCTAGGAGAGAGAATGACCGTTCGACGATACGCAGTGGCCGCCGCGGCTTGTGAGCTCATCCCGGTTCCGTTGCTCGACACGGTGGCGCAGAATCAAGTGCGGCGGCGTGCGCTCACCAAGGCTGCGTCGAGCGCCGGCCGTTCGCTGTCGACCGAGGAACTGCACGCTCTTGCGGATGAACCCCTCGCGACCGGCTGGGAACTGGTCCGCATGCTGCTTCTCTGGCCGTTCAAGAAGCTGTTCCGCACCGTCTTCATGGTCTGGACGGTATGGGTCATGTTCCAGGTCGGTTCAGACGTCGTCGAGCGTGCGGGGGCTGTCTCGGCCTAGGTGCGGCTGTCACAATGCGGGGTAAAGGGTCACTTTGATCGGGTGGCCGTTAACAACTGCTTTTCGGTTCTCACCGAGCGGATGAGGCTTTTCTGGGTCATCTTAGAGAGCCCTTCAATCCCGGCAGGAACATGGACTACCAGGCCATACTCGCGAGAATTCTTCAGCAGGTCGATGAGAAGGCGTATCTGACGCCCTCGTCGCATCTTCCAGAAGAGCACCGCGAGGCCATGGCCGAGGTCGAGACGATGCTGCAGGATCCGGGCTTCGAGCCTACGGAGGTCCGCGCCGTCGTCCGTCGCATGTACAAGGATGGCCGAATCGACCGCGTGCTGCAGCTCTCTGCGCTGCATGTCGTGGCCGCCTCGCCGAAGGTTCAAGACTGGGCCGAGGCGGCTCGCCTCGTCGGTGAGCAAGAGTTCGCCGCCCTCGAGCAAGGGGGACCGCACCTCGATGCGAACCTCGCCTCGGTTGAGCGTCACCGCGGTGTGCTCGCCTACCTGCGGGGCCACTACGAGACTGCCCTCGACTACTTCACCCGCTCCCTCGAGCGTCAGCGTACCGCCGAGAACTTCGGCAACGTGCTCTGCTCGTTGGTCCGCGTCGGCGAAGTCGACCATGCCACCGCGCTGCTCGAGCAGATTCGCGGATCACTTCCACCCGAGATCGTGAAGGACCTCGACCGTATGGTCGCGTGTGACCCCGATCTCGCTACACTTCGATAGAGAGGACCGCCCCATGAAGACCCTGACTGCCCTGATGTTCTGGTTCCTCTCGCAATTCGGTGGACCGGTGCCCGTCGACGCCGAGAGCTGCGACACGGCGCGCCTGCAGCGCTCCGCGATCGAAGAGACCCTCGACGACACCGACTGCGTCGAGCCCGCCAAGACCGTCGAGTTCGGCTTTGCGCCGGCCTCTATCAGCAACGGTTTCTAGGATGGAAACCGACGCATTCCAGACCCAGTTACGCGACCTGATGGCGAACCGGCATACGCCGGAAGCCCAGGCGCTCTACCTGACGCTGTTGAAGTACATCGACAAGCGCGTCTCCAACCTCGTTCGCCACCGCGCGTCCGGCATCTTCTCGGACTCCGAGCGCGAAGAGCTGGTGGGTGAGGTGCTGATGCAGCTCATCAGCGGAAGCTTCGCCTCGTTCAGAGGCGGCTCGATCGGGGAGCTCATCGCCTTTGTGCGTACGATTACCGACCGCACGGTGTTTCGGACCGCGCGTCGCCGCATTCGCGAGCGTGACACGCTGCGCGAGGAGGCCGACCAGATCGAGCGCTGGTTCGCCGAGCTCGAAGGTCCTGCCCAGAACGCCACCATGGTCGAAGCCTGTCCGCTGAGCGGCGAGGACGAAGCCTATCTTCGCGCCTTGCTCGGGGCTGGCTCCAAGGTGGCACTCGCCCGTGAGCGCGACACCAGTCGAGCTGCGGTGACCCAGCGGGTGCAGCGCATTCGTCGGCGCATCGCCAAGCTGCCGAGACAAGACCAACTTGCCGTCGAGTCCTGGCTGCGCCGAGCGGCACGCGAGACGCTTCGCTCCCTCTAGCTGCGGGGTAGCCGCACGCGGAAGGTGGTCGGGTTGGCGCGCTGCTCGAGGGTGGTGTTGCCGCCGTGGACCCGCGTGATGGCCCGAACCAGCGCGAGGCCAAGGCCCGTTCCGCCATGGTCGCGCCGGGTGGTGAAGAAGCGCTGAAAGACCTTGTCGGCGTTGCCCTCGGAGATGCCCTCGCCGCGGTCGCTGATGTCGAAGCCGGTGTGGTGGCCCTCGACCCAGAGGTGCACGTGAATCGGTGCCGCTCCGTGGTGAGCGGCGTTCTCGAGCAGGTTGTCCACCGCCGAGGCGAGCTGCTCGGCGTTGCCGCGCACCCAGGCGGCCTGGCCGGTGATCTGCACACCCGGATGGCGCGCCACCACCTGTTGAACGAGGTCGTCGAGGGCGATGGGGTCTTGGCCGAAGCCCTCTTCGGCACGGGCAAGTGAGAGCAGTCCGCCCACCAATCGGTCGAGCCGGTCGACGTCCTCGGCGGCGTTGGCGAGAAAGCGCGCCCGCTGGGCTTCGGGCATCTCGGGGTCTTCGATCAACTCGATGGTGCCCTTGAGGCTCGACAGCGGGGTCTTGAACTCGTGGGCGACGTTGCCGGCGAACTCCGAGAAGTAAGACAGACGCTCTTGCAGGCGCACGGCCATGGTGGTGAAGGCGGCCGACAACTCGCGGGCCTCGACCACATGCGAGCTCTCTGGAAGGTCGAGGTCGGCGAGGTCGGCCACGCTGCCGCTGGCGACCCGATTGGCGGTGCGTGCCACTCGTCGCAGGGAACGTGAGAAGAGGTAGCCGTACACCAAGGTCGGCAAGAAGGTCAGGAACAGGCCGATGCCGGTGCCGAGGATGACCTGGGGTGCCACCTGGTAGATGGCCTGCATCTCCTCGCGGGGGGTGCGTGAGAGCACGACGGCGCCTGCGGGCCGACCGGCGTTCATCACAGGCACCGCCACGAACACGCGGACCGCCGCAAAGCGTGAGTCGCTTGCGAGGGACTGTCTGCGTGACACCGGAGGCCTGGCGCGCACGTCTTCGGAGATGGCGCCCTCGAGGGCCTCGGCGATCTCGGGTCGACTCGACAGGTCGACGCCGTGCTCATCGCCACTGGTGGCGACGACGATGCCGTCCGCATTGACGATGCGAATGCCGGCGAGGGTCTGTTCGCGAATCGCCGTCAGTAGGGGCGATACCCCTTGCAGCTCGACCAGGGCCTTGTCCTGTCGGTGCATGCGGTCCGAGAGGGTGGTCGCGATGATCTGACCCTGGTGGCGAAGGTCGGCCTCGGTCTGGTTGCGCAGGTCAGTGGCGAGCGCGCCGGTGGCGAGCAGGGCCACGACGGGTAGGGCGAGCATGGCGAAGTGAGACAGCGTCAGCCACGAGCGCAGCGACAGGACCACGGGAAGAAAGGGCCCGCCCTTCTTCATGTGCGCGCGAGCCTGTAGCCCAAACCGTGGACGGTCTCGATCGGGTCTAGGCCGCCTTCCTTGAGCTTCTTGCGGATGTGGCGAACGTGGCTGTCGACGGTGCGATCCGACACGAAGTGGGGGCCCTCGTAGGCGGCGGTCACGAGCTCTTCGCGGGTGTAGACCTTTCCGGGCCTGCGAACCAGAGCGAGCAACATGCGGAACTCGGTGACGGTGAGCTCGATCTCGGTGTCGCCCACGGTGAGGCGGTGCTCTTCGGGGAGCATGCGGATGGGGCCGGCGCTGACGGCGTCTCCGGCGCTTGGGGCGATCGGGAGGGTTCGCCGCAGGACGGCCTTGACGCGGCTGACGAGCTCGCGAGGCGAGAAGGGCTTGGTCACGTAGTCGTCGCCGCCGAGCTCCAGGCCCAGCACGCGGTCGAGTTCCTCTCCGCGAGACGAGAGAAAGACGATGGGAAGTCGCGAGTGGCTGCGGATGCGCCGACACACCTCGATACCGTCCAGCTCGGGCATCAGCACGTCGAGAACCATCAGGTCCGGCTCGGACCGGGCGACCTCGGCAAGCGCCGTCCTCCCGTCCGAGGCCTCGCGCACGGTGTAGCCCTCGCGCTCGAGGGCGTAGCGCACGACCTCACGCAGGTGGGGCTCATCGTCGACGATCAGGATCTCGGGCACTTGGCGCCTCCCATGCGTTCATACCGCACGACTGCCGATTCGGGTGACCTCCTCGAGGGCGCCAGCGCGACCAGCGAGCTCTCTGAGCCGCGCCTTGACGGGCAGATCGTCACCCTCCAGTGCGAGAAGACCGACCTGCAGGCGCAGCTGGGCGATGCCACTGATGACGGCCTCGATCTCGTCGGCGGCTCGGGACCTCGCCTCGCGCAAGGTGGCGCGGCTCTTCGCGACCTCTTCATCGCCGTCTTCGTCGGCGAGCAGGCGATCGACCAGGCGGAGCCGGGTGTCGGCCCGAAGCAAGACATCCCGCAGGGCGGCGATCTCGCCCTCCCAGGAGAGGTCGCCTGCCGCGGGGTCCCCCAGCGCCTCCTGCAGCCGGACGAGCGCTTGAGCGATGCGGGTGCGGTACGGGCCGGCGTCGGGGTCCCGCGGGGCCGGTTGTTCGCCGAGCAGCGGGAGGAGTAGCGGCCAGGCGGCCAGCGCGGACGATGCGGTGGCGGAGCCGTGTCCGTCCTTCGCGAGTCGCGTGCCGATGCCGGCGCCGATGCCGACGTATCCGAGTAGGGCGAGCACCGTCGCCGCGGATTTTCCTGTGAGCAAGAGGGCGAGCATGACTACCTCCGGGTGCGGCGGAAGGCGCCGGACGGGCGGGCCTCCCAGCCTTGGCTGTCGTAGGCTCCGGCCGCCGAGAAGGTGGTCCAGGTGAGGGCGGAGAACACGTCTTCTTCGACCGGCCGCAGGAAGGCGACTTCGGTGGTGGGGCGCGCCACAAAGGGCCGCAGCAGCCAGCCAGTCTGCATCAGGGTCGCGCCGAGGACGGCCGCACTGGCCCCCATCGCGACGAACTTACGTACGCCGGTGGCGGGCAGCGCCGAGGCGACCGTGAGCAATAGCGGAAGGCCAACCGCGAGCACGGACGCGGCGAACATGAGCACGGCAGAGTGGTAGCCGATGACGTTGTAGACCACCTCGTCGCGGCCTTGGTAGGTCCACGAGAACAGCAGCCAGAGGCCCGGTGAGAGCGCTGCGGCGATCACTGAGGTGCGGGCGACGCCCGATAGCGCGGCGAGGACCAAGCGCGACCAGGCGAGGGGAGCACCGCTCACCTCGGCGATGGCCCGAACTGCCGGTAGAGCGACGATCAGCGGGACCAGGAACAGCACCGGGAGCTTCACGGCGGCGAACAGCACTTGCACGCCGCCTCGGTACGAGCCGGCGACGGCCCCGAACACGGCGGCCCCGAGCACCACGAGCACAATGAGTTTGGGTACGACCGAGGCGAAGAATGCGCGGTCTTCAGCCCGGTCGACGATTTCGGCGGGGCGCTTGAGCAGGATGGCAGTGAGTTGCAGCAAGGTCATGGGGGTCTCCTTCAGCCGGCCACGAAGGCGGCGACATCCCAGGCGAGTCGGAGGGCGATGAGAACGGCGAGGCCGGCCCACCCGGCGGTGAGCGCGGTCATGGTGAAGCCGCGAGTGGCGGGGTTGGGTGCTGGGTGCTGAATCTCGACCCGGCGAAGGTCGACCATCAGCCGCATCAGAATGGTTCCACCCGTCGCGGCCAGCACGAGGGTCAGAAAGACCGCCCAGAGGTTGGTCGTCGTGGCGAAGAACAAGGCCATGGGCGCGAAGCCGAACGCGAGTCGACCGCCGCGCACCAAGCCCCGCGACAGCGTGTGCACGAGGGCGTCCGGGTCGGCCGCGAGGCCCAGGAATTGATGCATGACCACGAGGGCCGGTGCGGTCATGACCAGCGCGCCCGTTCCGACGGCGAGGCCACTGGGTACCGTTCGCACGGCCGTGGCGAGGTCACCGCTTCCGATGCCGGCCGCGGCGCCGAGTAGGGCAAACTGCGCCATCGCGATGGCGAGATGCGCGAGGGTGGGAGAGTCTGGGACGGTCGAGACGACCTCGGTGGGGGACACAGCAGCCGACATGGGGCCTCCTTGAACGACAAGGTAGAGCCCCGGTCTGCACAGCCGATGGGGGGCGCGCGCAGGGTGCGCGGAGGGTCTGTGCACGACTTGTGCAGCGGCGTCGACGGGCACAATCGGCGCCGATCATGGTAGGCAGCGCCATGGCTGGATTCACCGAACACAGCGACACCCTTCCCTACACCCGCCGCGATGCGATGGTGTGGGCGGTGCTGCTCGTGGTGGTCATCGCCGCTCGGGTTGCCGTCGCCCCCGCTGAACTCTTCGAGTGGGACTCGGCCAACTACGCGCTGGGCATGCGGGATTTCAACGTCTTCGAACACCAGCCGCACCCGCCTGGCTACCCGCTCTTCGTCGCTCTGCTCAAGCTGGCGAGCGTGCTCTTCCCGGGCACGGGGGCCTTCGTCGCGGTCAATGCCCTAATGACCGCTGGCGTGCTGGCTTGCGCGGGGTTTCTGGTCCGCCCCTTCCTGGGTCGCGGCGATGCATTCTTCGCGCTGGCGGTGGCTTGCTGTCCGCTGTTCTGGATGCACGGCGCGGCATCCACGGCCTACGTCGCCGAGGCGATGTGCAGCATCGGCGTGGCCGCATCGTGTGTGGCGGTCTTACGCGGTCAGCTGCCGCTGGTCTGGGCTGCCGCAGTGTGGGCGCTGTTACTGGGTATTCGGCCGAACGGCGCGCTTACGCTGACACCGCTGATGGCCTTCACGATCTGGCGTCGTCCCGCGGGCTGGATGGGCGGGCTGGCCTCGTTCACTGTTGTGTCGGCCGGGTGGTTCTTTCCGATGATCGCGGAGTCCGGCGGGGTCCATGCCTTTCGAGAGGCCACCGCAGCGCTCTCGGCCTGGCAGTTCCGCGCCGGAAGTGCGCTCTCAGGTGATGGGCGTGCGGGGTGGCGCAATCTACGCAGCCTGTCGATGTACCTCGCCGATGCCCTGAACTTCGCCCTGTTGTTGCCTCTCGTCTCGCTGCCCTCCTGGGCGCGAAGGTCGGCTTTTGCACCGGTGACCTTAGGCTTTTTCGTGGCATGGCTGGGCCCGCCGACGGCCTACTACGTGCTTCACCACCTGCCGAAGTCGGGGTACGCCCTGACCGTGATCCCCGGCCTTGCGGTGGTCGTCGTGTTGCTGGCGCGGGACTGGCGACGGGTCTCGCTGGTCATCGGACTGCTCTACGCCGTGCTGAACGCGGCGTTGTTCATCGTTGCCGTTCCCGTCGAGGCCTACATCTACAAAGACGCGCCAGAGCTCGTTCCAGACGACGTCTGGGTACTCGGCGACTACTCCGCTCGAGGCCTTCGATACCGCACGCGGCCGCTGCGCCAGCTTGGCTTGGAGCTCGCAGACGCGGACCCGGATCGGGATGCATTGGTCTTTCTCTCGGGCGCGCACGAGCTTCAGCGAACCTCGATGGCTGCCCATCCCGAGTTCGAAGCGATTGCGTTGTTCGCCGAGTGGGGAAAGGTGTTCTCGACCCGCGATGCCCAGGGCTACGGTGACTACCAACTCGAAGTCCTCAGTTCTCCGAAGCTACGCGGCACGGATCGCGATCCGAGTGTGTTGAGTTGGGTGGGAACCACCATGCGTGTCGAGCGAGCCGGGGATGTGCTGGAGTGGTCGCTCGATGCAGAGCGCGCCCTGATCGTCGTGCCTTGTCCACCCTGCGCTATCGACATGTCAACAGGCGTGTCCGAGGCGAAGGAAGTGGACCTCGGTGCAGGCTATATCGGCATCTGGGTCCGACCGAAGGCGAAGACAAACCCGGCGAATCCAGCACCTACACCGTGAAATGGTTTGCCAGGTCTTTGCGGACCCGACTATAGTCGCAACGGCCCCGAGTGGGTCTGAGGAGACAATACAATGCGCGCAACACTCGCGACGCTGGCGCTCGGAGCCCTGTTGGGACTCGGTGCCTGCACTGACGGCGATGATACCGACGAGACGGTTGATTCTGGTGATGACACTTCCTACGAGGGCATGCGTGTCCGGCAGGACCCGGCTGGCTGGCGCCTTCCGGGAAACACGCCCGGCGCTGATCTCGAGCGCGAGCGCTAAGACGCTCGAACTTTGCGGGGATAAGGGCCGCTGGTGAAAGGCCGCATCCTTATCCCCGCGCTTGTTCTGCTCATGGCATTTGCCGGAGCAGGGCTGCTGTGGACCTCGTCTGGCGAGGCTCCGCGGCCCAATGTGTATCTGTTCACAGTGGACACACTGCGAGCAGACCACACGACGGTCTATGGCTACGACCGCGAAGTCACCCCCTGGCTCGAGCAGTTGGCTCGCCGTGGTGTGGTCTTCGAAAACTGCGCAAGTACGTCGTCCTGGACCGTGCCGGGTGTGTCTTCCACACTGTTCGGTGCGTATCCGTGGCAGCTCGGGATCTGGGAAGCCACGGCGAAGAACTCGAAGCGCCAAGGTCTGCCGAGCGAGGCGGTGAGTGTTGCTGAGGTGTTCCGCGACGCGGGCTACGGTACCTACGGGGTGGCGGCCAACGCCCACATCTCGCCCGAGCGGGGCTACGAGCGCGGTTTCGAGCATTTCGAGAACGTTGGCTTCGGACCGCGGTTTGCGGTGGCCGATGCCTTGGCCCGCATCCAGGCGGACCTCGCCCAAGACGAGCGACCCGTGTTTCTGTGGGTACATCTGTTCGACCCGCATGAGGCCTATGTCTACTCGCCCAAGCACACGGCGATTCTCGACCCAGACCTCAAGGCGAGGCTCGGTGAGCCTCCCCTCGACTCGTTGCTGATGAAGGAGCTGCGCAAGGATCCGAGGACCGTCTCGGGTCAGGGGCTGGCAGACCTGGTCACGCTGTACGACGGCGAGATCCATGCGACCGACGCCTTCCTGGAGCGTGTGTCGAGGCGTTTCGGGGTGGGCGACGACGATGTGGTGTTGTTCGCGTCGGATCACGGCGAGGAGTTCCGCGAACACGGGCGCCTCGGACATCACGGACCGCTCTGGCAAGAGACGGTGCACGTTCCCCTGGTGCTCGCGGTGCCGGGCATGCCCGCTGGTCGTCGCACAGAGCAGGTGTCACTCGTCGACGTGGCTACGACCTTGGTCGCGGCAGCCGGTCTGGCGCCGTCGGAGCAGTGGGTGGGCCAAGATCTGCGGGGTGACGTGAGCGGCGCGCGCTTTGCTCAGCTCGGATCCAAGCACGTAGCCGTACTCGAGAGCGGCTGGAAGTGGAGTCGAGTGGGGGATGAGTCCCGGCTGTACGAGCTTCCCGACGAGCACACCGACCGCAGCGCCGAGGCCTCAGAGCGGGCTGCGGGACTGAAGGCGGCATGGGAGAGCCGGGGTTTTCCAGTGTGGGAGCCGACGGCCATGGAGTCGGACGCGACAGACGAGGAGCGAGAGCAGCTCCGTGCCATGGGCTATCTCGAGTGAGACTGCTCCTTCTCCTCGGTTTGATGGGCTGCGCGTCGGCTCCGTCGCGGCCAGACGTGTTTCTATTCACCGTGGATACGCTGCGGGCGGACAGGACTTCCACCTATGGCCACACCCGAAGCACGACCCCCTTCCTATCGGAGCTCGCTGAGGGTTCGGCGGTGTTTGAGCAGTGCCAGGCCCCCTCGTCGTGGACCGTTCCGAGTCTTGCGTCCCTACACACCGGCCAGCACGCCTGGACGATCGGCATGCATGATGCGCCCTCCCTCCATGTGGACCAGCGACTCGAACAGGTCGACCACCCCGCTCTGCCTGAGAGCACCACGACCCTCGCTGAGCGTCTGAGCGCCGAGGGCTACGCGACGCATGCTGTGGTCTCGAACCGCCACTTGGTCAAGCGCTTTGGCTGGGCACAGGGCTTCGACACCTATCGCAGCGTGGGGTGGGCTCCGGTCGATGAGGTCGACCCGCTGGTTCAGGAACTCGCGGAGTCCGTGCGAGGTTCGACCCAGCCCTCGTTTGTATGGATTCATCTGTTTGATCCGCATGATCCCTACTTTGCGGTTCCGGGAACACCCTGGCTCACGGAGGGTGATCACGCGGCTTCGCCAGGGACACCCGGAGAGCTTGTTGGGGCAGAGCCCGAGGCGGTGGAGCGAGCGCTTCGTCTGTACGACGGCGAGATTCGCGACGCAGATAGCTGGCTTCGTCGTGCGTCCGAGGTGCTTGGTGTCGGCGATGACGACGTGGTGCTGTTCGCCTCGGATCATGGCGAGGCCTTCGGTGAGCGTGGGCACTTCGGCCATCGGCGCGCGCTGTACCAGGAGTCGATTCGAGTGCCGTGCGTCCTCCGTGCGCCGAGCGTGACCGCACGCAGGGAGCCTGCCCCGGTGGGGCTGCGGGACATGCACCAGTCGCTGTTGGCGGCGGCCGGGGTCGACGTCTCGGGATTGGGCCGTGATGTCCGACGTGAGGTGGCGCCTGTACCGGTGTTTAGCCAGCTTGTACGGGGCAGTCACACGTCCTGGGCGGTCCGCGACGGCAACCAGAAGCAGATCCGCACGGCCGCGGGTGAGCAGCGCTTCGACCTCGCCGCGGATCCGGGAGAGCGCACAGCTCTTGCCCCCAACGCGGCGTTGAGCTCGGCCCTCGACGCACTGATCCGCAGCGATCCACCGGCTGAAGGCGAGCGCGTTCTTGGACCGAAAACCGCCGAGCTCGAGGCACTCGGGTACGTGGACCCGGCACCGAAGCCAAGTGCGCCCTAGCCGCCGTTGACCATCTCCTCGAGCTCTTCGTAGCCGGGCAGGAGCGAGAGGTCGGGCACGACCACGATCTCGATGCGGCGGTTCTGGGCCTTGCCTTCCGTGGTCTCGTTCTCGGTCGTCGGGCGGTTCTCGCCGTACGATGCGGCCGAGATGGTCTCGACGGGCATGCCGGCGGCGACCATGGCCTCGGTGACGCTGATCGCGCGGCCGGCGCCCAGGTACCAGTTGTTCGGGTAGCGCTCCGAGCCGCGCATCGGCACGTTGTCGGTGTGTCCTTCGACCTGGAAGCTGCGATCTGAGATGGTCGCGAGTACTTCGGCGACCTTGACGACGGCTTCCTTGCCTTCGGCCGACAGCGAGGCGCTGCCCGACGCGAACAGCACGTCGGTGGCCATCGCCACGACCATGCGTCCGTCGACGATCTTCACCTCGAGGGTGCCGGAGTCGATCAAGCCCTGGAACTTGGCGAGCAGGTCCTTGAACTCGGCGACACGGGCTTCGGCCTGCGCCTTGCGTTCTTGCAGCTCGGCGAGTGCGGCGGTCATGTCTTCGATCTGAGCGCGCAGGGCGCCCTTGTCGGCGAGCGCGGCGGCCTTCTCGGCGTTCAGGTCAGCGAGCTGCTTCTCGCGGGAGGCCAGCTCTTGGGTGATCTTGCGAATCGCGCCTTCGAGGTCGCGGATCTGGCCCTGCATCTTGGCGATGGTGGCTTCTTGGTCGGCGATCGTGGCGTCGCGCTCGGCGAGCTTCGCGTCATAGTCAGCGCGGGTGGATGCCAGCTCCTCTTCCAGGGCGACGTACTTGCCCTTGGGAATGCAGGCGGTGAGCGCAGCGAGCCCGAGGGCAAGCAGGATGGTGCGGGTCATCAGTCCTCCGAGGGCGGAGCCTAGCACCCGGTCCTGCGCGACGTCGCTCGATTAGTCGCCGATCCGGCGCATACGCACGCCGGAGCGGTCCGCGAACGGCTGCCCTGGCATGCCCCAAGCGAAGGCGTAGGTCACGTCCCCCTCGGGGTGCATGCCGATGCGGATCTCTTCGCGAAACACGCTGTCGTCGTCGACGTCGCCATGGCGGAACACGAGCTGTACGGCCTCTCCGCGCGCCACATCGACCAGGTGGTGGACCAAGAGGCCGGGGAGGTTGCTCGACAGGGTGACGAGCGTCGGAGAGCCGCTGGGTTCGGCGCCGATCAACGTCTCTTCTTCGTGCAGCAGCGTGCCGTCGGTGGCCGTCGCCACGAAGCGCAGGCGAGTGCCGCGTCCGCCGAGCACTGGATGCATGCGGAGCACGCCGCGAAAGGGCTGCCCGTCATGGTTCACGCCGGCACCTGCGTAGGTTCCGGTTCGGGTTGCGAGCAGTGTGAGGGCGGCTTGCATTAGTCGTCCGACAGCGGGCTGACGTTCAAGAGCTCGAGGTCCTTGACCTCACGCAGCGCGTAGTCGAGGAGCCATGGGCTCGAGGCGAGTACGACGGGACGACCGTCGCGGTCCTCCACCACCTTGTAGTCGCGCTTGGCGCGCACCCACTCGATGGCCTCTGGCGGTCCGCGAAGCCAGCGAGCGACCTGGAACGGCGCCGGCTGGAGCTCCATCTTGGTCGAGTACTCGTTCTTGAGCCGCTCCTTGAGCACCTCGAACTGCAGCAGGCCGACGGCACCCAGGTAGGGGTCCGCCTTGCCGAGCAGGGGGTCGATGAACAGCTGAATCGCGCCTTCTTGCGAGAGCTGCCGCAGGCCGTTCTGCAGGTGCTTGCGCTTGGTGGGGTCCTTGAGCACGGCCCGGGCGAAGTGCTCGGGAGCGAAGCGTGGAATGCCCTGGAACTCGATGGTTCCCCCCGCCGAGAGCGTGTCGCCGATGCGGAACTCACCCGGGTCGTAGAGGCCGACGATGTCGCCAGGGGCCGCGTCCTCCACGATGGAGCGCTCCGAGGCCATGAAGCTGTGGGGCTTTGCGAGCTTGAGCTTCTTGCCCGAGCGCGCCAAGCGCACCTCCATGTTCCGCTCGAACATGCCCGAGACCACCCGCAGGAACGCGATGCGGTCCCGATGGCGCGGGTTCATGTTGGCCTGGATCTTGAAGATGAAGCCCGAGAATGCCGGGTCGTCGGGCTCGCGGTCACCCTGCGTGGTCTCGCGCTTGAGCGGCGGGGGCGAGAACTCGTGAATGGTGTCGAGCAGGGGCTTCACGCCGAAGTTCGTCATGGCCGAGCCGAACAGGAAGGGCGTGACCTCACCGGCCAGGTAGTCCTCGATGGACCAGGCATCGCCGGCCTCTTGGACGAGCTCGATCTCCTCGAGCACCTGCTCCCACAGGCCAGGTCGGAGCAAGCCGGGCAGCTCGGGGTCGTCCATCTGTAGGTGGCGCTCGGGAGCGACGTCGGTTCCGCCCTCGATGCGCTCGTAGAGCGTGACGGTGTTGTCGAGGAGGTTCACCACGCCGCGGAACTCTTTGCCCGATCCAATCGGCCAGTTCATCGGCACGGTGCGAATGTCGAGGGCTTGCGACACGCTGTCCAGCAGGTCCAGGGGCTCGTAGCCAGGGCGGTCCATCTTGTTGACGAAGGTGACCACGGGCATCTTGCGCATGCGGCAGACCTTGAACAAGGTCAGGGTCCGGGACTCGACGCCCTTGGCGACGTCGATCAGCATGACCGCGGAGTCGACGGCGGCGAGGGTGCGGTAGGTATCCTCGGAGAAGTCGGCGTGTCCGGGAGTGTCGAGCAAGTTCATGCGCTTGCCCTGGTAGTCGAACTGCAGCACCGACGAGGTGATCGAGATGCCCTTTTCCTTCTCCATCTCCATCCAGTCAGAGACGGCGTGGCGGCTTGCCTTTCGCGCCTTGACGGCTCCGGCTTGGTGCAGGGCACCGCCGTAGAGAAGGATCTTCTCGGTCAGCGTGGTCTTGCCTGCGTCGGGGTGGCTGATGATGGCGAAGGTGCGGCGCCTGTTGGCCTCAGCGGCGAGATCCATGACTGTCTCCGAGTGGCTGCGGAAGTAACCCGGCGTGCAGAGATGCGGGCGGTAGGCGGCGAATGTGCCCGACCAAGCGGATGTCTCACTCTCGAGAGCCCAACCGGTGTAGGGTGGAGCTTCTGGGGTCGGATGTCGTTTTTTTCCAAGCTGCTGCAGCGCCTAGCCGGAGAGGAGCCCGCGCTTCCGTCCGACGAAGTACGCGAGCTGTTTGCGATCCGCATCCAAGGCATGCTCGCGTCGGCGGGACATCCCGCAACCCTTGACCTCGAGGCTTTCACCCTGCGCTTCGAGGACGGTGCCGTCGCGTATCTGGGCAACCGCTTCGGGGTCTGGAGTGGCTCGCACGACTCCGACGAGCGCGAGCACATGCTGGTCGACATCGCCGAGGGCATTCTTCAGATCCAGCGCCAGCCAAAGGCACCTGCGAGTTGGGAAGATGCTGCCGGCCGCCTACAGATCCGCGTTCGTCCGCGCTCGTTTGGCACGATCACTCGGCTGCGCTTCGCTCTCGAAGGATTCGAAGGCGAGCTTCCAGACGGACCGAGCCGCAAGCTTACCGAGGAGCTCCTGCTCGAGCTGGTGCTCGACAGTCCTCGCTCGATCATGAGCCTGCCGCCGGAGCAGCTCGAGACCTGGGGCGTCACCCTCGAGCAGGCCTTTGCGCACGCCGAGGCCAATCTGCGTGCGAGCTACCCCTCCCCGTTCACCCGGGTCACCTCGGGCGTTTGGGCGGCCGAAGTGGGGGACTGCTACGACTCGGCGCGGCTCGTGCTCACGGATGCGATTCGCGAGCTGCCGGTCCACGGTGACCCGGTGGTGCTGCCCGCCAACCGCGACACGCTCTACGTCTGCGGTGAGGGCGATGTCGCCGGCCTCTCTGTGTTGCTCGATACGGCGCTTCAGGCTTCGCGGCAGCCGCGCCTGGACACGCTCCAGCCCATCGTTCTGCGCGAACATGGCTACGAGGACTGGTGGGCCCCCGAGGGTCATCGTCTCTCGGCTGCCTGGGGTGAGCTCGCGGTGCGGAACCGGGGCAGTACCTACGCCGAGCTCAAGGAGCTACTCGAGACGGGTTTTGAGCGCGACGGGGACGATCGCTTCGTGGCGCACTTCGGTGCGATTCAGACTGACGAGACCGAGCGTCCACGCTCCTACGCCATCTGGCCGCCCGTGCGAGGACTGCTTCCACAGACCGATCTTGTGAACATCATCGGGCCGGACGAAGAGCAGCTCGCGATGTTTGTCCCCTGGGACGCCGTGCAGGCCCTCGGTGGCCTGTCGCGTGAGCCGAATGTGTGGCCGCCCCTGTATCGCTTCGATGGGCCGCCCGACTCGACCTCCTTCGCCGCGCTCCGCGAGAGGGCTCTCGAAGTTCGCCTTATGAGTGAGCTCGATTGAGGCTGGCGCTGTGGACTCTGGTGCTCGTGGGCTGCTCTTCCGGTGAAGAGGGCCTGGTTCGCATGCAGTTTGACGATGGCCTGTGGGACGCTCCCCTGCCGTCGCAGCATCTCCTCTCCGAGGATGGGACCGTGCGACTCGAGGGCATCGACTATCCCGATGACGTCGGCTTTGTCTCGGACCTCGTGTCGCTGATCGACGGCCAGCTCACCGGCTTCGGCACGACCTCGGCGGTGTTTCTGCCGGTGCGAGACGACGTCGATGCGTCCGACCTACCGGATCTGGCCGGGTCGTTGAGCGAGGATGCGTCCGTACAGCTGCTTGTCGCAGACCCCGACTCGCCCGATCTCGGTCAGCGCGTGCCCCTCGATGTCGCGTTTGTCGAAGACGCGTCCCCGTTTGGCCCTAACGGTCCCCACCTCGTGCTGCTGCCTCTTCAGGGGGTGCCGCTGCGCGCAGAGACCCTGTACGCGGCGGTGGTCACGACGGCGGTCGGCACGGATTTGGAGCGGTCTGCGACGGTGCGCGATCTGGCGAGAGGCCGTCCGGTCGAGGGGGTGAGCGATGCGGCGGCCGCCGACTATGAGCGGGCCCTGTCCACCCTCGATTCGGCGCTGCTCGACACCCTCACCGGGGCGACGGTGTTCCGGACCCAGGACCCGACCACCGAGCTGATGGCGGTCCGGGAGGCCATCGCTGCACCCACAGTCGGTCAGGCGCCAACCCTGACGGATGTGTTCGACGACTACTGCGTGTACCGAGGCACCCTCGAGGTCGAAGTCTTCCAGGACGGCGAGCTTCCCTACAGCTCCGAAGGAGGCCAGTGGTCCTTTGAGAACGGCGCGCCCGTTCGGCAGGACACCGCAGAAGCCTATGTCGATGTCACGATTCCCCGGAGCGCGGCGCCGGCCGGCGGATGGCCCATCGGTGTGCTCGTCCGAACCGGCGCGGGAGGGGCTCGGGCATTGGTCGACCGCGGGGTGCGCGACGAAGACGGTCAGGTCGCGATTGCGGGAACGGGGCCGGCGCTGAGCTTCGCTCAAGCGGGCTTCGCAGGCTTGTCGATGGACGGCCCGCACACGGGCCTTCGCAACACAGGCGGCGATGAGCAGTTCCTGATGTTCAACGTGGGCAATCCACCCGCGATGCGCGACAACGTGCGTCAGACTGCGGTCGAGCTCGCCGCTCTGCCAGAGCTGCTCGGCACCTGGACCTTCGACACCTCCGACTGTCCAGATGCGTCTGCGACGGCGTCCTTTGATCTCGACCATCTCTTCCTCGCCGGTCACTCGATGGGGGCGACGGTGGCGCCGCTCGTGCTGGCGGCGGCTCCCGAGTACGGCGCGGTGGTGCTCTCCGGTGCGGGTGGGTCTTGGGTCGAGAACATCATGTTCAAGGAGAAGCCGCTGCGTACGCGGCCCATCGCCGAGACCATGCTTGGCTACGACGAGGGGCAGCTGACGCGCTTTGATCCGGCGCTGATGCTGTTGCAGTGGGCCGGCGAGAGCGCGGACCCTCCGGCCGTGGCCCATCCCATCGGCGAGGACGTGCATGTTCTGATGGTGCAGGGCATCGTCGACCACTACATCCTGCCGCCGATCGCGAACAGCGCCAGCCTGTCGCTCGGCCTCGAGCTCGTGGGCCCGTCTGAAGATGCGGTGCATGCAGAGCTGGTCGATCACCGTCCTCTCGAAGATCTACTCGTCTACAGCGGTGCCTCAGCATCCACACTTCCCTACACGGGCCAGGCGTCGACGCGTGCGGTGTTCCAGCAGCTCGAAGACGGGGTCGAGGATGGCCACGAGGTCTGGTTCCAGACGGATGCGGCCAAGCAGATGACCCGATGCTTCCTGACCAGCTGGGTGGCGGAGGGCACACCGACCGTGGTGGCCCCCGGTTCCGCGCAGAGCTGCGACTAGCGCTCGGCCCAGAGCTTTCGGAACAGCACGATGTGCACGCACAGTGCACCCGCGACGCACACCGGCACGATGAAGGCGTAGGGAAGGTGCATCGCGAGTAGCAGCGGCGGGGTCTGGCCCCATGCGAAGGGCAGCGGTGAGGACATCATCGCGACGCGGCCGACGTTCATGAGCAGGCCGAAGCCGAGCAACGCGAAGCCCCACGCGACGGGTCGGTAGCGGCTGAGCGGTGCGGCAAGGACTGCCGCGAGCCCCGCGAAGACATCGAGGTTCGAGCCACTCCAGGTCATGGTCATGGGGATCGAGCCCTGCTCTCCCCAGCTGTGCAAGATGACCTCGAGGGGCAGGCGAAAGGCCTGAAAACCGATCAGCCAGGCGATGGGCAGCGTGGCCAGCCGCTTGCCGATGGGGGAGAGCGCGACCGCGACCGCGGCGAGGTTCGAGCTGATGGCGAAGGCCCCGATCAGGAGGGGATTCGTCGCGATGACGTCGGTCAGGACCCAGGCACCCAGAGCCGCGAGCCAGACCGCGAGGCCGACGGCGACCCAGGCAGTACGGCGGGTGGCGAGCTCCGGGCTCTCGTCGCGGTTCGACAGGTACACGCCGCCACAGAACGCGAGCACCACGGCGATCAGAATGAGCACGAAAGCAAAGGTGGTGAGGGCATTGGGCAGGATGAAGACCATCTCGGCTCCCTGGACGAATTCGCAGTTACTATGTATAACTAAAGTATGAGGTCATACAAACAATTCTGCGGAGTCGCGAAGGCGCTCGACGTCGTGGGTGAGCGGTGGACGCTGCTTCTCGTCCGCGAGCTGCTGCTGGGGCCGCGGCGCTATTCGGACCTGCTTAGCGCCCTGAAAGGCCTGACGACCAACCTCCTCGCTGATCGTCTCAGGCGCATGACGGCCGAGGGCTTGATCGAGCGGGTGACCCTGCCGGCGCCGTCCGGGGCGCGGGTCTACCAGCTCACTGCGCGCGGTCGTGAGCTCGAGGCGGTCGTGCTGGCGCTGGGAGCCTTCGGCGCGTCGTACCTGACCGAGCCCGGAGGTGACGCGGTGAACCTGCGCTGGGCGGCGCTGTCGCTGAAGCGGCGCTGGAATGGGACCGGCGAGGGAACGATGGTGCTGCGTGCTCCCACGCGGTCCTTCACGATCGTACTTGGGGCTCCCTTACTAGTAATGGACGGTGAGCTTCCGGCAGATGTGGTGCTGACGGGTGAGGAGCCGGAACTCCTCGCGGCGCTCTTCGGAGCGGACTCGGTGACCGTCGATGGGGATGCCGCGGTCTGGAAGGCCTTTCGGGACGGCCTTCGCTAGTCCACGGGCATCTCGAGGACGAGTTCACCTGCCGCGTCGAACTCCGCGTGATCGAAGGTGCCACCCTGCTCTTCGTCGTCAAGCAGTGCTGAGAGCACGACGGTACCGCCGTCGCTGTGTCCGGGTGCGCTCATGACCCACATCTCGTCGCCGGTCCGGTCGATCTCGACGCGGCTGAACAGGGGGCTTCCGACCGCGTAGGTTGTCGTTCCGGCGATGGGGTAGAAGCCGCTCGCCGCGAACAGGTACCAGGCCGAGAGCGTGCCTGAGTCGTCGTTGCCGTCGATGCCGCTCGGCAGGGTGCTGTAGCGGGTCGACATCACGTAGCGAGAGGCCTCCGAGGTGAGCTCGAGATCGCCCACCATGGCGGGAAGGAAGGCGTAGTGTAGGTCCGGCTCGTTGCCGTGCCAGTAGTAGGGGTCTGGATAGAGCTCCTGGTCGAAGCTGTCGGTGTCGTCCCAGAACTCGCGCATGCGGGCGACCCAAGCCTCGGTGCTGCCGTCGTGCTGCACATCGATCATGCCCTGCACGTCTTGGGGCGCGCCCCACAGGTAGTGCCAGGCATTGCCTTCGACATAGGCGTCGAACCAGTCGACGGGCTCGTTGGCCACGGTGAAGCTGCCGTCGTCGTGGCGACCCTGTAGGAACTGCGTCTCGGGGTCCCAGAGATTCTTCCAGCTGTGACGCATGGTCTCGAACTGCTCGGCGTCGTCCTTGCCCATCGCAGTGCCCCAGCCATACATGGCGGCATCGTTCCAGGCGTACTCGAGCGTGAGAGCCGCCGGTCCTCCGGACACGTCTTCCCAGGACACGTAGCCCCGCTCCAAGTAGCCCTCGATGCCGCCTCGGCTCGCGTCAGGCATCGCCTCGGTCGACTGCTTCTCGGCGGCGACCCAGGCCCCGTCGACGTCCCAGCCGGTCTGCAGACCCTTGAGCCAGGTCTCTGCGAAGACCTGGTCCGCCGGCGTACCGACCATGCCGCCGGTGTAGCCGTGGGTCATCGGCCAGCGCGGAAGTGACCCGCCGTCCTTGGCCATCTGGACGAGGCTGTTGGCCATGTCGACCTGCCGGTCGGGGCGGGCCAAGATCAGCCAGGGGTGCTGGGTTCGGAAGGTGTCCCAGAGCGAGAAGGTCGAGTACATCGTGTAGTCGACGCTGTGGATGGCGTCGTCCATGCCTCGGTAGCGGCCGTCGACGTCGCTGTGAATCATCGGCATGTGGTAGGCGCGGTACAGCGCCGAGTGGAAAATGACCCGCTCGTCGTCGGTGCCGCCGCGCACGCGTACGTTGCCCATCTCTTCGCGCCACGACTCGACCGATGCCTCGAGGGCGGCATCCATGTCCCAGTCGGACTGCTCGGCCTCGAGGTTCGCGAGGGCCCCGTCGGTGTCGACGTACGAGATGGCGACCTTGGCGAGGACCTCGGTCGTGCCCTCCGGGAAGGTCAAGTACAGGCCGGACATCGTCCCCGACACGGTGGCGAGATCGTCGACTGGGGCGGTCGGGTCGGTCCAGCCACCACTGGCTACCGGCTCGGGAGAGAACTCCATGGCGAAGTGCGTCTGATGTCCGCCGTACCGTCCTGAGTACGATCCCTTGACGAGCTGAAAGCCGGTCAGGCTCGCCCCGTCGAGGGTGGCGTTGGCTTCGAGAATCTCGACGTTGCCGATAAAGTGTCCGAGATCGAGGACGACCACGGGGTCGGCGCCGCTCTCGAAGGTGTAGCGGTGCAGCGCGGACCGCTCGTGGGCTGCGATCTCGACGTGCGCCTGTTCTTCGGGCAGGTCGACGGCGTAGGTGCCGGGTGCGCCCCACTCTTGCTCGTGGCTGAATTCGGACTCGCGACCGTCGTCAGTGGTGTAGGCCGGATCCCAGCCATCCTTGGGCATCAAGCCGACTGCGCCGAAGTCGACCACACCCATGCCTTGAGAGTGCGTGTGCGAGAAGGCGCTGATGTGGTCGTCGGCGTAGAAGTAGCCGCTGAACGAGAACGGCGGCGAGCCGAGCGGTCCACGCGTGTCGGGGCCTACGGTGACCATGCCGAACGGCCGAGTGGCGGCTGGCGAGACGGCGCCGAAGTTCACGCCGACGGTGTCCGAGCCAATGAAGACGTCCACGAGTTCCGTGGGGTCGTAGGGCTCGATCGGGTCGTTGGCGTCGGCGTCCTTGGCCTTGCAGGCGACGAGGGACAGGGCGAGAGCGAGTGGGATGAGGCGAAGCATGGCGCAGTGTACCGCGCACCTCCATCGCGTCTGCATCGTCTCTGCACACGGCGGGGGCATAGTGGCTGCATGACACCGCTTCACACCACGTCCCGCCCGCTCGTTTTCGACCCACCCCGGGTTCATGACCCACGCCCGGAAGCGCCGGCCTGGCGTTGGTCGCGCGACTGGGCTTTCATCGGTCTGGTTACCGCGGGCTTGGCGCCGATGCTGGCGACCCAGATGATTCCCGGCATTCCGCTGCGCTTCGCGGGCGTGGCCGCGTTGCTCGGGGGACTGTCTGGCGGCGCCGTGGGTGCGTTGTTCCCGAGGCTCCTGGCATGGGCGCCCGCTCGCGCCAGGCCTTCGGTGAGCCTGGTGGTTGGCGTCCCGCTGCTTGGACTCTGGGGCGCGGCCGTCGCAGGGCTCGCGTCGCTGCTGACCTGCCCGAACTTTGCGCCGCTCGCGCTGGCTTGCGGCTCGATCTCGGCGATGGTGCAGTGCCTCTGGCTCGCGCCGCTGTACACGTGGCTTGCGGTGAGTGGCCGCCCGACGCTTCCGGTGGCGCTGGTGGCGCCGACGGTGGGCTCTCCCTTCGCCGGCGCGTTCAGTGCGGTGACCGTGCTGATGTTGTTCCAGCTATCCTTCGCCGCGGGCCGGCTGTTTATCTAGATCGCACTTCGGCTTCTTCGGCGACGAAGCCCACCACCGCGCGCAGAAGGTCGCCAACGTAGACGTAGTCGATGTAGTCCTCGACCAGGTCGGCGGCGTCGGTCGACTGGTGGTAGTGCGGATTACCGCTGTAGTCGGCCTCGATGATCACAAAGGCGGGAATGCCGGCTTCTTCGAAGGACCAGTGGTCGCTGAAGCTGTAGTCGCCGGTCTGCAAGCGGCCGGAGAGTCCGTTGCCGTGCGTGTCGATGGCCCGGGAGAAGTCGCTCGCAAGAGGAACAGAGGCCGTCGTGCTGAACAGGTCCATCGCGTAGCCGCCGTGGTCCTGCCCAATCATGTCGGCGGTGAGTGCGAACTGAATCGCCTCGTCGGCGTGGGCGGCCACGAAGGCCCGGCTTCCGACCTTGCCCTGCTCTTCGCGGTCGAAGGCCACGTAGTGCAAGGTCACCGCGCTTTCGTACTGCGAGAGGACCCGAGCCACCTCGAGGACCATGGCGGTGCCGGTGGCGTTGTCGTCGGCACCCGGGTTGTCGACCGAGTCGAAGTGCGCGCCGATGACGAGCACCTCGTCGGGTCGGCTCGTGCCTAACTGAGTGGCGACGACGTTGTGGTAGGTCGCGCCTTGGTACGTGAAGGGCTCGAGCGCGACGTCCAGGCCATAGGTCTCGAACTCCGTGGCGATGTTGTCGCGGGCCAGGTCATGCTCGGGCCCGAAGCCACGGTTCTCGCCGAGGTGCGTGTAGAGAAGTTCCTCCATCGAGCGTTCGTACGACGTGGTCGAGACCAGATCCACCGGGTTGACGTCGGGTGGGGCCTCGTCCGGATGGTCGTCAGGTGTCAGCGTGCCAGAGCTCTGGCAGGCCAATGCGAACAGCAAGGGGGCGAAGCGGGTCATGGGTCACCGGGCTGGCCTCGGTTGTGCCCGATGGCCGGCGGCCTCGCGGTCACGAATTGGTGAGTCCAGGGGACCATCGCGGTGGGCCTGCGCGTTAGCAGCGTGAATGGAGTCCCTGATGCGCGCCCTACCCGTACTCGCCGTGTTGCTCGGCTTCGCTTTGGCCTGTGGCGGTTCCAATCCGATCACCGAGCGTGCGGCCGTAGAGTCCATACGACTCGACAACGGCGAGTGGCCAAGCACGGCAGAGGGCGTCTGTGCGCATCTCGATGAGTGCGGGTGCAATCCTGCGCCCACGCAGTCCATCTGCGTCGCGCAGCAGAAGATGGCCGTCGGGGTCGTGCAGGGCGCGCTCTCGCTTCAGGGCGAGATTGTCGAGCTCGGCCTTCAGGGCGATCAGAGTGCCGAGGCCAAGATGATGCGCGACGTCATGGAGCTCGGTGGTGACCTAGTCGAGGGCGGCGTGCAGACCGGCATGGCCGCCATGGCGAACGCCGACTGTCCCACCCTCTGCGAAGAGATGGCGAAGCAGTCGGCGGAATTCGACCTGTAGTGCCTAGTACGTGATCTCGGCGTAGACCGTGGCGTGGTCAGAAGGCCACAGGCCCGAGGCCGTCTGATCTTCCTCGTCGTAGCCAATGACGTTGGCCTTCACGCGGCTCGGTGCGCTGGCGGTCCAGATCTGGTCGATGCGCTCGTAGGCTTCGGAGGTCGGGTTCGCGACATCCTCGGCCTGGCAGCAGGTGTAGCCCTTGGAGTTGCCGGGCCGGAAGTCCCAGGCGTCGGCGTAGCCGCTGTAGGCGAACTGCATGTACGGGGGCACGATCAGGCCGTAGGGCGAGTTCATCGGCGTGTCGACGTCGGCCGAGTTGAAGTCACCGGCGACGATGAGCTCCGTACCCGGGTAGGACGGCACGGCGGCAAGGGTGGCGAGCAACTCCTGCGCCTGGAAGGCCTGAATGGCGGGCGAGTAGGGGTTGGTCGGGTCCGGGTAGCGGGTCTCGAGGTGGGTCGCGACGAAGCGGTAGGGCGAGCCGTCGACGAAGGCATCGACGATGACGAAGCCGCGCTCGAAGGCGAGCGGTCCTGCCGGGGTGTTGGCCGAGGCGACGGCCTGGTAGTTGCAGCCATCAGCCGACGGGCGGGCGCAGGGAATCGGCGTCGCCTGGGCGAATACATCGTCGCGAGACAGCACGACGTCGCGATCGATGACGTTGAGCAGGGCGGGCACACCGTTGATGTAGAACGGAATGCCGGGAATGCCGATGACGTTCACGACGCTGGTATCGAGGTTCACGACCGTTCCGGCGACGTTGTAGCCGTCGAGGTTCGCCAAGGTCTCGGCGAGGTGGTCGTTGAAGGCCCCGGCAATCTGGGGGTCGGTGCAGCCGTAGCCTTCGGGAACGGGAGCGAGGTCGGTACACGTGTACGAGAAGACTTCCTGGAGCGAAGCGAGGTGCGGCTGGCGGTCTTCGATCTGCCCGGCAAGTGCCTCGGCCCGCTCGGGCAGGTTGGACTCGGCCACCTTGGTCATCACGTCCACCAGCGCGTCGTTAAAGCTGGCCGCGTCGGGTGCAGCCACAACGGGGGTGAGGTCGGCGCCAAGATACTGATTCTGGGTCATCACGCGGATGTCGCCCTGCCCGGCAAAGGCGCTCGTCGCGAACAGCAAGCTCATCAAACCAAGGGTGCGCGGGACGGTCATGGACTCTCCAGAAGGGTATGTCATTGGGGCGGGCTTGCTCCTCCTGGACCGTAGCAGTTTTGATTATTTGGATATTGGTAACACCCGTGTGGATATCGCAACTGCAGGTGTCGAGACGGCGCAGCGGTGGGGGTCCTCGTGGTGTTCACCGAATTCTGAAAGATCGGCTTTCAGCTTTTTGATCTTTTGCGCAACGCGGGGCGCCTACTGGGGTGCCAGCTTGGCAAGTTGGTCGGCGGCGGTACCGGTACACGTGACCGTTGCGATGGACTTGCCGTCCTCCTCCACCATGACGCCGACGAAGTTGTTCGGGGCTCCCTCGCCTGGGTGCCCGCTACCGGACATCGCCATCACCGTGTAGCGGAAGCTCCCGTTGTCGAAGTGGACCGTGTCACCCTGGCTGCGGACGTGCGCACGGGCCTCGTAGTGGAATCGCTCGAGGCTTCCCCTTGGCGACTCTGGATAGACCAGCTCTGGCGCGCCGAGAGGGCCGTAGCGGTAGCTCAGGAACGCCGTCGGCGGGGACAGGTCCGCGGAGCCGCATAGCGAAAGGTGCTTCTGGTCGCCGGCGGCGCAGTCGAAGTACGCCAGCTCGCCACTGGAACAGTGTCCCTTGGGTCTCGGCGCTTCGCGGACGGTGGTGGGTGTGGGCGGCTTCTCCGTCTTGGCAGCCACTGGCGCGTCGGTTGCTGCTGGCGGCGAGGCGGGCGACGGCTCCTGGGCGACTTGAGGTGGGTTTGTGGCGCAGGCGAGCAGAAGTAGGGGGAGCATGAGGCCTCTGAGAGGGGAGAGTTTGCCATTTGGTGAAGCCGATGGGGTCGGCGGCTGGAACGCTCCCCGTGGAGAATCATCCACCCATCTTCGCCGAAGATCCAGATAACGAAAGCCGAACCCAAGGACCGGTCTCGAGCCGTGCCGCGAAGAAGACGGCTTTCCTAACTAGATGTAGCTTTTGCGGGCGTTTGTCTTCACGGCATGGGTCCCCGACAGCGGCGCTTATGTGCCCTTGGCGCAGGCGGCTGCTAGATTTATGACTATGCGAAAATAGTGGTGCTAGCTCGCTTTTGCGCGGTTTTGTGGATCGCGCCGAAGGGTGGTGTGATGATCGGTTGCACCCCCAGATCCGGGCCGCCAGCGGAAGGGGAAACAAAGTTTGTTTTCGACCTTTTCAGAACGCCGCTGAAGCGTTTCACTGAAGTTGCACCACGGGAGGTGTTCGGATGTGGGTGGGTGAGGGTTGTTCAAGTCGAACGGATGCCGCGTTGCGGCGAAGTTTGTTGGTTGTTGAGCCGAGTGATGAGCGCTTGAGCCGGCTGCGCTCGGTGCTCGAGCCGCTGGGGTGGGGGGTGCGCGCTGCGCGAAGTGTCGACCAGGCCGTGGGTGACCTGGACGAGAGCGTGACGGTGTTGGCGTGCCACGCGGAGGATAGGCATGGCCTCTCCTCGCCCCAGCGGCTCGCGGTGGGGGGAGCGCATGTGCCGGTTGTGCTCTATTCCGAGCTCGGTGGTGTTGACGATGTGTTGTGCGGCTTTCGCTTTGGGGCCTTCGATGTGGTGGCCATGGGCGCTGACGATTGGCTTGAGACGATGGTCTCAGCGGTGGAGCGCGGCCACCAGCGAACGGCAGGAGAGCGTCGGCGCTGTGCCGAGGCCCGCGAGACCGAACGCCGAGCGATGATCGGTATTGCCCGGCAGAGCCTCGAGCTTCGTCGAGCGCGGCGGCAGCATCAGGGCACGGTGGTTCGACTGCAGACGACCTCGGAAGAGCTTCACGAGGAGCTCAGGGCCCACCGTCAACTCGAGACGGTGCTCCACGACCAGCGTGACGCCCTTCAGCGTGCGCAGCTTGCTACGGGGCACCTGCTTCGGGACCTCGGTGACGAGATTCAGGAGCCGCTCGGCTCGATCTTGAGCTCAGTTGAAGAACTGATTGACCGTCGGGCCGACGACTTCGTCTGCAAGCAGGCGCTCGGAATCTGTGCGGAAGTACGTCGCCTGTCGGCGACCATCGAGGATGTGTTTGAGCTGGCACGTCTGCAAGACGGCACCGCCCAGGTGCAGACCCGCGCCATCGACCTGTTGCCCTTCGTGCTCGACTTGCTCGAGGAGGTCCACGATGAGGTGGACGAGTCCGAGCTCGACATCTCGCTTCACGTCGAGGCGTCGGTGGCGGCGGCGTGGGTCGATCCAGACCGACTGCGCACGGCCATGCTCCACCTGATTCTCGGCGTCGTCCGCTTGCGCACGCAGCGCATTCTCCAGATCAAGCTCGACGCCGAGCCAGACCAGGTGGTCATGAGCCTCTATCCGGTGGACACCAGTCCGGGAACGTGGCGGGCGGCAGAGCTCTTGCGCTGTCTTGGCGGCAGTCTCACAGAGCACTCGGGCCGTCTTGAGCTCCGTATGCTGGCGGCCGAGCTGCCCGCGACGCCGCCGGGTGCGGTGTTTGAGCCGGTGGAGCAGCTCACGCCGCAGGTACTACTACGGGTTCGTCGTGCGATGCGCACCGCAGAGGAGCGTCGCCGGAAAGCGGCTCAGAAGGCGGAAATGGCGAAAGCCGTTTCTGCTGGCGCCGCCGTTCATCAAAGTTCGCAGTCTGCATACATAGGAGTGTGATTATTTGCGGCTTTGGGTTGGGGTTAGGCTGAGGTAAACTCAGGGTATAAGCGGGACTATGAGGGGGTCACATGTTGCGCAGAAAGATTGAAGGGTACTGTACATACGAGCTCGATCGTCTCATTCAGGCGAATGCTCCCATCTGCGCGGTACTGACTCAGATGCGTGACGCATCGTCGGACCTGCTGCTGAGGGCGGCGCTCGACGATCAGCTCGAGGTAAACCATCGCCTGCTGGGAGCGTTGCAGGAGTGCAATGACTCGCTTCGACGGGAGCCTCGCGATGTGCGGCACCTCGCTCTCGATGCGCTGCTGCGTCAGGGCGAGAGTGCCCTGGCTATCGAAGATCCTGTGGTGCGCGATTTGGTGCTGGCAACCTGTAACCTACGCATTCTCTACTGGTCGCTTGCGGGGTGCGCGAGCCTTGCGTCGATGTGGCGCCAGCTCGACCAGCCGCGCCTTGGGGTCGAACTCGAGCGGTCGGTCTATCTGCTGACGGGAACGCGTGAGCAGATCGAGTGGATGCTGGACAAGTTGCTGAGCCGAGGACTGGATCGGGCCACGCCCGAGATGGTGCAGCGCCATCAAATCCCGGTTCCGCGCGAGGTGGGGTTGGTTTGATTAGCGGATCGGAATGATCCGCAAGCTTTTGTCGGGGGTGAGAAATGGCACGTTTATCAATCGCACAGGGCATTTTGCTGTTGCGTCCGCTTGGGTCTCAAGTGTCCGCGGCGGAGCGCATGCGAGCACGTAGGCTCCGAACGCAGGAGAGTTGTGCCTCCTGCGGTGAACCGGCTCGTCGAATTGACGATGAGCCTGTCGTCTTTTGTGAGTCGTGCACGGACCAAGGGTTCTTGGACGAACTCTCAGGCGACTGGGACGATCTTGGAGGAGGCTGAAGCGAACGAACGAGCGTGATCCGGTCCGTTGACGGGGACCGGGTCACGTTCCATCGTTTCGGCTCTCTAGTCGAGACCCGCGTCGACGATGACCTGGGGCTCGAAGTCGGGCTCGGTGGCCTCAGTGAGGGCGTCTGCGTACTCTTCCCAGCGCCCGGTCATCTGGAAGCCCCACTTGTCTTTCACCTGACGACAGTGGTTGAGGTCGATCTCGGAGACGAGGACGCCGTCCTTTACGCGTGACAGGCCGGGCGTCCGCGAGCCGTTTGGCGCCGACACGTAGCTCGAGCCGTAGAAGTGCCCAAAGTCGTTGTGGGCCTTCTGACCGTCGCCCGAGGTGAAGGCGTTCGGGAAGGTCTCGGTGCCGATGCGGTTGATCGACGCTGTGAAGTAGTTGTTCGCGATCGACGCGCAGCGGGCCTCGATCGGCCAGAGCGGCTCGGAGAGGGCACCGACGGTCGCCGACGGGTTGAACACGATCTCGGCGCCGTTGATGCCGAACATCAGCCAGTTGAGGGGATGGTGGCGGCCGTAGCAGATGTTCACGCCGACCTTTCCGAACTGCGTCTGGAACACGGGATGGCCGGTGTTGCCCTCCATGTAGTAGGTCGACTCGTTGAAGTCGCCGACGCGCGGGATGTGGTTCTTTCGGTGCGTGCCGATGATGTTGCCGTGGTTCGAGATCACCACCGCGGTGTTGTGGATGGTGCCGCCATGGGCCTCATCGCGCTCGAGGATCGGCGAGACGATGACCATGTTGTAGCGGCGAGCCAGCTTGGCCAGGGCGCGCGTGGAAGGCCCATCGACCTCTTCGGCGAACTCGAGCCACGGCTCCTTCTCGCGGGTGCAGAACGCAAACGGCATGGTCCAGGCTTCTTGCAGGCCAAGGACGTTCACGCCCATTGCGCCGGCGGCGTGGATGAGCTGCTCGGTGCGTGCGAGGAGCGCGTCGAACTGCTCCTGTACGGGTGCTGACGTCGGCGCGACGATTTGGTTCTGGATGACGCCGACACGCACGATGCGGGCGGGACGCCGCTGCTCGGTCTTGCAGTGGAACTTGTAGGCGGCCACGTCGTAGTTGTGCTTGGCGGCGTCCTTCTTGAGCTCGGCGGGGATGGGCAGCTCGTCGGGCAGGTCGCCGTAGAGAATGCGGAAGGCCTCGGCCTGGTCTTCTTCGGGCAGCTTGCGCAGGAGGGACTCGAGGCTGGCGACTTCTTTCTTCTTGCTCATCCGGACATCCTCTTTGATCGACGATTCTGCGGGCTGCAGCACGGGGTTGGCCGTGCCTCCGCGAGAAGGGACCTCGCAGTGTAGGTCAGGTGTGTCCATTGGGGACAGGCGCGGCGATGAATCCGATGGCTTGGGCATCGTGGGTGTTCACCTTGCGAGCTGTGCGCCGAGCGCGACGCGCGGAGCCTTGATCCGCTACGCTGACCCTCTGGAGCCTCGATGACTGACGCCTTCTGCCCGACCTGTTCGACGGGCTCCCCCCGAACGAGCCACAGCGGTGGTTTCGTGGACCTTGTGAAGGAGAGCATCCCGGGGGCAAGAACGCTCTGGGCGGTCTCGGATGGGAGCTATCCCGAGGCCGATCTCACGCGGTGCGCGGCCTGCTCGCAGGTTTGGTTGGTGGAGCATCGCTACCCGGACCGGCCGCCGTACTACGTCACACTCAGTCCGTTGTCAGAACAGGACGTGGCAGCGGCGTTGGCAGGCACCTGCGAGGCCTTCTTGGAGCTTGCGTTGCGGCGCGGGCAGTACGTGCAGTTCGATGGCTTGCTTGTGGCTGTCGCGCTCAGGGCGGATGCAGCGACACAGCGAGCGATCCGCAGTCATCCGGACCTACCGGCGCGCCTCGCGGAGAGTTGGGACCGCCGGGTGCGTGCAGGCTCTCGTTTGGTTGCTGCGCGCTAGGGGCGCTCGTAGGCCCCAATGTCCGGTGAGCCATCGCTCGCGCGTGGCGCAGGTTGCTGACCTTGGTACTCCTCGGTCACCGCTGGGGAGCCAGACGCGAGGGCACCCGCGGCATCGATGGCATCCGATCCGGTTGCCAAGGTGAAGTCCTGGGTGCCGGCCGAGGCAAAGCCAGGATCGCTGCCCTCGACATTGCCGTGGTCGGTGGCGGTTCCGCTTCCGAAGCTGTCGCGCCAGTTGGAGGGGAGCCAGTTGTTTCGCAGGTCGACGGTGCCGCTGTCCGAGACCATGGCGAGGCTGCCCGCCGACACGATGTTGTTGCGCACATCGGCGCTCTCGCCCGCACTCGACAGGCGCAGCAAGGTGGTGTTGCCCGAGCGCGTCGAGACGATGGTGTTGTGGAAGAAGTGCAGGGTGCCCTTGCGATACCAGGCGGTGTCGCCGCCGTCGCCGCCGTAGTGCACGATCTGTCCGTTGCCCTGTCCGTCGCCTTCGACGAGTACGTTGCCGTACACCCAGGTGGTGTTGTAGCGGCTGTCCGAGCGCAGCGTGTCGCTTCCGGTGTCGACGAGGTCGAGCTGCCGGTTGCCGTCCTCGATCCAGTTGTAGCGCACGACTAGGCCGGCACTGCGGTCCTTGAGGTTGTTGCCCAGGCAGTTGGCGCGTAGCGGGCCGTAGTGGTTGCCCTCGAAGGTGATGCCGAGCGCTTCGGTGTAGCTGTTGTGCTCGTAGATACTGTCGGCGATGCCGTTGTCCCAGACGTGGTTGTCGAGGATGGCGATCTCGGAGCCGCCGGACCCACCGAAGATGCCGTTGCCGGAGTCGTGCAGGTCGTTGCCGCGCAGGGTGATGTACGAGCCCTCCTCGATGTGGACGGCCGCGGCGTTGCTCGCGTAGGTGTCGGAGTTGCCGGCATCATCGGTGAAGCTGTACGCCGGTCGCGCGCTGCGAAGGTCGAGCTTCTCGACGTAGATCCACGCCGGGGTCTCGCTCGGCCGACTCGAGCCGCCAATCTTGATCACCGACCGACGCTCATTCCAGTAGTCGAGCTCCGTGCGCGTGGTCGCGTTCTCGCCCGTGATCACCGGAAGTCGTCCGGCATCGGGCACGCCGGTGACCACGACCGGGCTGGACTCGGTGGCGGTGACCGCGATGACCCACTTCGACCGGTAGGGCTCGCTTCGCCAGTGGATGCGGACCAAGCTGTCCGGAGCCATGGACTCCCAAGGCACCTCGTTGGGTGTGAGGTAGTCCTGGCCTGGGCCGACGTTGTAGACGGTGGTGAAGTCGGCGGGGTCCCACGTGGCGGGCGTGTCGGTGTCGGTGTCGGTGTCGGTGTCGGTGTCGGTGTCGGTGTCGGTGTCGGTGTCGGTGTCCGACTCGCTCGAATCGACGGAGTCTTGGGGCTCGTCGGCGACGCAGGCGAGAAGGCAGAGGCAGAGCAGAGAAGTACGCATGCGGCGACCCTACTACGGCTCGATGAAGGTCACGTTCTGCACGGTGTTCAGAAAGCCCAGCTCGACTTCGATGTGGTCCAGCTCCGCGTTGGGTTCGTCGCAGGGCATGGCGCAGTAGGTGTGGGTGATGGTGCAGATGCCGTCGATCTCATCGGTGACCATGCGTAGGCGCACATCGAGCGGATTGCCGAGCACGGCGTCGGCCTGCCGGCGGTCCTCCGACAGCACAATCTCTTCAATCGAGAGGAAGGACTGCTGAATCGGCGGGGGGAATTTGAATCCGAGGGCGTCGAGTCCGTCGATCTCGGGGTAGTCGTGGTTTGCGAAGCTGTCGCCGAGCCAGAAGGTGTCTTCGACCTGGCTGCCGTCGACCACATCGCTCTCGTTTTGGTAGATGACCCAGAACGCTTGAATCGGTGGGTTGCTCACCGAGTGGTTGTCGACGATCGGCTCGAGGAATGTGCAGCTGTCGGAGAGCCCGACCTCGAGCGAGAGGAAGTCGGTCCAGACGTTGAACTCCACCCAGGGCATGCGGTGCCGGGAGCCTGTGGTCGGCGCGTCGGTGGTGTCGATCAGGGTGGTTGGCGAGCAGCCGGCGACGAGAGCGGCTAGCAAGACGGTGCGCATGTCCCATCTTACCGGCTCAATTCGGGAATGGGGCAAGGACGGAGGGCGACGTGGCCTTTGCACCCGTAAACGGGCTGAACATCTGCTTCGAGGACGCCGGCGAAGGGCCGGTATTGTTGCTCGTCATGGGGATCTCGGCGCAGCACATCGTCTGGCACCCCGAGTTCGTGCAGGGCTACGTGGACGCGGGCTTTCGCGTGATCGTCTACGACCACCGAGACATTGGCGAGTCGAGCTGGCTCGAGGGGGTTCCAGCCCCCACGCCCATCGAGTGTATCGGCCGTCGCGTGGCCCGCTTGTCGATTCCGGCGCCCTACACGCTGTCGGACATGGCGAGCGATGCCATGGGGCTTCTCGACCACCTCGGCATCGAGAAGGCCCATGTGATGGGCATCTCTATGGGAGGCATGATCGCGCAGCACATTGCGATCGAACACCCCGAGCGCGTGCTCTCGATGACGTCGATCATGTCCGGGCCGGGGAGTGTGCGGCACATGGTGGGTGAGCCCTCGGCGATTCGCGCGCTACTCGGGCCCTCGCCGCGAACGGCAGAGCAAGCGATGGACGGCAACGAGCACATGTTTCGGACCGTCGGCGGTGAGCTTCCCATCGACATCGGCTGGGTCCGCGAGCGCGCGCGACTCGGCTGGGAGAGGGGCTACAATCCCATGGGCTTCACCCGCCACTTCGCGGCGATCACCGCCTCCGGCAACCGGCTCGAGCGCCTCGCCACGGTTCGTGCCCCAAGCACGGTGGTTCACGGCACCGCAGACCCCCTGATTCCGCTACGGGCAGGCCGCGCGACGGCCCATGCGGTGCCCGACGCTCGCCTGGTCGAGATCGAGGGCATGGGGCACGAGCTCTCCCGCGCGATCTGGCCCCGCTTGCTCACCGAGCAGCTGGAGCTTGCCGAGCGCGCCTAGGGTGTGGCTTCGGGCGCGTCGTTGAGTCCAGCGACATGGTCGAGCAGCTGCTGGAAGGCATGCAGCCAGTTCCGCGACGTGCCGTAGTCCACCCCGTGATCGCGACAGGTCTGCTCGATGATCTCGGCGAGGGCGGGGTAGTGCCACGGCGCCACCTGCGGGAACAAGTGGTGCACGACCTGGTTGTTCAGGCCGATCGAGAGCTGGTTCCACAGCCGGCTCTTCATGCTGTAGTCCTGGCAGGTCCCGACCTGATGCACCGCCCACTCGATCGGCTCGGCGTTTGACGGCACGCAGCGCGCGTTGACGTGGCTGACCTGTGAGAATGCGAAGTACAGCAGGCCGTGCAGCGCGAGTGGAACGAAGGCGAAGACCGCGGCCTTGGCGGGGCTGAACAAGAAGAAGGGCAGCACAAAGCAGACGCCAACCACGGCGAGGCGGCCGACCACGTGGGTCAAGACCTCTGTTCGCGAGCGGAACAGGTAGGGCACGGTCTTGGCCATCGTCCCGTCGATCAGGTACTCGGGCGTGTTGAGCAGGCTCGGTCCCATCGTGGTCATCATCGCCTGTGCCGCCATCGCCCAGCGGTGCCAGACGTACTTGCCCATCCACGGTTGGTCGGGAGAGAGGCGGAAGCCGGGCATGGGCACTTCGGTGTGCTGGAAGTGGTTCAGATCCGGGTCGAGGCCGTTGATGTTCGTGTAGGCGTGGTGGCCGATGTTGTGCTGGCGATGCCAGGTTGCCGGTGCGATATGGGCGGCACCGATCAGGCCGCCGAGCTGGTTCACCCACGGCTTGGTCGACAGCGCGAAGTGGTTGCCGGTGTGCATCATGTTCGAGGGGCCGAGCCAGTAGAAGAGCGGCAGCGTGATCAGCGCCCACCAGTGCCCGAGCGCCCAGGCCGCAAAGCTCAGCACGGCCAGGGTCGTCCAGGTCGCGTGCAGCATCCATCCCTGCCACGGCGTCTTGTGGGCATGCCGACCTTGGGCCTTGAAGTGCGCGATGACGCGGGACTTCAGGTCGTCGTAGAACGGGGTCTCATCCCAGTTGAACGGACTCTTGTGATGGGGACAGCCCGACGGCGCGTCGGTGACCTCAAAGCGCTTGAGCATCTTCTTCGGACGCTTGCACAGGCTGTGGTAGCTCTCGTAGAGCTCTGTGCTGTCGCGACCCTGGGTCAGCTCGAGCGGCAGGCGACCCGCCGGATGCTTGTCCATGTATTCGCGCAGATCGTAGCGCTTTCCGTGGATGAACCAGTACGCGCTGTCTGGGTCATTGGGGTCGCGAACGAGCGGCTTGTCGTTGGGCATGCCGGCGAACTACACGACCATTGTACGCGTGTCAATGAATGTTCGTTCAGAGCGTGTCCGCTCGGTGGCGACTACCCGTCTGCAAGCTCTCGAATGGCCGCGGCGAGCCTGCCGTCGGAAAGAAGGCCGAGCAGACGGTGGCCTCCGGCGTCGACGGATCGAAGCTCGATGTCGCATCCGTCGGCCAGGGCCACGCTGTCCTCGTGCGGCACCACGTCGTCGGTCGGGTCGTGAAAGATCACCACACGCGCGCTCGAGGCACGTGCAGCGGAAATCCGAGCATCCCCGTCGGATCGCCGCGCCCATCGATGCATGCGGGCAACCGCCGGGGCCAGCAAGATGGTGGGGCCAGACCATGCTCCGGAGGCCAGCAGCTCAGAGGCCACGGCACCGCCCCAGCTCGAGCCGACGAGGACGTCGAAGTCCGGTCCCGCCAGGGCGTCGTGGGCGACCGACACACAGTCATCGAAGCTGCGCGAGAGGGCGGCCGAGAACAACGCGCCGCGTCGGGCGACGAGCCATGCAAAGGCAAGGGCTGAGAGCAGTGCGAGGCGCAGGTCGAAGGGGGATCCGATGGCTCCGACGCATAGGAGGAGAAGGGCGAATTGAACCTCGGGAAGCCTCGGGAGTTGGCGAATCGCCGCATTCTCGCGTCGCCAGTTTCGAAGGCCCATCTTCATGTCTGGCGCGCGTACGTCGAGACCCTGCTCACGCATGGCGATGACCTTGGAGCCGTTGGGATGGCCCTCGAGGCCGTGGAGGAACAGCACGCGAATCGGCGTCGGGTCGGCCATGGCTACTTCCTGGGCTTGCGAGGCCCCAGCATACGGCGTGGCGATGTCCTCGCGGTTCCAGCACCGCTTGCGCAGCTGCGGGGATCAGGCCCGCTTTCGTACCACGTGGACGTCACAGGGCGCGTGCTTCACCGCGTGCGCCGCGACAGACTGGGTGAAGAGCGCCGTGATCCCCGTGCGTCCGTGGGTCCCGAGGACCAAGAGGTCGGCTTCGTAGGCCCTGGCCGCCTCGACCAGGTTGTCGCCGATGTTGGCGCGCTGCGCCACGGGGACTCTTACCTCGCAGCCTCTCAGTCCGAGCCGCTCGAGGTCCGCCTCGATGGCGAGCAGCATCTTTCGCCGGTCGTTGCGGGTCACCGCTTCTGGGGTCTTGGTCTGCTCGGACACCCAGTCGATGGGCGATGGGTAGATGCTGACCACTCGAAGCCGGTCTCCACCTGCGAGGCGGTGTGCGGTGAGCAGGACAGCTTCGTAGTAGGCGTCGTTGGGCTGGACGGCTGCGATGACCTTCTGCATAGGAACTCCCAGTGCCTGACTAGTACGTACCACATATCGCGACTATATTGTCGTATATCAATGTCATTCCTTCATTTCTGGGGCGGGAGAGCGGCGGCTCACCGGGTCGTTCTCGGCTAGTCTGGCGCATGGCTGAGCTTCCCGAAAAGGGCGAGGGCGATCTGAGCGTCACGGCGCTGTACACCTCGCAGACGTGGATCTGGGGGGAGTTTCCGTACGCGGGCCTCTTCGCTTCGCGGGGTGCAGAGCGGGTGTTCAACGCGACGAATGCGGTGATGCGCTTCTTTGCATGGTTTCGGCGCTCGCCGTCTCTGCAGCACAGCCTGATTCAGCGTCACACGATGATTGACCACCTGGCGGGAGCGTCCGGCTGTACGCAGTTCGTCGAGTTGGCGGCAGGACTTTCACGCCGTGGCGCGACCCTCTCCGAAGACCCGGGCGTCGCCTATGTCGAGGTGGACCTTCCGGCGATGGTGGCGACGAAGGCACGGTTGTTGGAGGCGTCGGAAGAGGGGCGAGTGGTGGCGGCTCGCAGCAATCTCAGGCGGCTTGCGGGCGATGCTCGCGAGATGGACCTGGGCGCGCTGCACGAGGACGGGCCTGTGTGCGTGGTCGCCGAAGGCCTCTTGATGTACTTCGACGCCGAGACCCAGCAGGCCCTGTGGCGGCGCATTGCGGCGTTGTGCGCCGAGCGGCCTGGCAGCGCGCTGATCTTCGACTTTGTGCCCGCCGTCGAGCAGCCCAAGCCCGGGTTCATTGGTGCGCTGTTGGGAGGGCTGATGCGCCGGTTCACCAAGGGCCGGGGCTTTGTCGTGGACGAGCGGACGCGCGAGCAGGTGGTTGAAGATCTGCGCGAGGCTGGGTTTGCGCGCGTCGACGTGTACGAGCCGGGGCAGCTGGAGGAGGCGGCGGTGCCGGCGTTGGACGTGTTTACGCAGACTTTGGTGTGGCGGGCGCGCATGGACGCGTAGAGCTCGACGGACGCCCGTGCATCCGCCCGGGGCCCCATCTCCCGCGGTTGTGCGTGGTGGGCGGTTGGACGTGGTGGTTGGCTGCGGAGATTGGGAGACGTGGGGACAGGGGGTTCGAGCTCAGGCTCACGGGCCTTCTGCCCTGTTTTACCGGACCTGCGCTTCGGCCCTTCGGGCCTGCAGTGCACGCCCGCCAAGTGGGGACCTGTCGTCCTCCCTTCGGAACCCCTTGCTAGGGGGACGTGCCGTCCCCCCTGCGCAGGCCCCCCCTGGCCGTGGGACCGCGCCCACACCGCGGCCCGGGGTCGGGCGTCGTTTGGGGCGGTGTGAGGGATGGAGGCGGCGGGGGTTCTGGGTGAGCCGTCGTAGAGAGCGGGACAGGGAGTTCGAGCTCAGGCTCACGGGCCTTCGGCCCTGTTTTACCGGACCTGCGCTTCGGCCCTTCGGGCCTGCAGTGCACGCCCGCCAAGGGGGG
>JAGSGY010000029.1 GCA_023954855.1 Pseudomonadota bacterium | reverse complement strand
TCGGCATCTGCGTCGGTGTCGGCATCTGCGTCGGTGTCCGCATCTGCGTCGGTGTCCGCATCGGCGTCGGTATCGGCATCTGCGTCGGTGTCGGCATCGGCGTCGGTGTCCGCATCTGCGTCGGTGTCCGCATCTGCATCTGTATCGGCGTCCGCGTCGGTGTCGGCGTCTGCGTCGGTGTCCGCATCTGCGTCGGTGTCGGCATCTGCGTCGGTATCTGCGTCTGCGTCGGTGTCCGCATCTGCGTCGGTGTCGGCATCCGCGTCGGTGTCGGTATCCGTGTCCGTCTCAGTGACGGCGGTGTCCAGCGGCGGCTCTTCGAAGTCGCGACAGCCCGCGAGAGCGACGGTGATGAGTAGGACTGTAGCGAACTGGCGCACGAGGCCTCCGGGCGCGCACCTTACTCGATCTTCGGCCCTGCGGTTAGCGTAATCCTGCCCCTGGTGAACGGACCACGCCGCGTGCGGCGGCTAGAGCCGGTCGAGGTTGTGGGCTTGCTCGACCATCGCCGACCACCGCTCTGGCCAGAAGGTCGCAAGGTCCTGTTCCTTGGCCTCGTCCATGGCGCGCAGCATGAGGCGGCGCGCCTCAATCTCATCCCCGGTCGCGAGCTGCACAGCCGCCAGGTCAGAGAGCGCCAATGGCATCAGGTCTCTGCAGTCCTCGTTGGATTCACCCAGCTGCAGGGCCTGCTCGAGCTTGGCGCGGGCGAGCGGCCAGTCCTCGACTGCGAGTGCCGAGGCGCCGACGGCCCAGCATGACGCGACGATCTCACGGGCGCTGCCCTGCTTCTCGTTCCAGGCCAGCGCGCTCTGGTGGGCGTCGAGGGCGCGCTCGTGCTGGCCGTCGACCTCGTGCAGAGCTGCGAGGTGCGTGTACAGATGACCCAAGCGCTCACGCACGCCGTAGGCCGAGGCGGCATCGATCGCGCGCTCCAGCCACTCGCGGCCCTCTTGGGCAGACGCGGCGTTCTCAGCGAGAAGCACGCCCGCATCCACCACTTCTTCCCACTGCGCATTCGATTCGGCCCAGTCGAGGTAGTGGCGGAGCTCGGCTCGAGCGGCCTCTGGTGGGCCCTCAGCGACCGACAGGCGAGCGAGCGCCGCCCGATAGCGGGTGTGCGACTCGAAGTGGTTCGGATCAAGCGTTCCGGCGGCGTCGGCCAGGTGCGATCGCGCTTCGTCGGTGGCGCGTCGCTGCATCGCGATTCGGGCCAACATGCAGCGAGCGGTGACGGCCATGGGATGGTCGCCCCGCTCCTGTGCAGACTCGAGCAGTCCTTCGTACGCAGTGCGGGCCTGGGCCGGCCGCTTCCCGTGGAAGTGGAGGTCGGCCTCGGCCAGCAGAGAGCGCAGGGTCGTGACGAGCTGACTCATAGATTCCCCGTGAAGGGCATCATAGCCTAAGCTCTAGCGGGCCTTGGCGACGTCGGCGGGAAGGCAGACGCTGCCCTCGTTGCCCCAGGAGTTGCGCTCGTAGGTGATGACGGCGGCAATCTCGATGTCGGTGAGGTTGCCCTGGGCCGGCATGGCGCTGTTGTACTTGACGCCAGCGACCTCGATCTCTCCGGTCAGGCCGTTGATGACGAAGCCGGCGTGCTTGGTGCAGTCACCAAAGAAGTCGCCAGCGCCCTTGAGCGGCGGGAAGACACCGGGGGTGCCTTCGCCGTTCTCCATGTGGCAGGTCTGGCAGGCGATGCCGCCGCTTCCACCGGTCTTGTAGACCTCTTCACCCTTGGTCATGAGCCAGGTCTTCTGCTCGTCCGCGCTCATGGCGGCGAGGTCGGGGGCCTCTTCGGCGGCCGGCTCGGGAGCGGGCTCGGGGGCGGGCTCGGCGGCCGGCTCGGGAGCGGGGGCGGGGGCGGGGGTCTCGGCGCCGCCGCAGGCGGTGAGGGCGAGGACGGCAAGAGTGGTGACGAGGCGCATGGGCTTCTCCTTGGACCCAGCATGTATGCCTGTCCCCGGCGTAGGGTCACCGCAGCAAGCCGTGGCAGGGATGTTGTTTGGACGACACAACGCGGGGTTGGGTCACGGGTCCATCACCCAGCCGAAACGTCGTTGTCACGCAGACAATCCGTCTACGACTACCTGCTTGACGGGACCTTAGAGGACCGATACCCACCCTGCCCCAGAGCCTGGAGGCTGCGTGTCCGCTCCAAATCCCGTCCTCGGCATCGTCATGGGATCCCGCTCGGACTGGCCGACAATGAAGCATGCGGCGGACACGCTCGACGCCCTCGGGATTCCCTACGAGGTTCGCGTCGTCAGCGCGCATCGCACCCCACAATTGCTGTTCGATTACGCGGACCAGGCAGAAGAAAAGGGGCTCGCAGCGATCATCGCTGGCGCTGGTGGGGCCGCTCACCTTCCGGGCATGCTCGCCGCTCGCACTTGGGTCCCCGTACTCGGGGTGCCGGTACAGTCGCGGGCACTGAACGGCCTCGACTCGTTGCTGTCGATTGTGCAGATGCCCGGCGGCGTGCCGGTCGGGACCCTGGCCATCGGCAAGGCCGGCGCGATCAACGCTGCGCTTCTTGGTGCGGCCATCATCGCGACGACCGATACAGCCGTGAGAGAGCGGCTCGTCGCCTTTCGCGATGCGCGGACCGCCTCGGTGCTCGCCGACCCCGACCCGCGCGTGGAGCTGGCGTGAGGATCGGCATCCTTGGTGGAGGTCAGCTTGGGCGCATGCTCGCGATGGCGGCACATCGGCTCGGGCTCACGCCGGTGATCTACGCTCCGGGGCCTGGATGCGCGTCTGCCGCAACCGACCAATCCCGGCTCCACGCATGGGACGACCTCGCGGCACTCGATGCCTTCGCAGAGTCCGTGGACGTCTGTACCTTCGAGGTGGAGCACGTTCCGCTCGAGGTCGTCGAGAGGGTCGCCGCGCGAGTCGCTTTTCATCCCAATCCCTCTGCGCTGATTCCCACTCGGGACCGACTGCTCGAGAAGCGGCTGCTGAACAACGCGGGCATTCCGACGGCCCCCTACGTCGACCTGGCCGACGAAGAGGCCGCGCGCACTCTTGGCGATGTGGTGGGCTTTCCCGCCCTCGTGAAGCTGCGGACCGGCGGCTACGACGGCAAGGGCATGGCCAAGGTCGAGTCCGCTGAGCAGGCGGTTCAGGCCATGCGCGATCTGGATGCACCCTGCATCGCCGAAGGCTGGGTGCCGTGGCGGCGCGAGCTGTCGATCGTGGCCGCACGCGGCGGTGATGGGACCATCGCCTTCTACGCGCCTGCTGAGAACACCCACGTCGAAGGCATTCTTCGGCACAGCCGGGTGCCGGCACCCCACTTGTCCGAGGCCGATCGCCTGTTGCTCGAGGCGCACACGCGTCGTCTGGTCGAGCAGATGGACTACGTCGGCGTCATTGCCATCGAGTGGTTCGAGACCGAAGGCGGTTTCGTCGCCAACGAGATCGCGCCTCGCGTACACAACAGCGGACACTGGACTCAGGACGGCGCGCATTGCTCGCAGTTCGAGAACCACATTCGCGCCGTCGCGAGCCTGCCCCTCGGCGACACAGGCAGCACCGGTCCCTCAGCGATGGTGAACATCATCGGGCAGGTGCCACCGCTCGCATCGGTGCTCGCCCTTCCGCGGGTCGCCCCCCACCTGTACGGCAAGACCGCCCGGCCGGGACGCAAGATTGGCCACGTGAACCTGACCGCCGACACCGATGAGGCGCTCGAAGCTCTGTTGGCTCAGACTCGCGCCATCGTCGAGGCCGTCACCGAGTAGAGCCCAGACGCACGAAAGGCGCGAACACCACGAGGGTGAACGCGCCTTTCTGGTCAGAAGACCGTGGGGCTAGTTGATCCAGCCTTCGATCATCTCTTCGGTGAGGCGGGCGGGGTGGCCACGCCAGACAACCTTGCCGTCCTTGACCATCGCGGCAGCGGGGATTCCGCGGACGCCGAAGCGGGAAGACATCGAGCCGTCCTTCTCCTTCGCGATGGGGTACGAGAGGTTGTTCTCGCCAATGAACTCGGAGACCTTTTCAGGCGTGGAGCTCTTGGTGATCTTGGTGAGGGCGATGACGTTGAGACCCTTCGAGTTGTACTTGTCGAAGGTGGCCTGAACGTTCGGAACCTCGCGGCGGCAGTGGGGACACCAGGTCTCCCAGAAGACGAGCATGGTCGCCTTGCCGTCGTTCATGTTCGCGTTGCCCTGGAACCAGCTCTCGACCTCGAGGTCGCCAGCGTCGATGCCGACAACAGCGAGCTCGGCGTCGAGACGCGCGGACGAGCGTGCGGCGCGGGTGGCACCGTGCTTGGTCTTGAGCTCAGCGAGCTTGGCCTTGGCCTCGTCGTACTTGAGGGCCTGAGCGAGGTCGTTGGCCTGACGGAGAAGCTCACCAGCGGCAGCCTCCTCGGCGGCGTTGGCGGCCGGCGGGCCACCCTTACCGGCGGGGCGCGCCTCGAGGGTGGTGACTTTCTCGTTGAGCGTCTTCACCTGGGTCTCGAGATCCGCGATGCGGGTGTCGAGCGCGGGGTCGGCGCAGGCGGCGAGGGCCAGGATGCCCGATAGGGCGGCGGTCGTGATACGAGTCACACTTCCTCCAAAATGAAGCGGGCCCCCTGTATAACTGTGAAGCCGTTCCCGCTAGGGTCTCGTTGTGTCACGCGAGACCACGTCCCACGAAGTTCCGTGAGTTCATTCGGAAAATCTTGCTTAGACGCCCGTAATCCGTTGACGGTGAGAAAGTCGTTCCCGACCGCTTTCAGGAAGAGGTCTCGCGTCGACGAACGGCAAGCAGGGCGAGAGGGCCGAGCCACAGCCCACCGAAGCCGGCAGATGAGCATCCAATGTTGTTCGAGCTGTCGACGTAGCCATTGCCATGGATCTGCACGGCGTCCGACGTGACGTCGCCGATGCGCGCGCAGAGGCTTGCCGACGGGCCTTCCGTGTACCGGTAGCGGTACAGATCGCCCTCGCCGAACTCGGTCACGCCCTCGCGATCCCACTCGACGTCGACGCCGTAGATGCGGCGTCCATCGGCGGTCCAGGCCTCGGCGACAACGGTGATCCAGTGGTCTTCGATCTCCTGTTCCTCGAACGCCAGGGTGATCTCCGCGATCGCGCTCTCGTCTACCGCCTCGACCTCCCACTGACCGAGGTCCTCCCCATCCGCGTACAAGTCGACCGTGTGGATGCCCACGGTGTCGGGCGTGAGCGACAGCCACTCCCGCTGCTCGAACAAGAAGGTCTCGCGCGGGTCGGCCTCGAGGGATTCACTCGGATCGGCGTCGAGCACCGCATTGCCGAACAGCTGCCGCTCGTCGTCGAAGTAGCGAACCTGAAAGGTGGCGGTGCCACCGGCGAGGATCAGCAGCTCGTCGACGTCGGCCTCATCGGCCGTCTCGCCACCGAACAGACGCGCGGCAGAGGCGAGGGTGGCGTGGGTCGGGGTGGCGACCTCAATCGTGACGCTGTCGCGGGTGCGCCCGCGGCTATCGATGGCGGCGAGTGTGGCTTCGCCGACCTCGAGCGCCTGACCCCAGCCGGTGATCTTCAGGGCGCGGTCTCCGTCGCTGAGGGTGGTGAAGTTCGCGAAGCCGAAGATGTTCGGGTCCTCGGATTGCAGCTGCCAGTCATTGACGTTGCGCCGCCGATCGATGGACACGCTCACCGGCGCTCCCCGTACATAGGGGCTGCTCAGGACATCGCGCTGAGTGATGCCGAAGTCGAGAATCAGGTCGATGTTGTCGGTGAACTGCACTTCTGCGCAGCCGACCAGAGTGATGGCGACAAGGCCGATGGCCAAGCGGTTCATTTTCAAGCTCCTCCGTCCGTGCATACTGCTTGTGCCGTGGGCCGAGTTTGAGGTCGATTACGCGCGATGACGGAACGGTGACGCGGCGCCAATAATGGGGACGGCGGAGGTCGGTTGGGAAACGCACCCACATTTCTGAAGGTCATCGTAGGCATCCTCGTCATGGCGGTCGGCACTGGACTGTTCATGGCGGCGCTGGTGCTGTTGTTGCCCTTCCGGATCGCGCGCATCAAGGCCTGCAACTACTACGGAAAGACCGTGGGACGGGCCATGACATGGGTGTCGGGTTCACGCCTCACCTGGAAGGGGACCGAGCATCTCGACGCGTCCCGTCCGGCCATCTACGTGTCGAATCACTCCTCGGCGCTCGATGTGTTCATCGGCATGTGGCTCTCGCCCGTCGGGACGGTGGGCATCGCCAAGAAGGAAGTGGTTTACTACCCCTTCCTCGGGCAGCTCTACTTGCTCTCTGGGCACCTCCGCATCGATCGCTCCAGTCCGCGTCAGGCCGTGCTGTCGCTGCGCGAGCTCGCCGCGTTCGTCAAAGAAAAGCAGCTTTCGATCTACATCTGGCCGGAAGGCACTCGCTCGCGGACCGGTCGGCTGAAGCGCCCGTTCAAGAAGGGCTTCGGCCACCTCGCCATGCAGACCGGCCTGCCGGTCGTTCCCGTCGTCGTGAAGGGCGCCCACAAGGCGTGGGAGAAGGGCAAGATGCGGCTCACCGCCGTCGACGTCGAGATCGAGATCCTGCCTCCCATTGACACGTCCGAGTGGAAGAAGCGCAGTCTCGCCGAGCACTTGCTCGAGGTGGAGCAGGCCTTCGAAGATGCGCTGCCCGAGGACCAGAAGCCCGCCCCGGATGCCGAGGCTGCCTGAGCGGTGATTGTCGGGTTCTGCCCGATGGTGTTCGCGTCGCCGTTGTGTAGGCGGTCGGGTGTTCACGCCGCTTCGGCCGAAAAACGATCCCCGGCTGTCGATCTGCCGCATGGTCGTTCGTCTTGTCTACGAACGCACACGGGGCGAGCGCCCACCGGAGATCACCATGGCCTACATCAACAACGAGTTCTGCTGGCACGGCATCCTGTCCACCGACGTCGACAAGGCGAAGGCCTTCTACACCGAGGTCCTCGGCTGGACTGCTGCCGACGTAGATATGGGTGGGCAGACCTCGACTATGCTCGCCGCAGCAGGGGTGCAGCGTGCGCACCTGATGGCCCCTCCGGTTGCCGGGATCCCTTCGCACTGGGAGAACTACCTCCGCGTGGATGACGTGGATGCGCGGACGGCCGCTGCCGTTGAGGCCGGTGGCACCTTGGTCATGCCGGCGATGGACATTCCGCCTGGGCGCTTCAGCGTGATTGCGAGTCCGAGCGGGGCACACCTTCATCTGTTCCACGAGGCCGATGAGGCGAGCGCGACCAACCCGCCCGATGGTGACGGCTCCATTCACTGGGTCGAGCTGCACAGCAAGGACCTCGACGCCGACGTTGCTTGGCTAAAGGCCTTTTTGGGGCTGACGACCGAGACCATGGACATGCCCGACGGCAAGTACTTCGTGCTCAAGGATGGCGACACGCAGGTGGGCGGTGCGATGGCCGGCATGAACCCCGACGCTCCAGCGATGTGGCTCACCTGGGTTCGCGTTGCCGATGTCGACGCCTGTCTCGCACGGGTGACTCAGCATGGCGGTGCCGTGCACGCCCCGATCATGGAAGTGCCGGGCATCGGGCGCATGGCCGTCGTGGCCGACAACACGGGTGGCGTGTTCGGCATCATCACTCCGCCTGCGACCTAGGCGCGATCACGCCTCGATGGGGCGTCTAGCGGCCCATGCCCGAGCCGATGACGATACTGAAGGTCGGGCTCAGAAGATTTGCTTGGTAGCGGATCTTTGGCTCGAAGAGCACGTGGAAGCGGCGTCCGACCCGCGACCAGTTCTCGCTGTAGCCGATACGCAAGGCCGCACTCGGCCCCGCAATCATCTTGGTGTCCCAGCCGACCAGGCGGTTGGCGGCGTTGAACGAGAACGCGGGGCCGACGCTCACGCCGACTTGAAGGGGCGCGAGAATGGTGTCCCAGGTGACGGCGGGCTCGATGACCCACGCGAAGTTGTGTGGGACAGCACCTTCGAGAGTGGTCGACAGCGAGCCACCGAAGCGTTGTGCGGGGGTCTTCTCGAGGTGACGCCCCATGCTGAAGCGACCTCCCATGGTCATCCACGCCTGGGCTTCGTCGCGCCAGTAGGGCACGTCGCCGTAGCCCGTGGACAGCGCGAACTCCCAGCTCACCCGCGGAGGGAGCTTCTTTAGCGCTGCCCAAGCCTCTTCGACACCACCGTCAATCAGCGGCTCGTAGGCCACCGCTTGGGTCGAGAGCATGAGACTGGCCACGACAAGAGCTGCTCGCACGTGATCCTCCGAGGACGGCATATCCCACTCGATCGCGGTGCGCGTGAACCACCGCCTCGGTATAGGCCAGCGTGACTACCGAGTCCCAGGCCGAAGAAGAGGATCCGCTCGCACTGAAGACGCTGTTTCGTCGGCTCGTCGTCGGCTTTGTGGTGTTGATGGTCGGAGTGGGGGTGGTGTACACACTCGCTGCGGAGCCGTTGGCCATCGTGAGCGAGGCGTTCGTCGAGAACTTCGGAATTCTCGGTGTGTTCGTCGGGTGCTTGCTGATTGACGCCACGCCAGGCCTCACACACGAGCCGGTCTTGCTCTTCGCGCTCGATGGTGGGCTCGGCTACGGCTCGGTGCTGCTGGCGGCGGGTTCCGGGTCGGTGCTCTCCGGCGTGGTGGGCTACGCCATCGGCAACCGCCTGGGCGGAGTGGCGTGGGTCCAGCGCATGCTGATTCGCTATCGACTTCGAGCGTTCCTGCACCGCTATGGCGTGCGCGCGGTCGCCATCGCTGCGCTCACGCCGTTCCCGTTTGCCATCGCGACGTGGGGCGCGGGTGCGAGCCAGATCCCGATTCGGTCGGTGTTGATTGGCGCGCTGTTCCGCTTTCCCAAGGTGCTGTTCTACCTCTCGGGTATCGCCGGTGTACTGTCGATGTCCGAGCGCTTTCAGTAGGAGAAGAACGGCTTGCCGCGAAGTTATCGCCTGCTGCGAAAGCTGGGAGAAGGTGCCTTCGGAGAGGTGCACCTGGCCGAGATGCGCGATGAGGATGAGGGCTTTGTGCAGACACTCGCGGTGAAGTGGCTTCACGCGCAGTACAGCCACGATGCGCACCTGGCCGGACGTCTTCGGGATGAGGCGCGCCTTCTCGCGCTGCTGAATCACGATCACATCGTCCGCGTGCATGGGCTGACGCGTATCGACGACCGGCTCGCAGTCCTGATGGAGCCGGTGGAGGGCATCGACCTCTCGGCGGTGGCGGCTGAGCAAGTTCCTCCCGTGGCGGCACTGCAGATCGTGGCGGCGGTCGCGGATGCGCTGGCAGCAGCCTGGGACGCGCACCCGATGGGCTCGACCGGACCGCTTCGCGTGGTCCACCGCGACATCAAGCCGTCGAACGTCATGGTCACCCCGCGGGGTGCGGTGAAGGTGATGGACTTCGGTGTCGCCCGCGCCACCTTTGACGCACGCGAAGCCCAGACCCGAAGCCAGCAGTTTGGGACGGCACGGTACATGGCGCCCGAGCGCTGGCTGGAGGGCATCTCGGAGGCCCCCTCGGACGTGTTCTCGCTCGGCATTACCCTGGTAGAGCTGGTCTCTGGGGAAGAGCTCGAGCGTATGCGCCTGTCGCCCAAGGCCTTCACAGAGGACCTCGAGACCGCGTTGGCCAAGGTCGCGGAGCAGCCTGAGATTCAAGCTCTCGCGGCGCAGATGTGCGCGCTCGAGCCGTCTGAACGACCCCGCGCCCATGACGTGGTGCTGCAGGCACGCAGTCTCGCCGCCGAGCTCGGTGGCCCCGACCTTCGCGAGTGGGCCGAAGTGCGCTGCGTGGTCCAGGCGCCCGCCACCCAGTCCGAGCCGACGGTCTTCGCCGAGGACGGCAGCGCCGAGACCTTTGCGGTGACGACTGAGTTTGGAGGGACCGAAGCGGCGCCGCTAGCGGTGGCGACGACCGGTGACCTGAGCGCCGACCTGGCCCGCCGCCCCTGGTTCTGGCCCGTGCTTCTCGCTGTGCTGGTGCTTGCGATTGGCTTTGGCGTGGTCGCGGGCCCGTGGCTGCGGTCGGGAGGAGTGGCCGAGCCCACGCCGGTGGCTGCGGAGCCCGTCGTGGAGGCCGTCGAGGAGCCCGTCAAGGAGCCAGCACCGGCCCCCGAGCCCGCCGAGCCCGACCCTGTCGTCGAAGTGGTGGAGCCGGCGCCTGCGCCAGTTCCGGCGCCAGCTCCTATCGCCCGCCCGAAACCGGTGGTGCCGGCGCCAGTTCCCGCTCCGGAACCATCGCCTGAGGCGCCGGTCGCGCCGACCCTCGGCTCTGTGACCTTCGTGCTCGAACCGGCTGATCTCGTGGTTCACACCTCGGAAGGGCAGGTAGTCTCGCGCCGGGCGCTCCAGCTACCGGTGGGATCTCATGAAGTTCGTGTTCGCGACGAGGGTGCAGTGTGGGAGTGCACCGTGCTCGTCCGCGAGGGCCACTCGCAGTACGTTGTTCGCGGCACGGATAAGGCCTGCGTCGCGAGTCGCTGATCGGGAAGCCCGACGGCCTCGTGAGTTGGGTCGAGGACAACACACATGCTGACTCTGCTCGCTCTATCGATGGCTCTCGCCCAGGAGCCGACCGACTCGCCTGCGTCGCCGCAGCCGACCGATCTGCCTACGGATGAGGTCCCCGTGGACTCCGCAGAGGCACCGACTGGCGAGACGGCCGCTCCTGCACCTGTCGGACCGACCGCCGCGCGGCGCTGTGCGGATGCCGCTGAAGGCACCGAGATCGAGGTCTGCCTACAGCTCGTGTCCGAGTCGCCGGACGAGGTCGACGCGATTGCCACGGCACTGGTGGCGCACATCGATCAAGCGTCCTCTGGTGACCGCGATCTGCTCGGTGCCTTGCTGCTCCTCGTCTCGGACGAGACCGGCGTTCAGGGCGCGAAGCGCCTTGGTGAACTGGCCGATCCCCGTGCTCTAGGGCCGCTGACCCACGCCGGTGAGACCCGTGAATCGGAGGTGGCCATCGCCGCGGCGAAGGCGCTCACCGCCTATCCGGAGGCGATCGAGCCGCTGTCGCGGTGGGTGGTCGACCGAGATCTCGATGTCGAGGTTCGCCGAGCGGCCGCCGAGGCACTGGGTGAGCTCGGCAGCGATGCCGCCGCGGACGCCTTGCTGGTGACGCTGCGTAGCCGTCGGGTGCCGTCTCCGCTGCGATCGACCGTTATGGACGTGGTGGCGAGCAAGTACCCGACCCGCACCGATGAGCTCGGTGGGCAGGTGACTCGGGACGGGTCCGCTTGGCTCGCAGGTGGCGGTGCGTTTGGGCTCGGCTACGCGATGTCGATGGCGGGTGCCTTCGGCCAGGCCGAGCTGGCGGGCTTCGGAGCTGTGACCGGTGGTGTGGCGGGTGGAACGCTCGGCTGGGTCGCGGGTCGTGCGTGGCCGATGGAGGCGGCCGATGCGTCGTTCATCACCACGACCGGCATGATGGCGACCTCTGGTGGTGTGGTCGTCGGTGCAGCCTTCGGCGACAGCACGCCGTGGTGGACGGGACTTGGCGCGGGTGCGGTGGGGTACGGCAGCGCCATCAGCTTCCGTCGCTTCCATCGCGGGACGGTGCTCGACTCGCTCGAGGCGAGCTCCTTGTCCGCGGTGACGGGCCTTGCAGCCGGCAGCACTGCGGCCTTGCTCAGCCGTCGCAATGACTGGAACTGGGATGGGCCCACCCGGCAGGTGAACGCCCCGATCCTTGCGGCGGGTATCGGCATGCTCGGCGGACTGGCGGTGGGTCATGCGATCGCTCCCAGTGTCGACATCAGCCGGGTCGACGCGCCGTTCATGGGTCTGGCGAGTGGCTACGGCTTGGCCGCCGGACTGCTCTACCCGGGGCGCCGCCGCGGCACCTACCCGTGGCTCGGTCTCGCGGCGGGTTCTCTCGCTGGCTACGGCATTGCCGGTGTGCTCGATGTGCCTTCCGATGTTGTGCTCGGAGCGGGAGCGGGAGCCGCCTACGGTGGTGTCGTGGGTGCAGGCATTGGCATGCTCGCCGCGCCGATGGACACCACCACCTTTCAGCGTGACGACCGATTGATCTCGGCGGTGGCGCTGGCGGGAACGACGGCGGGACTCGGGGTCGGTACCTACCTCGCCGCCACCAACGACGATGTCGTCGACAAGGGCGACGTGCTGTTTACCGGCCTCGTCACCGGCTGGGCGGCCTGGCAGTCTTCAGGGTGGTTCTCGGTGTCGCGTCCGCGCCTCGGGACCAAGAACGTCGACGGCGTGTTCGTGCTCGCTCCAGCTGTGGCCGGCGGTGTCGCCGCGGCGCTCTCGCCCTACTACGACGTGCCGATCAGCTACTCGTTCACGGGTGTGTCGATGGGCCTGTGGGGCGGCTACCTCGGCGGAACGATTGCGGAGTTGAGCGATGCGAACGCGCTTCATCCGAATGCGGTCCTTCAGTACGCGTTGATCGGAAGCAACGTCGGCATCGGCGCCGGCATCGTCCTTGCGCTTCCTCCGCTACAAGCGTCTCCGCTTGTGATTGGCTTGGCCAATGCGGGCGGCGTGCTCGGTGGATCGGTCTTCGCTCTGGGCACGGCGTTTGTGGGCAACGAGCCCGACCTGATCCTCTCCGTGAGCCTGATTGGTGCCGGGCTCGGCTTCACCGGCGGCGCGATTGTCGGCGCTGTCGTCCATCGCAAGGGAGGAACTCGCGAGATTGCCGGGTTGCAGCTACCGGGCATTCATCTGCCCGGGCGTTGGTCTTTCTCGCCATCCGCCTTCCCCGACACGGAGAACACCTTGCACTACGGCGCGACCCTATCGGTGACTGAGTGGTAGGACTTGCCCTGCTCCTCGGTGCGTGGGCGGCGCCGGTCCAGTGTGATCCGGACCAGGCGTTCTCGCTGCTTACCGAGGCCCGCATCGACGAACGGCGAGCGCCCATCAGCCATCCGGAGTTGATGCCAGGGCTGGCGCTTGCGTCCACGCGCACCTCCCCGGAGCTACGCGATGCGCTGGTCGAGATGTGTGCCGGCGAGCCCGACTTGTCGCTGGTGCCCGCCGAGATGTGGGAGGACCGCGAGTGGTCTGCGCACACCTTTCTGCTGACCCGCACCGACACCGAGGGCTGCGCGCTCGAGACCCGAACCCTGGCGGTCTCTGTGGGTGTCGACGCGGATGGGCCTCGGTACAGCCTTCGTGACGCCACGCCGGCCTCGTCCTCGGTCACGCCGCTCGGCGATTGTGCCGTCGAGCCAACCTGGACCGAAGAGAAAGTCGTGGGTGGCGAGGGGGCTGCAACGCGGCTGATCTTGGCGACGACGCACGAACTGTCCGGAGTGACCTCGGCGCGCGTGCTCGCTCGGCGAGCTCAGTCTTCGGGCTGGCAGGACGTGGTGATCGCCGATCCCGCCCCTCCTCGTCTGCTCGACCCGGAGGCCGATGGTCCGCGCGTTGCGATTACCGAGATTGGTGAGCGGTGGATTGTGCAGACGCAGTCCCGTAGTAGCGAGGGTGGATGCCATCCCGTCGCCGGCCAAGTCGTCTGGACGCCCACCGAGACTGGATGGAATGCGATCAAGGGCGCTGAGGCACTGCGTTTGCTCGGTTCCCGAGGCTTGTGGCGCTATGCCGGTAGCGATGGCTGGGTCGCCGTGGTGGCCCAGGACGATGAAGAGGACCTTGCCCTGGTCGAAGCCCGCATGCGCCGGCTCGAGACGCGAAACCAAAAGGACCTCCAGCTGCTCTACTCATCGTGGTTCCCCGAGCTGAATCCCGGCTTTGTGATCGCGGTGCTGGGGCCCTATGCGACGGAGGAAGAGGCCAAGTCGGCGCTGAAGAAGTACCGAGGCGGCGCGCGGCGCTACGTGAAGCGTGCGTGGATGTCCGTGAATCCCTGCGCTCCAGGCTAGCGCTCGCCAAGTCTGCGCTGCCGTGTTCACTTTGAGCATCGCTCGGAGATTGCATGGCAGAAGATCCCGTTGTCACAGCGCTGCGCACTGCGCTGGCGGCCGCTCCCGATCGCGCCCTCCACATCGCCCTCGGCGACCGGCTGATGACGCTCGGCCAGGCCGTCGCCGCGCTCGATGCGTACCAGCAGGTGCTCGCCCTGCACCCGGCAGACACCGAGGCTCTCGGCAAAGCGGCGTCGGCGGCGGATGCGTCAGGCGAGGGGGCTCGCGCTGTGGGCTACCGCACATTGCTCTCCGCCCTTGGCGCCTCGGAAGCGCAGGCGAGTCCGGTGGCTCCGGCTGCTCCGCAACCGACTTCGGATCCCACGCCCATGCGCCTGACCTCCGAAGGCGGCGCGACCGGCGGCGGACCGGGTCTGCGCCTCGTCGGTGAAGAGGAGGAGCTGCCCATGGCGGGTGCCACCTTCGCCGATGTCGGTGGTCTCGAGCAGGTGAAGAAGCGCATCGACCTCTCTTTTCTGGCACCGATTCGCAATCCTGGCCTGTTCAAGGCCTATGGCAAGTCCATCAAGGGCGGTCTGCTGTTGTACGGACCCCCCGGCTGCGGCAAGACCCACATTGCGCGGGCCACGGCTGGCGAGGTCGGCGCGCGCTTCGTGTCTGTCGGGCTGATCGACGTCATCGACATGTACATCGGTGAGTCCGAGAAGCGCCTGCACGAGATCTTCGAGACGGCTCGGCGCCAGTCCCCGACGGTGCTGTTCCTCGATGAGCTCGATGCCATTGGTCAGAAGCGAAGCCAGCTGCGGCACAGTGCCGGGCGCAATGTCGTGAATCAGCTGCTGGTCGAGCTCGACGGCTTGGATTCCCAGGACGGGGTCTACGTCATCGCGGCCACGAACCATCCTTGGGATGTCGATCCGGCCCTCAAGCGGCCGGGGCGCTTCGACCGCACCGTCCTGATCACGCCGCCCGACCTCGCTGCGCGCGTGTACATCCTCGAGCGCCACATGAGCGAGAAGCCCTCCGATGGTCTCGACTTCAAGACGCTCGCGGCCAAGACCCACGGCTTCTCGGGTGCGGACCTCGTGCACCTCGCCGACACCGCAGTGGAGCGGGTTCTCGACGAGATCTTGAGCGGCAAGCCGCAACGCAGCGTCACCATGGCCGACTTCGGTGCAGCGCTTCGCGAGGTGCAGCCGTCGACCCGTCCGTGGACCGAGATGGCGCGCAACTACGCGCTGTATGCGAACGAGGGCGGGGCCTATGACGACCTCGCGGACTGGCTGAAGAAGCACTGAGCAAGGACGCCCAGACCCATCACCGTCGCGCTGAGATCCTCTCAGATCTCGGACGTCCCGAGCGTGCGCTCGATGAGGCTCAGGCGGCGATTGCCGCCGATCCAGAGGACGCGGACGGGTGGTTCTCGGCGGGCAGAGCGCTGCTGCATGCGGGACGCGAAGCCGAGGCGCTCGACTACATCGTGAAGGGCTTGGGGCGGGAGCCACGTTCTTCGTGGGGCCACCGTCTTCACAGCGTGGTGCTGTCTGGACTGGGGCGCCAGGTCGACGCGCTCGAAGCTGCCGAGCTTGCGGTGCAGATCTCGCCGGATCAGTGGCGCTGCTACACGCGTCTTGGTCGCTGCTTCACGAGGCTTCGGCGCCATCATGAGGCTGAGCAGGCGGTGGCCAAGGCTGCCGAGCTGCATCCCGAAGGTTCGGTGGTGTTCGCGCAGTGGGCACGGGTGGCCTGGGCCCTCGAAGAGGTCGCGCGGGCCGAAGAGCTGGCGCGCAAAGCGGTGTCTCTCGACCCCACCTCGGTCGATGCGCTGCGGGTGTTGGGGATGGTCTTGCACAACCAGCGCCCCGCCAAGGACTGCGAGGCCTTTGCGGTCTACGCTCGGGCGATGGCCCTCGACCCCACCGACGAGGAGCTTCGCCAGCGCGTCATCGACACCGGATACAACGAGCTGGTCTTCCCGCCGCTGATCATCGGAACGGCTTTCGTACTCTTGCCCTTGGTTGCGGTGCTCTGCCTGGCACTGCGGCTGCCGGTCGCTCTGCTCGCGCTGCCCCTGGTTGTCGGAGTATTCGCCGGTGTGTCGACGGTGGTGTACCGGCGGCAGGCGGGGCTCGTCGAGGAAGCCTTTCCCGGCGGAGTCGACCTGTTCTTTCGGCTCTGGTGGGCTCGAAAATGAACCCCGAGGTGTTCAAGGCCGTGCGTCGTGCCGATGCGCTGAACGACCTCGGACGGGGTGCACAGGCCCTCGCGGAGGCCAAGGGCGCCATCGCCGCCGATCCCTCAGAGCCCGCCGGGTACTTCGAGGCCTGCCGCGCGACGTTGAGTCTCGGCCAGTTCGAGGATGCGCTGGCCTTCGCTGAGGCGGGCCTGGGGCTGGACCCATCCAAGGTGTTTGGGCATCGCTTGCGCGGCGCGTGTCTCGCTCGGCTCGACCGCTGGGAAGAGGCCCGTGATGCGGTGCAGGCTGCGCTTCAGATCTGGCCGGACCAGCCCCTCGCCCACCAACAGCTCGCGCGCATCGCGATGGAGCTCGGGGACCACAAGAGCGCGCATGCGCATGCGGATCGCGCGACGGAGCTCGACCCGGAAGGACCGGGAACGTGGACCCTTCGGTCCCATGTGGCCCTGTTCAACCACGATGCCCCGGCTGCGCTCGAGGCCGCGCGACGCTCGGTGCAGCTGGGACCGCTCGACCCCGATGCCCTCGCCTCGGTCGCGGTGGCCGAGCTCTCCGCCGACAATCCGAAGCTCACCGAGGCTGCTGAGGCCGCGCTCTCCGCCCTTCGAGCGGCGCCTCATCGCTCGGATCTCGCGGGACTCGTGCGGGCGGCGGTTCGGCGGATGGTGTGGCGAGCGTTTCCCTTCGGCTTTCTCGTGGGCTTGGTGATCGGAGGGGTGTTGACCTCACCCCTCGCCGGTACCGAGCAGGCGACGCTCGGTGGGGTGCTGACCCTCGTGCTTGGAGGGGTGGTCGGCCTGCTTCCGGCGCCCGTACAGCTGCTCTGGCTCGAGCGACGGATTCCCGGAGTGGTGGGCTTGTGGTGGACTGCCGAGTCGTCGCGATGGCGGCGCTAGCGGTTCAGCGTGATCCAGAACACCAGGCCGACCAGCACCATCCAGAAGATCACGTTGCTCTTCGACGGAAGCCAGGCCGCCACGAGGTCGTCGTCGGCGTCGGGTGCTGCGAAGGGATTGTCAGGGTCCAGGGCCTTTCGGCGTGCTGTGCTGGCCTTGGGGGGCGGTGGCGTGTGCGCCGAGCTCTGCTCGGTGGCGAAGGCGGCGATGGCCTTCGGGTTGGCCTGGTCCACGGTGGGAAACAGCAGGCCGCCGCCAGGTGTTGTGAGCACGACCACGCTTTCGTAGACCTCGGTCTGGGAGACAAAGCTCCAGTCGTAGAACAGGGTCTTGTCGGCGTCCTGCCAGGTGATGCCCTCGTCATCGAGGCGCACCCGCACCGTGTCGCTGGTCGGGGGATTGCGCCAGAACTCGTAGCGTCGCATGAGGTCGCCGCGGCGACCGGCGGTCACTACGACCAGGACTGCCAGGCCCCAGGCGATGACCCGCGTCCACATCGGAAGTTCCCAGCGGAGGGTCGCCGTCGAGAATGCAGCACCGGCGATTACGATCCAGTAGCCAAGGGTGAGCACCGAGGTCGGCATGGTGCGACCCCGGCCCGTGGCGGCTCGAAACGTCTCGACCTTCTCGACGATTTCCGGATTGGGTCGGTACTCGCTCATGTAGGTGCCGCCGGTGATCGGCTCGACCGGCTGCGCATTCTCGATGGCCGTGGTGATGGCCTCGGTCACTGGGGGCGTCGCACAGACGGGCGGCAGGTTGAGCAAGGGGGCCTTTGCGCCATGCAGGGTCGCGATACCGTCGGCCAGGGTCAGCTCGGTCAGGGCTGTCGCGTGTGCTTCTACCCAGCTGTGCGGGGTCTCGACCCGGATACGGCGGGTGTTCACGTCGATGGCCTGCGTGTGCGGGTAGGGAATGCCGCTCTCGTCGAGGCGCTTCTTCAGCGCGTTCGAGGACAGGCTGTAGCGCAGGAACCCGAGCAACAGCGACGCGAGAAGCACGACGAGGTAGCCGAAGGCATCGCCGAAGAGCACCACGAGGCATGTGGTCACCACCAGGCCGGCAATCGCTAGATCGAGGCGCGCTCTGAGCTTCTTCTGTGCGTGTCGCGACATCATCAGCTCGTCGCTGCGGGTCGCGGTGTAGCTGTGACGCATGATCAGCCGAGCCAGCGCAGGCTGCGGGTCTTCACCAGGGCAGTGGCCTGGGCGCCAACGTCGAGTCTAAGTCGATCGGCGCTGAAGGTGGTGACTTCCGCGTGCAGAGGAGCTCCGACGTCCAGGGTGAGCAGCGTGGCTTCGGGCAAGTCTTGGCGCGCGGTGACGACGCCAGCCAGCACGTTGCGCGCCGAGGTCTTTCCGACCTGATCCACCAAGACCACATCGGTCCAGGGAAGGGCGAGGGCGCCCCGCCCGCGTCGAGCCACGCCCGTCGGGGGCACCGGTGCTTGCAGCTTCAGGGCGTCGATCTGCGCGACCCCGTCGTCCCATCGTGCCTGCCAGACATTCTCGGCTCCGAGGCCGTGGGCGGCGCCTGGAGCTGCGCGAAGCACCGACTCAATCGGGCCTGCAGCGCGGGTGCGTCCGTTCTCGAGCAGCAGCAGGTCGGTGGCGACGGCCATGGCCGTGCGTGCGTCATGGGTGATCCACAACACGGGGGCTTCGCAGAGGTCGAGCGCGTCCCGGATGAGCGAGGTGATCTCCGGCCGGGAAGACTGGTCTACGGCGGCGAGGGGCTCGTCGAGGAGCAGCAGGCGGGGCTGACGCAGCAGGGCACGTCCCAGAGCGACCCGCTGGGCTTCGCCCCCCGACAAGCTCGCCGGGCGGCGGCTCAAGAAATCGCCGAGTCGTAGGGCCTGCACGACGGCGTCGTACGCGACCGGACCGCTCCGAAGGCCGTACCGGAGGTTGCCCTCGACCGTTAGGTGCGGGAACAGCCGCCCGTCTTGAAAGACGACCCCCAGCTCGCGCTCGGCGGTAGGCAGCGCGCTCAGGTCTCGGCCGTTGACGCGCAGTGTGCCCTCGGTGGGGATCAGCCCAGCGATGGCGTGCACGAGGGTGCTCTTGCCGGCGCCGTTTCCGCCGAGAACGCCTGTGGACCCCGAGAGGTCTGCGTGCACATCGAGTCCGAAGCCGTCGCGCTGGGCATGCAGGTCGATCTGGATCATCGGTGGTTCCTCGCCAGCGCTTCGCTGACGCCGACCGCTCCGAGCGCGAGGACCAGGCAGATGCCGACCATTCCGATGGCCTCGGACTCGCCCCCCGGGCGCTGCAGGGCGGCGTGTACGGCGAGGGGAAGCGTCCGCGTCGAGCCTGGAATCGAGCCGGCGATGGTGATCGTGGCGCCAAACTCACCGAGTGCGCGGGCAAACGCGAGCACGGCCCCCGAGATCACGCCGGGACGCAGCAGAGGCCAGGTGATGGTGCGCAAGACCTCGCCCTTCGAGGCTCCCAAGGTGGCCGCGGCCTCTGCGAGACCCGGGTCGATGCCCTCGGCGGCTTGGCGGATGGGGCGCACGAAGAGGGGAAAGGCCACCACCCCGGCGGCGAGTACTGCGGCAGCGGTCGTGAACGCGAGGCCTAGCGGCGCGACCAGCCAGAGCAGCAGGGCACCGGTGACCACGGGGGGAAGAACCAATGGGGCCAGCACGACCGTCTCGAGCGCCGAGCGCAGCGGGTGCGTCCATCGCGCGAGCGCAAGCCCAGAGACCACCGCCAGCGGCGCGAACAGCAGGGTTGCGGCTGTCGCGACCTCGACTGAGAGCAGCAGGGCCTCGGCGACGGGGCTCATGGCGCAGTGAATCCGTGGGCGGCAAATGCGGCCTGTCCCGCCTCGCCCGAGAGGTGGTCGAAGATCGCGGCAGAGGGCGCGTCGTCGATGAGCTGGAGCACCGGGTAGCGGATTACCGGTGGCTCCGGCGGACTGTCGCCGAGCTTGAGCCCCGAGCGGGCGGCGTCGGTTTGGTAGACCAGACCGACCTCGCAAGCCCCGGAGCGGACCGCACGTGCGGCCGCGGGGCCGTCTTGGGTGGGCACAATGCGGTCGGCTAGGGTCTGCCAGAGTCCGGCGGCCTCGAGGGCCTGCCTTGCGTAGCGTCCGGCGGGCACATGCTCCGGGTCGCCGATGGCCAGGCAGGGGGCTTCGCCAAGTTCCGACCAGGCGGGCACGCGCTCGCTGGCGACGAGCACCAGGCTGTTTGCGGCGATCGTGCCCTGTCGCACCGGGTCCAGACGGTCCGTCCACTCCGGACTGGCTCCGATGAGCACGCTCACCGTCGAACCGGCTTCGACCTGGCGCACGAGGGTCGACGTGGCGCCGTAGCTGGCCCGCACCGGGCTGCCGTAGCTCGCGAGTGCCTGCTCGGTGGCTGGCTCAGTGCTCGAGGCGCCCAGTACCAGTGGGGGCGCGCTACCGCATGCGATCAGGGCGAGGAGGAGCATGGGGCGCTCATAGCCCTCTCTGCGTGACGTCGCCGTCGCTCAGTGGCTTCAGCCGCCGATCATCACGGTGGGGGCACCGACCACGATTGCGCCACCGTGTGCGGTCGAATCGCCGAGGCGAGCCGCTGGTGGGCCCGCGATCATGACCGTTCCAGAGCCCTTTGCGATGGTGTCTGGCGGTCCGACGCAGACACACATGTCGCCGACGCGAGCCGCGGGCATTCCGGCGATCAGCACGGTGGGCGCACCTGCCGAAATGGGACCGCCAACGTGGGGAACCGGTCCGGGGTTGACCATCGGACAGGTGTGCATGTCACCAATGCGTGCTGCGGGAGGCATGGGGGCTCCTTCGAGGCGAGAGGAATCGCTTCTTTCAGAGGATAGCACGGTCTCGAGGCCGTCGTCGCCCGCCGGTGGCTCAGTGGGGAAGGGCTGCCAAGGCATCGACCAGATCGAGAATTCGCGGGCCGGTGCCGAGGTAGTCGCCGAAGAGCACGTGCACGCGGTCGTTCTGCATCGCGGAAAGCGGCAGCTCGCGCAGCGGGGCGAGGGCAGAGTCCACGTCTTCCGGCTGGGCGGACTCGGGGAGCAAGAACACGATTCGGTCGGGATCGAGCTTGATCAGGCGCTCGAGCGAGATGTTCGGCGGGCCGCTGACGTCCTCGTTGACGGCATTCACGAAGCCTGCGGCGTGTAGCGCGCTCCCGTGCATCGAGTTTCGCTTCATGAACCACACCGGACCGCCGCTCGGCAGCGACAGCACGACCAGGGCGCTCGGACCGTCGGGGATGGGAACGTCGAGTCGGGCGAGCAAGCGATCGGCGAGCTCCTCGGCAGCCGGCTCTGTTCCCGTGATCGCGCCGAGCTTCCGCACCGATGCGGCGACCTCTTCAAGGGTGAGCCAGTCGATCAACTCGAGCGGCGCCAGGGGCTCGAGCAGGTCGGCACGGGTGCCCGCGCTCGCGTCGGCGAGGATCAGGCCTGGGTTCAGGGCGACGATGGCCTCGAGGTTCGGTCCCAGCGAGGTCCCCAGTCCGGGGAGGTGGGCGACCTCGGGGCGCAGGCAGTAGTCGCTTCGGCCGATCAGCTGATCCGTCGCGCCGAGCGCGATCAAGGTCTCGGTGAGAGGCGGCGACAGGCTGATCAAGCCCGTGCCCGTAGGCGCCTCGACGGGCTTCGCGAGCCAGACGCCTCCGGCGATGGAGACGGCGGTGGCGACGAGGATGGCGAGCAGGGTTCTGCGGTTCATGCGGCGGTCTAACCTCGTGCGCCTTCAGCGCTTGCTCGGGCCGAAGGTCCACGCGACAGAGGCTCCTATCGAGGGACCGGCTGGCCAGCGCTGGCCGGCCACGGGCAGGGCCACACCGACCTCGGTCCAGAGCCGCTCGTGTCGAAGAAACAGGCCGCTGCGAAGCTGCAGAAGCTTGCGGCCTGGATGCGGCAGCCCAAACGCATCGTGGTCTCGCAGCGCCAAGATCCACTCGCTGCGCAGCTGCACGCCGATCCACGGCGTTGGGGTGAAGCCGCCCCCCAATGACCCGGTCCACTCGTGGCCTGGCCGAATTCCCGATCGCTGGCTGGGCAGGCGGATCGCCAGGTGGTTGTGCAGCTCCACCCATCCCCAGGGGTGCAGACTCGTGCCGACGCGCGCACCGGGAATCACGTCCCACTGCGCATCTCCGAGCGGCACGTCGCGGTCGACCAGGCCCGCGGGACCGGTGGGTGCCTTGATGTGCAGGGTCGCGGCTAGCGCGAAGGGCCCCGCTTGGTCTGCGTAGCGAAGGCCGGCGCGAAGGTCCCCCAGCCCTCGCGCCCGGGTGACGCCCAGGGTGTCGGTGAAGGCGGCGTCGAGGACGACGGGCAGGTACACGTCGGTTGCGATGTGGTTGCCGATGCCGGCCGCGAGGTCGAGGGCTGCGGTGTGCTGGCGATAGCGGCCACCCGTGGTGCAGTCGTAGGGCGCGGGTCGTCCCGCCTGCACGTCGGTCTCGCAGAGGGGGCCCGTGCGTCCTGCAGCCTCCGAAGATGCGAGTTGCCGGTCGGTGAAGAGCTGGTGGTAGGTCAGTGAGACACGCACGTCTCCACTGCCGGGAATCCACGGCGAGGCCAGCGCTGTCGTGAGGAACCACCACATGGGTTCGGGTCTCGCGGCGGGCCGGTTCGTTACCCGTTGAGGTGCGCGCGCTGATGCTCGGCGAGGCTTGCGGCCAGGCCGCGGGCCTCTTCGTCTCGGGCAAGTCGCTGCGCTTCCTCGAGGGCCCAGAGCAGGTCGACGTGGTGGAAGGGCTTCGCTTCGAGGTTTGCCTGCGCTTGGCGCAGGTGATCGAGCACCGCGCGGTCACTTAGGGCCAGCACGGCAGCGTAGGCATGGCCGATCGAGGACCAGAAGCTCCAGCCGGTCTCTTCGATGTGTTCCGTCAGCCGCCCGAGCCAAGTGGCCGCCTCATCGAGTTCACCTCGCTGAGTGGTGAGAATCAGGGCGTTGAGCGCCGCTGTCGTGCGATTTGGGCTCTGGATCGCGAGGTTCAGCTCGTAGCTCGTCAGGTAGTGGCGTTGGGCGGCGTCGAGCTCGCCTCGCATGCGCGCAACCTCCCCGCGATTGTTCTCGGTGTCGGCCAGGCCCTTTCGGTTGTCCAAGGCCCGATGCAGTGCCCACGAGCGTTCCAGAGCCTCGTCGGCGGCGTCGAGTTGGCCGAGCTTGATCGTGAGCGACACCATGCCGGAGAGGCTGTTGGCGAGCAGAAAGCGGTTCTGTCCCCGCTCTCCGATGGCGAGTGCCCGTTGATGCAATGCGAGGGCTCCATCGAGGTCGCCGAGGTCCTCTTCGCACTGGGCGGACCACTGCAGAGCGACGGCCAGGTCTCGGTCGGTGCCGTGTTTCTCGAAGGTGGCGACGGCACGCGAGAGAAGCTCCCTCCCGAGCATCAGGTCGCCGGCGGCCATCGCACTCGCTGCGTGACCGCGCAGGGCGCGTGCATGCTTGATGGGGTCGGCAGAGAGCATGGCCTCGGCGGCCTCGAAGCTCGGCAGTCCGCGGGCGGCTTGGCCCTTCATTCGCCAGCTGTTGCCTTGCACGACAAGGCAGTCGGCGTGGGCGTCCACATCGCCGCTGACCGTGGCCGCGCGAATGCCCGAAGCGGCCGACTTCAGCGCCGCGTCGAGCTCGTAGAGACGCGCGAGTGCCTGGGCCTCGAGGGCGTGCAGTGGGGCCTCGAGGGCAGGGCGCTCGCCTTCGAGACCCGTGAGCGCGGCGGTAGCGCGGCTGACGGCGACCAGGCAGGTGCGCGTCTCGCCGCGGTGGTGTTCCCGTCGGGCGGCTGCGAGAAAGCCCTCGAAGGCGCGGATGTGCTCGCCGGCTTGGAGCCAGTGCTCGGCGCGCTGCGACGGACCCCAGTGCTCGAGTGCCGCCAGCTTGTGGTGCAAGTCCTTCCATGTGCTGCGGCCGCGTGTTCGCTGCAGGACGGCCTCGCGGAAGAGGGGGCTCAACCAGCTCCATCCGGCTGGTGTGGGCGAGACCAGCGCCCTCGCGAACAGCATCTGCTCCAGGGCTGCGGCGCCCTGCACCCCTGCGTCGGCACATGCGGCGCGCCAGGTGACAGCCTCCACGGTCGGCCCCCAGGCGGCCGCCCAGGCCAGGGCTTCACGGTGCTGAGCCTCGATCGCGTCGATCGCCGCGTCGTGGAGGACCCCGATGCCGACCGGCAGCGCCGCAGTTGCGTCGGTCAAGCGGTAGCCCTGGGAGGTCGAGGCGAGACAGCCTTGTTCGAGCCAGTCTGAGATCACGGCTTGCACAAAGCTCGGAAGGCCGTGGGTGGCACTGGCGACGCGGGCGGCCAAGGTCGCCTCGAGTGGCAAGAACGCGCGCACGAGGTCCACCCGAAGGGTCTCGTCGACGGCGTGAATGCTGGTGGTCGGGCCATCCAGACGCTTCAGTTGGGTTCGCACACCCTCGTTATCGAAGCGAGACGTGCGGCTCGTCAGAATCAACAGTCGCCCTTCGCTCATCCCGAGCCAGTCCACGGCGCGCTCGAGGGCCTTGGGAGTGCGGTGCGCCTGGTCGAGGTGGACCAGCACGAGCCGGTCGCGGGCGATGTGGCTCAGGAGCTGACGGACGGCGGCGCGACGCTCGGGAGCTCCGACTGCGCTGGGCTCTCCATCCCAAGCGCAGGCGGCGACCAGAGCGTCAACGCGTAGGTCGGAGGCCCCTAGACGGCGGAGCTCTCGCTCGATTTGGGTGCGCCGCTCGCGTGGCTCGAGGCCCCCACAGCGGCAGAGCGCCTCGATCAGGCTTCGCTCGGGGTCGGCTTCGGCGTCGAGAGCCACATGAGTGGCAAGCGCGCGGGCGCCGAGTCGAGTCGCTAGCCAGTGAGCCATGGCGGTCTTTCCAGTGCCTGGCTCACCCACGAGGTGGTGTACGGCGGGAGAGCATGACTCCCAGACTTGCTCTGCACTTGCCCAAAGCGCCTGCTGTTCTTCGGTGCGTCCCACCAACTCGACCGCCCGCAGCCCGAACAACCCGGCGCCGATGCCTCGAAGGAAAGGTGCGCGATAGGCAAATGGGGCCGGCTGAGCCTCGAAGCTGCGGGTAGGCAGGCCGCAGGGAAGGGCGGTCGGCGCGTCGGCCTCCAGCTCATCGCCGACGGCATCGAGGTCGAACCAGGTATCGCTGGTGGATTCAGCCGGGGCAGCGGTGGCATCCATACGGTGGATGGCCGGACCGCCGATCTGGTCAAGCGCGATGGCCGCGTCCGCTGCGAAGGCGAAGCGCTCCCTCGGCTCTGGCTGAGTAAGTCGAGCGATCCAGTTCTCGAGGGCCGCGGGGACGAGCAGGTCGTCATGGCTCGCGAGTGCAGCGGCAATGCGCCCGAGGCTGTACAAGTCGGTCCACGGGCCCTGGTCGCGAAAGCTTCCGACCTGCTGCTCTGGCGCCATGAACTGTGCGGTGCCGCTCGGCTGCTCCCAGAGACCGGTTCGCTCGGCCTTCAAGGCATAGGCGATGCCGAAGTCGGCGAGCTTCCACACCACGCCACCCGGGGTCCGCACCGCCAGAATGTTGGCCGGCTTGAGGTCGCGATGCACGATGCCGTGCGCGTGGGCCCAGGCGAGTGCACGCAGGCAGGCGTGCAGCACATCGCGCAGGTCACTCCAGTTCGTCGGCGGGCGACCCGACAGCGTGGTCTCGGCGAGCTCCATCGCAAGCCACGGCGTGCCGGCGGCGAGCGTTCCGTTCAGCACTGCACTGTCTTGCTCGGTGCTGATGCCGTGCTCGACCAGGTGAATGATGTTCGGGTGGGCCGCGGCGCCAGCGGCACGAACCTCCCGGTCGAAGGCTGCGTGGTGAAGCTCTCCGACGGCTTGGTCTGCCCACTTGATCGCGACTTCCTGGCCGGATGCCTGCGCGCGCCAGACTTCGCCCATGCCACCCCGGCCGACGGGGGCAATGAGGTCGAATGGGCCCAGCCGCACTCAGGCTGCCGAGGTCTTGGCGGGCTTTAGGTAGATGGCCCGGGCGAAGATCAACAGCGCCGTGGATGTGCCGTACACGAGCAGCGAGTAGACGATGGCCGGGACGGCAATGGCCGTGTTTCCGAGCAGGGTCATCGCGATGCCCACCGCCAAGGCGCTGTTTTGAACGCCAACTTCGAGGGCGATGGTGATGTGTTGCTGCCGCGACAGCCCAGCGGCGATGGCCAGGCCAAAGCCGGACACCATTCCGGCGATGTGGAGTACGAAGACCGCCGCGCCCACCTCACGCGCATACTCGGCCACCTGGTCGGCCTGCTTTGCGACCGAACCCACGACGATGAGCAGCAGAAGCAGCACGGCGAAGGTCTTGACCACCGCTTCGAGATGGCGTGCCCACACTTCGCTCTGGGCGCGGATGAGCATGCCGAGGGCCAGAGGCACCGCAACCACCGCGAAGATCTGCCCCATGGTCGCGAGGACGGGCAGCTGTACGAGGTCTCCGGCCCCAAAGGCGCTCGCGGCGAGCCACATCCAGAGCGGAATGCTGAGAATGGTCACGAGCCCGGACAGGGCGGTCAGCGAGACGGACAGGGCGGTGTCTCCGCCGGCGAGGTTCGAGAACAGGTTGCTGTGCGCGCCGCCTGGGCAGGCGGTCACGAGCACCAGGCCGACCGCGAGCTCTGGACCGAGGCCGAAGACGGCGGCTGCGAGAAACCCGAGCGCGGGCAAGAGGAGTAGCTGTGCGATGGACCCGACGGCCACGGCTCGAGGTGATGCAGCGATGCGGCTGAAGTCGTCGCGCACCAGGCCCAGTCCCAGCGACAGGTTGATCATGCCGATAGTGAAGGGCAGGAAGTACTGAACGGCGGCGCTCTCAGCCACGGTCAGTCGAGCCCTTCAGGGGGGTCGTGGAGGAAGGCGTTCACGCCGTCGACCTCGATCGTCAGGCTCATGCGCGAGCAGCGGCCATCGTCGCTGTCGAGGTCGGCATTGTTCTCGAACATCGCCGGAAGCAGGGCCTCGAGCTCGTCGCCGATGCCGGTGTTCAGCAGGCCGCCGAGCAGGATGTCGTAGTTGAGGGCACCGCCGACCGTCCCGACGAAGTCGCCGCGCTCGTCGTACTCGAAGCGTACCGCCACGTTCTCGAGAACGAGCGTGGGATTGGCATCGAACACGGTGATGGGAAACACCACGGAGGCGCCTTCGGCCTCGAGGACACCGTCGACAATCGACGCCGTCTGCACCGAGACCGGCTCCAGCGACGTGTCGCGCTCGAAGGTCTGGCCGGAGACGAGTGTGTTGCTCGCACCAATCAGCGGGGCGCCGAAGCCACGCACGAAGGTGACCGAGACCTCATCATCGTTGAGGGGGTCATCGATGCCCGAGACCCCGAAGATCATCAGCACTTCGCCCATGTTGATGTTCTGGTTGATCAACGGCTCGAGCGCGGCGCCTTCGGTCGCTTCGAGGGCGGGCATGACCCGCGCGATGGCGTTGTCGATGCCGCCCGAACCGTCGGGGCTCTCGTAGTCGCCGATGCCGCAGCCGGTCGAACCGTCCTCGTCAGAGCTCGTGCCATCGAGATCAAAGCCCTGGCTCACTCCGTCGACCTCTCGGGCAATCTCGAGGTACGAAATCGCACTCCAGCGGGTGTCGGACGGCTCGGAGCAGCCGACGCAGAGCAGCAGTACGGGGAGAAGTCTGGACACCCGGGCACTATACGCGCAGCGGCGGCGTCGGACCACGCGAAGCGACGTCGGATTCGTCAGTCGGCGTAACGATCGCAGTACCCGGGCGCTCCATGGGCCAAGGAGTCCACGATGCGACTGGTTGTCCCTTTATTTATGCTCGGCTGCGCGGTCAGCCGCCCGGTGGGGCTGGGACCCAGCCACACAGGCATCGCCGACGTCGAGAACACGACCTACCAGGGCGAGGCCTACCTGCCGTCTGAAGACGACTTGAGCTTCGTGGACGTCGAGACGGGCAGCCGATTCAACCTTGCAGGACAGGCCTTCGAGGGCGAGCTTGCCGACGACAAGCTGCAGCTCGGACGCGTGCCTGGGGTGACCGCCTTCTGGTTTGCCTGGTCGACGCACCATCCGGGAGCACGGGTGTGGCAGAACGGCGTGAACAACGAAGGGGAGTCCATCTCCGGAACCGCGGACTGCGGCGTGCCCTGCAGCGAGATTGTCTCGGCCTGCTTCGGAGGACGCAACTGCATTCCCTCGATCGACTCGCCGGACTGGCGAAGCGCCGATGACAGCCTGGACTATTTGGTCGATGACGACCGCGTGCTCGGGATTGCCCGCGACGGCCTTGCGCGGGCCTATCCCCTCGATGCGCTGTGGCGGCACGAGATCGTCAACGACACCTGGGGCGAGTGGGAGTTCTCGGTGACCTACTGCCCGCTGACCGGCTCGGGCGTACTCGTGGACGGCGAGCAGGAGGGAACGGCGATGCGCTTTGGCGTCTCCGGCAACCTCTACAACTCGAATCTCGTGCTCTTCGACCGCAGCACCGACTCGCTCTATGGCCAGATGCGCCAGGTTGGCTTCTCGGGAGAGCGCTTGGGCTCGAGCCTGCAGACGGGCGCGCTGATCGACACCACCTGGGGCCAGTGGCGGACGATGTATCCAAGCACCGAAGTGCTCGGGGAGCGGCATGCGGGCAGCTATCCGTACGGGGACTACCGCGAGGATGACACCAACATCTTCGCCGACAACAACCCCGACCCCGACCCGAAGTACCCCAACAAGAGCTACGCGATCGGCGTCATCGGCAGCACAGAGACGGTCATCTACGCCTTTGACGAGATGGAGTCGCGCGTCGGCGAGCTGGCGATTGTCGAGGACATGCTCGGCGACCTTCCGATCCTCGTGGCTTTCGACGCGCGCACGCAGACCGCTGTCATCTACAGCCGGCGCATCGATGGCGTCGAGCACAGCTTCACGCAGTAGAGCCTGTCCGGGCCACGCGTGGGGTACGCTTCGCGCGGAGGCCCACTGCGCCAGCTTCTCGCCATCTTCTTCGTCGCTATTCTGTTCGCGCCGGGCTGCCTGTACAAGATGGGCGGCAACCTCACGGCGGGGGTACTCGACGAAGCCTCCGGACTCGGAAAGGGTGACGGCGTCAACGGCGCCGCCCGGTCGCTCCTCGAGGAACAGCTGCTGCGGCAGCTCGGAAAGCAGCTCACCGAGGGCGCAGTATCTGGCGTGACCAGCCAAGATCAACAAGCTCGCCTCGAGGCCACGGTGGACGCGATTGTGGCGGTCGCAGTGGCTCGGGCAGGCACCGGGCTTCGTGACGACGTGGGTCCCGAACTTCGCGCGATGGTACGTCGTGACCTGACGCAGGCCCTCGCCGATGGGCTGCGCGAGGACATTGGCGGCTCTGCGGAGGAAGTGGTCGATCGGGTCGTGCGACGGGCTCTACTCTCGGTCGAAGACAGCCTGCGCGAGCCTGCACTCACCGTCGCCCTGGCAGACATGCTTCGCGAGACGCTCTACCTCGCCCTCGAAGAAGGGCGCCCGGGTACGCCCGGCATTGGCGAGACGCTGCACAGCACCCTTGATCGCGATGTGCTCGACCCTGTTGAGAGCTCGGTCGGGGGCATCGCCGCAGAGCTGGCCGAGCGCGTGGATCAGAGCGCGCAGCGCACTGAGAACGTACTGAAGAGCGTCATCGGTGGCCTGTTGGTCTTGGTCGCCGGCTTGGGCGTGCTCTACGTCGTCAGCCAGCAGACCTTCTCGCGTGAGCGGGAGCGTCAGCGGGCAGCGGCCCTCGAAGCCCTGGATGACGAGGCGAGGGCGCGAGTGCTTGGTGCTCCCCAGCCCGGCGCCGATCCCCCTCCGACGCCACGAAGTACGGACTACGAGCGATGACTGAAGCCGAACGCACTGCGGGTCTGCGCGCGATTGCGCAAGGACTCGAGCGCATTGATGTGCCTGTGTACACCGCTGCCCAGCGCGACCCCATCGAGCCGATCCTCGGCGCCGGAACGCCCTCGGCCAAGGTCGCCTTTTTTGGCCGTGACCCAGGCAGAGACGAGGTCAAGCACGCCATGCCGTTCATCGGAGCGGGCGGCCAAAAGGTGCGCAACGGTCTTCACCGCGCTCTGCACGGGCAGGACTGTCCCGACTTCGAGTCCTCGGTGCGGGTCGGAGATGCGGTCTTCTGGGCCAACACCGTTCCGTACAAGCCGATTGGCAACAAGGTCTGGTCCGTCAAGACGCGCCGGGCTTGTCAGCCGTTCGTGGCCGACCTGCTCGTGAACCACTGGACCGGCCAGGACATCATTCCGCTTGGGCGTGTGGCCTTCGACTGGTTTGGGCTTCCCGACCGCGACACCAAGCGCCGTTTGGTCGAGTTCTGGGGACGCGAGGACTGCTTTCGCTCCCACGTCGAGGTCGACCTCGTCGCGCCAGACGGGCGTTCTCGGCGCATCCGGGTGCATCCGCTGCCGCATCCCTCCCCGCTGAATGCCACTTGGTACAGCCGCTTCCCTGGTCTGCTCGATGCCCGTCTCGCCGACCTCGGCGTTGGCAATGCCTCGACCGACGTGTGACGACAGGGCAGGAGTGAGCAATGTGGACCCTTCTGCTCGGTGCAGCGCTGGCTGGAGACTGCCAGGAGATCGGCTTCAACGACATCCTCGCCGTCGAAGCCCCCGCCGTCATCGTTCTCGGTGAGCGCCACGGCACGCAGCCCGATCTGGCCCGCGCCACCCGGCTGATGCGCAACCTGCACGAGCGCGCGCCGGTGACGCTCGCCCTCGAAGCCGTGCACGAGGACTACCAGGCCCAGCTCGACAGCTTTGCCGAAGGGCAGATCGAGATCGACGCCGTCGAGGCCGCACTGAGCTGGGAAGAGTCCTGGGGCTTCGCCTTCGCGCCCTACGCCCGTCTGGTCACCGCTGCGACCGCCGGTGTTCACGTGCTCGCCGCGGGCACGACCCTCGGCAAGGCGCCCGAAGATGCCCGCTACCCGATTCCGTCCGGCTACATGACCGTGCTTCGCGATGCCATGTCCGGCCACGAGATGCCGCTCGACATGGAAGAGCGCTTTGTCCGCTCCATGGCCTGGCGCGACTACAAGATCGCCTCGCTCGCGACCGGCCCCTGGGACCAGACCGGCTACCTCGTCATCGTCACGGGACGCGGCCACGTTGAAGGCGGAAAGGGCGTCGCCTGGCAGGCCGAGCAATCCGTCGACGTCCCCGTAAAGAGCTTCGTCCTCGCCTGGGGAAAAGAGCCGCCCTGCTACCCCGGTGATTCCGTGTGGAAGCCCGGCTTGTTCGAGCGGCGCAAGTAGGCGCTACTCGCTCTGATCGGCACGTACCGGCGGGAAGCTGCGTTGGGAGAGGGCGCCCGGAAGCACCTGGACGATCTCTTGGGTGCCCGAGAGGCCTCGCAGCAAGAAGGCGCCGAGCGGCTGGTCTTCGACCGGCTCACAGGTCCTGCCGAGCGCGAGCTCCCAGGACTCCCGTGAGATCAACACTTGGCCGCCGTGGCCGGCATGAGCGATGCGCGCGGCGCGGTTCACCATCGGGCCGAAGTAGTCGACCATGTCCTTGTGGGCGCGAACTTCGGGCTCACCGGTGTGAATGCCCATGCGCACGCGAAGGCCACGGAAGCCCGCCTCGGTCGAGGCTTCGGGAAGCGAGAGAAGCTCGTCGCTCCACGGGTGCTCGTGAAGGGAGCGCTGTACGTCCAAGCAGAAGTCGAGGGCCTTGGCCGGGTCGGGGAAAGCGACCATGAAGGCGTCGCCCTCGGTCTTGACCTCGTAGCCACCGTGGCGGCTGATCGAGGCACGCATCACGGCGTCGTGCGCCTTGAGCGAGTGCCTCGCAGTCTCGATCTTCTTTTCCCAGATCTGGGTGGAGCCCTGCACGTCGGTGAACACCAGGGTGACGCTTCCGACCGGAGCGGTACGGGAGGACATCGTCGAGCGCGATGTGCTTCCGGCGAACCAGGTCTGCGCCAGCTCTTCGGCACTCTGAGCGCGCTCCTTGACGTCGACGGTGAGGGCCTCACCGATGGCCTCGACCCAGCGAAGCGGGGCGTCGGGAAGATGCGCACGCAGGGGGACGTAGTCACCGGCACGCACCGCATCGAAGACGTCTTCGTTGTCGGGAAAGGCCATCTCTTTGCTGCACAGCAGATAGAGCAGTGCGCCGAGGGCCCAGATGTCGGAGCGGGTGTCGACCTCGACGCTGTTGATCGTCTGCTCGGGCGACATGTACGAGGCGGTGCCGAAGACGCGCGGCTTCTTCTTGGTCTTCTCTTTGCCGAGCACCTTGGCCAGCGTGAAGTCCGTGATCCGTGGGACGGCGTTCTCGCCGCCGAGATCGATGGCGATGTTCTTGGGCTTGAGATTGCGGTGCACGACGCCGTTGCGATGGAGCCAGCCCACCGCATCGATCAGCCCGCCGGCGATGGCGTCGATCGCGTTCTCGTCGAGGTCGTGCGAGGCGATGAAGTCCTCGAGGGTCGGGCCGTCGACCAGGTCGAAGACGATGCCTGGGGTGCTTCCGTGCTCGATGACGTCGGTGACTGCGACGACAGAGGGGTGGCGAAGGCTCGCTTGGGTGCGGGCTCCGCGAATCAGCCAACGATGCAGTGATGCATTCGAGTCGTTCGGGAGGGTCAGCGCGTGCAGGGTATCGAGCACCACATGGCGGGCTCGGTAGGTCGTGGACATGCGTCCAGCACCGAGGCGGGCTTCGATCTCGTAGCGCTCAACGCGGCTTCCAGGGAGCAGCTGGGCCGTCGGTCTGGGTGGACGTCGCGCGGCACCGGCACCGACTGGACCTCGTGCGCGCTCCGGCGCCGGGCCCGGGGTGGCCTGTCGCGGAACAATGCTCCGCACGCCAGGCAGCGGGAATGGTGGCTTTTTGGGCAGCTTGGGGCCTCGCAAGCACGCAAGATCGAACAGGGGGGTGGATCGTTCCTCACTGTACCGTGATGTCCACGCCGTGTCGCCTGGCAATGCAGGGGTGTCAGCATGCCCCCGGTGCAGCGTAAACTCCGGCTTGCCGGCGGTCTTTTTGGGCGATCCCTCCGGTGCACGTCGCGGGCGCGGAAGCGCAATCGCGGCAGGGTGGGGGCATTCGGAATACGCGACTTCTCGGCGAGGTATCGATGCGTTGGCTTCCTGCTCTTCTTCTCATGTCCCTGTCCTGCACGACCGAAGAGGTTGAGACCGTCGATCCTTACGACGTCCAGGTCGGCCCCTACAACGCCGACGTGCGATGGACCGCTTACGGCATCCCCCACATCCTGGCCGAGGACTACGGCAGCCTCGGCTTCGGCATGGGCTACGCGTTTGCGAAAGACAACGTCTGCGTGCTCGCCGACCAGGTGGTCAAGGTGCGATCCGAGCGGGCAAAGTGGTTTGGTCCCGGTCCGTCGGATGCCCACATCGACAGCGACTTCGGCTGGCTGCATCTCGGGGTCGTGGCCCAGGCCGAAGAGGGCTTCGTCGCCCTTGAGCCGGACCTTCAGGACGCCATCATTGGCTATGCCGCCGGCTACAACCGCTACGTCGAAGAGGTCGGGGTCGACAACCTTCCGCCCGCCTGTGCCGGCGCCGAGTGGTTTCCAGAGCTCAATCACATCGATCTGCTCGCGTACTACCTGCACCTCGGGCAGTTCGCGTCGGGCTACGTCTTCGCGGACTTGATCGGAAACGCGGTGCCCCCCGACGGTCGGCGTGCCGCCGCACCGCCTGCCGAGCGCCTCGACCCCATCCTCAACCCGGGCCTGGGTAGCAACGGCTGGGCCATCGGTCGCGACAAGAGCACGGGCGGCAAGGGCATGCTGCTCTCGAACACGCACTTTCCCGGCCAGGGTGAGCGGCGCTGGCACGAGTCGCACCTGACGATTCCGGGTGAGATCAACGTGTACGGCGCGAGCCTGATGGGCGTGCCCGTCATCAACATCGGCTTCAACGAGAACGTTGCGTGGACGCACACGGTCAGCAACACCCCACGCTTCGTCGTCCACGAGCTCGCCCTCGAAGAGGACAACCCGACGACCTACGCCTACGACGGCGGAACCGAGCGCATGACGCCGCATCACTACATCATCGACGTCAAGCAGGACGATGGCTCGGTCGAGCGGGTGCCGCGTACGCTGTTCACCAGCCGATACGGCCCCGTCGTGAACATGCCGGTGGTCGGGTGGACGCCTCTGAACGCGTTCTCGTACCGGGACGTGAACGACAACAACACGGGCCTGTCGCAGACCTGGCTGAAGATGAACACGGCGACGGACCTCGAGTCCTTCAAGGCCGCGCACCGCGACTACCAGGGCATTCCCTGGGTGCACACGCTGTACGCCGATGACCAGGGCAACGCCTTCTACACCGACTCGGCGGCGACTCCGAACCTGTCCGAGGCGGCCGAGGACGCGTACGAAACCTTCCTCGATGAGGGCGTGTTTGCCAGCCTGTTCGCGGGGTACGGCGTGTTCGTGGTCGACGGCGCGGACCCGGTGAATACATGGGTCGAGGACCCACGTTCGGTGCTGCCGGGTGCGATTCCTTTCGATGACAACCCGCAGCTTCTGCGCAGTGACTTCGTGAGCAATGCCAACGAGAACATGTGGCTCGCGAACCCCCTCGAGCCGCTCGAGGGCTATCCGCTGATCTACGGCGACACCGGCACGCGCCGCACGCCGCGCACGAAGATGAACAACCGCTTCTTGATGGAGTCCGGAGCCGATGGCGCATCCGGTGCGGACGGCACCTTCACCCTCGATGAGGTCGAGGCTGCGGCGCTCTCGGCGCGGGCTTCGGTGTCCGAGGATCTGCGCGACCAGGTCGTGACGCGGTGCACGGGTGCCGCTGCCGTGGACCTTGGCGCGGGCCCGATCGACATCGCCGCTGCGTGCGCAGTCCTAGCCAGCTGGGATGGGCGCTCGGGCGTCGACAGCCGCGGTGCGCACCTGTGGCGTGAGTTCATGATGGCGGAGGTGTTCGACACCGAGGACCTCGGCGACCGGGGCAAGCTCTACGGCGACTCCTTTGATCCCAAAGACCCGATTTACACGCCGAGTACCCTCGCCGCGGCGCCGTCCACGGGAGCCGACCCGATTCTCGTGGCGCTCGCGGAAGCAGTGACCCTGCTCGACGAGGCAGGTCTCGAGCTCGATGCGCGTCTGGGCGATGTGCAGGTGCAGATTCGAGGCGACGAGGAGATCGAGGTTCTCGGTGGCCAGTACGCCGAAGGACTGATCTCGATTGGCACCTACAGTGGCCGTGGCGGCAACTCCACGCTGCTTCCGGCGGTGTCGCACAACGACAGCATCCATGAGCGCACGCAGCTCGGACCGGGCGGCTACGTCGTGAACAGCGGCAACAGCTGGGTGATGGCGATGGAGTTCACCGACGAGGGTCCCGAGGCCCGTGCAGTGATGACCTACTCGCAGAGCGAAGATCCGGAATCACCGCACTACGCGGACCAGTCCCACCTCTACGCCACCGGCGCGATGCGCCCGATCTTGTTCACCGAGGCCGACATCGCCGCGGACCCCGAGCTGGTCGAGCTGACCCTCACCCTCGAGTAGTCACTGAATCCACAGCACGCGCTCGGTGCGCCAGTCGCTCGTTCGGTAGGTGACGTCGAGCACGCTTCTGCCGACGAGGCTGTCTGCGGAGGGCGCGTAGCCGAGCGGAAAGAGCCGGCTGCTCTTGGCATCGCCGAGCCGCTGGTAGCTGGTCTCATCGCCGCTGCGGTCGGGCGCGGCCTTGAGCCTCACAGAGCTCGCGCCCGTGGCGACGACCAGGACCGGACCGGCGCCATCGCTGTCCTCGGTCGCGAGGATCTTGGCCCGTGCGGTGTGCAGTCGCTCGTGTCGAACCAACGGCTCCGAATCGAGCTCGGCGGTGACCTGAGGGACGAAGTCGCGGGTGGGCGAGCCCACGGGGAGCGGGCCGACTTCGAGGCTCGTGGGGACGAAGGACCAGTACAGACGCCGCGACAAGATCGGGCTGTCTCGCGGGGTCAACACCCCATCGTTGTAGGCGAGGCGCCGGCCGACCAGATGCCAGCGCGCGCTCCAGGTTCCCTCGGGCTGGTAGCTCTCCCAGTTGGTGGCCAGCACGTCGAAGCCCTTGCCGCTCGGCGTGAGCGTTCCGCGTCCATAGTTGCCAATCTGGAGGCGAACCGGCGGCGCCTCTTGTGTGGGGTCCTCGATGATGGCGACGTCCCATGTGGAGCGGGCCAGGTCGTCGAGGTCGCGGCGAAAGGCGACGATGAGCTCGGTGTCGCCGTCCGCGTCGATGTCTGCACGGCTGAGCTCGAAGTCCTCGACCCCACCTTCGGTGGACCACGAATCGCGGCGAGGTTCGGACGGAAGGCTGGCGGGCCAGACGAGGCGCTCGCTGCCCGGTCGGGTGAGCAAGAAGCGGTCGGCGGCCTCGCCCCCATCGCAGGCGCAGAGGTCGCGGCCGTTGTCGATGCGCACGCAGGCGGCCTCATAGCAGCCATCGACCTGGGCACGTCGCGGGCTGGCGAGGCGCTCGACGGCGCCTTCTTCGAGAGAGGAGGTGAGCGGGGTCGACGCGGGCCACGTGCCCAGCACCCGCTTGGCCTCAGCCGTGGCCGGCACCTGCAGCACGTCGCCGGCCCCGATCCAGTCCGGGTAGGCGATGTCGTTCTGCTTCGCGAGCGCGGGGTACCCGCCCTTGACGTCGAAGCGGCGGGCGATGTCGGTGAGTGTGTCGCCCCAGGCCACGGTGTACAGCAGGCTGTCGGCGGACTTGGCCTGTCCCGGCACCCCGCTGTGCATGCAGGAGCCAAGGAAGAGAACGACGAAGAGGCGATGTTTCATCACGGGTCAGACCTGCCGCTGCGAGTGGGGTTCCCCCTCGCAACGCAGATCTTCGCTGTGGCTTACAGATCGAGTGCGAGCTTCGTGCCCTGACCGATGGCGCGCTTGGCGTCGAGCTCAGCGGCGACGTCGGCACCGCCGATGAGGTGCACCTCGATGCCGGCCTGCTCGAGCGGGGCGGCGAGCTCGCGAGCGGGGACCTGGCCGGCGCAGATGATGACGTGATCGACGTCGAGCACGCGGGACTCTCCGGCGACGGTGAGGTGCAGGCCCTCGTCGTCGATGCACGTGTACTGGCACTCGGCGAGCATCTGCACATTCTTCTTCTTCAGCGCGGCGCGGTGCACCCAGCCGGTGGTCTTGCCGAGTCCGGCGCCGAGCTTGCCCTTCTTGCGCTGGCAGATGGTGATCTCGCGGGCCGAAGGCTCGTCGTGCGGCTTGGTGAGCGCACCGGGCTCGGCGTAGGTCATGTCCACGCCCCACTCGGCCATGAAGGCGTCTTTGTTGAGGGCGGTCGATTCGCCGCTGTGCGACAGGAACTCGGCGATGTCGAAGCCAATACCGCCGGCGCCGATGATGGCCACGCGCCCGCCGACGTCCGCGCCGTGCCTGAGTACGTCCACGTAGGACAGGGACTTCGGGTGGTCGATGCCGTCGAGGTTGATCTTGCGGGGGCTCACGCCGGTCGCCAGGATCACGGTGTCGAAGCTCGACAGGTCGCCCGCGTCGACCTTCTTGCCGAGGTTCAGACGAACGCCGGTCCGCTTGATCTCGTGGTCGTAGTAGCGAAGGGTCTCGTAGAACTCTTCTTTGCCGGGCACCTTCTTGGCCATGTTGAACTGGCCGCCGATGGCGTCGGCCTGGTCGAAGAGCGTGACTTCGTGACCGCGGCCTGCCGCAGTGGTCGAGAACGCGAGTCCCGCAGGGCCGGCACCGACGACAGCGATGTTGCGCTTCGACTTCACGGGGTGCACGACGAGCTCGGTCTCGTAGCAAGCGAAGGGGTTCACCAAGCAGGTGCAGCGGATGTTCTGGAAGGCGTGGTCCAGACAGGCCTGGTTGCAGCCGATGCAGGTGTTGATCGCCTCGGGCTCGGTGCGCTCGGCTTTCGCGACCCAGTCGGGATCGGCGAGGAACGGTCGGGCCATCGAGACCATGTCGGCATCGCCGTTGGCGAGGACGCTCTCGGCGACGTCGGGCATGTTGATGCGGTTCGAGGTGACGAGCGGAATCGAGACCTCGCCCTTGAGACGGGCGGTGACCCAGGTGAAGCCGGCCCGGGGGACCATGGTGCCGATGGTGGGCACTCGCGCTTCGTGCCAGCCAATGCCGGTGTTGATGATCGAGGCGCCGGCTTCTTCGATGCGCTTGGCGAGCTCGACGACCTCTTCCCAGGTCGAGCCATCCTTGACCAGGTCGATCATCGACAGGCGGTAGATGATGACGAACTCGGGCCCGACGGCCTCGCGGGTCTGACGCACGATCTCGATCGGGAAGCGAATGCGGTTGTTGTAGCCGCCGCCCCAGCTATCGGTGCGCTTGTTGGTCTTGCGAGCGATGAACTGGTTGATCAGGTAGCCCTCGCTGCCCATGATCTCGACGCCGTCGTAGCCGGCTTCTTTGGCGCGCACGGCGCAGGTCACGAAGTCCCGGATGGTGCGCTTGACGCCGCGGTTCGACAGCGCGCGGGGCTTGAAAGGGCTGATCGGCGACTTGATGGCCGAGGGAGCGACCGCGAGAGGGGAGTAGCTGTACCGGCCGGTGTGCAAGATCTGCATGGCGATGCGGCCGCCAGCCTCGTGCACGGCATCGGTGCAGTACTTGTGCTTGTAGACTTCCCACCGGTTGGTGAGCTTGCCGGCGAGCGGCTTGGTCCAGCCGGCGCGGTTCGGTGCGACACCTCCGGTGACGATGAGGCCGACGCCACCCTCGGCGCGGCGAGCAAAGAACGCTCCCATCTTCTTGAGCGGGCCTACCTGCTCTTCGAGGCCGGTGTGCATCGAGCCCATCAACACGCGATTCTTCAGCGTGATGTGGCCGAGATCGAGGGGTTCGAGCAGCTTCGGGTAGACGGGATGTGCCAAGCGAGCCTCCGGTGCCTGCCGTCTAACTGAATGGACCCTCATTCGTCGTCAGATGTTGGTCGATGCACGCAAAAGGGCCGCTGGGGAGGGGAGCGCGAGCCGGTTAGGGTGTGGCTTGCTCGGACGAACCCCCATGCCCACCCCCTGCTCTGCGAGGCGACGATGAGCTACCCGCTGCTCAAGTCCCTGCACATCATCGGCGTGGTCACCTGGTTTGCAGGCCTGTTCTACATCGTAAGGCTGTTCGTCTACCTCGCCGAGACCCTCGAGCGACCCGAGCACGAGCAAGCGGTCTTGCTGCCGCAGCTGCAGCTGATGGCTCGCCGTCTCTGGTTCGGAATCACCTGGCCGTCTGGCATCTTCGCGACTGGATTTGGCCTGGGCCTGCTGGCCTTCTTTCCGCTCACCGGATGGCTTCACCTGAAGCTCGCGATGGTGGCGGGCTTGTGGGTCTACCACCTCGGCTGCCACTGGCTTCTCGGCCGCTTCTTGCGCGGTGAGCCGGCGTGGTCTTCGCGAAGCTTGCGCATCTACAACGAAGTCGCGACCCTGTTTCTCGTCGCGATTGTCTTCGTGGTGGTGTTCAAGGATGCGTTGGTCATGGCCTATGCGCTGGCCGGGCTCGGCGTGCTCTCCGCGGTGTTGATGGCGGCGATTGTGGCGTACCGGCGGCTGCGCGAGGCCGCGTGAGGGTCGCCCTGGTCCTGCTGCTTGGTGGGTGCTCCACCGATGTGCACGTGCAGACGCTCGGGACCGCAGAGCGTCCGATGCAGGTGTCGGTCCACGATGCCGAGGGCACCGCTCGCTCGGTCACCACCACCGGTGACGACGGCAGCGCCTGGCTCTCTGAAGTGGAGCGCGGGGATGTCGTCACGGTCACTGCCGAGCACAACGACCCGGTGACCTACATCTGGTCCGAGTCGGTGGTTGACGTGCGGCCCGGGGACGCCCTGGTCTTCGACGGTGTGCGGCCGTGGGACCCGTCGCCGGACCCTCCTGCAGAGTCCGCAGAGGTGCTTCTCGAGGCCAGTGAGCTTCCGCCGGGCGGCGAGAGCCTGTGGATGGGCTTGTTCGAGTGCGGTCTGGGACCGATGGAGGGCCCGCTGACAGTGCGGGTGCGCCTCTCTCAGTGCGAGGGCGCAGTCACTCCGGTGGCGATGGCCCTCGACGGCGCGGGACTGCCCTTCGCCTTTCAGCGACTCGATGCACGCGAGGTCGACGAGCTCGGTGGGCAGACCCTTCGCCTCGATGGGCCGTGGCGTGACGACTGGGAGGCCGTTCAAGTCGACGTCGACGGTCCCTTCTCAGGTGCGGTGGTCACCCGCATGCAGATGGGCCGGTGGCTTCACTACGAGCTGCACTCCAGCGTGCCGTTCACGACGGTGTTCCGCTTTCCCCCCGGCCTCGGGCTCGAAGGCGTGACCGAGGTCTCGACACGAGAGGAAGACGACGACCTGCTCTGGTCCGCACGCGTGCAGGCCGGGGACCAGCTGACCGTCGATCTCGAGGACTCGCTGATTGCCGCCCCGGCAACGCTGTCGAGCACCTCCGCCGGCTTCGTGGTCGATGCGCTCGGCGACGCCCAGACCGATGCACTGGAACTCACCGCGGTGTCCTCCACGCCTCCGCTCTCGCACGCCTGGACCGTGCGCATGCCCGCGGGTTGGCAGGGCACGCTGCCCATCGGCTTCACCGATCCGGACGGCTTCGAGGACGGCACCGGCTCGCTGGCCTACCGTGAGTACGAGCGGGGAGGCTATGCGACCGGACGTGAGCGCGGCGATGTGCCCGTGATCCGCGAGCGAACGACATCGCTCACCCTTCCGTAGGGCTCAGGTGGGCGCTTCGAAGGCGGGCTGGGGTCGCAGCTCCTCGGCCTGCGCGCACAGCTTGGCGCAGAGCTTCTGCAGCTTGGCCATGCTCGGCTTCTTGGGCAGCGGCGTGATCGGTAGCGCGTCCAAGAAGGCGTACTGGACAGAAGTGTGCTCCTCTCGAAAGCGATCGATGGACCACTCTCCCGCTGCGATGGCCGCGAGCTTCGCTTGCTGATCCGTGGAGAGCTCTTCGCTGAGGACCCCGGTCTTCGCCACGCGTGCGGCGATGAACGCCCACCGAAGGGTGTGAGCCAGGGTGGCGGGCGGATGGCCGTCTTCGACTGGGGCGTCTCGAGGTCGGTACGGCGCCGGCAGCTGGATCGCCGAACGAAGGTGGTCCAGGTACTTGCGCGACAGGAAGAGCTGCCGCTGTGCACGCAGGGCATCGCCGATGACGGTGCTGTGGCGGACATGCTCCTCAGGGCAGAAGAGCGCGTCGATGTAGGAGGGGAAGCCGGCCTCCGCGAGGCGAAAGAACTCGCGAATGTCGTCCGCGTCCCCCCTCACGGGCTGTGAAGCATCGAGGCCCCCGAGGTGTCGAAGGTCGTCCGCGTCTCGGCTCCTCCATGCGGGGTAGTGGCCCAGTACCGGTCCCTTGAATGGTGGAAAGGCCCTCTTCTCGGGGGTGACGAGGCGGTCCCACGGGGGATAGACCACGGCCGCCACCCGTATCGGCGTGGGATCCAGGTGAACACCCGCCTCCGAGGTGGGGTGGACCGTGATCAGGTGGGCGTGGGCGTGCAGATCGAAGTCGCGCTTGACCTTGGTGAGGGTCACGGCGCGGCGCCACGCGTGGCTCTGCTCGCCCTTGCCCGACGGGGGCTTGGGCGGATCGCCGCTCCGCAGCTTCCAGGGGGTCTGATCGGCGGGTGTCGCGGCGTCGCTCACCCAGCCAAAGGCTTCGCCGGTTCGCCCGAAGAAGACGTGCACCTCGACGTCGCTCGCGAGTCGGCGCAGACTCTCCGCCATGCCCTGAAACGAGGCGAAGCCGGTGTTGAACTCGAAGGCCCACCAGTTCAGAGCCTCGTCTGAGCTGACCTTCCGTGGCCGAATGTGGTCGAGGAGTGCTTCAGCGGCCTCGGGGGCGCTGTCGGTGTCCTCGTGACTCCATCGGTGCAGGTCGTCGCCCATCGCTGAGACCAGCGCGGCTTCGTCGCGAGCGTGCAGGGACTGGAAGAACGCCTCGAGTCGCTGGCCACCATCGGCTCCCCAGCAGACATCCACGGGGTTGTACATAGGCCGATCTCCTCAGCGCACGTCGTAGCTGCAGACCCGACCGCCGGGTGCATCAAAGGCGCCGTTGCCGTCCGCATCCACCCAGATCGGGTTGGTGAGCACGCGTGGAACCGAGTTGGGGTTGAAGCTCGGCAGGCCGTCCGGGTAGCGGTTCGCGCCGAACGCGGCGACGGTCACTTGCGTGTCTGAGTCGAGGGTGATCGAGACCGCGTCCGAGAACTTCACGATGCCGTCGGGCGCGGTCGCATCCACGCGGGCGACCTGGTCGCAGTTGGCGAAGACGACGACGTGGGTGACGTCGATCTCGGAGATGGCCTCGATGTGCAGGTTCAGGTTGAGGGCTCCGCTCGCGGTCAGGAGGTCGCCGGGCCCGGCGCCGTTGATGTCGACGCGCGCAAAGGCGCCGGTGCTCGCCATGGTCTCGCCAGCCTTGTAGGCGTCGACGGCGTAGTCGGCCTCGAACTCGGCAGGGGCGTCGGTGGGGCTCTTGAAGTAGGTCCGCGCGAAGCCGGTCTGGTCGCCGCCGTGGTCGTCGCTACATCCGGCCGCCACGACCGACACGCCCTGGTTGAGCAGGCTCTGCCAGTGCTCGAAGCGTCGGTTGCCCCCGTCTGCGAAGGGGTTGCTGTGGCCGTTCATCACCTCGATGCCCTCGAAGTCCCAGCTCCACACCGCCGCATCGGCGTTCCAGCCGAGCAGCGTCGGGTCGGTGAGTCCAGGCTCGGCGGTCACGTGGTTCCAGTCAATCCGGTCCATGTAGCCGGGGTGATTGAGGATGTTGATGCCACCGTTGCTCCGCTCGTGCATCAAGGCGTAGATCTCGTCGATGTCCTTGGCGTACCAGGGAATGAAGCCGCCGCGGAACGACTCGTCTGGCGTGACCGGGAACATGGTCATGTGCTCGGGCATCGTGGCGGTGACTTCTTGGCCGAGCAGGTTGTTCACGTGCTCGCCCAGGCCGGCGGCGACGTCGTTTCCGAGCTGATCGACGATGTGCTCGTGTTCGGTGTGCAGCACGATGTCGAGCCCATGCGCGGCCGCGTGGAGCAGCTGGTCCTCGGAGGGCACGCGGCTGTCCGGGCTGTGCTCGCTGTGCACGTGGGTGTCGATGGACATCCATCCGAGGGTGTCGACGACACGGTCGAGCTCGGCGGTCACCGTGGCCCTGCCGTCGTTGGGGATGTCGACGGTGCCGGTCTGGACGGCGTATTCGTAGCCGCGTGTGAGGGTGTAGGACCAGCTGCCGGGGGCGATGGCCTGGGTGGCCTCACCTGGGGACCACAGGGTGGCGCGCAGTCCGTCGTCTCGGCGCAGCTCGAGGCGGGCCGGGACGGGGTCGCCATCCTCGGTGAATGCGACGCTAAGCTCGCCGGCGGGGCCCACCTCCAGGTCTTGGGCGCCGGTCGTCGGCGTGATGCTGACCGTAGCGGTGGTGTCGCGTCCTTCGGCGATGACGTACAGGCCGTAGGTCCACGGATCCGGATCCCACACGGGCACGGGCATGCGGTAGTGGCCGCTCGAGTTGGTCCAGACCTCGTCGAGCACGCCGGGACCGTCGCCCACATCGGCCTCGAGACGCACTCGCGCCCCGGCCACGGGGTCGCCGTCGGGTGTGAGCACGTCACCTTCGACCCACTCGAGGGTGTAGGTCGTGTCGCGGATCGGCTCGGGGTTCACCTCGAGCAGGTGCTGCGTCGCTGAGCCGCCTCCCGTCGGGCCGATCGCGAAGAAGGAGCGCCGGGTGTCGTCCTCGCCGGGGCTGAGCTCGATGGGCTCGAAGGTGGCGCTGTCGAGGTCCACGGCCACTGAGATGCCGGCGAAGTACATGAAGCCAAGGTTGCCTTCTTCGGGGGCGTAGGCGTACGCACCCTCACCATCACTCGCCACGATCCAGGGCAGGCCCGAGTCGATGCTGAAGCCGCCAATCGACAGGCCGCTGGTCGAGAAGGCGTGCCGGTCCATGGATGGGCCGTACGAGAGCAAGGCAGCACCGAGCAGGTCGAGCTCGTCCTCGCCGGTGTTGAGGTAGGTCGTCTCGATCTCGATCACGCTCGAGCCTGGGCGCAAGATGTAGTCGACGGTCATGTCGAGCCCGAACGGACCGCTGATCGGCCGGCGCTCGCCGCTGCCGACCGCACTCGACTGCAGCTCGTTCTCGACCAGCCAGTGCGTGTCGTCGGTGCCGTGTACGCGCACGATGGCGGCCTCGCCGTCGGCCCCGTCGTTGAGGACCTCGACCTCGGTGCCTTTGAAGGCCCGCAGGACCGACTGGTCGACGTCCGCAAAGTTGAGATCGCCGACGATCAGCGGAAGCTCGTCGAACTTGTCCTCGGTCACGATGGCGCAGCCGTCCATGGCCACGGCATCGGCGATGACGCCGCCGTAGTACCAGTAGGTCGAGCCCTTGTCCTGCTCGGTGATGACCACCGCGACGTCTTCGTTGGCGAGCAAGAAGTCGCCGCGGGTGCCGACGGCAACATCGCCAGGAAGCGAGGCATCGATCCCGATCTGTCGGGCCATCGCGCCGCCTTCAGCCGGGCAGCCCTCCGCGAACACGCCTTCGCCGGTGGGCGGCTCGTCCTTCTTGCAGCCAGTGGCGATGAGCAGGGAGAGGATGGCGATCAAGCGCATGGACTGGCACTCCGCGGTGAGGGGCATCGAAGCGGCACGATAGCGGATCGGTCCACGGTTCGCGTGCTCGTCGTGTGAAAGCATGACGGGCGTGGCGCGCTGCAGAGGGTAGGCTAGCGTCTCACGATGCTTCACCTCGATCAGGTCATTGGCCAGGGGGCCTTCGGCACGGTTTTTCTCGGGCGCATGCGCAGCCCGGACGGACTCGTGAGCCGCGTGGCGGTGAAGCTCCTGTCTCGCGAGATGTCGAGCGATAGTCGCGCCGTGCAGCGCTTCCGAGACGAGGCCCGGCTGCTCGCGCTGGTCGACCTCCCGGGCATCGTCCCGGTCTACGGCATTCATCGCATCGACGACCGCTGGGCCGTGGTCATGGGCTTCGTGGATGGCGTCGCCCTGAACGAGCCGATCCGGGTTGGGGGCTTACCCCCGTCGGTCGTGGCCGAGGTCGGTGCGCAGATCGCCGAGTTGCTGTACGCGCTGCACCACCACGTGCATCCCGAGACCAGTGAGCCGCTCGATGTCGTGCACCGCGACGTGAAGCCGCACAACATCATGGTCGAGGCTTCGGGTCGGGCGCGCCTGCTCGATCTCGGCGTGGCCCAGGCCCGCTTCGAGGCCCGCGAGACGCGCACGATGGACGGTGAGGTCGCGGGAACCTTGGCCTACATGTCTCCGCAGCGATGGGCGCGCGAGGATGATGGACACGCGGGCGACATCTACTCGCTCGGCGTGACGCTGCTTCATCTGCTCACCGGCGAGCTTCCGCCGCGGCTGGGCTGGGACGAGGCGGCTCACGTCACCAACCTCGAGACCGCGATTGGCGAGCATCGGGACAGCCCGCTGTACGAGTGGATTGCGCGCGCTGCGGCCTGGGATGACAAGCAGCGCCCGAATGGCGCATCCCTCGCTCAGGGCCTGCGGGGTCTCGATGTGCCGGGACCTTCCCTTCGGGAATGGGCCATCGCCTACATGGGCACGCGCACCATGGCCGAGTCCTTTGATGGCGTCGGCTCGGACGTGATGGTGCTCGGAAACCACTCGGTCGGAGACGACACCTCCGAGACCCTGCTCACCACCGGCTTGTTTCGCGCGCCCGTCATTGAAGACGAACCGACCGGAACCATGGAGGTGGCCACGCCAGCCTCTCGCCCGTGGGTGTTGCCACTGGCGATGGGACTCTGGTCCGCTGCCGCTGTCGCGCTCGGTGTGGGGGTGTGGGCGACGTCCACACCGGTCGACACCAGCCCGGTCACTGTCTTGCTGTCGCCGACCGTCGATGCGGCCGTGCTGCTCGAAGAGAACGAACCGCTGCGCGACTACCTCGAGCGAGAGCTCGGTCGGCAGGTGATCTTCGAGGTGGGCGAGAGCTATCAGGACGTCAGCGACCGCATCGTAGCCGGTACCGATCACTACGCGGTCCTGCCGTATCGGGCCGGGCAGGCCACCCTCGCCGCCGACCCCGAGATTCAGGAACTGGCCCTCAAGGTCGTAGACGGAAGCACGACGGTCGACGGGTACCTGGTGATTCGCGGGTCGGACCCGGCGACCAGCCTAGGTGAGCTCGTGGGTTCGACGGTCTGCTACGCCAACAACCTCTCGAACACCGGCTACAAGCTGCCGCGCAAGCACATCGAGGATGCGGGCTTCGACCCCGAGCACGACTTCGTGACCCGCCTCTCCGGTGACCACGAAGCGGTGCTCCGCGACCTGAACGCAGGGGACTGCCGGCTCGGCGGCACCTTCTCGCACAACTTCTCGACGGCGGGTGAGCGCGGCATTGACACGAGTGGTCTTCGGCTCTTCGCGATTACCGGCCGCATCCCACACGACTCGATCTGGGCGGCTCCCGAGGCGGATCCGCGCACGAGTGACCTGATTCGGAAGGCGCTGCTCGACCTCAATCCCATCGAGGATGTGGGGACCGAGCGCATCGGTAAGTCCGAGCGGATCTCGGGCTTTCTCGACCCGGACGCGGTGCGCTGACCGCTGGCAGAGGGCTTCGAAGGCATGGTGTCCCGTCTTGATGACGGCGTGTAGCTGATCGTGGACGTCTAGCGCGTGGCGAGATGTGGAGATGCCGATGAACACGGCGTCCTCGGGTGGCATGGGCCTTGCTTTGTAGTGGGCAGGAGGTTCACTCATGCGACCCATTTCCACCCTACTGACGCTCTCGTTTCTCTGCTTGCCCGTCGTCGCCGGTGCGGCCGAAGTCTCGGTCTCGGACGATGAACTCGAAGACGCCGTGTCGGCGGTGGTGGCTGGCGCCGAGGATCCCACGGTCGTGCTCTTCGCCGACAACCTCGCCTCGACTGTGGCGCGGCTCTACCCGCATGGGTGGAAGCTCGTGGACGGCCGTCGGAACCGCGTCGAGCTGAACAGCGGGGAGTGCGTCGTTCGGCTCGAGCGCAGCTGGGATGCCTGGAAGATGATCTATGGCGAGGGCTGCCAGGGCACCTACCCCGCCCCCGTCGCTGGCACCGAGAGCCCGGCCGCTCCGGTTGAGGCGGCGATCGCCCAGACGGATGCGCCTGCTGTCGACGCGGATGCCCCAGTTGACGCCGCTGTCGCCGAGATGGACGGCCCCGCTGCCGACGTCGCGGTTGCTTCAGCGGAAGAGGCGTCCGGCGAGACGGCTGCCGATGCGTCAGCTGCCGCGTCAACCGGCGACGTCGCTGCCCTCCCTGCCGGTGCGCCGAAGCCTGTCGCCCTCCCGGTGGCGGCACCGGCACCGGTGGCTCCGCAGGCTGCTTCTGTGCCGCGCCCCGTGGCGCCAGCGGTGGGTACGACTCCCGATGTGCCCACGGCCGCGGATGTGCGACGGGAACCGAATGCTCCCGGAACGGGTGACTCGGCCTTGATTGCCTTCGGCACGCTGTACGGCGGCTTTGCGGGCGCCGAGACCGGCTACCTGATCGGCGAGGCGCTCGAGGAGAGCGAAACGGGACACACATACGAAGGACCCGTTGCGGGGGCTATCGGCGGTGCCGTCGCCGGCTCCACGGTCGCCTACATGCTCAGCCGTCGTCGCGACTACACCCGCGACGAGGTGGCGTTGATGTACAGCGGCACGGCGCTTGGCGGCTTCTACGGTGCTCAGCTGGCGCGGACCTTCATCCCGCTCGGAGATGACGGTGCGCGCGAGCGTATTCACGCGGCGACACTGGCCGGAACCATGGCCGGTGTCGGCATCTCGAGTCTGGCCGCCCCCAAGGCCGCTGACATCGGAGACCAGGGGCGCTTCGCTCTCGCGAGTGCGGTCGGTTGGCAGGCTGGCGCAGGCGTGGCCGCGATGATTCCTGGGCTGCACACCGACCTGGACCTGACGGGTGATGGCATTCCCAATGCGCGTCGCAAGGGACGCCGCACCATCAGCGCGCCCATCGAGATGGCCGGTGCCGCGGCCTTCGGCGGTGTCGCCGCTCTCGCGAACCGCACCGGTATCGATGCCCCCAAGGCCACAACCCTTGGCCTCTCCTTGGGTCATGGCGCCTGGATTGGCGGCTGGGCACCGCTGCTGTTCAGCGACAACCCCGACGCTCGTCAGATCAGTGGTGGACTTCGTCTCGGCGCGGGCCTCGGCTACATCAGCGCTGTCGGAATGAGCGCGATTGGGCAGCCCTCGCCACGCGGTGTGGGCTTTCAGACGGCTGGCTGGGCCGCGGGTTCTGCGCTCGGTGCAGGCATTCCGCTGTCGCTCGGCAAGTACGAGCACCGCCGTGGTGTCGTGGCCCCCATGCTCGCTGGCGGCGTGGCTGGCCAGGTGCTCGGTGCTTCGGTGACACCGCTCTACGACGAGTTTGACGCCAACGACGCCGCTCTGGCCGCAGTGCTTGAGTCGTGGACCGCCTACCAAGCCGTCGGCTGGAGCATGTGGGCCAACAGCTCTGAGGGGCAGCCCGGATCGACCAAGCCCATCGGCTACGCGCTCTCAGCGGCCGGCGCGGGAAGCCTCGTGACCCTCGGTATGTCGCCGGTACTCGATGTCGACCCGGCCGGCTCGATGATGCTGCTCTCCGCCGGTGGTTGGGGCAGCTGGGGCGGCGCCTGGGGCTCGCAGCTTGCGGGTGCGGATGCCGACGAAGTCTGGCTGAGCACGCTGGTCGCCGGCAACGGCACCATGGTGATTGCGGGCGCCGCGCAGGGCATTGGCTGGGAGCCAGGCTGGCGTGACATGGGTGTGATCAACGGTACGGGCCTGATGGGTGCGGCTGCCGGTGGTCTGTTCGGTGTCATCGCGCTGTACGACAAGAACGACTGGGACCCGCTGATCGCGTCCACCTTGATTGGCTCCGGCGTCGGTCTGGGCACGGGCTTCGTTCTCGCCGCGCTGCCTGGCAAGGAGCCGGTGGTGGCTCTGCCGTCGCTCCCGACGGTGCCTGGCTCGCGTACCACCGGACTCAAAGCGCGGGTGAGCGCGCAACCGTGGATGGACGACAACGGAAATCCGGGTGCTTGGGTTCAGGTTGACGTGACGGAGATCGCGCGCTGATCGGGAGGAGCCACGCGGCGTCGCTGCGTGGCTCTTTCGGGGGTGTACTGGCCGCGCGGCCGGGATAAGATGGGCCCCAGGAGAGGGCATGAATCCAGCGCTTCCCGCGGACAGTCACGACCTTGCGCTCGAACTCTATGCGTTCGTGCGCTCTCTCGATCCAGCCCGCTACCGCGAAGACGTGGCGGCCTCGGCGCAGGACCGCCTCGACACGTTGAGCGACCGGTTCTCCGACCTCGCCGAGACGGGCACCGGGGTCACACTGAGCGCGTTGCATCGCCGCCTCGACGATGTGTCCGACATCCTCTCCGAGTACGCGCCCTCTGCCGGCCGCCGGGAGGAGTGGATTGCCCTCGGAAAGCAGCTGACTCCCGCGTACGAGGCTCTGGTCGATTCACTCTCCGACTTCGAGCTGCACCCGCCCCACTTGCGGCCTTCGAACTGGACCCGCAGCATCTTCCACGTGATCTCGGCGAGCTCGGTGGTGCTGCTCATCGAGTTGGTGCTTCCGCCCGAGTGGTACCTGCCGATCACCATCCCCGCCTTCATGGGCGCCATCTTCATGGAAGTGTCCCGTAGGTACTTCCCGGGTATCAACGACTTCCTGATGTGGATCTTCGGCCCCATTGCGCATCCGCACGAGGCGCACCGGGTCAACTCGGCCACCTGGTACACCGGCGCGATGGTCGTGCTGTCGCTCATTGGCTCCCCCTTGATCGGCGCGGTCGCGGTCGCGATTCTCGGCTGGGCTGACCCCGCCGCTGCTGTCGTGGGCCGGCGCTATGGACAGACGAAGATCGCCAATGGCCGTTCGCTCGAGGGCACGACCGCCTTTGTGATCGTCGGCACGGCTGTGTCTTTCTTGCTGATCTCAGTCTTTCACCCCGATGTGGCCACCGGCCTCGCGTTCGGCGGCGCCTTCCTCGCGGCGCTGTTTGCGGGAATCACCGAGCTCTACGCGCGCTACATCGACGACAACCTGGCGATTCCGGTCGCCGCTGCGGCGGGCATGGGCTTGGCACTCGGCCTCGCATCGCTCGCCTAGCACCTCCTGAACGGCTAGCTGACGCCATGCGATTTCTGCTTCCCGCCTTGCTCTTCGTCTCTGGCTCCGCCATTGCGTTTCCGTCCTACCCGAAAGGGGGGCCGCACGACCGCATCACCCGCCGGGCGGCCGAGGCCACCGAGCTGCACTCGAGTGCCGAGTCCGAGCTCAAACAGGCGGTCCGTGAGATTGACCTGGTCGAGTTGGCCATGGACCTGCGCGCTGCCGGAAATCCACGCCTGCTTCGTGGACCGGCTGCCGCGGCACTACTTCAGCCACGATGTGGCTTTGATGGGTCGCACCACTTCGAGCGCACTGAAGACGAGAAGGTCGACGCCGTGCTTCGGCAGGGACGTGGTGTGCTCAAGCGGGCCCGGGCCGAGGCCCTGTCTGCTCTCGAAGATGGCGACCGTGCCGGTGCGATCGAGGCGATGGGCCTCGGACTGCACGTGATCCAAGACTTCTTCGCGCACTCCAACATCGTCTTTCTCGATGAGGCGTCGGCACCCCTGGTCGCTGAGTGGCTGTTGGGCTCGCATGAACTCCCGGCCAACACGGGCATCGAGGTCATCGTGTACGAGCCGTGTGCGGTGCCGGTCGGTGAGGGGGAGCTGCAGACCAGTTCGGCCGAGGCTGCCGAGAGCTGCGGAGCCTCCTTCTCGGCCTTCTGCATGGCGGTGGCCTCACCGAAGAGCTTCGCAGGGGCCCAGCGAGACGTGTTCGGAACGACCGCTCACAACCGTGCAGTGGGCGTGGCCTCCGACGCCTCGATCCGCTGGATGCGTGCGCTGAAGCTGGAGGCGGGAGCAGGTTGGTCGGTGCTGCAGTAGGTCTCGCGCTATTGTGAGGCATGACGCGTCTCCTCGCTTTACTCACGTTGCTCGGCTGCAGCTCTCCGGATGCACCTGAGCCCTTCTCGTTCCCGGATCCAACCGACGCTCCGGAACTGCGTGGCCCGGGTGGACCGACGGGAACCTTCACCGAGGCGGAGCTCTTTGAGCCTTGCGCCTACCTGAACGGCGGGCCCGAGGACTACGACCACCACAACCTGGTCGCGCCGTATCGTGGGCATTTGGTGATGCCCTGGGCGCCCGAGTGGTCCGACGGTGGGGTGTCGCTGTTCGAGTTCGATGATCCCTGCGCGCCGGTCAAGGTCAGCGATTCCTTCGACACCGACATGCGCGAGACGCACGCCATCGGCTTCGCCCACGTGCGAGTGGGGCCGTACCAAGGCGACTGGACGGTGGTCAATCACACCTCGGGCATCCAGATCTGGGACATCTCAGACGCCGAGGCTCCTGTCGTGGCCGGTGTGCTCGAGCTTCCGAATGTGTTCTACCCGGACTCGTACAGCCGGGTCGTGCTGTCTGTGTTCTGGCAGTACCCGTACCTCTATGCGGCCGCAGCGAACAACGGCATCTTTGTCATCGACACGCTCGACCCCTACGAGCCCACGCTGGTCAAGCACGTGCCTTTCGAGCCGGGTCTTCGGTCTGGGGGCGTCTTCGCCCTCGGCGATACGCTTCTGGTCACCGGGGCAGAGACTGAGGATGCCATCGTGCTCGACATTTCGGACCCCGAGAACCCGCTGCCGATTCCGGGAGGACGCTTCGACGTAGCCGACCGCGATGGCACACCGCGCGAGTACTACCACGGCAATCGCATCGGCGATCTGGCTCTGTTTGCGCGCAAGGGGGGCGGCTCTGGCCCGATGATCTACGACATCTCAGACCCCACCCAGCCGGCGTTCGTAGGGGATCTGCCGAACAGCGACAACGGCGGCTACATCTTCTACGACGAGGGCTTTTTGTTCATGGGCGAGTCCGGCGTGGGCCGGGTCTACGATGCGCGGGACATGGCCGACATCAAGGTGGTGGGCGAGGTCGGTGTGGACAAGGTGCCGGGTGATCTCGACACGCTTACACCGTATGGTCACGTGGCTCTACTCTCCGCGGACGAGGAAGCGGTGGATGACCAGGCGACCGCCGTCATTCCGTGGCGGACGGACCCCGACGTGGACGGGCCGCGGGTGCTAGCGGTGGGACCGAAGGATGGAGCCACTGGGGTGGCGGTGACCACACGCATCGGCGTGGGCTTCAACGAGATGATCGAACCGAGCACCGTGTTTGCCGGCTCCATTCGCATCGTCGATGAGGCTGGGGACCCGGTCGTCGCCTGGGGTTCGGCACAGGAAGCCTTTGCGACTCTCTCGCCCAAGTCGCCTCTCGATCGCGACACGACCTACACGGTCACGGTGGAGGCGGATGGGGTGACCGACGCCAACGGCCACGCCATCGGAGAGACCTACACATGGTCCTTCACCACCGCGCCCTAGCGCTACTTCTGGTGGTGGGGTGTGTGGGGAACCCGATGCCCCCGCACCCCGACTACTGTTCGTTCAACGATGCGAGCTTTGACGCACCGGTTGAGACCACGGTGGGGGCGACCGTCGCCTTCGAGGCCCTTGGCGAGACCGACTGCGACACACACCTCTGGGACTTTGGCGACGGCACGCAGTCCGATGCCCACAGCCCCGAGCACGTGTTCACGGAGCCCGGGCACTACCTCGTCGTGCATCGCGAGACGCCGTACTCGGGGGATGCTGCGAGCACGAGCAGTCAGCTGGTCACCGTCTATCGCGAGTCGATCGGCCCCACATCGGCCTCGTCGACCCTCATCGAGGATGGTGACGGCTGGATTGCCGTGGTCCCCGAGTTCGGGGTGGTCCGTGTCTCGGCAACCGGCCGGCAGGTCTACGACGGCTGCTCTTCGCCGCGAACCGTGGCCCGAGGGGCAGCCTTGATCGCTGTGGCGTGCGAGGACGACGATGCGTTGGTCCTCCTCGACGGGCTGGGCGAGGTGCGGCGCATTGATCTCGGCCGGGGCTCTCGACCCTATGGTGTTGCTCATGACGGCGAGGCGTGGTGGGTGAGCCTGCAGGGCACGGGTCAGATGGCCCGGTTCGACGACGAGCTTACAGTGTATGCTGTCGGGCCAGAACCGCGCGGTGTGGCTGTCGGGCCTTCGGGGCGGGTGTTTGCGACGCGCTTTCGGAGCCTGGATGGAGAGGGACTGATCTACGAGGTGGACGCCTCGTCCATCCCGCTCGCGTTCGCCGATGTGGTCGACTCGGACAACACCAGCCGTGGCGTGCCCAACCTGCTCTCCCACCTGGTCGTCTCGCCGGACGGGCAGACCCTGTACGTGCCTGGCCAGGTCAGCAACATTGCGCGCGGGGTGTACCTCGACGGGCAGGTGCTCACCCACGAGACCTCGCTACGTGCGGTTCTGCGTGGCGTGGGCCTCGGCGATGGCCAGGAGCTTCGCGCGCTCGACCGGCAGCTCGACAATCACGGTCGGGTGGGGGCAGCGGCCCTGTCACCGAGGGGCGACTGGCTGTGGGTCGCCGCGCCCGACACCGGTACCGTGTTTCAGATTGACGCGTACTCTGGTCGTCCCGAGAGCTCGCTGCACAACGTGGGGGTGGGGCTCACCGGCTTGGCGATGTCAGAGGATGGCGAGCGACTGGCGGTACACGCGTGGCTGGACCGCACGGTGCGCGTCTACGACACCGAGAGCCAGGCGTTGCTCGACGAGCTGCCGACCGTCGATGTCGAGCCCCTCGACGCCGACGTCCTCGTTGGAAAACGCCTGTTTCACGACGCTTCAGACGTCCGTATGACCAAGGATGGCTACGTCAGCTGTGCGGCCTGCCATCCAGATGGTCGCGACGATGGCCTGACCTGGGACTTCACCGACCGCGGCGAGGGCATGCGCAACACCACCTCGCTCGAGGGACGAGCGGGCACCGCGATGGGGCCGCTGCACTGGACCGCGAACTTCGACGAGGTCCAAGACTTCGAGCACGACATCCGTGGACCCTTCGCAGGACACGGCTTTCTCGACCAGGCGGACTGGGTGCTGACGGACGACACCCTTGGACTTCCCAAGGCCGGTCGCTCCGCCGAGCTCGATGGGCTGGCACGGTATCTCGAGTCGCTCGACGCCACGCCCACCAGTCCCTTTGCCACCGACGCAGCCGGAGAAGTCCTCTTCGACGCGCTCTGCGCAAGCTGCCATCCCGCGCCGCTGTACACCGACTCTTCGCTGACGGCTCCGGTTCGCCACGATGTCGGCACGCTGACGGTCGCGTCGGGGGAGCGGCTTGGCGGTGTACTCGACGGTCTCGACACTCCGACCCTTCTCGGGGTCTGGGCCACGGATCCGTATCTTCACGACGGAAGTGCCGAGACCTTGGAAGAGGCGATTGCAGCGCATGTGCGCGGTGTTGTTCGGACCCCGACCAGCGCGGAGATGGACTCTCTCGTTGGGTTTATTCGCTCGCTCTAGTCGCGTTCTGCGGTACGGAGATGCGGTCGCCAGGTGCGCCCTGGTAGGCTGAAGGGCGCGCTGGGCGCGGGGGAGCTGTATGGCTGTGAGGTTGCGAGGCGTGATGGTCGGGCTGGCGACCTTGGGGTCCGCGTCGGCGGCTGCACAGTCTCTGTCCGTGTGCCCAGACGGCACCGCGGTTGCGGGTGCGCCCACCTCACTGATTCTCTGCGACCACAGCACCATTCAGGCCGCCGTGGATGCGGCCGTTGTGGATCAGGTGACCACCGGGCTCCTCGTCTATGGCGCGACCTACGCCGAGGATGTGTCGATCCCGATTGGGCTGGAACTCACGGGGCTCCCGAGCGATGCGGCGACGACGCCGTCGGTCAGTCCAGGAACCGTGGCCTTCGACGTGACCTGCACGGATTGCTCGGTCACGGTGAGAGACATTGATGTCGCCCTTCGGGGTCCTCGCTCCGCCTTTCGTGTGGATGCGGGAGGCTCACTCACGGTCGCGGGGACAGATGTCAGCAAGTCCGGGAGCCGACAGGGTGTGGCCGGGCAGCTGGCGTGGGTCAACAACGACTCCACGCTTCGGCTGGAGGATGTGACCGCGACGGGGCTCGAGGGCAACACCGGTTCGCCGCTTCATGTGCCTACCTACGCGACCGTGCAGGTGATTGGCGGCGTGTACGACGGCATGTCCGGTGTCCGCGGGTTTCTTTGGTTTCTCGAAGGGGGGACCGGACTCGTCGACGGCGCAGTGATTCGAAACGTCACCGCGACCAACGAAGGTGGCGTGCTGGCCGGACGAAACGCCCACATCACCGTCCAGAATGGAGCCGTTCTTGGGCCTGCAGACGCGCCCGCCGGGCCGATTTACGGAGGCGCAGCGGGCTCACTGACGGTCATCGACTCGACGTTTACCACCGGCACTGTGGACGGTAGCTACGGCGGGTTGATGTTCGGTTCGGGGACGACGGTGAACATCAGCGGCTCGACTTTTTCGTCGGGTGCGGCCCCGAAGGGAGGACTTGTCTATCTGCTCAGCGGCGCAACGCTCACCGCGACCGATTCCGTGTTTGAAGGTGGTGCGGCCACGCCGGGTGGGGCCTTTGCCATCGAGTCCTCCCAAGCCGACTTCACCGACTGCACGTTCCACTCCAACACGGGCTCGGCCATCCACGCCCGGGACTCGGATGTGACGCTTACTCGCGGGACCGTGCGCGACAATGACCCCGACGCGAACAACACGGGTGGTGGCGGCATCGAGGTATTCGACAGCACTCTCGACGTCACCGGAACGCAGTTCCTGCGCAACAACGGGGTGGCCGGAGGTGCCATTCTCTCGGCGTCGAGTGTCACCACCGTCGACGGCGCGCTGTTTCAGGACAACACCGCGGCCCAGGGCGGGGCGATTGGTGCGGGTGTTTCGCTCACGAGCACCGGCCCGAATGGGTCCGTCTCGGTGCTCAACAGCACCTTCGTGGGCAACCAGGCACTCGGCGCATCCCAGCCTCAGAACTTTGCGGCGTATGGCGGCGCCATCTTGGCGAGTGACTTGGATGCGATCACCATCGAAGGCAGCCTGTTCGACGGCAACAGCGCGGTCTCTTGGGGAGGGGCGTTGAGGATGTCCCCGACGCCCTCCACGGCCATTCGCGGGAATGTCTGGTGCGCAAACTCCGGAGACTACGGCGGCGCGATCCATCTAGATCGACGCGGGGATGCCCAGGTCTTCGGCACGATGATTCGCGACAGTGTCTTCTTTGAGAACGTGACCAGCGACGGGGGCGGTGCTGTCGCCGTTCGCGATGGCCTGGATCTGGATCTGCACCAGGTGACGATGGTCGGCAACGGCACCAGCGGCATGCCACCGGCAGCGACCTTCGAGGGCGGCCACGTCCGAACCGACGCGACAAGCAGCGCGACGATTACCAACAGCATCCTCATCGATGGCACCGATGGGGACACGGTCTGGAGCGTCGGAACGTCCGGCCTGGCGGTCACCGACAGCGTCGTGTGGAACAACCTCGCGCCGAGTGGCGTGGACGGGGATGTGCTCTACACGCGCATTGCGAACGCCGATCCCGGCCTAGCCGGCATGGCGCCCGGAACGGCCTGCACCCTACTCGACTGGACGCCGGCTGGCGGGGGACCGGCCATCGATCATGGCTCGACCACCGTCGATGGCGGCAACGAGTCCGACGGCAGTGCCCCCGATGCCGGAGCGACGGGAGGGCCGACGCCGAGGGACCCGGTCGTCGTCGCCGATCTCGACTCGGATGGGGACGGGGACCCGGATGCGACCGACTGCGCGCCTTTCGACAACAGCGTGCACAACGGCGCCGCGGAGCAATGCGACGGCTTCGACAACAACTGCACCGGCACGATCGACGAGGGCTTTCCGAACAGCGACACCGACTCCGTCGCCGACTGCCTCGACAACTGCGACTCCACCCACAACCCGAGCCAGAATGACGCCGATGGCGATGGCGTAGGCGACGCGTGCGACATCGAGGTGCAGTGCGATGGCCTCGACGATGACGGCGACGGTGCGGTCGACGAGGACTTCGCCGACGACGACGGCGACACGGTGGCGAACTGCGTGGACGTGTGTGTCGATGTCTCCGATCCGGGTCAGGCCGACACGGACGGCGATGGCGTCGGCGATGCGTGCGACATCGAGGTGCAGTGCGATGGCCTCGACGATGACGGCGACGGTGCGGTCGACGAGGACTTCGCCGACGACGACGGGGACACCGTGGCGAACTGCGTCGACGTGTGTGTCGACGTCTCCGACCCGG